>NZ_WQDM01000005.1:0-295992 GCF_013033125.1 Ruegeria sp. HKCCA4008
AATTCGCGCAAGCGAATGATCAGACGGAAAGGGCGCCCCGCGGGGCGCCCTTTTTGTTAGGATTCAAATGCCATGCTTGCCTCGATTTCGAGATAGCACGCCAATACGCCAAGCTTGCGTTGAACGGCGACCCTCGACAAAATTGCAGTCAGAAATGTCCTGTAGGGGAGGATGGTGGGATGACCAAGCATGTTGAAATCGGCCGGACTGGAGTCAGGCTGCCGCAAATAGGGTTCGGTTCAACAGGCCTGGGAAGCATACCTCAGATATATGGGTACGAGGTAGACGAAGTCCGTGCGCTGGACACAATATGGGCAATTCTCCAGCGCCCGGATGGCTTCATTGACACAGCGCGTGGGTACGCGATGGGTCGAAGTGAAGAGCGTATCGGGCAAGTCATTCGTGAACTGGGGGGGTGGCCTGAAGGCCGGGTTCTGTCCACGAAACTGGACCGGGACATGGAGAGCAACAGGTTTGATGCGACACAAGCGCGAAGGTCACTTGAAGCAAGTCTTCAGGCCCTCGGGGTGGAACAGGTGGATATTCTCCATCTACATGACCCCGAATACGCTGCAGATATTTCGGAGGTGACCGGCACCGGCGGTGCACTTGATGAGCTGTTCCGGATCAAGGAAGAAGGTCTGGCGAGGGCAGTGGGGCTTGCAGGCGGCCGGATTGACGTCCTGATGCCGATGCTGCGTGATCGTGAGTTTGACGTCCTTCTGACACACAACAGGCATACGGTGGTCAACGTGAATTCCGCTCCAATGATCGAGCTTGCGCGGTCCAAAGGTGTGGCGGTTCTGAATGCGGCGCCCTATTCCGGAGGAATTTTGGCCAAGGGAAGTTCTGCTCATCATTATTACGTCTATCAGCAGGCGACCGAAGCCGTTCTGGGCCCGGTTCGTGCAGTTGAGAGTATCTGTTCTCGTTACGATGTACCGTTGGGGGCGCTTGCGTTGCAGTTCTCAGTCAAGAACGCAGACATTGCTTCAACAATCTGCGGGGCGACATGGCCGCAACATGTGGACCAAACATTCGAATGGGCCAACTGGGCTATTCCGGATGCGGTTTGGAGCGAGTTGGCGGAACTGGGTCAATCCCAAAACGATCCTGAAACTGGGTAGGGTATATCGATTTTTTTACGTTGCGCGGTGGCTCATCACCCATTTTACAAGCTGTATTGGGGTCCTTGTCGCATTTCGCCCCCTGCCAAGTCCTGCGAACCTCACCAATACACGCGGGTTCTCAACAAGAACGTCAAGGTGGGATGTTTCCCGCCAATTGGGTTTGATGAAGGTTGGTGATGCGCGTCTGTCATCCTCTCAACCGCAAAGTCAAGGAAACGGGCAGAGCGCCTTATTTGGGCGCGTTCCGCGCGGACTGGAGTCCTTGCTTGACAAGGGCTGTGATCCATACCGGCGGCTGACAGTCTTGCTAACAGCCGCCGGTGATTGCAAATCAGGACAGCGCTGATTCAGCAGCTGCCCGGACGGCACGGATGTTGTCTCCGTAGATCTGTGGGGTTGAAACCGATCCGCCCTTGAACACCGCGGAACCGGCCACCAGCACATCCGCACCTGCCGCTGCCACAAGCGGAGCGGTTTTCGGGTCGACGCCACCATCAATCTCGATATGCACCGGACGATCACCGATCATCTGACGCAGTTTTTTGACCTTGCCGGTCATGTCGATGAATTTCTGGCCCCCAAAGCCGGGGTTCACGGTCATCACGCAAACCAGATCCGTGAGGTCCAGCAGATGCTCGACTGCTTCGGCTGGGGTGCCGGGGTTCAGGGCAACGCCGGCTTTCATTCCGGCGCCGCGAATGGCCTGCAAGGTGCGATGGGTATGAGGGCCAGCCTCGACATGTGCGGTCAGAATGTCCGCTCCGGCATCGGCATAGGCCTGGATGTAGGGATCGACCGGCGTGATCATCAGGTGAACGTCCATCACCGTTTTCACATGCGGGCGAAAGGCTTTCACGGCTGGAGGGCCAAAGGTCAGGTTTGGAACGAAATGGCCATCCATCACGTCAACATGAACCCAGTCGGCGCCCTGCGCTTCGATGGCCTGAATTTCCAGCCCGAAATTGGCGAAATCGGCGGACAGGATAGACGGCGCGATCTTGATGGTGCGGTCAAAGCTCATGGTGGCCTCGTATCAGCTGAAGAGTCGCGGATGCGTATACCCGTGAGCCGGTGGGATGGATAGCCCCCGCAAACGCCGTGTTGCCACAAAACTCTCACCGCGCGGCATCTGACCCAATGGGCTGAGACTTGGGACCGGCGGTCGGAAGCGGCTGAGAACCCTAGTTCGCTTATGCCTCGTTCAGGGTCAGCGTTACACGCTCACCCGCGAAAACCGTGCGGCCGTACTCGACTGGCCGTCCATCCGGGTCGGCATTGACGCCGACCGAGAAGAGAACAGGAGCGCCTTCTG
The DNA here is from genome assembly GCF_013033125.1 of Ruegeria sp. HKCCA4008. NCBI lineage: Bacteria > Pseudomonadati > Pseudomonadota > Alphaproteobacteria > Rhodobacterales > Roseobacteraceae > Ruegeria > Ruegeria sp. HKCCA4008. The sequence goes on from NZ_WQDM01000005.1 coordinate 2,443, forward strand.
ACAATTGAAGTTGCAGCGCCTGCGTTGCGGTCGCCCCGCGCGCGGTCAGGCGAGTCGACACGCGGACGTAATCCGTGACGCCGCAGGCTTGCAGCGCCTTGGTGACGGATTGGGTTTCGGCCAATGTCTGCAAGATATCCGGAAATCGTACCGCGGGGAAAACGCTTTGAAACAGGGCTATGGGCTGCCCGTCTGCCAGGGACAATCCGTCATAGACATGCACTGGATCACCCTCGTTCAGACCCAGAGCTTCGGCTTCGGCTTCATCGGCGATGCGCGTGGTCAAAGCCAGGATTCTCTTGCCCGGTATCTTGCCGCTGGCCGAGATGTTCTTGTGATAGCGCACCCTTTTGCCGATCGGATAATCCGTTGGCCGTGCCGCAACAAAAACGCCCGCACCGCGCCGGGCGTGAACCAGACCCTGATCAGACATGACAGCCAAAGCGCGCCGTACCGTGTGGCGGTTGACGCCATAGGTGGCGGCCAGCTGGGCTTCGGTGGGCAGGCGATCTCCGGTTTGATAGCGCCCCTCGGCGATGTCCGAGGTCAGGCGCAGGGCAATACTTTTCCAGATCGGCGTTTTGCTCATTTCACCAAACCTTCAAACGGTCGCAGATTGCGTTTTGGCAACCTGTCGGTTAATATTTGTCTAGTTGTATAGTTCATGTAGACAACCTGTCCAAGAGGCTTTGATGGCAAACCAGACGGAAATCGGGATCAAGGCCCGGAAGGAATGGATGGGTCTGCTGGCGCGCGCGCCGGACGCCGCCCTGATGACGCTGTGGGACGGCATTCAGGACTGCCCGAGTTTCGAATGGCTGCGCAGGCCCGAGGTGGGTGGTGTCATGGTGCGTGGCCGCATCGGAGGAACCGGCGCTTTGTTCAACCTGGGCGAAATGACCGTTACGCGCTGCTCGGTCGTGTTGCAGGATGGTGCGGTCGGTCACGGATATGTTCAGGGCAGGTCGAAATCCAAGGCAGAAGCGGCGGCATTGATTGATGCGATGATGCAGACGGCCGCTGCGGATGATTTGCAGGAACGGCTGCTTGATCCGCTGAGGCTGCAAATGCAGTCGATCAAGACAGCGCGCACCGCAAAGGCAGCGGCCACCAAGGTCGAGTTTTTCACGCTGGCTCGGGGGGAAGACTGATGCCGGATCAAATGCGGTTCTCGGGGGGCTTTCAAGACGCACCTGTCGACGCGGCATATGCATTCCGCGCGGCCATGACCGTCATGGCGCGTCCGGGTGAAATCCGCGCCCTGACTGGCTGTGAACCACCTGCGCCCCTGTCCGTTGCGGCCGGCACGCTGCTTCTGACGCTTTGCGACGCCGAGACAAACGTTCATCTGGCGGGTGAAGCCGACACCGATTTGGTGCGCGAATGGCTGACCTTTCACACGGGTGCACCGATAGTGGCGGCGGAAGATGCTGATTTTGTCCTTGGTACGTGGGATGCACTGGCGCCGCTCAACACCTATCGTATCGGGACGCCGGAATACCCGGACCGGTCCGCCACGCTTGTTGTGGAATGCAGGCGCCTGGAGCAGAACGGCGCGGTTCTGAGCGGCCCCGGCATCCGGGACACGGCGCGGCTTTCTCTGCCGGATGTTCCGGCTCTTCAGAACAATGCGCGGCTTTACCCTTTGGGGTGTGATTTTTTCTTCACCTGCGGTGAGGCGGTCGCGGCCCTGCCGCGTAGCACGCAAATCAGGTCGAAAGGGTAAGCCATGTATGTCGCTGTCAAAGGGGGCGAAAAAGCCATCGAAAACGCCCATGCGTGGCTTGCCGAAGAACGCCGTGGTGCGACAGATGTCGCGGAACTGAGCCTCGCGCAGATCCGCGAACAGTTGAGCCTTGCGGTGAACCGGGTCATGGCCGAGGGGTCGTTATACGATCCCGACCTTGCTGCGCTGGCGATCAAACAGGCGCGCGGTGACCTGATCGAGGCGATTTTCCTCGTCCGCGCTTACCGCACGACCCTGCCTCGTTTCGGCCATTCCAACCCCGTCAAAACCGGCGATATGGCCTGTGATCGCCGGATCTCGGCCACGTTCAAAGATGCCCCCGGTGGTCAGGTTCTGGGGCCAACCTTCGACTACACCCACCGATTGCTGGATTTCAAGCTGGCGGCCGAGGGCGAAATTCCAAAGGCGCCTGAAGGCCCTGCGCAAGTGGAACCGACGCCACATATTACCGCATTCCTGAAGGACGAGGGTATCATTCAGGATGAACCGGCCCGCGATGACGTTCCGGGCGATCTGACCCGTGAACCGATGGAGTTCCCGTCCACCCGCCCGGTGCGCCTTCAGTCGCTGACCCGCGGGGATGAGGGATTTGTGCTGGGCATGGCTTATTCGACCCAGCGCGGTTACGCCCGCAACCACGCCTTTGTCGGAGAATTGCGTATCGGCAAGGTCGTGGTTGAGCTGGACATCCCCGAGCTGGGCTTTGCCATCGACATCGGCGAGGTCGAGCTGACCGAATGTGAAACGGTGAACCAGTTCACCGGTTCGAAAACGGAACCGCCGCAGTTCACGCGGGGCTATGGGCTGGTCTTTGGCCAGTCTGAACGGAAGTCCATTGCGATGGCGCTGGTCGATCGGGCCTTGCGGTGGGAAGAGTTGGGTGAAGACAACATGGGCGCGCCCGCGCAGGATGAAGAATTTGTCCTGAGCCATGCGGACAACATTCAGGCCACCGGCTTTCTCGAACATATCAAGCTGCCGCATTACGTTGATTTCCAGTCCGAGCTGGAACTGGTCCGCAAACTGCGCCGAAAGACCCAAGAGCGCATGTCAGAGGAGGCCGTGGAATGAAAGCCGTCGTTTTTGATATCGGAAACGTGTTGGTCAAATGGGATCCGCATCTGGCATGGCTGGAGGAGATGGGCAGCCGCGAGGCGGTGGCAGAGTTCCTGACGCGCATCAATTTCCCCGAACGCAACCTTAGGGCCGATGGAGGAGAGATGTTCGCCGATCTGGCCGCTGAACTGGAAAATGCGGAAGATCGGCAGCGCCTCAGTGTTTACGTTGAACGTTATGCCAGAACCGTTCCGCAAAAGATCGAGGGAAGCTGGCGCCTGCTTTACCGCCTGAAAGAGCAGGGCACTCCGGTTCACGCGATCACCAATTGGTCAGCGGAAACCTGGCCTGTCGGCGTGGGGGCACATCCCGAATTGGGCGAAGTGTTTGGTGTCACCGTCGTGTCGGGGCAGGAGAAGCTTTTGAAGCCTCAGCCAGAGATTTTCCATTTGCTGTGCAGGCGGGCCGGGCTTTCACCCGAGAACTGCATTTTCATCGATGACGGGCTGCACAATGTCGAAGGCGCGCGTGCGGTGGGCATGGATGGGATCCACTTCACCGCGCCGCAAGCGTTGGAACATGCCCTCATCGAAAGAAGCTGCCTATGAGCGCGTACAATTTCGCCTATCTGGACGAACAAACCAAGCGGATGATCCGCCGGGCGATCCTCAAAGGCCTGGCCATACCGGGGTATCAGGTGCCGTTTGCCAGCCGCGAGATGCCGATGCCCTATGGCTGGGGTACCGGCGGCGTACAGGTTTCAGCCGCGACGTTGACGCCCGAGGATACGTTCAAGGTGATCGATCAGGGCGCAGACGACACGACCAACGCCGTATCCATCCGCAAGTTCTTTGAAAACACCGCAGGGGTCGCCACCACGGAAAAGACGGAACAGGCCACGATCATTCAGACCCGCCACCGCATCCCCGAGGCGAAACTGCGCGAAGACCAGATCATCGTCTATCAGGTGCCGATTCCCGAACCTCTGCGCTTTCTGGAACCGCGCGAGACCGAGACACGCAAGATGCACAGTCTTGAGGAATACGGGCTGATGCATGTGAAACTGTACGAGGATATCAGCCAGCACGGGGCGATTTCGACCGCTTATGCCTATCCGGTGAACGTGGCTGGACGCTATGTCATGGACCCGTCCCCAATTCCGAAATTCGACAATCCAAAGCTTGAGATGGACGCGATCCAGCTGTTTGGTGCCGGGCGCGAGCAGCGGATTTACGCGGTGCCTCCGCATACCAAAGTCGTGAGCCTCGATTTCGAGGACTACCCGTTCGAGGCCAGCAAGGCCGATCATCCCTGCGACCTGTGCGGGGCCGAAGACAGCTATCTGGACGAGGTTATCACGGATGACGCGGGCAACCGGATGTTTGTCTGTTCCGACACGGATTACTGCCGGTCACGCCGCAAGGCGGGCCATGCAGGCCAACTGGCCGAAGGGAACGCGCAATGACCCCTCTGTTGCAAGTCAAAGGCATTGAAAAAAGCTATGGCCGCCGGATCGGATGCGCGGATGTGAATTTTGATCTCTTCCCCGGAGAAGTGATGGGAATCGTTGGTGAAAGTGGGTCGGGCAAGTCGACCTTGCTCAACTGTATGGCCGGCCTTCTGAAGCCGGATGCCGGGCAAGCGATCTTTGATACCCGTGCAGACGGCCCGGTCGATACGGTCACAATGTCCGAGCCAGAGCGCCGGATGCTGAGCCGCACCGACTGGGCCTTTGTCCACCAACACGCGCGCGACGGGTTGCGGATGTCTGTCAGCGCCGGTGGCAACATTGGCGAGCGGCTGATGGCTGTCGGCGGGCGCCACTATGGCAGCATTCGGGGCAAGGCCATTGACTGGCTGGCCCGGGTCGAAATTGACGAGAGCCGCGTCGATGACCGCCCCAGCGCGTTTTCGGGCGGGATGCAGCAGCGTTTGCAGATCGCGCGCAATCTGGTGACAGGTCCTCGGCTGGTGTTCATGGACGAACCGACCGGTGGTCTGGATGTGTCGGTGCAGGCGCGTTTGCTGGATTTGTTGCGCGGACTCGTGCGTGAGATGAGGTTGAGTGCGATCATCGTTACCCATGATCTTGCCGTGGTGCGTCTGCTGGCGGATCGGTTGATGGTGATGAAAAGCGGTCGCGTGGTCGAGGCCGGGTTGACGGATCAGGTGCTGGACGACCCGCAACATGCCTATACGCAGTTGCTGGTGTCCAGCGTTTTGCAGGTTTGAGGCTTTGGAGAAAGATGAAGCGATGATTGAACTTGTTGACGTCAGCAAAAGCTTCACCCTGCACAATCAGGGCGGCGCCACGATCCCGGTGGTGAAAGGCGCGTCTCTGAAAGTGGAACCGGGTGAGTGCGTCGCCCTGACCGGGCCGTCGGGTGCAGGCAAATCCACGCTGATGCGTGTGATCTACGGCAACTATCTGGCGGCCTCTGGTCAGGTGCTGGTCGCAGGGTTGGACGTGGCCCGGGCTGAACCGCGGCAGATCCTGTTGCTGCGTCGTGACACCTTGGGCTATGTCAGCCAGTTCCTGCGGGTCGTGCCTCGGGTGCCGACGCTGGACGTTGTGGCAGAGCCGCTGCTGGCCGTGGGCTGTGACAGGCAAGTGGCAATGGACAGGGCAGCCGGGTTGCTGAAACAGCTGAATATTCCCGAACGTCTGTGGACCCTCAGCCCGACGACCTTCTCGGGCGGCGAAAAGCAGAGAGTGAACATTGCGCGGGGCTTTGCGCATGAATATCCGGCAATGCTGTTGGATGAACCGACCGCAAGCCTGGATGCGCAGAACCGGGAAACCGTTTTGTCCCTGATCGAAGTGGCCAAGAACAAGGGCGTTACGATTGTCGGGATTTTTCACGATCTCGACGCACGCGAACGGGTCTGTGACCGCGAGGTCGATGTCTCGGACTTCACGCCGGGGATGGCTGCATGACGCTTGCTCCGGTCATAGCGGTCGTGGGTCCTTCGGGGGTCGGAAAGGACAGCGTAATAAACGCGCTGGTGGCCCGGGCGTCGGGTGTTCAGCGGCTGCGGCGGGTGATTACCCGCCCCGAAGGCGAAGACGGCGAAGATTTCGACCGGGTCTCGGTCGATACATTTCAGCGGATGGAACGGGATGGCGCGTTTGCGCTGAGTTGGCATGCGCATGGGCTGTATTACGGTGTGCCGAAGACGATCACGCGGCAGCGGCAGGTGGCCGAGGCCGTTCTGGTCAACCTGTCACGAACCGTGTTGCTTGAGGCGCAGGAGGTGTTTGGTGACCTGATCGTGATTTCCCTGACGGCAAAGCCCGAGGTTCTGTCCGAGCGCCTGTCCTCAAGAGGGCGGGAAAGCAAGGCGGAACAGACGCGGCGTCTGGACCGGGCCCAAACGTCTTTGCCCGATGGTTTGAACCAGGTCCTGGAAATCGACAACTCCGGTGCGATGGAAGATACGGTTGCCGAAATCCTGTCGCACCTTCAACCGGAAAGCCCGTAGCGATGGATAAGGTAGAAGCGCCCGTCCTCAGCCTCGCCCGTAAGGGCCAGATCCGTGATCTGGAAGGGCTGCGGCAGCAATGGGGCCAGATGGGTTTGCAGCGCGTTCCGAGTTGCTCTCAGGGTCGGTTTGTCCAGCTTGCCGCTCAGCGTGATGTGAAAGCGGAACGCGTCCAGTACGTAAGGATAGCCCCACTGAGCCAGGTTGGCGTCTTGCTCTGGGGTCAACCCGGCGGCGCGGCGGCGGGTCAGTTCGGCCCCAGAGGTGGGCGCACGAAAACCATCCAATTCCCGAACACAGGCCGCGGCAAGCGCATTCAGCGCCTGGGTCTCACCCAACGGACGCAGGGCCAGAAAACGCCCAAACTGCGCGATCTCGAGGCCATCCAGAGACACAGGAGGTTGGCGAGAGGCGAGCGAGCTGCAAGCCTCTTGCAGGGCTTCGAACGTTTTGCCGTCGCGCAGTCTGAACGGTGGCTTCAGTGTCGCGTGCAGCCCGTACTTGCGCGGCACCTCTGTGATGGCTGCAACGTCGATGCCTTCGACAATCGGATGGGCGACCGGCTTTCCCGCCTCCATGTCCCAACCCAGCCAGCTTGTTGCAAATTTCGCCCATTCCGCGCCCGCAGGTGGCGCAAAATAGATCGCGTATCGCGTGAATGTCATATCGGCCTCCTTTTGCGTGGCCTTCCTCGGTCTCAACATGCGTGAAGTTCAGATGACAGAAGACTTGATCCTTGCCAATGCCACGCTTGTATTGCCGAATGAAACCGTAACCGGCAGTGTCCGGATTGTGGGTGAGGCCATCGCTGAAATCGACACCGGAAACGGGGTTCCCGCGGGCGCGATCGATTGCGAAGGCGACTATGTCAGCCCCGGCCTTGTCGAGTTGCACACGGACAACCTTGAACGTCACATTCAACCGCGTCCACAGGTGAACTGGCCCCATGCCGCCGCAATTCTTGCACATGATGCGGAATTGGCCAGCGCCGGGATCACGACAGTGTTCGATGCCATGCGGATTGGATCGATCCCTTCGGGCGCGCGGCGGTATGGGAAATACGCCCGTGGCCTGTCGCAGGAGTTGTGGGATCTGCGCGAACAGGATGCGCTCAAGATCAGCCACTTTCTGCACTTGCGGGCCGAGGTGTGTTCGGAAACTCTGGTTGAAGAGCTGAGCGAATTTGGACAGGAAGACAGGGTTGGCATTGTGTCCATAATGGATCACACGCCCGGTCAGCGTCAGTTTCGCGACATGGGCAAGCTGGAGACCTTTCTGAAGGGCAAATATGCCATGGACGATGACACGTTCTTTCAGCACGTGGCGCAATTGAAAGGGCTTCGAGATCGCAATGGCGCACTGCACGAGGTCGAAGCTGTCAAAGCTGCCCGCCGTTTCGGAGCAGTATTGGCCAGCCATGACGACACGACTGAAGATCAGGTGAAAGTGTCCGCAGGTCACGGCATCCGTCTGGCCGAATTCCCCACAACCGTCGAAGCGGCACGCGCCTGCCACAAGAACGACATTCGGGTCATGATGGGCGCGCCGAACATAATCCGCGGGGGGTCGCATTCAGGCAATGTTGCTGCCTACGAGCTGGCCCAGCTTGGGTATCTGGACATCCTGTCTTCGGATTATGTGCCGTCGGCCTTGTTGCTGTCGGCGGTTAGGCTGGGCGAGATCTGGGGCGACCTGGCGCGGGGGATGAAGACAGTAACGCTGGCCCCGGCTCGGGCGGCAGGGTTGGAGGAGCGGGGCGAGTTGCGCGCCGACGCCCGCGCCGATGTCATCCGCTTCCGGATGCGCGCGGGCGTACCCGTCCCGAGTTCGGTCTGGGTGCGCGGTCGACGCGTGGCGTGATCAGGCCGTGTAGAACAGGTAACGGTCCGGGGCGATTGTCTTGGGCCCCTGGATCTGGGCAAAGCCGACTAGGGGCTGACCTGAAATCAACAACCCTCCGGGCTGCATGACTTTCGCGATCAGCGGGCTGAGACGCTCTGCTTCGGCGACGTCCTCGTGCTTGATGCCGCGTCCGAAATCGTAATGCGCCAGCGCGATCCTATGCCCGTCGGCCGCCAGTCTGAGCAGCATCGGTTCAGCCTCACCTTGCAGGAAATCCTCGGCCGGGGGGGTGCTGTCCGGATGGCATTGCAGGATCCGGTCCATCACCCAGATCCGGCGCTCTGGCAGGATTTCACGCAGGTGGTCATAGGTGCGGCCATTGCCCAGGCCCATATCCAGCACATCCCCCGGCTGGCCGCTGATCCGCTCGGCCGCCCAGTTCAATCCGTCGCGTTGGGCCGTCAGTCGGCGCAGCATGGAATCCAATCGGCTCATGGTGATGTCCTCATTCGTTCTCTGGCGCGACCCAGGCTGTGGCGGGCCCGCTCAGCAATTTGCGCAGCAGGGCCTCGGTAAAGGCCCAGATGTCCTGATCATGGACCAGATGATGGGTCAATATGCCGAAGGGCTCGGTGTTGTCTGAACGGCCTTCGCGTCGGTCTCGCAGAAGACCAGCAGTCTGTGCGATCAGGGCGTCGGCTGAGATCAAGCCACGCGACCCGCGCCAGTCGATCGGATCAAGATGGGTATTGATCTGCTCAAGCCCCGGTGCGGCCAGACGTGATTTGCGGGGCGTTGCGGTGGACAGGATGCGGTATCCCAGCTTTGGCAACTGTTTGACCATCTTGGGTGCAATGCGATTCCAGGGGGGCACGAACATCTGTCGCATATTGTCACCAAACAGGGACCGAAGACGCGCCATCCCGGCCTGCGCATCCGTCACCATCACGTCCAGCGGACGGTCGAGCCGAAACTCGGCCTTCTTTTCGCCGTGGGGCGCATGGTTTGTATGCGCCCACCCGTGTACGACCGGAACAAGAGACACGCGCGCGGCAACGTATTCCGCCAGCGCGGGCGTCGCGTCGCGTGGAATGACGGCCAGATGCACGGGCAGGCCCAGTTTGTCGGCCAGCTCGGAAAGGCGGTCCAATTGCGGTGTTGGCGCAATGGCATCATCATCGCGCCACCACACAGGCAAGGGCAAGCTTTCGGCACGCCAATGGTTCAACTCGACGTCAAGTGGGCGCCAGTCGGGGTTCATGTGCGCTGCTCCAGCAGGCGCTTGGCGATGTGGACGGATTGGATGGCCCCGTCAAAACCGAAATCCTGTTGTACACGGGGGCCGTCGGCCACGACACGCTCCACCGCCCGAGCCAATGTCGCCCCGCTCAACGCTCTGCTTTCCAGAACTTCGATTGCGGGCAGATCGGACAGGCTTTGCCCGCGCAGCCCTTGTTCCACCTCTTTGCCGTCGTCGAAAGGCACAAACACGGCGGGGGTGCCACTTTGAAGGATATCCATGGCAGTGTTGTAGCCGCACATGCTTACCGATGCCGCTGCCAGGGGCAGCATCTGGCGGAAATCCGGCCGCACCGGTTCCAGAACAACCGAAGCACCTTCGGCCATCCGGGACAATTCCGCGATCCGTGCCTTTGCATCCGTTCCACCGATCAGCAGGCGCCAGCGCCTGTTGGGCATCTTTCTGGCGGCCTCGATGGCCGCGCGAAAGATCGGTTGCCCGACGGATCCGCCGCCAGCGCTGACCAGGATTTCATCCTGGCCCGCCGCGTCGGGGTGAGGTTGGGGCAATGCAGGCGCCACAAAGCCGGTGTAGTAAAGTCGCTTGGCCAATCGGTCCGACACCGGCCAGCTGACCGACAGGGGCGTAACGCTTTCGGTCGAATGAACCAGAATGCCGTCATAATACCGAGACACGATTTCATCCGCGCGCTCGGCCTTGGCGGGTTTGGAGGGCGGAGCCAGAATGTCGCGGACCGATCCGAGAATGACGGGACGCTCAGGCAACGCGCTTGCCGCATTCAGGGCCGCATCGAACTCGGCCGACAGTGTTCGGCGACCAAAGGGGTAAAGCTCGGTGATCAGGATCTGCGGCTGGAAGCTGTTAACCGCCTGCACCAGGGCGGCCTCGCGCTTGGCGTGATAGGCCGCGTCAGCCTCGTCGCCGGCTTCGGTCAGCAAACGGGTGAAGTTGGTTCCGTCTGACCTGAGTGGCGGCAAGCCGAACAGGGTCATGCCCGTGCTGTCCAATTGCGGCGCGGGCATGCCACCCGTCACGACCATGACGTCGTGGCCATCATCCCGAAAGGCCCGCCCCAATGTCAGCGCCCGGCTGAGATGCCCGGTGCCCAACAGGTGCGTGACGATGATCATCACCTTCATTGCGGGGCCTCGTATTTGATCAGGCGAACGGGGTCGGCGTCGGCGGTCATGGTCTTCATGTCGACGATATACAGCCGATTGCGTTTGATCTTAAAGGGGGCGGGTCCTTCGAAATTCCAACCCCATGCCCAAGCCAGAATGACCCGCATGATACCGATATGACAGACCGCGACCGTATCCTGCCGCAGTGCGGACAGCCAGGGGCGAAGCCTGTCCCGAACCTCGGCCGGGCTTTCCCCGTTTGGTGGGCGGAAATCCCAGCCCCAATGCTCGATATGACGATATCCGCTGGATGCGTCCGCGATCAGGTCGACACCGCGCTGACCTTCCCAATCGCCCCAGTTCATCTCGGTCAACGCGTCCGAGGTGTTCGGGTTGCGACCGGTCACGATTTGCGCCGTCTCACTGGCGCGGTGCAGGGGGCTGGACCAGATGTCAGCCTCGGCCCAGTCCTGTGGCAATCCATAGCCCGCCAATTCGGCTCGGGCGTCATCGTCCAGTGGTATGTCGCTGCGCCCCTGGATCCGTCCGGCGCGGTTCCAATGGGTGTGCCCGTGGCGGAGAAGTGCAAGCCGGGTCATGATACGTCCTTCAGCAGGGGGCGGAGGTTTGCCCACAAGCGCTCGGTCGCCTGTGGCATCAGGTGGCGCTCTGCCACGTAGTTGCGTGCCGCAGCGCCCAGAGTGTGGCGCAGCGTGGAATCCGACAAAAGGGCCTGCATGCCATCCGCAAATCCCCTGGCGCCACTTTCGACGGATGGATAGGCCGCCGGGGACAGAACATCGCGTACGCCGGGCCGATCCTGAGCAACCACAGGCAATCCGGCGGCCTGCGCCTCGAGGTAAATCATGCCGTAAGCCTCGTTCACTCCGGGCCATGCAAGCAGCGATGATTGTTGATAGACGCGTTGCAGTTCTTCCCGGTCAAGCTGACCCAGAAAACGCACCCGCTGTCCGAACGGCGCCATCAGCGCCTCAACCTGCCTGCGCGCCGGGCCGTCTCCTGCGATGTTCAGGTGCCAGTCCCCGGTCAAATGCGCCAGGGCCTCGGACAATATCTGATAGGACGCCAGCTTGTCCCCATGCCGCATCATGCCGACGGTCAACATGGGTGCACCACCTGTGGCGGCCGGAGGCAGTTCCGAGATGGGCAGGAACGGAGGCAATTCGACCAAAGCCTGATCGCCAAAGCGATCCCGTTGCAAAGTGATCAGGTCGTTGGCCGTATGATAAAAGATCACATCCGCTGCATCGCAGGCCTGATGCGCCGCCTTGGCGAACTCAGCCCACGGTCCGTTTAACCGACTGGATGCGCGGGTGCTTTCCAGTTGCACATAGGGAATGCCACGCGCCTTGCAAACCCGAGGGCCCAGCAGGTCAGGTGCCTTGTAATAATTGTGGTAGGTCACCCACAGATCGGTATCTGAAGGCATGTCAGAGACAAGTCGTTTCGCTTCATCTTCTGCCGCGCACCTCAGGGCATGTTGCAGGTCTTCGTCGCCGCTTTTGTCATAAATGCGCAAGTCGGTCGCCAGATCGACCGTATCACCCTCAGCCGTCAGCGCCTGCATCAGATTCCGGGCCATTTCACGGTCGCCCGAAGGTTTCGGGCTGTCAGGAGACTTCATCGGGGCATAAAACGCGACCCGCGCCATTAAGCGTTTTCCATGCACATGGAATTGAGGCGTTCCGACAGCCGTGCGATGCCGGGGGCCATCCGGAACTCAGCGATCAGGCGGTCATAGGCCGCATGCGCCATCTGTGACGCTTGCTGCGGATTGGCTGACAAACGTTCCACGGCTTCTGCAAGTGCAGAGGGGGCGTCACCGGACAAAACCCCATGTGTTCCGGTTTCGATAAACTCGGGGATCGCCGAGACCGGTGTCGACAGGATTGGCAACAACTGAGACGCGGCCTCCATCAACACATTCGGCAACCCGTCGCGGTCTCCGTCCTTCGCGATGCGGCTGGGCAGCACGAACAGGTCGGCATCCCGCATTGCTGCGATGACCTCGGGCTGGTCGCAAGCCCCTTTCCAGGTGATCCGGTTCGCAATGCCGGCTGCGTTCACCTGTGCCCGCAAAACGTCACCCAATGCGCCGCCGCCGATATGGGTCCAGTGCCAGTTCAGGTCTTCGGGCAGCAATGCAAAAGCCGCGATCAGACGGTCGAAGCCTTTCTTCTCGACCAGCCGCCCGACGGAAATCATGTGAAAAGGATCATCCACAGCACGCAGCTTTCGCGTCGGAGGCTTGGGAAAGCGAGACAGGTCCAAACCGTGATAGATCAGGTCCACGCGCTTGGGGTCATCGGCCAGGCTGCGCAGATGCTCGGCTCCGATGGCTGTGCAGGTGGCGCCAAACGTCGCCCCGTAGGATGCGGCTTGCAGCTTTTCACGTTTTTCCCAATCCGGCGACGTCCAGATATCCTTGGCATGAGCCGAAAAGCTCCACGGCAATCCGCGCATGATGGCGGCGTAACGGGCAACGGATGACGGCGTGTGCATGAAATGAGCGTACAACCCTTGCGTCCGGGCAGGCAATTCCGCGGCCAGAACGCAGGCTTGCCCAAACCGTCTGATGCGATTGGGTGTCGGGTCGCGCTTCAAGTCCTGACGCCAGATCCGATAGGCCCTGTCGTAACCGGGAAGCGTTTGGGCAAGGGCCCGTGCCGCCCAGACCCGTTTGGGTTCGTCATGAAGATACTCGGGCAGGTATCGGACCCGTCCTGTGAACCGGTCGTGCAAGGGATGGCGTTTCGTATCGGTCGGGTGCCGCAAAGACCAGATGTCAAAGCGATGCCCGGCCTCCTGCAAGGCGACAAGTTCCTGCGCAATGAACGTTTCGGACAGTCGTGGCCAGCCTTTGACCACAACCGCCAATCGAGGAGAATCTGAGGTCATCCGGTGGCTCGTTCCTGTTCCCAGGTCAGCAGGCTCTCGATACGGTCGGTGACATAGTCCAGCCCGTCCAGCAATCCGCTTTGTATCGCCTGCGACGGCAGGGATTGGTGCGGCAATTCCCGAATGGCGCGGATCATCGCGTCCGGCGTCAGGCCATCCCGGTTTTCATCCAGCATTCGGACAAGGCCCAGCCCTTCTGCGCGCGAGGCCCGTATCCACTGTTCCAGACGGGGCGTGGTGCGCGGGACGATGACAGCGCGTTTGTCAAAGGAAAGAACCTCGCAGAACGTGTTGTAGCCGCCCATGCAGACGACGCCTTCGGCCCCTGCGAACAACGTTTCGATCTGGGATTCGAACCCAACGGCGGTGACGCGACCGTTCAATGCGGCAACGCGTGTTTCGAAATCTTCGCGCAACTCACCGGACAAGAAGGGGCCATAGACCAAAACCGCGCGCGGCGACAGGTTTGGATCTTTTTCATAGGCAGACAGGACCAGGTTGACCATCGCCTTGCCGTCGCCGCCGCCGCCGGGCGTGATCAGGATATAGGGTTGTTGAGGAGGCTCGCCGACCGGACCAAGATCGCGGCGCAGATATCCCGTCCAGTGGATGCGGGACTGTGCCGCGGCGCTCAGCGGCAACCCCTTTGTCGGGTCGTAAATCGACTGCAAGCCGTAAACCCAGATTTCGTGATAAAACCGTTCGGTGGCTTCAACCGCTTCCTTGCGCGCCCACTCGGCAGCCAGGACTTCGGGTTCATCCAGAACATCGCGCAACCCAAGCACCATTTTGGTTCCGCAGTTCTGTTGCAGGTGGTTCAGTGTCGGCAGCAGCTCACCCCGGAAACCCGTCGGTTCCTTGTCGACGATCAGAACATCAGGGTCGAACTGCTGAACAGCGGTTTGAATCAGACCCGACCGCAACTCGGTCACTTCTTCGATGCCCATCCCGATCGTGCGTGCAGCATAAGACCCGTCTGCGCGTTTGGTGACACCGGGCAGGCGCACGTGGTCAACGCGACGGGGAAAGGTAAACCGTCCGGCCACGGGTGATCCCGTCAGGATCAGCGCGGATGCGCTTTGGTCCGCCTGCGTGATCGCGGCCGCCAAAGCCCGAGACCGGCGAAGATGGCCCAGCCCGAACGTGTCGTGACTGTAAAACAGGATACGCGGTGCGCGGCCCGGTTTGGAATTGGTTTTGCCTAGGCTCATAGTGTTGCCTGTCTTCTTGATCCCGGTTCGAAATCCGCGCGTTTGCAAGCGTTACTGTACATATCCCCGTCACGCTTGCCAAAGGAGGAATTGCTCTTCCGCAAATGTTCCAAGCATTGCGATTTGGCAACAGCATATTGACGGTTTCGCGTCATGTCGCACCAAGGCTTGAGAGGGATCGCAAAAGAACCGGTGAACTGGCAAAGGGGCAGGGCCTACAGATCCCGTTCATATTCAATTTTCGCCAAATTGAAAACATCCGGAATCAGGCAGTGCGCCAAGAACACGCCCGGACACGATATTGAGCAGGGTGCGCCCCAGCGTTTGAACTGTCTGAAACCCTTCTGTAATCTGACCGCTATCGGAAAAACTGGATGCAAAACCCCATGAAACATACCTTTCTGGCCGCTACACTTCTGGCTTTGTGGGCTTTTGTACTGGCGCTTCCGTTCAGCGTTTCAGCGCAAACATCCTTGATTCCGGGATACAACGCGGACAGTTCGTCTGCGTCCTCGCCGGAAAGCGATCTGGCTGCCGCAATTCGCGCCGCCAGCGAAGCCGGGGCCAGTGTGATTGTCATCGACAGCGCCGGGCAGGTTGTGACAACAGCCGGCGGCACGGGTGCGGGCGCGGATGATGCAGCGGGCGATTCGAACAATCCCATGGGTGAGGGATCGCAGCTGATGAAGGCGCAGGAGCGGTTCTCGAAATTCCGTGAGTCCATGCAATCACGGCTTGAGGCGCTGCCGTATTCGGTGTTCGAAGTGAAGTATATCCTGCGCCAGACCAGTCCGGACGGTCGCATTCAGACCTATGTGGAAGTTCTGGGCTGGAACATTCTGTTCCTGTTGTTGGGCCGCTGGCTGTCTATCGAGATATACGGGAAACGCATCGCGCGCCGCTGGGTCGTGGCGCGGATCAAGGATGAACCGCAGGGTTACCGAGAAAAGATGCCCTTCCTTCTATTCCGGTTCCTGATGGGGATCGGAGCGACGATATTTGCCATGCTCATGGCCCTGATCGTCGGATACCTGTTTTTTGGCGAAGCGGGCGATATCTCGATCCAGTTCACGGTCACGGCGATCTTCACGGCGTTCTTCCTGTCGCGCACGGTGTCCGATCTGTGGCGGATGGTTCTGTCACCTTACCTGAGCCAATACCGGCTGCCACCGTTCTCGGACCGGGACGCCAAGCGGCTGTATCTGTGGGCTTCGGCACTCGCGACCTATGACATCACGGTTGTTCTGTTTTCGACTTGGGTTGCGGATTTCGGGCTGAACTACAACGTCTACGCCATGGTCTATGGCTGTCTGACAATGGTGGGCGCTTTCGGCAATATTCTGATGATCCTGTTCAATGCCCGGGCCATTTCAAATGCGATTCGGGGTGGAAGAGCGCCGGATCAGGTCTCGTGGTTGTTGCGGTTCGTATCCTTCGGCTGGGCGCCTGCACTGATCGTCTATGTCGTGTTCAGCTGGTTCCGTCTGGCGGTTGATCTTGCACTGGAGAACCCAACGCCGCTGCCGCTGATCGCAAGCAGCTATATGATCTTCATGTCCGTCGTCGTTGCCTATGGCGCGATGAACTACGTGCTGGAGCGGTATTTTGACCGGTCACGCAAGATCAACGAGATAAACGAAGAAACCGCCGCTGCCGAAGCGGATGCCGAGCCCGTGGAAACGCCCGAGGCAGAACAGCGCAAACAGTATCTTCTGACCTATGAAGATCTGGCGCGCCGGGTGGCCGGAATTCTGGCCTTTGTGATTGGTGTCTATGCCCTTGTGGTGATTTGGTACCCCGATGCGGACTGGAGCGAGGACCTGCCGGTTGCACGCGTGCTGGATGTAATGGTCATCATTTTCATCGGCTACATCCTGTTTCATTTCTTTCGCATCTGGATCGACAGCAAGATAGCGGAAGAAGTCGATGATGGCACCGAGGCCGAACTGGGCGATGAGGGCGGGGAAGGCGGGCAAAGCCGGCTGGCGACGCTGCTGCCATTGTTCCGCGGCGCAATTCTGGCCGTTGTGGTCGTGACCATCATGCTGATCGTTCTCATGGAACTTGGTATCAATGTCAGCCCGCTTTTTGCCGGTGCCGGTGTGGTTGGTCTGGCTGTCGGTTTCGGATCTCAAACACTGGTACGAGACATCTTTTCCGGGGCGTTTTTCCTGATGGATGATGCCTTTCGGAAGGGTGAGTATATCGACATCGGAGACGTCAAGGGAACGGTCGAGAAGATCTCGGTCCGGTCCTTCCAGCTGCGTCACCATCTTGGCGCGCTGAACACGATTCCTTTTGGCGAAATCAAGGTTCTGACGAACTATTCCCGTGACTGGGTGATCATGAAACTGCCGCTGCGCGTGACCTATGACACTGACGTGGAAAAGGTGCGAAAGCTGATCAAGAAGCTGGGGCAGGAGTTGCTGAGCGATCCTGTGATCGGCGAAAACTTCATACAGCCGCTGAAGTCCCAAGGCGTGATCGAGATGCAGGATTCAGCGATGATCATCCGGGTCAAGTTCATGACCAAACCGGGCGATCAGTGGTTGGTGCGCAAGAAGGTCTATCAGGAAATTCGCGAATTGTTCGCGCGGGAAGGCATCAAATTCGCGCATCGCGAAGTCACCGTGAGGTTGGCGGACGGCAAAGAGGCCGATGACTTGACGCCGAAACAGCGTGAGGCGGTAACAGGCGCGGTGCAGGCGGCGATCGATGAGGATTACCTGGACGATATCGGCCCTGGGGGCGATGATCGATAGGGGCGCGGCTGCGTACCGGATGGTCAGTTGGCGTCGAGCGGCCAGACAGGTTCTGAACTGCCCAGTTTCGACGCAGGCAAATCCCAGCGCATCGTCGCTTCGCCGACCCTCAGCGCAGGGTTGAGGCGATGGCCCGGCCCCCAGCCGGACGCCTCCGTCGCCGTGCCGTAATCCGTTGTTGCCGGGGTGATGGGCGCGGATTGTGCTTCGTCTTTGCCGAGCACGGCCAGAAGTTCGGCGGTGCGCGCCAGAGAGAGATGCGCGTGCATGATGGAATTGCCTGATGCGGCCTCGGCCAGTGCGGATAGGACGGCAGCCGCCATCAGATAGCCGGTCGCGTGGTCCAGAGCTTGAACCGGCAACGGGGTCGGCTTGTCCGCGTTCGCCCACTCCATCCCGGCATGGGCGATACCCGCGCTCATCTGGACAAGGCTGTCAAACCCGCGCCGGGTCGACCATGGACCTTGCCAGCCATAGGCATCCAGCGTGACTTCGATCCGGTTCGGAGCCAGCTCGTCACGTTTGGCCCGGGTCAGACCCAGTGCCTCCAGCGCGCCGGGTCGATACCCGTGTACGAACACATCCGCCTGAGTCAGCAACCCATGCAATCGTTCAAGGCCGGTTTCGGATTTTAGGTCAAGATAGGCGCAGCGCTTTCCCAGCGATATGTCGGGGATCACCCCGGGTTCATCCCAGCCAGGTGGGTCGATGCGCAAGACCTCGGCTCCGAACCCTGCAAGCGTTCGGGTAGAAACCGGGCCGGCCAGAACGCGCGTCAGATCCAGCACCCGTAACCCGGCCAGAGGCCGATCAGCGGTGGCCCGAGGTCTGTCGCGCAGATTGACATAGCGCGGTCCCTGCCATCCGATCAAAGGGTCGCGCGACACGGCGCGGCCTTGTGGGTGATCAAGCCATTCCGTCCGGCTGCGCATGGCAGCGGCCACCCCACCTTCGGCAACAACCGCCGTTTCCAGATCCGACATCGCCCAAGACCTGACAGCTTTTGCCACGGCTTCACGCTCTGGCCGGGTGCCAAGGACTTTCAACGCGGCAGAGCGATGGCGGGGCAGGTTTGTGTGCAGCCTGATCCAGCCATCCGCGGCTTTGTAGTCGCCCGCGACCGTATCCCACAAACTGGGCATGTCCCAACCTTCCGGTTTGAAGGAATAGCCGAACCACAGAGATGCCAGCCGATGATCGATCGAGACTTCGGGTGCCTTCGTGGACAGGTTGATCGCCTGGATCAGCCGGGCCATTTCCCGCCCCACGGCTGCGAAACTGGCGGTGGCCAGTTCGGAAACGGCGAAGGCGCTTGGCAGAACACCGGCACCGACCCTGTGATAGCTGCCGGCAGCGGGAAGCGTGGCCAGCAGACTCATTGCTGATAGGGGTCGAGACTGTCGCGCAGCCCGTCACCAAGGAAGTTGAACGCCAACACCACGACAATGATCGGCAGCATCGGAATTGCCGTCCAGGGATAGATCTCGATCGACGCGAGGTTCTGTGCGTCATTCAGCATCACGCCCCAACTGACTGCGGGTGCGCGCAGGCCGAGGCCAAGAAAACTGAGCGCCGTTTCCCCCAGGATCATGGCCGGGATCGACAGTGTGGCCGATGCAATCAGGTGCGACATGAAGTTGGGCAGCAGGTGCTTGCGGATCACACGGCCCGAACTTGCGCCCATCATCTCGGCGGCTCTGACATATTCCTCTTCCCGCAAAGACAGGAACTTCGCCCGAACCGAGCGTGCCAAACCCGGCCAGTCGAGGATGCCCAGAATGATCGAAATGATGAAGAACACCGCGACCGGGCTCCAGTTCGAAGGCACGGCGGCGGAAAGGGCCAGCCACAGCGGCAGTTCCGGCAACGAACGCAGGATTTCGATGACGCGGTTGATGGTCCAGTCGATACGCCCGCCGAAATAGCCGGCCATCGAACCGAACAGGATGCCAAGAAAGAAAGACACCGAGATACCGATCAGACCCACCGTCAAAGACAGCTGCGCGCCATAGAGAATTCGGCTGAAGATGTCTCGGCCCAGACGGTCGGATCCCCACAGGAACAGCGTTGTCCCCTCTGGCGGGCAGAACAGGTGTTTGTCCGACGGTATGAAACCGGCCAGCTTGTATTCAGAGCCTTCGCAGAAGAACCGGATCGGGCGCGGGTCTTCGGTGTCGGGGACAAACTTCCATTGGAAGGTTTCAAGATCCGCCTCGGCGACGATCGGATAGACATGTGGGCCGATGAACTCACCCTCGTGAAACCAGTTTACCGATTGTGGTGGCGCGTACAGGTGCTCTCCGTTTCGGTCATTTGGCCCGTAAGGCGCAACAAACCCGGCAAAGGGCAGCATCAGATAGCAAAACAGCAGGAAGATGCCCGAGATCAGGCCCAGCTTGTGGGTTTTGAACTTGCGCCAGACCAGAACCCAGTTGGGGGCATCCAGATCGGCGCGTTCCAGCTGCTGAATCGAGGCCTGCGGATCAAACGGCGCGTCATCGACATAGCGGTTGTCAGGACGATCAGTCATGCCTCGCGCCCCTCATACCGAATGCGCGGATCCAGCATCACCAGCAGGATATCAGAAATCATCGTGCCGATCAGCGTCAGCAGGGCGACGAACATCAGGATGAACGCGGACAGGAACTGATCCTGCGTCTTCAAGGCAGTCAGCAGTGTAGGTCCGATGGTTTGCAGGCCCAGAACGACCGATACCAGAACCGAGCCGGACACCATCGACGGCAGCAAGTTGCCGATATCCGCGACAAATGGGTTGAAGGCCACCCGCAGCGGATACTTGGTCAGCATCCGTGACGGGGCCATGCCCTTTGCGATGGCGGTTTCCACATAGGGCTTGCCGAGTTCGTCCAGCATGTTCGCGCGCAGACGCTGCATCATCGCCGATGCGCCTGAAGTGCCGATGACGAAGGTCGGTACGATCAGGTGGATGAGGATGGATTTCAGCTTCTCCCAACTCATCGGCTGGCCTTCGAAACTGGGATCCATCAAGCCTCCGATCGGCAGGTTGAAATACTGGTGGCCATAGTAGAACAGGATCAGCGCCAGCAAAAAGTTCGGCGTTGCCAGCCCCAGATACCCCACGAAGGCCGAGGTATAGTCGATCCATGTCCGGGACCGCGCGGCGGCGATAACGCCCAGCGGCAATGCGACGGCATAGACAAACAGGATCGCAGCCAGATTGACCACAACCGTCAACCAAAGCGTGTCGCCGACGATTTCGGAAACGGGACGGTCGAATTCAAAGGACCACCCGTAATTGCCCTGGATCAACCCCGAAAACCCGTGCGGTCCGGGCCAGAATCCCATCCAGATCAGGTATTGTTCCCACATCGGACGGTCCAGAGCGTATTCAGCGCGCAGGAACTCTGCCTTTGCGACACCTGCCGACTGGCCCGAGGCCTGAAGTTCAGCGATCTGGTTGCTCAGATAGTCACCAGGCGGAAGGTTGATGATTATAAAAACCAGAACCGAGACCACCAACAAAGTCAGCAGCATCGTGAAAAAGCGATACACCACGTAGCGCAGCATGATCATCTAGCTGCTCCTGCTCAATCGGCGAAAAAGAATTCGTCCGGGCGGTGAATGCCGAAATGTGCACCGGGTTCCCAGGCCCACATAGCCTGTTGCGGTACATTGCGCAGGCGGTTTGACACCACAATGGGCTGGGGGGCGCCGTTCAGGATGCCGATGGCATAGACCTGATCGGCATGGATCTTCAACATCTCGACCCAGACAGCTGCGCGTTCTTCATCGGTCGTGGCGATTTGCCATTCATGGGCCAATTCCATCAGGCGCTGCGCCTCTGGCATATCAGGGGCCTCACCCGCTTCGCCACCGGTCTGGTAGTATTGTCCCCATTTTGGCCAGGCCAGGAACACCTGATCTGTCGGGGCCAGATAAGCCGGGGACGTATGCGCCTGCGGAATACCGTCATCCCAACCGAACCAGACGGACGCCATCGAATTGCCCGCGAACACACGGTTGCGCAGGATGTCCCTGTCCAGCGGGCGCATGACCAGTTTGACACCGATTTCACGCCAAGTATCGGTCACGATCTGAAGCGCGTTTTCGACCTCCTGCCGCTCACCTGCGGTTTCGATCACCAGCTCCATCGGACGACCGTCAGGCAACAGGCGAATGCCGTTCTTGTCGCGCTGATCCAGACCAGCCTCATCCAAAAGCGCATTGGCCTGATCCACATCGTATTGCGCCCAGGCCGCAGCGTTTTCTTCACTGTAGAAGGGCGAGGCGGGAAGAACCGAGTTCGCGGCGGGGTGTGCGAGTTTGAAGTAAAGCGCCTGGTTGATGGTCTGCCGGTCGATGGCCAACGACAAGGCGCGCCGCACGCGAACGTCCCTCAGTACATCGCGCCAGACATCATCAGAAAAGTTCAGGTTCGGGTAGATCGCGATCTGCGAGGCCACGCCGGTTTTCCACAACAGCGTTTTGTATCCGCCTTGTGCTTCGCCTTTCTTGAGGATCGACGCGTCTCGGAAGGCAAGGCCACGGCCTTGCAGGTCGCTTTCACCGGCGTTGGTCTTGGCGGCAACAAGACCGGGGGCGACGATCTCCATCTCGACCACGTCAATATAGGGAAGTTGCACCCCCTTGCTGTCGATCCGGTGATAATAGGGGTTGCGCACAAAGTTGTGACGGATTTTCTTGCCCGAACTGGCGTTCAGCCATGGCTGCAACGTGGGAAGTTCGTGGTTGTCGAACTTGTAAAGATTATCCAGCTTGTTGTGCAGCGCCGCCCAGCTTTTGACCCGGGCATCTTCAACCTGAAAGGCAAGCTCTTCCGCGTCCGCGTATTTCTCGTGATACTGTTTCAGAAACGCGGCCGGCCGGTAAATAAACGGCGGTCGTGCTTGTGCCAGAGATTGCAGGAAGTTCGGGTTCGGGTCGTCCCATTCGAAGATCACGGTGGTCTCATCGGGAAACGTGACCGTGGGCAATTTACCTTCGACGATCAGAAAATCGGGTGGGCCTGACGGGCTGAGCAACTCGTTGTTGGCGACGTCTTCCCACCAATAGCGGAAGTCTTCCGAGGTAAAGGGTGAGCCGTCCGACCACTTGTGCCCTTCGCGCAGTTTCAGGGTGAATTTGCGATTGCCCTCGTTTTCATACGAGGCCAGCAGGTCGGGTACCAATTCGTAATCTTGGTTGAACCCGACCAGCCTTGCATAGCCGTAGACAACCATCTGCCGGATGTCTTTGGATCGCGTGACCATGGTGCGCAGAGTGCCACCCGGTTTCCCGAATTCTCTTCCTTTTGCGGCCAGATCCACAATCAGAGGGTCCTTGGGCAAACGCTCCTGCACTGGCGGAAGATTGCCGCTTTCAACCTCTGCGCTCCAGAAGGCGCTTTCCTGAGGTGTTGGGATTGTATCTGCCGCCGCGGGCAGGATCCCTGAAAACGCCAGCATAGCAGCCAGCAGCAGAGGGCGAATGGTATTAAACATGGCAACGTACCTTATGGCCCGGTTCCAATTCCACCAGTGAGGGTATCACGGTGTCCGAGAAACGAAAGGCTTCATCCCAACTGTCCGGCGCGCCGGCACCCAGAGAAACCAATTGAAGGTCAATCGGGCGATTGATGTCGGGTTCGGGTTGAGCGGCAATCAGCGCCTTGGTGTATGGATGGCGCGGATTGTAGAAAAGAGTTTCGGGCGGTGCCTGTTCGACGATCAGACCCCGCCTCATGACAGCAACTTCGTCAGCGATCCGTGCGACAACGGCCAGATCATGTGAGATGAACAGGTAGGACAGGTTCAGGCTGTCTTGCAGGTTTTCCAGCAAGGTCAGGATTTGTTCCTGAACAGACACGTCCAATGCCGAGGTCGGTTCGTCGCACACGATCAACTGCGGGTCCAGCATCATGGCCCGCGCCACTGAAAGGCGCTGTCGCTGCCCTCCGGAAAACGCGTGCGGATAGCGTTTGAGCATATCACCCGTCAGGCCGACGCGCTGCAACATCTCGGCGGCCTTGTCACGCTGTTCGGCTGTTGTGCCGATGCGATGGATTTCCAGTGGTTCGGTCATGGCGTCCTGAATGCGCATCCGGGGGCTGAGCGAACTGTAAGGGTCCTGAAAAACCATCTGTGCCTTGCGCTGAAACGCTGTGCGCTGGGCTCGGGTCATGTTGTGCACCGTGATCGGGTCGGCATCGGGGGCGGTACGAAACAGGACTTCACCACCGGGGTCGGGCAATTCAGCCCCCAAGGCGATGCGGGCCGCCGTTGTCTTTCCCGATCCGCTTTCACCGACAATTGCCAAAGTCTTGCCGCGCGCCAGGTTCAGGTCGACTCCTCGGCAGGCATAGATTGCTTTGTCGGATTGCCATCCTTTGCTGGACCGCATTGTGTAGGTCTTGGACACATCCTTCATCTGCAGGATCAGATCTGTGTCGGGCATCGGTATACCCACCGCGTCCTGATCCGGTATTTCCGGCGCGGCATCAAACAGCTGCTTGGTATACGGGTGTGCGGGCGCGGTCAGGATCGGGGCGGCGGGGCCGGCCTCCATGATACGTCCCTTGTGCATGACGACGACCTGCTCGGCCATGTTGGCGACGACACCCAGATCATGAGTCACCAGAATGAGCGCCATGCCGGTTTCACGCTGCAATTCCTTGATCAGGCCCAGAACCTGCGCCTGCGTGGTCACATCCAGTGCGGTGGTCGGTTCGTCCGCGATCAGCAATTCGGGTTTGGACACCATGGCCATGGCGATCATGGCGCGTTGGCGCATACCGCCGGACAACTCGAAAGGGTAGGAGTCATAGGCACGCTGTGGATCAGGGAACCCGACGCGTTCGAACTGCGTCAGGACCTTTTTGCGTGCCGCGGACTCGGACAGCCCACGATGTAGCCACAAAACCTCGCTGACCTGATTGCCAATCTTGTGCAGCGGGGACAGCGATCTCATGGGCTCCTGAAAGATCATTGAAACCCGATTGCCGCGGATGTCGCGCAGCTCACGTTCGGAAACCGTGGTGAGCTCGCACATGCCTTTGGAATCGTTCAAGGTAATCGTGCCGCTTCGAATCTGCGCCGTGCGGGGCAAGATACGTAAGGCGGCGCGGCATGTGATTGTTTTTCCCGATCCCGATTCACCGACCAGGGCCAGCGTCTGTCCGGCTTCGACATCAAAGTTCACATCCGTGACCACGGAATTGCCCGTACCAAAGCCGATGCTGAGGTCTCTTACGGACAACAACGCGCTCATGCGGGTTTTCCACCCGTTTGACCGTTCGATGACATCGGTTACTTCAACTCCCCGTGATTTTTTGTTCAGTGTCGCGCGGTTCCGCCCGTCTAGTCAAACCCGTTCTTGGGCCGAAATGTCGCGAAATCGTGAAACTATGGGCTTCGTCGCTACACAAAGTCTTGAGATTTTGCCATCAAGGACGGCATCGGGCGCATTTATGCTCTCGATTGGTGTCAAGGAGATATTTTCTGGTGTCCGAGAATCAAAGCCGTCTGGATCTGTTCATCGATCGCATGGTGTCACAGCGCGCTTGTCTGGATTACGCAATCCGGCACACTGCGGGCATGACAGGTCCGGTTTTCGAATTGGGTTTGGGCAACGGGCGTACGTATCACCATCTTGTGCAGCACATGGATGGCCGACCAGTCTATGTGTTCGAGCGCGCGGTGGCTTCGCACCCCGACTCGACCCCGCCCGAAGATCACGTGATTCTGGGCGACGTGCGGGATACCCTGCCTGCATCGGTTGAACGGTTCGGCGCGTCAGCCAGCCTGATCCACGCGGATCTTGGCGGGCACAATCGCGAAAAGAATGACAAATTCGCGCGGTTTGTATCTCCGCTCATCGAGCCTTTGCTTGCTCCGGGCGGGCTGATGGTATCGAGTGATCGGATGTATTTCGAAGGGCTGACCGAGATGCCGTTGCCCGAAGGCGCCGTCGAAGGGCGCTGTTTCATATATCGCCGCTGACCAAAAAGGAGTAACGCCATGATTTTTTACGATTGCTCCACTGCTCCAAACCCCCGTCGTGCGCGGATGTTCATTGCCGAAAAAGGATTGGATATCGAAACGCGTGAGGTCTCGATTGCGAAAGATGAACAATTGAGCGAAGCCTTTCGCGCTGTGAACCCACGGGCCACGATCCCGGTTCTGGTAACGGATGACGGAACCGTTCTGACAGAAAACCTGGGCATTGCGGCATTTCTGGAGGCACAGTTTCCCGAACCGCCTTTGATGGGCCGAACCCCTGAGGAAAAAGGATTGGTTCTGACGTGGAACGCGATCGTCGAACATCAGGGCGGGGCACCGATTGCCGAGGCTTTGCGCAATGGACATCCCGCCTTCAAGGATCGCGCCATCCCGGGCCCCTCCAATCATGCGCAGATTCCCGAACTTGCACAGCGCGGGCGCGAGCGTGTGGCATCCTTCTTTGAAATGCTGGAATCACGTCTGACGGAAAGCCCGTTTGTGGCCGGTGACGTGTTTTCCCTGGCGGATATCTCGGCATTCGTTTTTGTCGATTTCGCCCGCGTCATCAAGATGCGTATCCCGGAAGACAATGCGGCCACCCTGGCGTGGTTTCAAGCCATCCAATCTCGTCCAAGCGCAAGTCTGTAAACGGGCCGAACCGTGCCGGGTTGCGTTGTGACCAGCACTGTACAGAAATGTCTAGACAGATGTGAACAGTGCCACTAGCGTCTCCCCAGATTCTGTTCAGGGGAGGTCGGGATGAAATCCCAATATCGCGTCGTGGTCATCGGAGGAGGCGTTGTCGGGGCCTCGGTTCTGTATCACCTGGCCAAGTTTGGCTGGTCGGATGTCGTCATGTTGGAGCGGCGGCGGCTGGCGTCTGGGTCGTCCTGGCACGCGGCGGGAGGCATTCATGCTTTGAATGCCGATCCGAACATGGCGTCTTTGCAGGCCTATACGATTGATCTGCTCAGCGAGATCGAGAAGGAATCAGGCCAGAATATCGGCCTGCACATGACCGGTGGTCTGACGCTGGCGGGAACCCCCGAGCGGTGGGAGTGGTTGCAGGCCAATTACCGCATCTTCCAGTCCATCGGCATTGATGACTGTGAACTGCTGAGCCCTCAAGAGGCGCAGAAACGCTGCCCGATCATGTCCACCGACGGCATTCTGGGCGCGATGTGGGCCGACCGCGAAGGCTATATCGACACCACAGGCACCGTGCAGGCCTATGCCACCGCCGCGAAAAAGCGCGGGGCGGAATACTACGAGGAAACCAAGGTCGAGGAACTGATCCAGACGGCGGATGGCTGGCAGGTGGTGACCGACAGGGGCACAATCACCTGCGATCATGTGGTCAACGCCGCCGGCTTGTGGGCCAAGCAGGTGGGGCGCATGGCAGGGGTCGAACTGCCGGTTTCTCCGCTGAAACACCATTACCTGATCACCGACACGGTGCCCGAGGTCGCAGCGGCCGATTTCGAGATGCCGATGACCGTGGATCTTGAGGGCTTCACCTATATGCGGCAGGACCAGAAGGGCGTTCTGGTCGGCATTTATGAGGTCGATCACGAACACTGGGCCATGGACGGCGCGCCGTGGAATTATGGCGAAGAGCTGTTCCAGGAGCAGCTGGATCGTATCGAAAACGAGCTGACGCTGGGGTTCGAACGCTATCCGGCGATCCAAAACGTGGGCATCAAGACATGGGTGAACGGTGCGTTCACCTTCTCGCCCGACGGCAACCCTCTGGTCGGTCCGGTGCCGGGCAAGCGCGGCTATTGGACCGCCTGCGCGGTGATGGCCGGGTTCCTGCAGGGTGGTGGCGTCGGCAAGACGCTGGCCGAATGGATGATCCATGGCGAGCCCGAGGCAGATGCCTGGCCGATGGATGTGGCGCGCTATGGCGACTATGCCCAGAACAAACGCTATATCCGCGAGACGACCGGGCAGTTCTATTCCCGCCGCTTCGTGATGACCTATCCGAACGAGCAACTGCCCGCCGGACGGCCGCTGAAAATGGCACCGGCGCATGATGCGATGACCGAGGCAGGGTGCAAATGGGGCGTCAGCTGGGATCTCGAAGTACCGCTTTATTTCGCGCCGAAAGGGTTCGAGGAAACGCCGACGCTCAAGCGTTCGAACGCGCATGACATCGTGGCCGAGGAATGCAAAGTGATCCGCGAAGGTGCGGGCTTGCTGGATATTTCGGGCTTTTCTCGGTTCGAGGTTTCCGGTCCGAACGCAGAAGCCTGGCTGGATATGGTAATGGCCTCCAAGCTCCCCGGCCCGGGTCGTGCGAAACTGGCCCCGATGTTGGGTGAGGATGGGCGGCTGAAGGGCGATCTGACGGTGCTGAACTGGGGCGACGGGACCTGGTGGATCATGGGCAGCTATTACCTGCGGGCCTGGCATATGCGCTGGTTCGACGATCACATGATGGATGGCGTCAATATCTGTGATTTGGGCGAGGAATATTGCGGCTTTGCCGTGGTCGGGCCGAAGTCACAGGTGGTTGTGGAAAAACTGGCGGAACAGGATATCTCGGGCTTGAAGTTCATGGGGTGCGGCGATTTCGATATCGGCCTCGTGCGCGCCCGCGTCGCCCGTATGTCGGTGACCGGAGAAAAAGGGTACGAGATCAACTGCCGCTATGGTGACCATATCAAGCTGCGCCGCATCCTGTTGGAAGCAGGGGCCGAGGAAGGCATCCGCGAATGCGGCTTCAACGCGATGCTGTCAACACGGCTTGAGAAAAGCTTTGGCATCTGGTCGGCGGAATTCACGCAAGCCTATACACCGGGCATGACCGGAATGGATCGCTGGATCGACTGGGACAAGGACTTTGTTGGAAAGGTGGGCGCGCTTGCCGAACGTGACGGCAACGGCCCCGCGCAAATTCAGGCGACATTGGAAATTGATGCTCTGGACGCAGATGCCAGCGGATACGAACCGGTCTGGGCCAATGGCGAACGCGTTGGGTTCGTAACCTCGGGCGGCTACGGGCACTACACCGGCAAGTCACTGGCGATGGCCCTGATCGATCGGGACAAGGCGGAACCGGGCACGGAACTGTCCGTTCACGTGGTGGGGGTTGAACGTCCGGCGCGTGTGATCGCGCCGTCACCTTATGACCCCGAAGGCAAAGCGATGCGAGGCTGATCATGACTGCTGCAGAGCGCGGGCGCCGACGGCGGGGGCGGGGGGCTGAAGCCGCCCCGCAGCCCGGTCGCGATGTGAACTATCGCCAGCTCAGGAACCCTTTCCCACAGATGGAAGTGTTCCCGGCCGATCAGATCGCGGATATGCATGACACCGCCTTGCGGACACTGGAAGAGTTGGGGGTAAAGACCCTGCTGCCCGAGGCGCGGAAACTGTTCAAACAGGGCGGCGCGCGGGTAGATGAAGACACTGAGATGGTGTTTATCGGGCGTGAGATGGTTGAAGCCGCAGTCGCGTCAGCGCCCAAATCCATCGCCTGTCGCGCCGGCTCGCGGCGTCGCGATTTTACGCTCGAACTGGGCGCGCTGGTGTTTCAACCCGGAGCCGGCGCGCCGAACGCAACCGATCTTGAACGTGGTCGGCGCCCGGCGACAGGTCAGGATTATCTGGAGTTTCTGAAGCTCACCCATCATTTCGACGTGTTCCAGATGATCTCGCCGCAGGTCGAGCCGCAGGATGTGCCGACCCATCTGCGCCATTACTTCACGACTCGGGCCCAGATGGAACTGACGGACAAGTTTCCGTTCTTCTTTTCGCGTGGAACCCCGCAGGTGATGGACTGTTTTGAGATGCTGACCACGGCACGCGGTCTTTCGGATGATGCGTTCCGGGGCCATGCGCATTGCTATACGATCATCAACACTAACAGCCCGCGCACATTGGATATCCCCATGGCGCAAGGTCTGATCGACTTCGCCCGCCACGGTCAGATGTCGATCATCACACCCTTTACCCTGATGGGCGCGATGGCACCGATTACCGTGGCCGGGGCGATCACCTTGTCCCATGCCGAGGCCCTTGCCGCGCTGACTTTGACCCAACTTGCCAATCCTGGTGCTCCAGTCTGTTATGGCACGTTCACCAGTAACGTGGACATGAAGTCCGGCGCGCCCGCCTTTGGGACACCGTCGCACTTTCAGGCATCACTGGCTGCGGGCCAACTGGCGCGGCATCTTGGTTTGCCTTGGCGGTCGGCTGCCGGATCGGCGTCAAACACCAACGACGTGCAGGCCGCAAACGAGAATCAGTTTGGCCTTTGGGGATGCCTTATGGCCGGCGCAACGGTGATCATCCACTCCGCAGGCTGGTTGGAAGGCGGGTTGACGGTTTCCTTCGAAAAGCTGGTCTGCGATGCGGAAGTGCTGAATATGGTCGCCGAACTGTGCGCGGGCGTTCAGGCAGGGCCGTCCGAGATCGGGTTTGAAACTGCATTGAGTGAGGTTGAACCCAGTGACCACTTCTTTGCATCAAGCCAGACGATGGAGCGCTATAATACCGAGTTCTATCAACCGCATGTCCATGACTACGCCAATTTCGGCACCTGGGCCGAACGCGGGTCTGTGGACGCAAACCATCGGGCAACGGATGTTTGGAAAGGCATTCTGAACGACTTCCAGGCGCCCGCTGTCGACAATGATCGGACAGGTGATTTACATGACTTCATTGCCCGTCGTACCGCCGAGGGCGGGGCACCGCCGGAGAGTTGAATGAGCCCGAAACCGATCCTTCATCGCGATGACCCCGAGGCCGAACCATTGATCGGCAACATCAAGGTCACGCGCGACGACTGGCTGAACGTGGCGATGGATGTGCTGATTTCGGACGGGGTGGACCAGATCAAGGTCCTGAACCTGGCCGAACGGATGGCAGTATCGCGGTCGTCGTTCTATTGGTACTTCAAATCCCGGCAAGAGTTGCTGGATGCATTGCTGGCGCGTTGGCAGGCCACCAACACAGCCGCTTTGGTCGCGCAGGCCGAAGCACCGGCCGAGACGATAACGGCGGCCGTCTGCAACGTTCATCGGTGCGTGGTGAACACCGATTTGTTCGATACGGCGCTGGATTTTGCGGTACGTGACTGGGCGCGAAAATCAGGCAAGGTGCGGCGTATGCTGGACCAGTCGGACGCCCGCAGGCTGGAAGCGCTGCACGCCATGTTCGCCCGCTACGGCTATTCCGAGATCGAAGCCGAAACCCGGGCGCGCGTGCTGTATTACATGCAGATCGGTTATGATCTGGCGCAATTGAACGAACCTATCGAGATGCGGCTGTCGATGGTGCCGCATTACCTCTACGCCTTCACAGGCGTCGAGCCGAAACCCGAGGAAGTTGAAGAATTCAGCGCGTATTCCCTGCGCTTTTGGAAAGGAAACCAGACATGAGCCAACCAGACGCAATCATCATTGGAACTGGCGTGATCGGCGCGGCCATTGCGTTCGAGATGTCCAAGGCGGGATGGAAAACACTGTCGTTGGACCGGAATTCTCAGGTCGGGCACGGTTCTACCGCCGGGTCGTGCGCAATTATCCGGATGCATTATTCCACATTCGATGGAACCGCGTTTGCCTGGGAAGGCTACCACTACTGGCGCGACTGGGCCGAGTATCTTGGCTTGCCGGAAGACGCCAACCTTGCGCAGTTCCGCGAAACCGGCTGTCTGGTCATGAAAACCGAGGCGAACGGGATGCTGGAAAAGCACATGCGCAATTCGTCCGAGCTGGATTGCCCGTTCGAGGAATGGTCAGATGAAAAAGTGCTGGAACGCTTGCCGGTCTATTCGCTGGACAGCTTTGCCCCCGCGCGCCGTATGGACGATCCTGAATTCGGCCAACCCAACGGGCGCAAAATGACGGGCGGGGTGTACTGGCCTCAAGCGGGTTATGTCACCGACCCGGCCCTGTCGGCCCAGAACCTTATGGATGCCGCGAAACTGCATGGGGCCGAGGTGCGCACCGGCGCTGAAGTCACGGAAATCCTGACCGAGGGCGGGCGCGTTTCCGGCGTCAAGCTGGCTTCGGGCGAGGAAATCCACGCCAAGGTTGTGGTCAATGTGGCAGGACCTGGTTCGTCCATCATCAACAAGATGGCCGGCGTTCTGGACGATATGACCATCAAAACCCGGCCCTTGCGGCAAGAGGTCGTGCACGTTCCAGCCCCTGAAGGGTTCGATTTTGAACACGACGGAACCATCGTTTCGGACAGTGACATTGCCTGCTATTGCCGCCCGGAACACGGCAATCACATCCTTGTCGGATCTGAGGATCCGGAATGTGATCCGCATCAGTGGTGCGAGGACGATGTGAACTACAATCGTGAATTCACCGATCAATGGACCACGCAGGCCATGCGGTATGCGCAGCGTGTGCCCAGCCTTGGCATTCCATCAAAAACGCGGGGTGTGGTTGACCTGTATGATGCTTCGACCGACTGGATTCCGATCTATGACAAATCCAGCCTGCCGGGGTTCTACATGGCCTGTGGTTCAAGCGGAAACCAATACAAGAATGCGCCGATTGCGGGCAAGATGATGGCGGCACTGATCGACTACTGTGAAGGTGGCGCCGATCACGACGCGAAACCGTTGCAGTTCGAATTGCCATACATCAAGCGGACAATCGACGTGGGCTTCTACTCGCGCAAACGCCCGATCAATGAGGAAAGCAGTTTCTCGGTTCTGGGCTAGTCGCGTTTCGCAAACGGTCTATGTCGTGTGGGGCTGTCAACAAGCCCGGCCCTGACATGACCGACCGAAAGACAACCGTATTGATCCTTGGCAGCGCCCCATCGGCGCTGGAGGCGCGGGCATGGTCGCGCGCGCCTTTCACGCATATCGTCGCCATCAACAACGCATGGCGCATCCGAGAAGACTGGGACTACCTGATCCACCCCGAAGACTTCCCGGCAGAGCGCCGCCCTGGAAAAGTTCTTAGCACTCAACACATAGTCACTGCCGACGAATACGTCCCAAGACAGAATGACTATGGCGGGTTCGTCTATGCTGGCGGAACGATGGCTTTCACGGCAGGTTATTGGGCTTTGTCAGCCCTGAAGCCGGATGTTCTGGCTTTTTCCGGTTGCGACATGATGTATTCAGGATCGGGGCGAACACATTTTTACGGAAGTGGCACGGCGGACCCTTTGCGAGAGGACGTGACACTGCGTTCGCTTGAAGCGAAGGCCGCTCGACTGGGTCTTTTTGCAGCCGCTCAGGGGTGCAGAACCGTACGGTTGTCCAGCGCGCCAAGCCGGCTGGTGTTTCCATCCGTCAACATATCTGACCTGACGGCCGCGCCGCTTCCCGATATTGCAGCCATGCACAATGTGCAGCGAATGGAAGATGATCTTGGATATTATGTAGCCTCGGGTCGGTATTGGGAAGTTGAACACCGGTTCGACCCTGCTGCGATTGACGCATTGGATCGGATGTGGCTAAGGGCCTATCGGCATGCCGTATCGGAGAACGCGGCCTGACACCGTCAAGCGGCGGCGAAGGTAACCCAGGCCCAAACCATCGCAACATAAGTTAGGTTGTGCATCAACTGATCCAAACCTGCGGCGCGCCAAAAAGCGGGTTGCGTTGGCTCGAGTCGCTTTTTGTCTGAATAGCTGGCCTTGATGAAATCGATATTGAAATGGATGAACCATTCCAGCGCCCCGACAATCAGAATAAAAGACAACGGCGCGCCGAACACCAAAAAAACGACGACAGAACCCACAACATGCACAGCGGCATGTTGCGCGCGTCCCAAGTGAAAATACTCACCCCGACCGGAAAGCATCTTCGGTGTCTGGAGGTAGTAGTCAGCGAACATATGCTTGATCAACAAAAGACAAAGCATAAGAAACACTGCGCCAATACTGGCAGTCAAAAGAACCCTCCCGATATCGTTCTGCCGCCAACATTAGGCAATAAAACGGGCACGCGTAAATGAACTAGTTCACATTCGGTCAAGAAATTTTCCAAAAGGGAAAAATTTGCTTATCCTGTCTGGATGATATTTGATTCATGCTGTTGAAATTGCATGCATTGCGTTTAATCCACGTCGAAGGTCAGCAGCAGGGGCAGGTTCCATAGAACGCACAATTTTCCGCTTTATCTGGAAATACTCCAAGCGCGAACAGCTGATCCTGCTGGCCGTGACGGCGACGCTGTTTCCTTTGCTGTACCTCACGCTTGAGTTGCCAAAACGAATAATCAATGACGCGATCGGTTCGTCCACCTCTGAGGTGACGATCTGGGGCTATTCCATGTCGCAGACCAATTTTCTGGTCGTTCTGTGCTTTGCCTTTCTGGCGGCCGTGCTGTGCCATGGCCTGATGAAAATGCGCATCAACACCATGAAGGGCGTGCTGAGTGAACGGATGCTGCGGCGCTTTCGCTATCAGTTGATCAGCCGGGCGCTGCGCTTTCCTCAACCCTATTTCGAGCGTGTAAGCCAAGGTGAAATGGTGTCAATGATCACCGCCGAAAGCGAGCCGATGGGCGGCCTGATGGGCGATGCGATCAGCCAGCCGGTTCTTCAGGCCGGCCAAATGATCACCATACTTTCCTTCCTGTTCCTGCAAAGCGTCTGGTTCGGGCTGGCCGCGGTGGCGCTGATACCCTTGCAGGCCTGGTTGATCCCCAAGCTGCAACGCCAGATCAACCTGCTGAACAAAAAACGCATTCAGGAGGTTCGGGTTCTGGCGGCGCAGATCGGCGAGAACGCAGCGGGCGCGTCCACCCTGCGGACCAATGGCGGCTGGCGTTTTCGCCGGTCGATGATCTCAGAGCAATTGGGACGCCTGTTCGGCATCCGTTTCGAGATCTATCAAAAGAAGTTTTTCATGAAATTCCTGAACAACTTCATCTCGCAGCTTACACCGTTCATGTTCTATCTGGTTGGTGGTCTGTTGGTGCTTCAGGGCTCGGTTTCGCTGGGGGCGCTGGTTGCCGCATTAGCTGCGTACAAGGATCTCAGTTCACCTTGGAAGGAACTGCTGACCTATTACAACCAGACCCAGGACATGTCGCTGCGCTGGGATGTGGTTCTTGACCGTTTTGCCCCGGCCGGAATGCATGATGAAACCTTGTTCGAAGGTGAACCTTCCGAGTGGCCGCACCTGAACGGCGACATCGTGCTGGATCACGTTTCGGTGCGCGACATGGATGGCAATCAGGTGCTTGATGATCTAGACCTCAGTTTTCCTGCCGGAAAGACAATTGGGATCGCCGCTCCCAGCGAGGAAGATCGACGCGCCATCGGCGAATTGCTGACACGGGAAATACGTCCCAGTGCTGGCCAGGTTCGGATCGGAGACCTGAAACTGGCCGAGTTGCATCAGGCGGTTGTCGCCGCGCGTATCGGGTATGTCACATCACGCCCTGTCATGTTTCAGGGTACGCTGGGCGACAACGTGATGATGCCGATGCGGTTCAAACCGCTGACTGACCAGCCGGACGATCCGGATTTTCTTGAAACTCTGAGGGCGGGCAACAGTGCCGATCCGTTCAGGGCGGAATGGCTGGACCCAACTCTTGCCGGCTTTCAGGACGCCGCAGAACTGCGTGCCTGGTGGTTGCAGTTGATTGATGGAATGGGGTTCGGCGCAGCGCTGTTCCAACGAGGCGCCGAACAAAGTTTCGATGCGGACGAGCATTGTGAACTGGCAAAGAAACTGATCGAGCTGCGCCCGGTCGTGCAGCAGGCCGTTCGGGAGGCCGGGCTGGAACAACAGGCGCTCGTCTTCGACCGGAACACCTATAACGCGGCTCTGCCTGTGGCTGAAAACCTGCTGTTCGCAACGCCACGTGTTCCTGTGACACAAGCTTTGCTTGCGCAGCAAAAGGTCTTTCTTGGACAGTTGCGTGAACTGGGGCTGGACGAGACATTGGTTGCGTTGACCCGCGATGTGATCGACATGCTGCGCCAGATCTTCGGGATCGATGGAACCGACCACCCGTTGTTCCAAAAGCTTGGTCTTGATGCAAAAACCTATGAAATTGCGGTGGATCTGGTGGACCAGACCCGCAAAGAAGGATCGGACGGGCTGGATGACGAACAGCTTGCCAACATGTTGGCGGTGCCATTTGTGATCTCTGCCGAACAGATCGGACCTGCGTTCACGGATGAACTGAAGGATCGCATCCTTGAACTCCGGCACAGCCATTCCGAGAAACTGATGGAGCGTTTGCAAGACGTCTTCGTTCCATTGGATACGAACGTCTTTGCGCCCGGATTGACGGTCATGGAAAATGCGCTGTTCGGAAAAGTCAGCCAGATTGGCGGTTCCCGTTCGGACGAAGCCCGCAAGGTGATTGTCGATGTGTTGGCTGAAAACGGCGCGCGCCCATTGGTCACAGAGCTGATCTATGATGTGCAGGTTGCTTTGGGCGGTCAGAATCTTCCGGCGGTATTTGCCGAACCCTTGGCCTTTACCCGTGCGACGATCAAGAAACCTGACATCCTGATTCTGGAAAATGCGCTGGCCAGCTACGACATGAAAACGCAGGTTGCTGTCTATAAACGGCTTCGTGAACTGCTGCCGGACACCACTGTTGTCTATCTGAATGATCAGTTCGAAAACCCCGGTGCATTCGACATGTATGTGGAAATCCGGCAAGGTCGTGTGGTCTCGGACGGAGGGCCTGTAGAGGTGGAGGAAGACAGTGCGGCATCGGCGGATTTGACGCGGAAACTGCGCGCTCTGGAACAAACCCCGTTGTTTTCGGGCCTGGATCGGCGGCAGCTGCGCCTGCTGGCCTTTGGTGCGCGCTGGTTTGATGCCGAGCCGGGGCAGGTGGTGTTCTTGAAAGATGACCAACCCACCGACGGTGCCTATGTTGTGCTGGAGGGCGAAGCAGGTTTGTATCTGCCGCAAGAACAGGGGCCTGACCAATTGATCACCAAAGTCGGGCCTGGTGCTTTGGTCGGAGAGTTGGGCCTGATCAGAAAAGAACCGCGTGCGCTGAGCATGGTGGCGGAAACCAAGCTTTCCTGCTTGCGGATAGGTGAAGAAGAATTCCTTGCCGTTGTGGAAAACGACGCGGCGACCGCATTCAAGCTGTTGCAGGTGATCGCCGGCTATGTGTCCAATTAGCGATCAGCAGTCCGTGTTGCAGAACAAATCATAAAGCAGACTGATCACTTTTTCCGTGGCGCCGTCGCGCAATGAATAATAGATCGTTTTGCCTTCCCGACGCGTCGAGACCAACTCTTCCTCGCGCAGGCGCGCAAGCATTTGGCTGACTGCGGCCTGCCGCAGCTGAAGCAGCTCTTCAAGTTGGCCAACGGATTTTTCACCACCACCAAGATGGCACAAGATCATCAGGCGCCCCTCATGCGCCAGTGTTTTAAGAAATGCTGCCGCGCGTGCAGCATTGTCTTTCATGTCTGGCAGAGCGTCTGTTGGGTGTGCCTGAGGTTCGGTTTCGTTGAGTGCCACTTTCTGACCGTCATATCGCGTTTCGTGATGCCAATATGCATCAAGGCCATTGATATTGTCACCCCTCGGTTGCCGGGGCGCCCCCTTGAAAAGCGTTGCCTTCAACGTAATCGCATGGGTCTTCCTGCATTTGCAGATGCAAACCGTCTCCGTCATATGGGTGCGCGCGGGCCAGGTCTTCATCGACATCGATCCCAAGGCCCGGAGCATCCGGGGCGGCGACAAAGCCATTCTCGACCCGGATCGAGCCCTTGATCAGTTGATCGTGGAACGGTGTTTCGATGGTTTCCAGAAGCAGCAGGTTGGGAATGGACGCCGCCAGATGAATATTGGCGGCCCATTCCACCGGGCCGGCATACAGGTGCGGAGCCATCTGCGCGTTGAAGACCTCGGCTATGGCAGCGACTTTCTTCATCTCCCAGATTCCGCCTGCGCGTCCCAGGGCCGGTTGCAGGATTTCGGCGGCTCCGGCGCGCAGGACGGCTCCGAATTCGGCCTTTGTGGTCATCCGTTCTCCGGTTGCAACCGGAATGCGTACATTGCGCGCGACGCGGGCCATGTCTTCGATATTGTCCGGCGGCGTAGGTTCTTCGAACCACAGGGGTTGGTATGGTTCCAACGCCTGCCCCAGCCGAATTGCACCGGCTGTGTTGAACTGGCCATGGGTACCGAACAGCAGATCGGCCCTGTCCCCCACGGCCTCGCGGATCGCTTTGCAGAAGGCGACGGACATGGAAATGTCGTTCATCGCGGGCATGTGCCCGCCGCGGATCGTATAGGGGCCAGCCGGGTCGAATTTCACGGCGGTGTAGCCACGTTTTACCATTTCCGCCGCCGTTTCACCGGCCTGTTCGGCAGAGGTCCAGAAATCGTTCAGGTTGTGCTGGGGCAGGGGGTACAGGTAAGTATAGGCCCGGATCCGGTCATTCATCCTGCCGCCCAGCAGCGCATGGACCGGCCTGTCGCGATCTTTGCCCAGAATGTCCCAGCAGGCGATTTCCAACCCCGAAAATGCGCCCATCACCGTCAGGTCCGGGCGCTGCGTAAAGCCGCTGGAATAGGCGCGGCGGAACATGAGTTCAATGTTTTCGGGGTTTTCTCCCAACATATGCCGGTCGAACACGTCCTGAATGACATGACGCATCGCTTCGGGGCCCACGGACGAGGCATAACATTCACCCCATCCCGTGATGCCGGTATCGGTCGTCACTTTGACAAGTATCCAGTATCGCCCCCCCCAGCCAGGAGCGGGCGGGGCGGTGACGATGACGTCGAGATCCTGAAGTTTCATCCCAAATCCTTTCGGTGGGTCAGGTCCTGTCGAACAGGATCACATTTCGCTTGGCCGATCCGGTTTTGGTGTCGGCAATGGCCTCGTTGATCTGATCCAGTGACCAGCGGCCCGAGATCAGCTCGTCCAGTTTCAGCCGCCCCTGTTTATACAGGTCCACCATCCAGGGTATGTCGCGCTGAATGACCACGTCGCCCATTTTCGACCCGACGACACCCTGACCCAGGGCTGCCAATACAACGGGTTCATAGCTGGCCATGTCACCGGAATGTGGCATCCCGATCATGATCGCCTTGCCGCCGCGCCCAAGATAGCGCGGGGCCTGATCATAAGCGGGAACCGCGCCGACAGTGATCAGAACGGCATCGGCACCGCGCCCCCCCAGCGCCCTGTATGCGGCTTTCCATGGTTGATCCAAGCTGGCCAGGACGCCGTGGGTTGCGCCGAACTCTTTGGCGATCTCAAGTTTTTCTTCGGTCATGTCCACGGCCACGATCCGCCGCGCGCCTGCAATCCGCGCGCCTTGAATTGCGTTCAGGCCGACACCACCCGCCCCAATGACCACCACGTCCTGACCGGGCCGCACGCCCGCCGCATTCACCGCAGCGCCGACCCCGGTGATCACACCGCAGGACAGCAGGCTGGCCAGTTCCTTGGGCAGGTCATCCGGGATTTTGACGATCTGGCGGTGGCTTACCACGACCTTTTCGGCAAAGGCCCCGCATGCCATCGCCTGTTCGAGCGGGCCGCCATCGCCTGTTTTCAATGGACCTTTGACAGTATCGTAGGGCGTTTCGCAAATTGTCGGTTGTCCGCCTGC
This sequence comes from Ruegeria sp. HKCCA4008, assembly GCF_013033125.1. Classification (NCBI taxonomy): domain Bacteria; kingdom Pseudomonadati; phylum Pseudomonadota; class Alphaproteobacteria; order Rhodobacterales; family Roseobacteraceae; genus Ruegeria; species Ruegeria sp. HKCCA4008. The sequence continues at coordinate 41,362 of NZ_WQDM01000005.1, forward strand.
GCAGGCAGGGCAAGACCCGCAGGCGCGGATCAGGGTCACCACCACAGGGTCGCCGACCTTGAAATCCCCGGCCGCCTCTCCGACCGCGCTGATCACGCCTGCGGCTTCGTGCCCGTAAACGGCTGGCAGGAACCCTCCCCATGCGCCGTCGGCATAGGAAATGTCCGAATGGCAGATGGCCACGGCATCCAGTGTCACCTCGACCTCGCCCGTGCCGGGGGGTGCCAGATGAACGTCTTCGATCACCAGTGGCTCGCCAAATGCCCGGCAGACTGCGGCTTTGATTTTTTGCATATTGTCCCTCACTCCCGTTGGGTTCACGGTGGCGCGGGAAAAGGCGGCTCGCAAGGCAGAAACCGCCATTTGCGTGTCGTTGTTACGCTACGACAGGCCGGGACCGTCTAAACAGAAGGAACCCTGCCAGCATCAACAAGAGTGCCAGCAGAAAAGGGGCGCCGGGCAGGTAGAGCGGGGTGTCAGGTCGAATGAACTGCGCGAATACGCTGGTCATCACCAACGGTGAGATCACCATCGAAAGCGCATGCAACGCAGTCAGGACACCCTGCAATTCACCTTGCTGCGAATCTGGTGTGGCCCGTGACATCATCGCCTGAAGGGCGGGCGTGATGACCGCCCCAATGGCGGTAATCGGGATGAGAAGCAGTGCAATCAGGCCGTTGGTCAGAAAGGCCAGAATGGCGAAGCTTATGATTTCAAAAATCATGCCATAGATGATTGTTGCCCGCTCGCCCAAAAGCCGGATGGCCGGGCGGATCAGACCGCCTTGCACGACGGCCATGCCGATACCATAGATTCCAAGCGACAGGCCGATCATCTGCGCGGACCAACCGAAGCGCTCGGTCGTGAAATAGGACCAGATGGCCGGATAGACGTAGATTGAAACCGAATACAGGAAATAGACCCACAGCATCGGCCGGATGCCGGGCAATGATGCTATGGCGCGAAGCGAGTTCACCGGATTTGCGCGTCGCAGGTTGAAGGCACGCCTGTTTTCATCGGTCACGGTTTCGGGCATCACGAAATATCCGATGCAGAAGGTCAGCGCCGCCAAACCCGCAGCAGCCCAGAACGGTGCACGGGTTCCAAATTCGCTCAGCAATCCGCCGATTACCGGACCCAGAACGAACCCCACGCCAAATGCCGCGCCCAGAAGGCCGAAATTTGCGGCCTTGTCTTTTGGATCGGACACATCGGCCATGAAAGCCGCCGCTGTCGAATGGGTGGCCGCCGTGATGCCGCCGACGATACGTCCGACCAGCAAAAGCCAGATGCTGCCCGCCATGGCCATGACGACATAGTCCAGCGCCATGACGAACAAAGACACCAGCAATACCGTTCTGCGCCCGTAAGCATCGGACAGATTTCCCAGAATGGGGCCGAAGATGAATTGCATCGCGGCAAACGCAGTACTCAGCACGCCGCCCCAGATCGCGGCATTGGCCAGGGTGCCGCCCTGAACCTCGACAATCAGTTGCGGCATGATCGGCATCACAAGACCAATGCCCATAGCATCGATCATGACGATGCCGAGGATGAATAAAAACGGCAGACGCATCGGACCTGAACACATGAGTTGTGAGCGGCACCCTAGTCACGCCCGACGAATGAGGGAAGAGACAGTTCCGCCGGACACCCCATGTCGTTGCGGCAGGTTGCTAAAGTTTGCCTGCCAGTTCGCACAGAAGCTCGGCCAATTCCTGCGGATGTGAAAAAAACGGCGAATGCGAGCCGTCGATTGTACGTCGAAGGTTTTCGGGGACGCAGGCGCTCATGTCTGCCTGGTACTCGGTCGGTATCGTGTGGTCGTCGGTTGTTCGGATATAGGCCTTGGGGACCTTGGCAAAGCGTGGGCCGACAGGTAGCGGTGTTTCTTGTGGCAGGATGGCTTGCGGACACAGACGCGCGTATGCGTATGGCAGGACGTCGTCCGGGCAATCGTGATAAAACAGCTGTGGGATCGCATCCACGGACACGGTATAGGAAAGCCCGTCCGCAGATTTTTCCACTGCGTGCGCAATGGTTTGCCGTGGCCCGCGCCTGCGCATTTCCGCCATCGAAAGACCATCCCGAGGGACATAGGCACACAGGTAAATCAAGGCACGCATCGCATCCGGGCGGGCCTCGGCCGCGGCGCTGATCGGAAAGCCGGCCCAGGAATGGCCGACGACGATCGTATCGGGTGTACAGGCGTTCAAAATGGCATCGCGGCAACTGTCCAGCGTGACGTCGGCCACCGGCGTGGGGTCTGCACCATGGCTGGGCATGTCGATGGCGCGAGCGGTATGGCCCAGGGTTTCCAAAGCGGGGATCAGGTCGCGCCAGCACCAGGCACCGTGACACGAGCCATGGACCAACAGGAAGGACGCCATTGTCATTCTCCTTCAGACATGTCCGATCTCGGCCAGAAATCCGGTCAGGGTTTCTGCGTATTCCGCGGGCTTCTCAACGCAAGGCAAATGTCCTGCGCGGCGGATCAGCCGAAATCGGGATCCGGGAACAAGATCAATCGTTTCCCGCACCAGATCGGGCGGGGTCGATCCGTCTTCGCTGCCCGCAATCCCAAGCGTGGGCAGGCGCAGGCCGCTTGTGGGGGTATAAAAGTCGGTACCGGCAATGGCGGCACAGCTGCCCAGATACCCTTCGACTGGTTGGCTGACCATCATATCGCGCCAGGGCAGGTGATTTTGCGCGCGGCGGTATTCGCGCGAGAACCAGCGCTCCATCGTGGCATCGGCCAGAGCCTCGATCCCGCCCTTTCGCACCGCCTGAATACGCTCTTGCCAGATCGAAGGCGTGGCGATCTTGGCAGCGGTGTTCGACAGCACCAGCGCACGAATCTGGTCCATGCGTTTGACTGCCAGCCCCTGCGCGATCATCCCGCCAATCGAGAGGCCGACAAAGACGCAATCGCGAACCTGCAGGTGATCCAGCAGCGCCTCGGCATCCCGCACCAAAGCGCCCATCGAATAAGGTGCAGGCGGCACCGAGGATTGCCCGTGCCCACGTTTGTCATACCGGATGACGCGCAGCCCGTCGGGCATGTATGGCAGCACCGCATCCCAAAGATGCAGGTCGGTTCCCAGGGAATTGGCAAACACAATGGGTGCACCGTCCGTGGGGCCGTCGATGCGATAATTCAGTTTCACGTCGCCCAGATCAGCGATCATCATGACAAAGGTCCTTGTCGTCATGCGGTCCTGATGCAATTTGCACAGCTTTCGCACCCATGTCAGGTCAGGAATTCCAACGCCTTAGCAAATATTCCAGGATCGACATTCCCGCCCGATGTGACGACGATCACGTCGTCGCCTTCGATCTCGTCGCCCCGGAAAAGGGCCGCGGCCAGGGCTACGGCGCCGCCGGGTTCCAACACGATTTTGAGGCGCAGAAAGGCATATGCCATCGCCTGCAATGCCTCGTCTTCGGTGACAGAGAGTCCGGGGCCGCAAAGACGATGAAGGATCGGAAAGGTGATATCGCCGGGCTGCGGTGTCAGGATCGCATCGCATATGTTACCCGACGCCGCATTGTTGTGTTGAATGCGACCTGACGCCAAGGATCGTTTGACGTCGTCGAACCCTTCCGGCTCGCAGGGGCGCGCCCGCAAATTTGGCGCGTTTTTCTCCAGCGCCAGCGCAATGCCCGAGGTCAAACCTCCGCCGCCGCAACAGATCAGAACATCCGCCTGCGAAACCCCAATTTCCGCTGCCTGCCTGGCGATTTCCAGCCCGGTTGTGCCTTGCCCCGCGATGACCTGCGGTTCGTCATAGGGGCGGATCAGGGTCAGACCCCGTTCGGCCGCGATGGCTTCGCCTATTTCCTCTCGTTTTTCATTCGCACGATCGTACAAAACGACTTCGCCGCCCAGCGCGCGGGTGTTGTCGATCTTGAGTTGCGGCGCGTCCGACGGCATGACAATGACCGAGGCAATCCCGTGCTTCGCGGCGGCCATCGCAACGCCTTGCGCATGGTTGCCTGATGAATATGCGATCACACCACGCTGGCGTATGCCCTCATCCAGCGCCGAAATGGCCGACCACGCGCCGCGAAACTTGAAACTGCCGGTATGTTGCAGGCATTCCGGTTTGACCCAAATCCGGCGGCCCGCAAGCGTGTCGAGAAAGGGCGACGACAGGATCGGCGTTTCGCGAACGTGTCCTTTCAGCCGCTCTGCGGCGGCTTCGATCATCTCAAATGTGCTCATGCGGCGTTCTTCAATACCTTCTGTATCAGGTCCAGTGATTGGGGTTCGTTCAGGAAAGGAACATGCCCACGATCCGGTACCACGACCGAGATCAGGCCCGGGTGTCGGTGCCGCATCTCGGCCAGAGTGGCCACGCCCAGAACATCGGAATTCGCGCCCCGGATCACACCGGTGGGAATGTCGCGCAAGGCTTCGAAGAACACCCATAGATCAGGGGCTGCCCCGCTTGCAGCTTGTTCAAGAAGCGCCTTGCGCAAGGCTGGATCATATCGCAGCTTCAGCCCGTCTTCGTGCATTTCATACTGAAATTCTGCCTGTTTGCGCCAGGTTTTCAGTGGAACACCGGGAAATTGCGGCTCCAATACGTGTTTCAATGCGGCGGCGGCTTCATCATAGGTTTTGGCCGTGGGCTGCGCCCCCACGTAGGCCATGATCTTGGCGACGCCCGACGGCTCGATAACCGGCCCCACGTCATTCAGAATTACGGCGGCCAGACGTTCGGAGTGGCTTGCGGCCAGCGCCATGGCGATCAGCCCGCCGCGCGATGTGCCCAGAATGACTGCTTTAGCGATCCCCAGATGATCGAGCAGCTCAATCGCGTCATGGGATTCGCGGAAGATATTGTAGTTCATGAAATCGGGGTCGTATTCCGAACGTCCGCGCCCCCTGTAATCCATGGCGATCATGCGCAGGCCCGAGGCATGTGGCGCAAAAAACGAAAAGTCGCGGCTGTTTCGGGTCAGACCGGCCAGACACAAAAGCGGCGTGCCGGTGCCGGACTCTTTGAAATAGATGCGCCTGCCGTCCGTTGTCATGAATTCTGACATCAGAGACCGGCCAGCTTGGGAATCGAGGTCAGATCGGACAGCACATGCGCAGGTGTCCAGGGAAGGCGATCCATGGGTTCACCAATCCGATTGACCCATGCGGTCACAAAACCGTACCCGCTGGCCCCGGCAGCGTCCCAGCCGTTCGAACTGACGAACAAGACCTCATCGCGTGCGCAGCCAAACCTGTCTTGCACCAGATCATAGACACGGGCGTGGGGTTTGAAGATGCCGACGCTTTCGACCGACAGAACATCATCCAATACATCGCCGATTCCGGCGGACTTTACGGCTCCGTCCAGCATGGGGGGCGACCCGTTGGACAGGATCGCCGTGTGCAGCCCACCATCCTTGAGGGCTTTCAGCATGGCCGGAACTTCGGGATAGGCCTGCAATTCCCAATAGAGATCAAGCAGACGTTGTCGCAGTTCCGGGTTGCCTTGCAGGCCTGTGGCCTCCAGAGCCCAATCCAGCCCGTCCTGGGTGACGTCCCAGAAATCCGCATGCGCATCCGCCACGGCGCGCAGCCACGTGTATTGCAGTTGTTTCAGACGCCAATGCCCCGCAACGGTGGTCCATTTGTCTTTCAGGGCTTCGAAACCCGGCTCGTCTGCCGCCTGTCGGGCAGCCGCGGCGACATCGAACAATGTTCCGTAGGCGTCGAACACACAGGTCGTGATCGGCATATGGTCCTCCTTAGATTGCGCGCAGGTTTGCACATCGGCGCAGGGGGTGAAAGAGCCGAGGGTTTACAACATTGTGTCAACCTATAGGGTTGGCCGCTTAACCCCTTGGAACGGCCGGAGGCCACGATGACCGAAATCAAACAAGGCGACACGGTTCGCATCCACTACACCGGGACGTTGCTGGACGGCAAAGTCTTTGACAGCTCGGACGGGCGTGATCCGTTGGAATTCGTGGTCGGGTCGGGCCAGATCATCCCGGGTCTGGACCGTGCCATGCCGGGTCTGTCCACCGGGGACAAGACGCGGGTCGAGATTGCCTGCACCGACGCCTACGGCCCGATCAACCCTGCGATGCGTCAGGAAATTCCTCGTGAAGGCATTCCAGACGACATCCCCTTGGATCCCGGGACACAGTTGCAGATGCAAACGCCAGAAGGTCAGGCCGTGCCTGTAACGGTTGTCGATTCAAACGACGCCACCGTTACCCTGGATGCAAATCATCCGCTGGCAGGGCAGGATCTGGTTTTCGAGATCGAAGTCGTTTCAGTCAACTGAAACATGGTTCGGGCCGGATGTCCGGCCCGGATCTCACCCTATCAGAGCGTGAAACGCGGCCCGCACCTGTGGCTGCGTAAAGAAGACAAATACCAGCAACAGCGAAGTCAACGTAAGCAATAGCACCCTGGCCCGTTGGCTGAGAAAGCCGGATTTTCGCCGACTTTGCGTCACGCGTGCATTATTTGCAATGATTTGGTCAAGTTTGCTCATATCGATTACCTGCCGCTTAATGATGGTAAAATCTGGGCAGCGGCAGGGAAAGATATGGTCACATGGATTCGGGTTGAGGCATGCCCAGAACGTGGAAACCACCGTCAACGCGGATGATCTCACCCGTCGTGCAGGCACCGGCATCTGACGTCAGGTACACAGCCGTTCCGCCGACAGCTTCAAGTGTGGCGTTGGAGCGCATCGGTGCATTTTGATCGCAGAATTTGTAGGTCTTGCGTGCGCCGCCGATGGCTGCACCGGCCAGTGTTCTCATCGGCCCTGGGGAAATCGCATTCACGCGGATGCCATCGGGGCCAAGATCGTTGGCCAGATAGCGCGTTGCTGATTCCAGCGCAGCCTTTGCGACACCCATCACGTTGTAGTTGGGCACAACCCGGTTGGAACCCTGATAAGTCAGGGTCAACAGGGAACCGCCATTGTCTTTCATCATCGGATAGGCGCGACGCGCGACCTCGATGAAGGAATAGGCCGAAACATCCATCGAATGCTTGAAATTCGCCCGTGTGGTATTCAAGAACCGACCTGTCAATTCGGACTTATCCGAATAGGCGATAGCATGGACCAGGAAATCTATGGTGGGCCAACGTTCGGCCAACTCGCCAAAAGCGCGATCCAGAGACTCGTCGTCGGTGACATCCGCATCGACCATGAAATCGCTGCCCAGGCTCTGAGCCAGCGGCTCCAGCCGCTTTCCGAATGCCTCGCCCTGATAGGTGAATGCCAGTTCGGCGCCAGCCTCGTGCATGGCCTTGGCAATGCCCCACGCAATCGAGCGGTCATTGGCCACGCCCATGATCAGGCCGCGTTTACCTTTGAGAAGATCCGACATTACTTTCACCCGTTATACTTTGAAAGAACCATGGACCCGTTTGTGCCGCCAAAGCCGAAGCTGTTGGTCATGACACTGTCCAGTCCTGCGTTTTCAACCACTTGAGTTGCAATTTCACCGGGCTGAATGCCTTCGGCAAGCGTGTCGACATTGATCGATGGTGTAATGAAATCATTTTCCAGCATCAGCAGGCAGAAAATAGTTTCAAGCGCGCCCGCCGCGCCCTGAGCGTGGCCTGTCATCGACTTGGTCGAGGAGATGGGGGGTACATTGCCTTCGCCAAAGATGCGGCGCACCGCCTCTACCTCACCCACATCGCCGACGGGGGTCGAGGTGCCGTGGGCATTGATATAGCCGACCTTGCGCCCCTCGGGCAGGGTACTCAGAGCAAGTCGCATCGCGCGCTCACCGCCCTCACCTGATGGGGCCACCATGTCGTGGCCGTCTGAAGTTGCGGCATAACCCGTAACTTCAGCATAAATTTTGGCGCCGCGGGCCAGGGCGTGGTCCAGCTCTTCCAGAACAACGATTCCACCGCCGCCCGAAATCACGAAACCATCGCGGTTTTCGTCGAACGCGCGCGAGGCTTTATCGGGTGTGTCATTATACTTCGACGACATCGCGCCCATTGCGTCGAACAGGCAGGAAAGCGTCCAGTCCAGTTCTTCTCCGCCGCCGGCGAACATCACGTCCTGCTTGCCCAGCATGATCTGTTCGGCCGCGTTGCCGATGCAATGCAGCGAGGTCGAGCAGGCCGACGTGATCGAATAGTTGATGCCCTTGATCTTGAACGCGGTCGCTAGGTTGGCCGAGATCGTCGAGCACATGCATTTCGGCACGGCAAACGGCCCGATCCGCTTGGTCGCGCCCGTCTTAAGAACGGTCTGATGCGCCGTCAGCATCGCGCTGGTCGAAGGTCCGCCAGAGCCCGCAACCAGTCCGGTGCGTGGATTGACGATCTGGTCTTCGGTCAGCCCGGAATCGGCAATCGCCTGGCTCATGGCGATATGTGCATAGGCGGCCCCGGGACCCATGAAGCGCAATGTGCGCTTGTCCACATGCTGGGCCACGTCGATCTTGAGCGTTCCCGCGATCTGGCTGCGAAAACCATGTTCCGCCATCTGTTCGCTGGCCACGATCCCGGATTTACCTGCTTTGAGCGAGGTCAGAACCTCTTCGGCATTGTTCCCGATCGAGGACACAACCCCCAGACCGGTGACGACTACTCGACGCATGTGCGCACTCCTTGTTTCAGACCGTTCAGGCTCAGGCCTCGGATAGAACGACCTTCATGTCCTTGACATCATAAATCATCTCGCCATCGGCTTCGACAATGCCATCTGCCACACCCATTGTCAGGCGGCGCGTTTGAATCGCTTTTTTGAAATCGATTTTATACGTCAGCATCTTACGGTCCGGGCGCACCATGCCGGTCAGCTTTACTTCGCCGACGCCAACGGCCATGCCGCGCCCTTGCCATCCACGCCAGCCAAGGTTGAAACCGGTCAGTTGCCAAAGCCCGTCCAGCCCCAGACAGCCCGGCATGATCGGGTTACCCGGAAAGTGGCACTCAAAAAACCAAAGGTCGGGTGTGATGTCGAATTCGGCCAACACATGGCCTTTGCCGTGCAGGCCGCCATCGGCAGAGATGTCGGTGATCCGGTCCATCATCAGCATCGGTGGGGCGGGCAATTGTGCGTTGCCGGGGCCAAATAACTCACCGCGAGCGCATTTCAGCAGATCATCTTTGTCAAAACTGCTAGGGAACTGGGCCATTCTGCCACCTTTCCTGCCGGGGGTCTGTCTTTACATCTGGCTTCGTCTAACACCCGTTTGCAAGGTCCTGCAAGAGCGGCGCGCCACATCATGTTGTGTTGGTTCTTATCTTGCGAATGAATTTCATTTGTAATTGCCGGTGATGCGCCCCTATATATAAAGGCAGTAATAATGGGTATCGGATCGATGACACCTCAGAGCCGCGAAATCGCAACGGGTTGGCTGGTGAATGCGGGCTTGCGACCGACTCGTCAGCGCGTGGCGCTGGCAGAACTTCTGGTGGGCGACGGCCGCCATCGCCATGTCACCGCAGAAAGCCTTTTTGAATCGGCAAAGGCGAATGGGGATGCGGTGTCTCTGGCAACGGTCTACAACACTCTGCGCGCTTTTTGCGATGCCGGTGTGCTGCAAGAAATCACAGTGGACGGATCGAAAAGCTATTTCGACACGAACACGCATGATCATCCCCATTTTTATTGGGAAGACGATGCAAGGCTAAGTGATGCGCCGTCGGATCAGCTGGTCATTCAGCGCCTTCCCGAGGCGCCGGAAGGTGTCGAAATCGCATCTGTCGATGTCGTCATTCGCTTGCGCAAAAAGTAAAAGACCTTAAACGCCTGTCAGCCCGGCCACCAAAGCTCGCTCGGCCTTTTCTATGACCGTGTCAGAGGGCCCTGTGCCGTGCCGTGCCAGAACGACGGATTCTGCTGTGTCCGGATTGGCAATCGGTACGCTGACCAGATGCTTGTTGTCATAGCTGAAGCTGCTGGGTGGGCTGGCATAGCTGATCCCGATTCCTTCACCATGGGCGGCAAGGCTGCGTTGAATCTCAAGGGATGCCGCCCGGTGCGCGACGGTAGGGCGCAGCCCGTTTTGCCGGAACAGGCCGAGAATGTGTTGGGCGGACAAACCTTCCGAAGACAGAATCAGCGGATAACCCTCCAGCGCTGCAAGGGTGACTTCCGTGGTTTTCGCCAATGGATGATCCGGGGACATCAACGCCTTCGGGCTGCTGTCGAACAGCTTTGTACGGGCGAACCCCGCATCCATGGTCAGGTCGTATGTGATTGCAATGTCAATCTGGCCATCCATCAATCCATTCAGCAGCCCTTCGAAGGACCCGGCCACATATGTAAGGTTGATATCGGTGAACCTGTCGCGGAGAAGTTGCAGGGCCGGGGCCAAAAGGAAGGGGGCCAGGTCCGTAAAGCAGCCCAATCTCAGCCTGGAGGTGCCCGGCGCAGAGGTAACGGACGTTTCGATTCGCGCAGCATTTTTCAGCAAGACCTCGGCTTGGTCTATGAACGTACGTCCCTGAGGTGTCAGTGCCATGGCTGCGCCTCGGCGGCGAACGAACAACGGATACCCCAAATGGGCTTCAACACGCGTCAGCGCAGTGGACAAGGCCGGTTGCGAAACATTGAGATGCTGGGCTGCCGCCGACAAACTGCCGTGACGCCCGACTGCACAGACATATTCATATTGGCGCAGCGAAATATATAACATGAGCTTAATAATAACTTCGAAAGATATAATTTGAACAGAATGCGTTTTTCCGGGCAAAAACAAAAAAACTTCAGGAGCTTCCGATGCCACACCCTCTTGTTTCTCAGCAGATGATCGGCACTTATCAGGCCGACGGCGTCGTACTGGTCAAAGGGCTGTTTGCGGATCACGTGGATCAACTGCGCGATGGTGTGGCCGCGAATATGGCCGATCCCGGTCCCTATGCCTCGGAAAACAAGAAGGCGGGTGAAACAGGTCGTTTCTTTGATGATTACTGCAATTGGACCCGGATTCCGCAGTTCCGCGACGTGATCGAGACGTCTCCCGCAGCAGAGGTTGCTGCGGATCTGATGCAATCGAAACGCGTTCAGATGTTTCACGATCACGTGCTGGTCAAGGAACCCGGTACGTCGATGGCGACACCGTGGCATCAGGACGGCCCATATTATTTCGTCGAGGGTCAGCAGACGATCAGCTTCTGGTCTCCGCTTGATCCGGTCAGGCAGGCGACGCTGCGGTGTGTCGCCGGGTCGCACCGATGGGAGAAAGAAGTTCTGCCGACCCGATGGGTTTCCGAGGACGGCTTTTTCCCGGATGAAGGTCAGTACATCCCTGTGCCGGATCCGGATGCCGAAGGTATGAAGATCGTCGAATTCGAGATGGAGCCCGGCGATGCCGTCGCTTTCAACTATCGCACGCTGCACGGTGCGCGCGGAAACCAGTCGGACAGCCGTCGCCGCGCCTTTTCACTGCGGCTGGTGGGCGACGATGCCCGGTATGTAGAGCGCCCCGGCCGAACCTCGCCCCCGTTTCCCGGTCATGACATGACGCCGGGACAGCGCCTGCGCGAGGACTGGTTTCCGATCTTGTTGCAGCGCCAGGCCGGCTCAGAACCACTGACCTGATTCGATCAGCCCGAGATCCAGCAGCTGGCGGGACTGCCATTCAAACGGCACCGAGTTGCGCCAGCGAAAGCTTCGGATGTCAAAGGTTGACCCCGCATTGGATTTCAGAGCCTTCGCGGCACGGAAGGAACAAATGGCTGCCGTCAGGTTGTGATGCCAGGGGCAGGAATAGGTATTGTATTCCGGTTCGTTGAAGGTGTGATCGGGTTTCAGCACCAGGTTTTTTTGCGCTTTGAACAATGCGATGCGGTCGATCCTGCGACGTTCGTAGGGAATGTGGTCCTCGAACCGCCATCGCAACCCACCGGAAAGATCCACCTGACGGTCCAGCGGTTGGCCGCTTGGGTCGTGGCGGGTATGGGAATAATAGCCAACACTGTCGAACATGGCCTGATCGGGGGCCACTCCATTGGGATGTGTGGTCAGATCCTCGGCGTACAGGTCAATGACATAGCTGAGCATCGCATTGCGACGCTCTTCACCATGAAAGACAAGCATCTCGCCCACGCTGCGCGTTTCGCAGTAGGGAAAGAACAGGTATTCGGCGTTGTAGCAATAATACATCCAGATGCCGGGTGCGGCCTGAATGATCCTGTTTATGGTTTCGAACACGACCAGCCGGGGAACACATTTCAAATTGACCCGATGCACCTTGGCGGACAGGTCCTCTGTCAGGTGAAACTCGTCCGGGGCAAAGACGATCACGGATTTGAAGCCGAGCCTTAGATGATGGTGCAGCGTGCTGGCCAGCTCCACGTCGTCCTCGGCAAAAATCAATGCTATGGGGCCTTTGGACAGTGCGGCCTGTCCCGATTTCAGGAAATGGTCGAGGGAATCGTACGTCATCGGGTTCTTTTTGGTCCGGCCTTGCTGGAAAGTCCTGCCAAATTCGGGTAATTGCGCCCGCATTGCAAGCGGCGTTCGAAGCGTATAGATGACGCCGATCCAGCGAATGCAAAGGCCCGTCCCATGTCCGAACCGAAGAAGCTGTTTATCAAGACTTATGGCTGTCAGATGAACGTCTATGACAGTGAACGCATGTCCGAGGCGCTGGGCGGGCAGGGCTATGTCGAAACCAAAACGCCTGACGATGCCGACATGATTCTGCTGAACACTTGTCACATCCGCGAAAAAGCGGCTGAGAAAGTGTATTCGGAACTCGGTCGCTTCAAGGGTCTGAAGGCCGAAAAGCCTGACCTGAAGATCGGTGTGGCAGGCTGTGTTGCGCAGGCCGAAGGTGAAGAAATCATGCGCCGCCAGCCGCTGGTCGATCTGGTCGTCGGTCCGCAAAGCTATCACCGTCTGCCCGAGATGGAGGCCAAGACCCGTGCGGGCGAAAAGGCGCTGGACACCGATTTCCCCGAGGAAGGCAAGTTCGAAAAACTGAAAAACCGTCCCAAGGCCAAACGCGGCCCGACGGCGTTTCTGACCGTTCAGGAAGGGTGCGACAAGTTCTGCGCCTTCTGCGTGGTGCCTTATACGCGTGGGGCCGAAGTCAGCCGCCCCGCGGATCGCATCATCCGCGAAGCCCATGATCTGGTTGAACGCGGCGTGCGCGAGATCACGCTGCTAGGTCAGAACGTGAACGCCTATCACGGGGCCGGCCTCGACGGAGACATGACCTTGGCCGGGCTGATCTGGGAACTGAACAAGGTTGACGGGCTGGAACGTATTCGTTTCACCACGTCGCACCCCAATGACATGGCCGACGACCTGATCGAGGCACATGGCAGCTGTGAGAAACTGATGCCGTATCTGCACCTGCCGGTTCAGTCGGGCTCGGACCGTATCCTCAAGCGAATGAATCGCAGCCACACGGCAGAAAGCTATCTGCGCCTGATCGAACGCATTCGTGCGGCGCGCCCGGATATCGTGATGTCAGGGGATTTCATCGTCGGCTTCCCCGAAGAAACCGAAGAGGATTTTCAGGCAACGATGGATTTGGTTGAAGAGGTCAAATACGGCTACGCCTATTCCTTCAAGTATTCCACACGCCCGGGAACACCGGCGGCCGAGCGGGCTCAGGTTGATCCGGCTGCGGCGGATGATCGATTGCAGCGCCTTCAGGCCCTTATCACAAGACACCAAAGGGAAATTCAGGACGGTATGGTCGGTCTTACAGTCCGCGTTTTGTTTGAAAAACCGGGCCGCCTGCCGGGCCAGATGGTCGGAAAATCCGAGTATCTGCATTCGGTGCACGTGAAGGGCACCGGGATTGCCGTTGGTGATCTGAAAGAGGTCCGGATCACCGACTCGGGCGCCAATTCTTTGGCGGGTGAGCTGCTCTGAGTCGGTAAGATTCCGCCGTTCAGACACCATAGTTGGTGTTTGTTTCGAAAATTTACCCTTGATTTATTGCTTGGAACTATGCTCGGAGAGGAGCCATGTTTTTTCAGGCGCCGTTTTTGCGTCAAAAAAACGATTATTCGCCGATCCCGAGATCGGAGTGATGGAGGTACGAGTGCCAATCTTGAACAGCTTCAGGACCCTGAGCCTAGTGAAAACCTTGCCTTTGGCCTCGGTTGTCACTTTTTTTGCCAGCGCGACGATTGCCGGAGACCTGAAGGGCACGACAACCGATCCTGTCGTTATCAGCCCCAAGAAGTTCAGCAGTGACGTCAGTGCATTTTACCTGGGGATTGCTGGCGGCTACGCCTCAGGCTGGGACGATCGATTTGGACTGAGAACGCCCGCCGGGCTGTTTGATATTGGCGACCTGAACGTATCCGGCGCATACGGCGGCTTTCGTGGTGGTTGGCGTGGTGTTCTGCCTTCAAGGTGGGGGCGTGATTTCGTCTATGGTTTTGAAGTCAGTTATGATTTCGGATCCTTGGACGATAGTGTCAGAACCCAGATCTCTGGTGCCGATGTTCAGGGTGGGACAGAGGTTTCTGACGTTTTGTCCCTCAGGTACCGAAGCGGCCTGACAAGTCGAAACGGTCGGGTTCTGTACTTTTTCAGTGTCGGTTACTTGTGGGGGGATGTGGAGACAACCAACAATATCGCAACGGGGACTTCGACACAGAATTTTGCGGTGTCGGATCGGCGGGGCGGGTATTCCGCAAGCATCGGTGCCGAACACAAGCTGACAGACAATTGGTCGGTCACTGGCGAATACGAATACGTCCAGTTCAAATCCGAAGACGTTCAATTCGGTTCGGGCTTTTCCACGAAGTCCACACCGAAATACGGCGGCTTGAGATTCGGGCTGAACTATACGTTCTGATGCGCGTCTGACAGGCTTTTTTCTTTTGTATGATCGGCGCTTTTGTCATCCGTGGGTTTATTTTTGAAACTGTGGCTTGCGCCCACCGAGATTTGTTGTCTACGCTCGGGGTGAACTGCCAAGACAGGAGAACGGATTGGCCATCGGTGCCCTGACCCCACCGCAAGACGAAATGCCCCAACGCGAGGCGTTTTTAGAGTTTCCCGACAACCGATTGTTGATTGACCTGTGCGGCGAATACGACCGCAATCTGACCGACATCGAAAGCAAGCTTTCCGTCCAGATCGTGCGCCGCGGCAATCAGCTTGTCGTGATGGGCGATGAAGACGCCCAGAAGCAGGCGATTGAGGTGCTGCAATCGCTTTACGCGCGATTGGAAGGCGGGCGCGAGGTCGAGGCCGCGGACGTGGACCGAGAACTGCGGATGGGTGGTTCGGAACAGGGGACCGGCAGCCGCGACGGCGATCAGTTGGAAATGTTCAAGGGCGGTTCAGTCGAGATCAAAACCCGCAAGAAACTGGTGGAACCGCGCACGGACGCCCAGAAGGCTTATGTGCAGTCACTGTTTCAAAATGAGCTTGCATTTGGCATCGGGCCTGCTGGCACGGGGAAAACCTATCTGGCTGTCGCCGTGGGCGTGTCGATGTTCATTGGCGGGCATGTGGATCGAATCATCCTCAGCCGTCCGGCGGTCGAGGCGGGTGAAAAACTGGGCTATCTGCCCGGTGACATGAAGGACAAGGTCGATCCCTACATGCAGCCGCTGTACGACGCGCTGAATGATTTTCTGCCCGGCAAGCAGCTGGCCAAGCTGATCGAGGAAAAGCGAATCGAAATAGCGCCGCTGGCGTTCATGCGTGGACGCACGTTGGCCAATGCTTTTGTGGTGCTGGACGAGGCACAGAACGCCACGACCATGCAGATGAAGATGTTCCTGACTCGTCTGGGCGAAGGCAGCCGTATGGTAATCACCGGCGACAGGTCTCAGGTGGATTTGCCACGCGGCGTTCAGTCGGGTTTGCAGGATGCCGAAAGACTGTTGAAAACGATCCCCAACATCAGTTTCAACTATTTCACGTCCAAGGACGTGGTTCGCCACCCGCTTGTGGCCGCGATCATCGAAGCGTATGAGGCGGATGCGGGCCGCGAAACCAGTTGATTGCAAGGCTCATTCACAGGGCTGTTGTGCGATAAGATGAATCTGGAACTCACTGTCGAAGACGACCGGTGGCAAGAGCTTGAAGCTTTGTCGCGGCAAGCGATATCCGCCGTCCTGTCCCATGCGGAACTGGACCCTGAGCTTTGCGAGATAAGCGTTCTGGGATGCGATGATGCGCGCATTTCGGAGCTGAACGCCGAGTTTCGCGGCAAACCAGCCGCCACCAATGTTCTGAGCTGGCCGGCAGAAGACTTGGCCCCGGACGAAGCCGGGCAAGCGCCGCATCCGCCAAAGCCGGATTTCACCGGTGAAATTCCTTTGGGCGATATTGCGATCTCCTTCGACACCTGCGCGCGCGAGGCGGATGAGGCGGGCAAGGACATTGACGATCACGTCATCCATTTGCTTGTTCACGGAACGTTGCATTTGCTGGGATATGATCACATTCGTGACCCCGATGCCGCTTTGATGGAAGGGATTGAGGTCGAGATACTTGGCAAGCTGGGTATAGATGACCCATATAAGGTATAAGGTGGGTCAGGTGACCCGATCAGTTGGAACAAGGTAATGGGCGAAACAGACGGCAGTTCTAGGGCAGCGCAAAGCGCGCAACCTCAGGACAGCGGCAATGATACAGAAGAGAAAAGCGGGTTTATTTCCCGCATTTTTGACGCGTTTTCGGGTCATGAGACTCAGCAAAACCCGGGGATGAATGGGCAGAGCGCAGCGGCCGCTCGGCCTCACGGGATGATGAACCTGCGCAGGATGCGCGTCGAAGACGTGGCCATTCCAACGGCCGAAATCATCGCGGTTCCTTCTACCATCACCAAGGATGAACTGGCCGACGTGTTCCGGGACAGTGGGTTGTCCAGAATCCCGGTTTATGAAGGAACGCTGGATACGCCGTTGGGCTTTGTTCACCTCAAGGATTTCGCACTGACCCATGGTTTCAACGGCGGTGCAGACAAGTTTGACCTGAAATCCATGTTGCGCACGCTTTTGTTCGTGCCGCCTTCAATGCCGATCGGTGTCCTGCTGACCAAGATGCAGACCGAACGTCGCCATATGGCGTTGGTGATTGATGAATATGGCGGCGTCGACGGGCTGCTGACGATCGAAGACTTGATCGAGCAGGTCGTGGGTGAGATCGCGGACGAACACGATGCAGACGAAGATCAGCTTTGGGTGCAGGAAAAGCCGGGTTGTTACGTTGTGCAGGCACGTGTGCCGCTTGAGGATTTCGAGGCCGAGATCGGCAGATCCCTTACCAGCCACGAGGATGTGGATGAAGAAGACATCGACACGCTGGGGGGGCTGGTGTTCATGCTGTCCGGGCGTGTTCCGGCACGGGGTGAGGTCGTGATTCATCCGGAAGGGCCGGAATTCGAAGTGATCGAAGCCGACCCGCGACGCATCAAACGGTTGCGCGTCATGCTGCCGGACGTCGCTGCATGACGCCTGTCCGGGGCTGGCCGTTATCGTTGAGATTGTTTGCCGCCGCCGCACTGGGCGCCTTCGGCGCTTTTGGCCAGGCACCGCATGGGTATTGGGGCGCTACGGTTGTTGCACTGGTTTTGATCGTTCCGGTGTTCCTTGGCAGTGAAACTCGTGCTCGCGCGGGGTGGATCGGCTGGTTCTTCGCCACCGGCTATTTTGCCCATGCGCTCAGCTGGATCATCGAGCCCTTCCAGGTGGATGCAGAGCGCCACGCCTGGATGGCACCGTTTGCGCTGGTGTTTATGGCCGGCGGGCTCGCCCTGTTCTGGGCGGTTGCGTTTCGACTGGCGCGGCATGTTGGCGCGACCGCCATGCAGCAAAGCGTTTTGCTGATCGCGACGCTGTCGCTGGCTGAACTGGCACGGGGATACGTGCTGACTGGATTCCCCTGGGGCGGAGTAGCGCAAATCTGGGTGAATACGCCCGTGGCGCAATTGCTGTCTCTGGTAGGGCCGTATGGCCTGAATGCGCTGACATTTGCCGTGGCGTTTCCGATAGGGGCGGCACTGACTCAGGAAAGACGCTTGCGGGCACTGGTCCGTCCGCTGGGATTTGCAGCTGCGGTGGCGGTGCTGGCGATTGGCTATGCGTCGATGCGGCCAACGGTTCAGGAAGGCCCGCACACAGTTCGTGTTGTTCAGCCCAACGCCCCGCAACACC
Organism: Ruegeria sp. HKCCA4008; assembly: GCF_013033125.1. NCBI lineage: Bacteria > Pseudomonadati > Pseudomonadota > Alphaproteobacteria > Rhodobacterales > Roseobacteraceae > Ruegeria > Ruegeria sp. HKCCA4008. The sequence continues at coordinate 59,447 of NZ_WQDM01000005.1, forward strand.
AAAAGTGGGACCCGGCATATGCGCCTTTGTTCTTTGCCCGTCAGATTGGATATTCCGCCGCTTTGCCCAGACCGGACCTGATCGTCTGGCCCGAGACCGCAGTTCCAGCCTGGCTGGGCAGCGCGCAACCGTATTTGACGGCCATTGCGGATGCCGCTCAGGGTACGCCCGTGGTTTTGGGGATCCAGCGCGGAGACGGCCCGAGGATTTTCAACTCGATGGTCTATCTGGATGAAGCCGGGCAGCAGGGCGGTCTGTATGACAAACACCATTTGGCGCCGTTTGGGGAATATGTGCCTTTTGGCGATTTGATGGGCCGTTTTGGGATTTATGGGATGGCGGCCACAACCGGGCATGGATTCAGCGCAGGGCCGGGGCCCGAGCTCTTGGGCCTTGGCAAATTGGGAAGGGCGCTGCCTCTGATCTGTTACGAAGCCGTGTTCCCGCAGGATGTGAACGGGGCGGCGGGTCGGGCGGACTTTCTGTTGCAGATCACAAATGACGCGTGGTTCGGAACGCGTTCGGGACCGTTTCAGCATCTGGCACAGGCCCGGATGAGGGCAATTGAACAGGGTCTGCCGATGATCCGTTCGGCCAATACCGGCATATCGGCCATGATTGACCCATTGGGTCAGGTCACGGCCTCATTGGCGCTGGGCAAGGCGGGATACGTGGATGCCATCCTGCCGCAGCCACATCAGCCAACAGTTTATTCCCGCATCGGGGACAGCCCTGTTTTTGGACTGCTATTGTTTCTTGCTGCATTGGCGTGGTTCAACATCCGTCGCCTGACCAAATAATTTAAGATTGACCCCATCTTTAAGCGAGCGTATGCGTCTGTGACCTGTCACAACGGCTTCCTGGCGTGGCGGAGAAACCCCTAATGGAGCGCATTTATGTCCCGACAGAACTATACATTTACTTCGGAATCCGTTTCCGAAGGGCATCCCGACAAGGTCTGTGACCGCATCTCGGATGCTGTCCTTGATGCATTTCTCAATGAAGAGCCAGAAGCCCGTGTGGCCTGCGAAACTTTCGCCACGACCAACCGGGTTGTGATCGGTGGCGAAGTAGGTCTGTCTGATCAAGACAAGCTGCACGATTACATGGGTCGCATCGAACAGATCGCCCGCGACTGTGTCAAAGACATCGGTTACGAGCAGGACAAGTTTCACCACGAAACCGTCGAAGTAACCAACCTGCTGCACGAACAATCCGCCCATATCGCTCAGGGCGTTGATGCTGCGGATGACAAGGACGAGGGTGCCGGCGACCAGGGCATCATGTTCGGTTATGCCACGACTGAAACTCCGGCGCTGATGCCCGCACCGATCCAGTATTCGCACGCTATCCTGCGGCGTCTGGCGGAAGTACGCAAGAATGGTACCGAACCTGCTTTGGGCCCCGATGCAAAGTCGCAGTTGTCGGTCGTTTATCGCGACGGCAAGCCGGTCGGCGTCAGCTCGATCGTTCTGTCTACGCAGCATCTGGATGAAGCGTTGTCTTCGGATGATATCCGCGCCATCGTCGAGCCTTATATCCGCGAAACCCTGCCTGACGGCTGGCTGTCGGCTGAAACCGAATGGCACGTCAACCCGACCGGAAAATTCGTTATCGGTGGACCGGATGGTGACGCTGGCCTGACCGGGCGCAAGATCATCGTGGATACCTATGGCGGTGCGGCCCCTCATGGCGGCGGCGCGTTCTCGGGCAAAGACCCGACCAAGGTTGACCGCTCGGCAGCATACGCAGCACGCTATCTGGCCAAAAACGTCGTGGCGGCCGGCATGGCCGAACGCTGCACGATTCAGCTGAGCTATGCGATTGGCGTGTCCAAGCCGCTGTCGATCTATGCCGACACCCATGGAACCGGCCAATTGGCGGATGCGGTTATCGAAAAAGCTGTGGGTGAGGTCATGGATCTGACACCGCGCGGCATTCGCCAGCATCTGCAACTGAACAAACCGATCTATCAGCGCACAGCTGCTTACGGCCACTTTGGTCGCCAGCCGAGCGATGATGGTGGTTTCAGCTGGGAGCGCACCGATCTGGTCGATGCGTTGAAATCCGCAGTCTGATCTGAACAACACAAAGCGCGCCTTTCAGGGCGCGCTTTTTCCTTGTGCGTACCGCGTGGCCTTGCAACGTTCTCTGGCGCGCAGTATGGCGACCGCCATGAGCACCGAGACCCCACAACGCCCGCGCAGAAACTTCTATGGCCGCTTCAAGGGCAAGACCCTGAAGCCCAGCCAAAAGACCTATCTGAACGAAGATCTGGCGGCTTTGTCGCCCGGTGCGGTGGATTGGGACACAAACCCCGAACGCAGGCCGTTGGACCTGAACGCGTTGTTCGGCGGCAAGCCGGTCTGGCTGGAAGTCGGCTTTGGCGGTGGCGAACACCTGGTTCACCAGGCGCAAAGCAACCCCGACATCGGCATCATCGGGGCCGAGCCCTATATCAACGGCGTTGCCATGCTGCTGGGTAAAATTCGGCAGGCGGGGGTTGATAACCTTGCCGCGCATCCCGGCGATGCCCGAGACCTGTTCGACGTGCTGCCAGAGGCCAGTATATCGCGCGCCTTCCTTCTGTATCCTGACCCGTGGCCCAAAACCCGGCATCATCGTCGCCGTTTCGTGACGCCGGAACATCTTGAACCCTTGGCAAAGGTCTTGAAGCCCGGGTCGATCTTCCGGGTCGCCACGGACATCCCCGACTATGTGCGGCAGACTCTCGAGGAAGTCCCCCGCGCCGGGTTCGAGTGGCTGGCCGAGCGCCCCGCAGATTGGCGCGAGCCGTGGGACGACTGGATTTCCACACGCTACGAGCAGAAAGCCTTGCGTGAAGGTCGCACGCCCCATTACCTGACCTTCCGCCGCAAAGGCTGATTGCCGCTGGACCAAACGGTGCCAATTCGCTAATCGGCTTGAGCACTGATAGCGCAAAAGGAGCCCCCATGTCCGGACACGGAACGCCCATCCCGATGACTTCGCATCCCTGCGGCCCGCTGACCGGCACGGCAGAGGTGCCGGGCGACAAGTCGATTTCGCACCGGTCGTTGATCCTTGGCGCGATGGCTGTGGGCGAGACCAGGATCTCGGGGTTGCTCGAAGGTGAGGACGTCTTGGACACCGCAAAGGCAATGCGGGCCTTCGGGGCAGAAGTCACAGATCATGGCGGCGGCGAATGGACCGTGCATGGCGTGGGCGTCGGCGGGTTTGCCGAACCGGATCAAGTGATTGACTGCGGCAATTCCGGCACCGGAGTCCGGCTGATCATGGGTGCCATGGCGACCTCGCCGATTACGGCAACCTTTACTGGTGATGCCAGCCTGAACAAGCGCCCCATGGCGCGGGTAACGGATCCGCTTGCGCTGTTTGGGGCGCAGGCCGTGGGCCGCTCGGGGGGGCGTTTGCCCATGACGATCGTCGGTGCGTCGGACCCGACTCCGGTCCGGTACGAAGTTCCGGTGCCCTCGGCCCAGGTGAAATCCGCCGTTCTGCTGGCGGGGCTGAATGCCCCCGGTAAAACCGTGGTTATCGAGAAAGAGGCGACCCGCGATCATTCCGAGCGGATGTTGTCCGGTTTCGGTGCCGAAATTACCGTAGAAGACACTGTTGAAGGCCGGGTCATCACTTTGACGGGGCGCCCGGAATTGAAGCCGCAAGTCATCGCCGTTCCACGCGACCCGTCCAGCGCGGCCTTCCCGGTTTGCGCGGCGCTGATCACGCCCGGTTCGGACGTTCTGGTGCCGGGTATCGGCCTGAACCCCACGCGCGCGGGCCTGTTCACGACGCTGCGCGAGATGGGCGCCGACCTGACCTATGAAAACGAGCGCGAAGAGGGCGGCGAGCCGGTTGCCGATCTGCGCGCGAAATACTCGCCAGACATGAAGGGTATTGACGTACCGCCTGAACGCGCGGCCTCGATGATCGACGAATACCCCGTTTTGTCCGTGGTTGCCGCAAACGCCACGGGCACCACGATGATGGGCGGAGTGAAGGAACTCCGGGTGAAGGAAAGCGACCGCATCGATGCCATGGCACGCGGTCTGCGCGCCAACGGCGTCACGGTCAACGAGGGTGACGACTGGTGGTCGGTCGAAGGGTTGGGTATCGGCAAGGTTCCGGGCGGCGGGACGTGCGAAAGCTTCCTGGATCACCGCATTGCCATGTCCTTCATGGTGATGGGCATGGGCGCGCAGAACCCGGTAAGCGTGGATGATGGTAGTCCGATCGCGACATCCTTCCCGATTTTTGAACCGTTGATGGCGTTGCTTGGTGCAAAGGTAGAGCGCAGGTGAGCTTCACTGTCGCCATTGACGGACCTGCGGCTGCGGGCAAGGGCACGATCTCCAAGGCCGTTGCGGCGCATTTCGGGTTCGCGCATCTGGACACCGGCTTGCTGTATCGCGCCGTTGGGCGGCGTACTCTTGAAGGGTTTGGCGCGCTTGAAGCAGCGCAGGCCCTGACCGCCGAAGAGCTTGAGCAGGGTGATCTGCGCACGGCTGAAATCGCGAAGGCCGCATCCAAAGTGGCGGTGATCCCCGAGGTTCGCGCCGCCTTGGTGGATTTTCAGCGCGCCTTTGCCCGAAGGTCGGGCGGGGCCGTCTTGGATGGGCGCGACATCGGGACGGTGATTTGTCCCAATGCCGAGGTGAAGCTTTTTGTAACGGCCAGCCCGGAGGTGCGAGCCGAACGCCGGTTTCTGGAGCTTGGTGCAAAAGGTGCTGACGTGACGCGCGAACAGGTTCTGGCAGATGTCAAAGAGCGGGATGCGCGGGACGCAGAGCGCAGCGCCGCGCCGATGAAGCCAGCTGAGGATGCAGTGCAACTGGACACAACAGACCTCAGTATCGAGGCCGCATTGGCCAAAGCGCTTGAAATCATAAGCGCAAAACTGCCCGCGACGCGTTGACGTCGCAGGCAAAAGCGGAGTTTACAGCTCGCCTACGGCGATGCTCTTGATGTTTGCCCACTGTTCGTCCGCCGTTTTTGCGGTGGCGGGAACGTCCTTCAGGAAGGCCGCGCGGGTTTCGGCGTTCAGGAACAGGTATAGTTTTCCATCTGCAACCAGGTACTGATCCGGGTCTCCGTCGAACTTCTTGCCGACCGATACGCCGAATGAACAGAACCCACCATGTTGTGGCAGGTAGGCCTCCGGGTTCGCCTCGAACGCCTCGAGGTTGGCGGCGGTGGTGAAGTAATAGGATGCGCCATCATAAGTCGCCGAGTGGGTGGCGAAGCCTTCGACCGGGTTGCCATCATTGACCAAAGCAACCAGATCGACCCCATGTGCGGCAAGCGGGGCACCTGCGGCCGAGATCCCGTTCGACACGTTGATTTCGTCCGCGGCAAAAGCCGGAGTGGACAGGGCCATGGCGGCTGCCAGGGCGGTGAAGACGATAGTTTTCATTGCACGTTTCCTCTTGGTTCTGGGTTCGGGTCGATCGGATCGTCGACCGGTGAAACATAGTTAGGGGATGAAAGCTGGACGTGTAATCGCAGATAGGCCATCAGATATTGCAGATCGTACAAGTGTCTGAATGTCCAGAAGGTGCGTTCACCAAGCTTTGTTTGGTCAGTGTGGTTTTGCGTACCTATGCTGAAAGAATGCCCGCAGGAGTGCCATCATGATCCGATTAGCCCTCATCCTTGTTTTCATTGCCCGAAGCCTTGCCGCGCAAGAGCCCGTGCAAAGCCCACCCGAAGCCGAGCCGCCGATGACGTATGAACGGCTGGGCAACATTCTTTTCGCGCTTGACCCCGAAGCAGAGCCGAGCGGCCCCGGGTTTCAATTGACGATTGCAGGGGTGCAGGTCCTGGTCATCACCGACACCAATGCGGATCGGATGCGGGCCATGGTCCCGATCCGCAGCGCCGAGGCGCTGTCGGAGGAAGACTTGATCAGAATGATGCAGGCCAATTTCGACAGCACGCTGGATGCCCGCTATGCGATTGCCAATGGCACCTTGTGGGCTGCGTTTATCCACCCGTTGTCCCTGTTGGAAAAAGACCAGCTGATCTCGGGGCTGGCCCAGACTGTGAACATCGCCAGGACATATGGCACCCTGTATTCCGGTGGTGAGGCAGAGTTCGGAGGCGGCGACAGCACCGATCTGCAACGTGAGTTGATTGAAGAACTGCTGAAGAAAGGCGAAGAGATCTGACCTGCGCCGTGAATATGGAACTGGCGTGACGCCTGCTGGTTGGCCGACGTTGCGCGGCCGGGCCTTCATAGACCCTAGATGGATTTAGGAAAGCTGTTATAGTTTCTTCCCAGCGAAAAGGGAAAGCTGCGACACAACCCGCAAAAAAACAGGGGCGCAGCAAAAAATTCCCAAGCCAACAGGGACAAAACTACATGAACAATCGTTTGAACAAAATCACCATCGTGGGTGGCGGTACGGCTGGATGGATGACCGCGCTGATCCTGGACATGGTGTTTTCCCGCACGTCAGCGCCCAAGGATCGACCGCAAATCTGCCTGATCGAAAGCCCGAACATCTCGACCGTGGGGGTGGGTGAAGCCACAGTTCCGCGGATGCCTGTCACGCTGCGTCAGGCGGGTATTTCAGAGCGGAGTTTCTTCCGCGAGACCAACGCGTCCTTCAAGCTGGGTGTGAAGTTCTGCAATTGGAACAATGACGCCAAGGGCAATCGCATCGACTACATGAACCCCTTTGCGCATGGCCAGATGCTTGAGGGGCTGGAGGCCGCCGAGTATTTCCTGCGCTTCGGCAATGGCGACCGGGATTTCACGCAGTCCATATCGCCGCATGATGATCTGGCCCGTTTGTGCAAGGGCGCGCGTCAGTTGGGGCAGCCGGAATTCGAGCAACGGTTTGGTTATGCATATCATCTGGATGCCGTAAAGTTTGCAGGCATGCTGACCAGGGTCTGCACGAAGCGCGGAGTGGAGCATATCCGGGATGAGGTGCAAACGGTCGAGCTGGATGAACAGGGCAATGTCAGTCATCTCATGCTCGAAGCAAAAGGCCGCCATGACATTGAGATGGTCGTGGATTGCACCGGATTTCGTGGGCTGATCATCAACAAGGCACTTGGTGAGCCATTTTTGGATTACTCTGACTACCTGCCCAATGATCGGGCCATGGCGTTGCAGATCGAGCATCCGGATCCTGACAAGATCGAAAGCGCCACCAGATCCACTGCCTTGGGCGCAGGTTGGACGTGGCGCGTGCCGCTTTTTAACCGTGTGGGCACAGGATATGTCTATTCGTCGGCACACCGCACGGATGATCAGGCAGCGGACGAATACCTTGAGTGGCTGGGTGACAGCGGCAAAGGTTTGACACCGCGCGTGATCCCGATGCGCGTCGGTCGCGTGCGCAATGCCTGGGTCAAGAATTGCGTGGCCATAGGCCTGTCCGGCGGGTTCATTGAACCGCTGGAAAGCACGGCGATTCATATGATTGACCATGCGATACGCTGGTTCGCCGAGCATTTGCCCACGCGAGACATCGAGCCTTCGCTGAGGGACAGATACAATCGACAGATGGACAAGCTTTACAACGAGGTACTGGAATTCATCTGTTTGCACTATCGGTTGGGCAACCGTACCGATGATCAATACTGGATCGATGCGCGCACTGAGATGAAGATACCGGATCGGTTGGCCGAAAATCTTGACTTGTGGCAGTATCGCCTGCCGATGGACCACGATATCGAGTTCGCCACTTTGTTTGACAGCCGCGTTTATCAGACCGTTCTTTTGGGCAAACAGGTTTATGATACGGGCTATGGTTCAGGCATCCGTGATCGTCTTCGACCGTTGAAGAAACCGATTTGGTTCCAGGGTATGAAGAACGCGAAAATGGATCTGGCGAAGATCGTTAAATCCATGCCGGATCACAAAACACTGTTGCGCGATATCCGGGGGGAACTTGATCAACCTGCCTTTGGAATGGCGGCAGCAATGAAGCCTACAGTGGCGATGCCGGGCACGGCGCCAGCCCCTGTTGTCATCGAAAACATGCCGAACTTTGCTGAAATCCAAAGCGGTAAAAAGGATCTGCAACTGTTCTGACTGCTTCCTGCCCGTCGCGCAGGGAGTGTTTTCAGGAAAGGCGGGGTGCGAATTCCCCGTCTTTTGTGCTTCCGTCTGCCTTGTTGGTATGTAATGTAATTACATATACTTTGCGAAAGGCGACCGTATTGCAGCAACACAAGAAACAAGGGCAAACAAGGGGCCGGAATTTGCAGAGCACCCTCAAACGTCGGAGGCGACAGGCAGCGCCTATGCAGGTCTACGACTCTCTGCCGTCAGGGCTGCGCCAGTGGTTGGCCTCGGCAAGCTTGCCGTGGAGCCCCGTTTCTGCGCAAAAAATCTGGAACCGGGCCGGAGGCGCACGCAACCCTTCCGCAGCGTTGATGCGACTGGACGCAATTGAACAGGCCATGCTGCGGCGCGATGCCGGGGTTTGGACCTTCAAAACCGGCAACGCGCCTGGGCATAGAGCCGCCAAACCTTGAAAATATGGGCTTTGCCCTTGCACATACCGGGGAATCCGCCTATACGCGCGCTGTCGATACAAGGGCGGTCAACGTCCGGATGACGTTTCTGAGCAGGGCCGGGTTACCTCGGCCCTTTGTGTTTGTTTGCTCAGGCGCGCACCGGATCACGCCTGAAGACATCATGAAACAAGACCGGCGGAGACAACCGCTCGGCCAGCAAAAACGTATTGTAAAGGAAAACAACGCCACATGGCTAACGCATCCATGGAGGAATTCGAAGCCCTCCTGAATGAAAGCTTCGAAATGGACACACCCGAAGAGGGTTCTGTTGTCAAAGGCAAGGTTCTGGCGATCGAAGCCGGCCAGGCCATCATCGACGTAGGCTACAAAATGGAAGGCCGCGTTGATCTGAAAGAATTCGCAAATCCCGGCGAAGCCCCTGAAATCGCTGTTGGTGACGAGGTCGAAGTTTACCTGCGTGCCGCAGAAAACGCCCGTGGCGAAGCCGTCATCTCGCGCGAGATGGCCCGCCGTGAAGAGGCATGGGACCGTCTGGAAAAAGCATATGCCGACGACCAGCGCGTCGAAGGTGCAATCTTTGGTCGCGTCAAAGGTGGTTTCACCGTCGATCTGGGTGGCGCAGTTGCGTTCCTGCCCGGCTCGCAGGTTGATGTGCGCCCCGTGCGCGACGCCGGACCTCTAATGGGTCTGAAGCAGCCGTTCCAGATTCTGAAAATGGACCGCCGCCGTGGCAACATCGTTGTGTCGCGCCGCGCCATCCTGGAAGAATCGCGTGCCGAACAACGTGCCGAAGTCATCGGCAACCTGTCCGAAGGTCAGACTGTCGAGGGTGTTGTCAAGAACATCACCGAATACGGTGCATTCGTTGACCTGGGCGGCGTTGACGGCCTGCTGCACGTCACCGACATGGCATGGCGCCGTGTGAACCACCCGTCCGAGATACTGACGATCGGCGAAACCATCAAGGTTCAGGTCATCAAGATCAACAAAGAGACCCACCGCATCAGCCTGGGCATGAAGCAGTTGCAGGAAGATCCGTGGGATCTGGTTGCTGCCAAGTACCCGCTGGGCTCGGTCCATCAGGGTCGTGTCACCAACATCACCGACTACGGCGCGTTCGTCGAGCTGGAAGCCGGTGTCGAAGGTCTGGTGCACGTGTCCGAGATGTCCTGGACCAAGAAAAACGTCCACCCCGGCAAGATCGTTTCGACCAGCCAGGAAGTCGACGTCATGGTTCTGGAAATCGACGGCGCCAAGCGTCGCGTGTCTCTGGGCCTGAAGCAGACTCAGCGCAACCCGTGGGAAGTGTTTGCAGAAACCCACCCCGAGGGCACCGAGGTCGAAGGCGAAGTCAAGAACATCACCGAATTCGGTCTGTTCATCGGCCTCGAAGGCGACATCGACGGCATGGTTCACCTGTCCGACCTGTCCTGGGACGAGCGTGGCGAGGATGCGATCCAGAACTACCGCAAGGGCGATGTCGTTCAGGCGGTTGTCTCGGAAGTTGACGTCGAAAAAGAGCGTATCTCGCTGTCGATCAAAGCCCTGGGCGGTGACAAGTTCGCCGAAGCCGTGGGCGGCGTGAAGCGTGGCTCGGTCATCACCGTCGAAGTCACCGCGATCGAAGATGGCGGCATCGAGGTCGAATACGAAGGCATGAAGTCGTTCATCCGTCGTTCGGATCTGTCGCGTGACCGTGCCGAACAGCGCCCCGAGCGTTTCTCGGTCGGCGACAAGGTCGACGTCCGCGTCACCAACGTCGACAGCAAGACCCGTCGTCTGGGCCTGTCGATCAAGGCGCGCGAGATCGCCGAAGAGAAAGAGGCCGTGGAACAGTACGGTTCTTCCGATTCGGGCGCATCGCTGGGCGATATCCTGGGTGCAGCGTTGAAATCCGGCGACTGAGCCAAGGCAGTATCCCAAGCATGAATTTCGGCCCCGTACGACAGTGCGGGGCCGTTTTTGTTGCGAATCAATATGTTCCGAACCGCAGGGTTAATAAGGGGATTGATCGCGCATTAAGTGTGGAAATTGGCCTGACAGATAAAATTTCGCGCGAGAATGTGGCAAAATAAAGCCTCAAAACTCAGAGTATCCGTTCCCCCCTTCCGGGTTTTTTCCTATACTGTCAAAACAGTAGACCTGTCACACCGGCTGCCTGGGAGGGTATCACGCATGATCCGTTCAGAATTGATTCAGAAAATCGCTGACGAAAACCCGCATCTCTATCAGCGTGATGTCGAGCGGATCGTGAACACTGTATTCGAAGAAGTCACAGACGCCATGGCGCGCGGTGACCGTGTCGAACTGCGGGGCTTTGGTGCCTTCTCCGTGAAAAAACGCGACGCACGTGTTGGGCGCAACCCGCGCACAGGCGAAACGGTGCAGGTCGAAGAAAAATGTGTACCGTTTTTCAAAACTGGCAAGTTGCTCAGGGATCGATTGAACGGTAAAGCCTGACACCATGATGCGTTACCTTCGATATGTTTTTCTGGCGGCTCTCGGGATCATCCTGATTTCCGTGTCTCTTGCCAATGTTCAGTCCGTAGAACTGAAACTGATGCCGGATGCTCTGGCCGAGCTTCTGGGTTTCAACCTCAGTGCGTCACTACCGCTGTTTCTGGTGGTTTTGGGGGGTGTTGCGGCAGGATTGGTTATTGGTTTCCTGTGGGAATGGCTGCGGGAACACAAGCACCGCCGCGACGCGACCGTGAAGAAAACCGAAGTGCGCAAACTTGAGCGCGAAGTCAAGAAACTCAAGAAAAAGCAAAACGAAGGCAAGGACGACGTACTTGCCCTTCTGGATGAGGCGAGCTGAGCCTGATCGCCATGCCTGATGTTCGATTCAAAATCTGCGGTCTGACCGCACCGGATCACGTGCGCGCTGCGGCAGACGCCGGGGCGGGCTATGTTGGGTTTGTTTTCTTTCCGAAATCGCCACGCAATCTGGATGTTTCGCGGGCCGCAGAGCTGGCGCATCTGGTCCCAGTTGGCGTTGCCAAGGTGGCATTGGTTGTGAATGCCACTGACGAAGAGTTGGACGGCATCGTTTCGACTGTACCGCTTGATATGCTTCAACTGCATGGCAAGGAATCGCCCGAACGGGTTTCCGAAATTCGCGAGCGATTTGGTTTGCCGGTGATGAAAGCCATAGGAGTGGCCGAGGCCGAGGATCTGGCGGCCATCGATCTTTACTCGGAGGTGGCCGATCAACTGCTGATCGATGCGAAACCGCCCAGAGAATCCGAATTGCCGGGCGGCAACGGGTTGGCCTTTGACTGGCGGCTGTTGGCCGGACGGAAATACTGGCGGCGACCCTGGATGCTGGCCGGTGGCCTGACACCCCTGAACGTTGCCGAAGCAGTCCGGATGACAGGTGCCCGGCAGGTGGATGTGTCATCCGGTGTCGAAAGCGCGCCGGGTGTGAAAGATGCGGCCCTGATCCGCGACTTTGCATCGGCTCTCAGGTGATCTGATAAAGATTTTGCTGCGTATCCCTCGAAACAGAGGGGTTGAGCATGCTCGCAGCAATCGGGGGCGTTTCCTTGAAACATTGGTACCATGCGCCGGAGTTTTTCTGGCGCGCGGGACAGGCCTGTCGGCAGGCGCAAGGCGACCCATTGTGCCTGCACGCTGACTTGTTCAGGAAGGATGGCATCTATTTTTCATTCAGTGTCTGGCAAGACATCGAAGCAATGCTGACATTTTCCCAATCCGGCCCCCACAGGCGTGCCGTGTTGGCGGCCGATCGTTTGGCGGATGTGAACAGGTTTCATCATTTTCCGTGCATTGGTGTGCCCTCGCCGGAACAGGCGATTCAGGTCTGGCGTCAAAACACGCAGGTTGTGGAATGATGCGTTTTGCCCATGGCAAATCCCGCTGCCACCACCTATGAACAACAGATACGACGAGGGAGACACCCATGGCCAACGATCTTTTCAATTCCTTCATGTCCGGCCCTGACGAACAGGGACGTTTCGGCATCTTCGGCGGGCGTTTTGTCAGTGAAACTCTGATGCCGCTGATCCTGTCGCTGGAAGAGGAATACAACAAGGCCAAAGATGATCCGACGTTCTGGGCCGAAATGGATGACCTGTGGGCAAACTATGTGGGTCGTCCTTCGCCGCTGTATTTTGCGGAACGCCTGACCGAGCATCTGGGTGGTGCCAAGATCTATCTGAAACGTGACGAGCTGAACCACACCGGCGCGCACAAGATCAACAACGTGCTGGGTCAGATCATTCTGGCGCGGCGTATGGGCAAGACCCGGATCATTGCTGAAACCGGGGCAGGGCAGCACGGCGTGGCCACCGCCACCGTATGTGCCAAATTCGGCTTGAAATGCATTGTCTATATGGGGGCGCACGACGTGCAGCGTCAGGCCCCGAACGTATTCCGTATGCGTCTTCTGGGGGCCGAGGTGATCCCTGTGACCTCGGGTCGTGGGACGCTCAAGGATGCGATGAATGACGCGCTGCGCGACTGGGTGACCAATGTGCGCGACACGTTCTACTGCATCGGCACCGTGGCTGGACCGCACCCCTATCCGGCAATGGTCCGCGATTTCCAGTCGATCATCGGCAAGGAAGCGAAAGAGCAGATGATGAAGGCTGAAGGCCGTTTGCCAGATACGATCATCGCCGCAATCGGCGGCGGTTCGAACGCGATGGGTCTGTTCTATCCCTTCCTCGACGACAAGGACGTCAACATCATAGGCGTCGAGGCGGGCGGAAAAGGTGTGAACGAGAAAATGGAGCACTGCGCCTCGCTGACCGGCGGTCGGCCGGGCGTGCTGCACGGCAACCGGACCTATCTGTTGCAGGATGACGATGGCCAGATTCTTGAAGGCTATTCAATCTCGGCCGGGCTGGACTATCCGGGCATCGGGCCCGAGCATTCCTGGCTGCACGAAATTGGACGCGCGAATTACGTCTCGATCACCGACAAGGAAGCGCTCGAGGCGTTCCAGCTGTGCTGCGCCACCGAGGGGATCATCCCGGCGCTGGAGCCAAGCCACGCTTTGGCCCATGTGATGAAGATCGCACCGGAATTGCCCAAGGATCACCTGATCTGCATGAACATGTGCGGTCGTGGAGACAAGGACGTTCAGACCGTGGCCAAATATCTGAACTTCGATATGTCAGACACCGAAGGCCGTACGGCGGGCTGACTGTGAACCGGGGCGGCATGTCCCGGTTGCTCTGTCTTGGGGTCGATGGCTCAAGCAGTCCTGAAAGCAATAATTCCAAGGCAGGACAGGCGGGATAGTCAAACATGTGACATGTCCGCCCACATCAGGCTGCCCTGCAAAAAGGGCCGCCGCCAATGCGCATGTGAGGACAACACAGAAGCCCGAGGAATCGCCGGCTGCTGTGAAACCTGGATCATTGTGCCTGCATTTGTTTCCCAACAACTGCCAGTTGCGATCTCTGCCTGGGATTGTTGCGAATACCCCGTCAGAGCCGAGAATTTGTAACCGGCACATTCTGAGCATATGACTTGCAAAGTCTCGGCTTGTTGTGACCTTTCGCCGAGAAGACACCCTGAAAACACCGGGGTCCGAAGTGTTTTCCGGGGATTTTTCGCCTTTGCCCTGCGGTTTGTGCATGGCCATGTGGCCCGCACGCCAAAGTTGAGTTGCTTCCAATTCTATACAGTGCCTCCAAATTGAATTAACTATTGGGTAACTGGCGTAGTTGCGGCCGGTTCAGGGGACGTCTCTGCAATGGATGGGACAATGGATGACGTGGTTCGGGGCACAGTATCTTTGCCCGGGCACCCTGGTGTTTAGCACCCTCGCGGTGTTGTAGGAGGTAAAATGGTCAGGTCCGTTATTTCGAGGCTGTCGTGCCTCTGTTTTCTGATTTCAGCACTCATGATCGGAAGCGCGAAAGAGGGTGCGGCCCTTGGTGGCGGCTTCATCATAACCTCGGTTCCGACGCCGAACGGGGGAAGCATCTTTTTCAACAATATCCCATTTACCGGCACGGCCTTTGTTTCGCTGGGAGGGTCGGGGCAGGTTCCCGGCGGCAGTTTCTATTTCAACAACGGCATTCTGAACCAGAGTGCAATCACGCCCGCAGGCCTTGCTTCCCTGGGCTATATCGGCGCAACCATTCTCAGTCAGGATGGCGCGGATTCCACATATGCGGCAGACGGGTATATGGGGATTACGTTCACCGCGCGCGAAACCGTCGGAGGGCCGCTTTATCGCTATGAGATCGCGTTGTCCGGTGTAACGAACACCCAAATCGTCAACACACGCGTTCTGGTGGATACGACACAGCCAACTGCAACGATCGGCGCCTTGACGCCGACCGGCAGCGGAACATTTCAAGCAAGCATTACCCTGAGCGAACCAAGCACCGATTTCACCGTGGGCGACCTGTCCGTCACCAATGCAACGGCCACTCTGACCGGGTCCGGCACCAGCTATGTCGCCACTTTGACGCCCCAGAACAACGGCACCATCGAGCTTTTCATTCCGGCAGGGGTGTTCTCGGACGCGGCTGGGAATCTGAACCTTGAATCAAACAGGGTCAGCACGCTTCAGGCCGTGACAAATGCTCAACGTCAGATTCAGGCGTTCCAGAACGCCCGGGCCAACAGCCTTGTGTCGAACCAGCCGAAACTGACCCAGTTTCTGCAAGGCTCGGGGTCGGGTGTACTGGACGCTTCGGTCACGCAGGGCTCGGGGTATCTGAATTTCGCCAGTGATCCGGCGCGGCCCGTCTGGTTCAGTGTGACCGGCAACTGGAGTTCGCAGGATGATTTTGACAACTCCTATGCACTGGCAGTTGTCGGGGCTCATCGCCAGATCAATTCGAACCTGTTGATCGGTGCCATGCTTCAGTTCGACTATGCCGAAACGGAAAACGGCCCGGCCAGCGTCGACGGTACGGGCTGGCTGGTTGGTCCTTATGTGGTGGCAAAATTGCCCAATCATTCGGTGTTTCTTGAAGGGCGCGTTCTTTATGGTCAGGCCGACAACAACATCTCTCCGTTTGGCACCTACGAGGACAGTTTCGACAGTGACCGTTGGCTGGTCCAGTCGCGCGTAACCGGTGAGATAAAGCGTGGCGCCCTGACATTGATGCCATTGCTGGACGTAAGCTATGCCAGTGACGATCAGAAAGCTTATACCGACAGCCTGGGCAATCTGATTCCACAGCAGGATTTCAGTTTGACGACGGCACGGTTGGGTGTGGATTTCAGCCACCCGTTGCAAGTGTCACGAGGAGAGATGATGCTGACGGGCGGGCTTTCTGGGATTTGGAGCACGACTTCGGGTACCGGCACCGCCCCGGGCGTGACACCGATAGGCGATACCGTCCGTGCCCGCGCGGATCTGGGCCTGGACTACCGGCTGGAAAACAACAGCTTGCTTGCAGCAAACGTGTTCTACGATGGCATTGGTGAAAGCGGTTTTGAAAACTACAGCATCAGCCTGATCTGGCAAATGGCATTCTGACCCTGGGGCGATACTGGATCGCGGATCAGGTCTCGCCCCAGGCGCAATGGCTGTCTAGGCATTCGCCTTGTTCTGAAGCAAGATATCAAGCGGCACAATCTCGAGAGCGCGTTGATGGGTCGCCTCCAGGTGGACCTTTGGGGCGCATCCTTCGTCATGGGCCTGTAGGAACCGGCCGGCACACAGACACCAGCTGTCTCCGGGCTTGAGGCCCGGGAAATCGAACTCGGGCCGAGCCGTGCTCAGATCATTGCCGACGTATTTCGAGAATGCCAGAAACTCGGCCGTCATCACGGCACATACGGTATGGCTGCCCTGATCCTCGGGGCAGGTATTGCACGCACCATCGCGGAAGAACCCGGTCAGAGGATCGCGTGAGCAGGGCGCCAGAACGCCGCCGAGTACATTGATACTTTCTTGCTTCTGCATGAACACACCTTACAGGCTTTCTGCGATCTTGCGGAACATTTCGATATTCTGGTCGTTTACGCCAGTGTCGCGGAATTTCCGATCAGCGCCGGTAGACACAATCAGAACGCCACGAGGTTGGTTGAAATAGATGTATTGCCCATACACGCCCCGGGCCAGAAACTCTCCTTCATGGGCGCCGCGCGGGATCCACCACTGGTACCCATATCCAATCTTCCCCCGAGCGGTCGGGGCGCTGGGTTGAGTTGCCTCGAATATCCAGTCGGCGGGCACCACTTGCCGGCCGTTCAATTCCCCATCTTGCAGGATCATTTGCCCGAACCGCGCAAAGTCACGTGTCGTGAAGTTCAATCCGCCCAGAACAAATGCGACACCGGCGCCGTCTGTGACATAATACCCGTCACGCTCAAGGCCCAGGGGCTGAAGGATTTTTTCCGTCAAAAGATCCGCGACACTGCGACCGGTCGCCCCGCGTATCACCATGCCCAATACATGCGTGTCTATGGAAACGTATTGCCAGGTTTCACCAGGGGGCGCGAAACTGTCCTGCAAAGAGGCTGCGAAATCGTCCAGTTCACCGCCTAGGGCAATCACACGGCCCATCCTGTTGATGTCAGATTTCGGGTCCAGATAATCTTCGTCAAAGGTGACGCCGCTGGCCATGTTCAGAACGTTTCGAATTGTCGCCCTGTCATATGCGCTGCCTGCAAGTTTGGGGGCGTATTTGACGACGGGATCATCCAGTGAATCGATTGCGCCCTCTTGCAGGAGAATGCCGAAAAGCGACGACAAGTAACTTTTTGCCACTGACCACGAAATCCGACGATCATCGGGACCGGTGCCCAGATAGTACTCCTCGAACCGGATCTTGCCGTTCTGCATGATGAGCAAAGAAGTGACCGAGCGTTCATTGATCCAAGTGTCGGTGCCTTCCGGAAGATCGAAACCTTCGCCGTAGGGCAGTTCCCATGTTGGGGCGTTTCCACGCGGCAGATCCACGGTAAGAAAGGCTTCATCCATATGCGAAAAGTTGTGAACGATCTTGTCCTCGGCAAACAGAGAGTTCACCGCCATCAGGCGCTGCAACTCTTCGCGTTTCCAAAGCCCAACGGCAGCGGCGGCCAGAGCCAGCGCCAGCACAATGCGCAGAACCCACTTCAGTATGGACCGCATCGCATAGCCTCCCTTGTTTGCGTGTATTGGAACGTGGACATCCCTCTTTCGCAACGCCGACGTAACGGAAAGAGGGCGGGGCGCTATTTGAACTTGTCCAACAGTTTCTGCATGGCCGACCGTTCGTCGGCCGGTGGCTTCGGAGGTGCCTTAGATGCGGTTTCAGCTTTCGGAGCGGCCGTCTTGGACGACCGGGGCGGAGCAGTGCGCAGGGCCACCGCGTTCATGAATTTTCCACCATCATCCCGCGCCAGATGGGGCGCGCCATCCGAAACACCCCGAAGAACGTCGTCCAGCCATTCACTCTCGGATTTCGCAAAGTCGCTCAGGACATAAGCCGAAACCATTTCCTTGCGGCCCGGATGTCCGATCCCAAGCCGGACACGGTCATAGGCTGCGCCTATATGGTCGTGGATCGAACGCAGACCATTATGCCCAGCGTGTCCGCCGCCCGCCTTTACCCGCACTTTGCCCGGGGCGAGGTCCAACTCGTCATGGAACACGACAACATCCGTGGACTCGAGCTTGTAGAAACGCATCGCTTCACCCACGGATTGACCGGACCGGTTCATGAAGGTCTGCGGTTTCAGCAAAAGGACTTTTTCAGACCCTAACCGCCCTTCCGAGATTTCGCCCTGAAACTTGGATTTCCATGGGCCAAACCCATGATCTTCCGCAATCCGCTCCACAGCCATGAACCCGATATTGTGCCGGTTCCGGGCGTATTTCTGCCCCGGGTTTCCCAATCCGACAAAGAGTTTCATGACCATGCTCCGCCTTTGTAGCCTCGAGGCCATGTGATGCCCGGAATTGCCATGGAAATCCAGCCGGCGCCGCGCGTCTTGACCATAAAAAAACGGGGCTCGTCAGAACCCCGTTTCAAAATCCAGACGTTTGATCCGGATTTATTCTTCTTCTTTGCCGACGACTTCGACTTCGTCGACTGCAACTTCTGCTTCTTCACCTTCTTCGTCGTCGCTTGTCGACAGACCGGTCGGTGCCGAGACGTTTGCGATCACGAAGTCGCGGTCGATGGTCGGCTTGGTGCCTTTGGGCAGTTCAACCGACGAAATGGTGACAACGTCGTTGATGTTCATTCCGGCCACATCAACGGTGATCTTCTCAGGAATGTCACCTGCGGTGCACAACAGCTCGACTTCCGGGCGGACAACGGTCAGCACGCCGCCCTTCTTGATGCCGGGGGCTTCATCTTCGTTGATGAATTCAACCGGAATATACAGTGCGATCTTGGTAGTCCGGCGCAGGCGCATCAGGTCCAGGTGGGTCGGCAGGTCTTTGACGACATCACGCTGAACATCGCGGCAGATGACGCGAACGTCTTCATGGCCTTCGACCTTCAGGTTCCACAGGGTCGACTTGAAGCGACCGGCCTTCAGGCGCTTGAACAGTTCGTTGAACGGAATCTGAATCGGCAGCGGATCTTTGTCGCCGCCAAACACTACGCCCGGAACCATGCCTTCGCGGCGAGTTTTGCGAGCGGCGCCCTTGCCTGTCCCCGTCCGTTCCAGAGCTACGAGATCAGGAATCTCTCCAGCCATGATAATTCTCCAATGTTAGGGCGGGTATCCTCCAAGGCTGTATACCCGCGTGAAGCCGCGTCCTTATCTCGATTCATCCGGTTTGGAAAGGGGTAATTCACAGCTTGCCGTTTTGTGGGGTTCAGCCGCGCGCTCCGAAGTGGTCTTCGCCAGATCAGTGAAGAGTCCGCGGCTTCATCTGGCCACAAGTATCCCGGGGGAGACGCCCGGAACGGGCGGCGGGGGCAGAGCCCCAAATCTCCCGCGGGCTCAGCCTTGCCAACGACCACCAAAATCTTCTGGTACCAGAAGATTGTGCGCCCCCAGCGCGCCGACGGTTTTTTCACCGCACAGCGCCATTGTTGTATCAAGTTCCTTCTGAATCACTTCCAGCGCGGTGGTGACGCCTTTCTGACCCATGGCGCCCAGCCCATAAACAAATGCGCGGCCGATATACGTCCCCCTGGCCCCCAGCGCCAATGCCTTGAGCACGTCCTGACCCGAGCGGATACCACTGTCCAGATGCACTTCGACATCATTGCCGACAGCGTCCATGATTTCGGGCAATACCCGGATCGAGCTGAGCGCACCATCCAGCTGACGCCCGCCATGGTTCGACACGACAATGGCATCCGCTCCCAGCTTGGCAGCCATTTTGGCATCTTCCGCGTCGAGTATCCCTTTCAGGATCACCTTTCCGCCCCACTGTTCCATCAGTTTTTCGACTTTGCTCCAGTCGAGGGTGGGGTCGAACTGTTCAGCGGTCCAGGCCCCCAGTGAAGACGCGTCCGAGATACCTTGCACATGTCCCACTATATTGCCGAACTCGCGCCGCTTGGCCCGCAGCATTTCAATGCCCCAGGCCCATTTGGTCATCAGGTTCGCGATGGTCTTTGCGGTCAGCTTGGGTGGTGCGGACAGGCCGTTTTTCAGGTCTTTGTGCCGTTGGCCCAGAATTTGCAGATCCAATGTAATCACCAGCGCCGAACACCTGGCGTCCTTGGCCCGCTGGATCAGGCGGCTGACATAGTCAGCGTCCTTCATCGTGTAGAGCTGAAACCAAAACGGCTTGTCGGTGTGCTCGGCCACGTCTTCGATCGAGTTGATCGACATTGTGGAAAGCGTAAAGGGAACACCAAAGTCCTCGGCGGCTTTGGCGGCCTTCATCTCTCCGTCCGCATGCTGCATCCCCGTCAACCCGACCGGGGCCAGCGCGACCGGCATCGACACCTTCTGGCCGATCATTTCCGAGGCCGTCGAACGCCCGGACATATCAACGGCAACCCGCTGACGCAGGCGAATCTTTTCAAAATCGGAACTGTTTTCGCGGAATGTTTGTTCCGTCCAGCTGCCGCTTTCAGCGTAGTCGTAGAACATCCGCGGCACGCGACGCTCGTAAATGCGCCTGAGGTCTTCAATATTGGTTATCACAGGCATGACTCAGACCTCCGAACTTACTGGTTCGTTTTCCTTACCAATGCATGTCAACGCCTGCAATGATCTGGCCCGGCGTCGGGCAGTCAAAAAAGCCTGCCCCAGAACAGTCTTTGGCAGGCTTTCGAGCGTGTTGTTTTATCTGCCGGATCAGGCGCTATGAGCGCCATCCGACAGGGACTTTACAAAATCCAGAACTTCGTCGACCGGTTTGCCTGCACCGATCTGGCTGACGATCGCCGATCCGACTACGGCACCATCTGCCACGGACGCGATATTGCGGGATTTCTCGGGCGTATTGATGCCAAAGCCCACGATCACCGGCAGCTCGGTCGCGGCCTTGATGCGGGCAACCTCGGGGGCCACATCCGTTGCCTGCGCCTCGGCCGCGCCGGTGATGCCAGTGATTGACACGTAATACACGAAACCCGAGGTGTTTTGCAGAACGCGCGGCAGGCGCTGGTCATCCGTGGTAGGTGTTGCAAGACGAATGAAGTTCAGCCCGGCCGCCTGCGCAGGCAGGCAAAGCTCTTCGTCTTCTTCGGGCGGCAGGTCGACAACGATCAGCCCGTCAATCCCGGCGTCTTTGGCATCGGCCAGAAAGGCCTCGACACCCCGGCTGTAAATCGGGTTGTAGTACCCCATCAGGACAATTGGCGTTGTGTCATCTGTTTCCCTGAACGCGCGCGCCAGATCCAATGTGCGCTGCAACGTCATACCGCCATCCAGCGCGCGTTGGCCGGCCGCCTGAATGGTGGGGCCATCCGCCATCGGATCAGTGAAGGGCAAACCAAGTTCGATGATGTCCACACCCGCGCCGGGCAGGCCTTTGACCACGTCGAGCGAGGTGTCATAGTCCGGGTCCCCTGCCATCACATAGGCAACAAAAGCCTTCTTTCCTTCGGCTTTCAGGGCGGCAAACTTGGCGTCGATACGGGTCATCGGATGTCCTTGCAATCGGGTTTGGACCCGTGTGCAGAAACTTTGACCGAAAATCAATCCCGCCAGCGCAGGAATAGGTCAGAAGCCCAGATGATACCGCAGCAGAACCGCGTTTACACCGGGGTTCTCATCATTGGTGCTGGCGTTCGATTTGTGCGTGATTGCAACTGACATTTTGTTGCCGTTGTTCAGATTGTATCCAAGACCCAAAAGGCTGCGGATCTGAAAGTCTCCGCCCAGGTCGTTCTGGTCGTTGCTGGCATTGAAATAACCCGGCATAACACTGCCTTCGACGAACCAGCGCTCACCCAGAGAATACAGTCCGACCAGCCCCGCACCGATATGCGTATCCCCGTCTTCGTCCACAGAAAACGCAGCACCCCAGCCAGCACTGAACCGAGTTGCCTGGTGAAAAGGAGTGTGATGGTATTCGAGAGCGATCAGTGCCTGATCTTCGGACGTCGCCTCGGAAAAATCTGAATACCCGGCACCAAAAACAACCGTCTGAGCTTGGGCCGTAGCAAATGTAGAGACCGTCAGTACAGCTGCAAGAAGTAGTTTTTCCATAATATTCTGCCATTTAAATTGTTCGCGCTATGTTAATTGTTCATCCTACCGTTCGTTTTTCAGGACCGACAAGAACACGATTTGAGAACAATTTCGTGATGTGGCCGAAGGGACTCAAACAAAGTAGCCCCGGCAATCACTTGCGCATTGATGCGGACCTGCATAGAAGCTGCGTTCGTATTCTATGCAGGAGGCCGTTATGGGCTTTAAGATGGGAATCGTGGGTCTGCCGAATGTGGGCAAGTCGACCCTGTTCAATGCGTTGACCAAAACCGCTGCCGCGCAAGCCGCGAACTTCCCGTTCTGCACGATTGAGCCCAATGTCGGCGATGTGGCCGTGCCGGATGAGCGGCTCGACAAGTTGGCGGCAATCGCGTCGTCAAAACAGATCATCCCGACGCGCATGACATTCGTGGATATCGCCGGTCTGGTGAAGGGGGCCTCGAAAGGCGAGGGTCTGGGGAACCAGTTTCTGGCAAATATTCGCGAGGTCGATGCCATCGCCCATGTCCTGCGCTGTTTCGAAGATGGCGACGTGACCCATGTAGAAGGCCGCATCGATCCAGTGGCCGACGCCGAGACCATCGAGACCGAGCTGATGCTGGCCGATCTGGAAAGCATCGAAAAGCGCCGTGCCAACCTGGTGCGCAAGCTGAAAGGCAATGACAAAGAGGCCCAACAGCAGGACCGCCTGCTTGCCGAAGCGCAAAAGATGCTGGAAAGCGGCAAACCTGCACGACTGGTCGAGGTTTCGGACGAGGACGCCAAGGCCTGGAAGATGTTGCAGCTGCTGACCACCAAGCCGGTTCTTTATGTTTGCAACGTGTCTGAGGAAGAAGCCGCTGAAGGTAACGAATACTCGGCGAAAGTCGCCGAGATGGCTGCCGCCCAAGGCAACTCTCACGTCATCATCAGCGCCAAGATCGAAGAAGAGATCAGCCTGCTTGAAGCGGACGAGGCACAGATGTTCCTTGAGGAAATGGGTCTGGAAGAGCCCGGCCTCGACCGTCTGATCCGTGCCGGGTACGACCTGCTGAAACTGGAAACCTATTTTACGGTCGGCCCGAAAGAGGCCCGCGCCTGGACCATCCGCACCGGCACCGCTGCACCGCAGGCGGCTGGTGTCATTCATGGTGATTTCGAAAAGGGATTCATCCGCGCCGAGACCATCGCCTATGACGACTTCATCGCCTGCAACGGCGAGCAGGGGGCGAAAGAGGCAGGCAAGATGCGGGCCGAGGGGAAAAGCTATATCGTCAAGGATGGCGACGTGATGCATTTCCTGTTCAACACCTGACGCCATTTGCCCTGTGCCGACATCAGGGCGTTTCGTTCAAGCTGCATTGTCGAATCAGCCACCCGCCGTCCGGCTGTCTGTACAAAACGTTGAGAGATGTGCCGTCATCTGTCGTTCCTTCGCGGAAAGTCGCAAGGCACCAGCCGATTTGGCCGTCTATGCCAGCCTGAACGACTTCGATGACTTTGTCCTCGCCACCTTCCTCCAGCCATTCCGCGTGTATTGTTTCAATGGCCGTTCGTCCTTTGGCTGCGGGACCAAAAGGTGAGTATAGCTCTGCGTCTTTGGCGAAAAACGATGCGCACCCAGCTGCGTTTCGGGATCGGTAGCATCCAACATACGCGTCAAACAGTTTTTGAAATACGTCTACAGCGGTCATGCGGTACCTCGCCTTCTTGTTCCCAGCCCCCATTAATGGTGGGCAATCTTATACGACAAAGCACCAGTTTCCGACGCGCCCGCGCTGAAAGACGGTGCTTTCTCTGTGCGGTAATGCAGTTAGAGTGGTCTTTGGCCTGATGTTGGAAATTTGAATCATGATCGAAATCCGCGACCTGCAACTGCTCAGCGCGTTGGCGCGGCACCGCCATTTCGCCAAGGCCGCCGAAGAGTGTGGGATTTCGCAGCCCGCCTTTTCCATGCGCATCCGCAACCTCGAGGATCGGCTGGGCGTGTCCATCGTCCGCCGCGCCAACCGGTTTCAGGGCCTGACCGAAGAGGGCGAGATGATCGTCCAACGGGCGCGGCGTATTCTCGATGACACCAAAGCACTGGAACAGCAGGTGCTGGCCACCAGGGGCGAGATCACCGGCACGCTGATCCTTGGCGTGATACCGACGGCCATCGCCTTTACTGGGCGTCTTACCAAACGCTTTCGGCAAGCCCATCCTCGCATCGTTACCCGCATCGAAACCATGTCTGCCACCGCCATTCAACACCGGCTGGACGAAGGAAGTCTGGACGCCGGGATAACATATGGCGACAGCATCGGGACTGATCTGCGACAGGTGCAACCTTTGTACGAGGAAACCTATGTTCTGTTGGTTCCGTCACACATGACGGACGAAACCGGCCCCTTGCCTTGGGCGCGCGTGGCTGAATTTCCGCTGAGCCTGCTCGAGCCGCAGATGCAAAACCGGCGTATTCTGGATCGTATCTTTGCCGAACAGGGGCTGCACCCGGACGTGGTCGCCGAAACCAGCGGATTTACCGCGTCGATGGTGATGGCACGCGAGGGGCTGGCTGCCACGGTTGTGCCACGTGTGCTTATTCGGGCCCTGGGCGAGTTGCAGGGGACAAAGGTGCTGCCGCTGGTCGATCCGATTGTCAGCAAACCCATTTGTCTGGCCACCCTGAGCCGAGATCCTGAACTGCCAACGGTGCAGGCACTGCGCGCTGTGGTGACGTCTTTACGGTGATAAGATGTCGTTATCGTGCGATTGCAAAAAGCGATTTGACGATATGCTAGCCTGATGAGACACGGGGCCTGAATCGGAGGGCATCATGGCACCATTAGACACCAAGCCATCAGGCGCACCCAAGGGCGTCTGGAAGTCAGGTAAAGGCAAGGGGCGGCACACGCCCAAGGGCCGACAGTTTACGGATGAAGCGCAGGCCGAAATTGCGCGCCTGCTGGGCGACCGCCCACGCCGCCGCGACCTGCTGATCGAGTATCTGCACCTGATTCAGGACACACACGGCTATATCAGCGCCGACCATATCGCCGCGCTGGCCGTCGAGATGCGGATCGGCCAGGCCGAGATTTACGAGACCGCGACCTTCTATGCCCATTTCGACGTGGTGAAAGAAGGTGAAACGCCGCCCCCCGCGCTGACCATTCGCGTCTGTGATTCCCTGTCCTGCGAAATGGCTGGTGCGCAGCAGTTGCAAAAAGCGCTGGAGGATGGGCTCGACCCGTCCGAAGTGCGCGTTTTGCGCGCGCCCTGCATGGGGCGCTGTGACACGGCACCGGTGCTGGAAATCGGGCACAACCATATTGACCACGCGACCCCTGAAAAGGTGCAGGCTTCGATTGCTGCGGGCGACACTCATGCCCATCTGCCCGACTATGAGACCTTCGCGACCTATGTCGAGAACGGCGGTTACGCCAAGCTGAAAGAGCTGCGCGAGGGCGGCGACTGGGAAGCGGTTCAGGAACAGGTTCTGGCCTCGGGCCTGCGCGGTTTGGGCGGCGCAGGTTTCCTGTCGGGCAAGAAATGGGGCTTTGTCCGCATGAACGACGGCCCGCGTTACCTGGCCGTGAACGGGGACGAGGGCGAGCCGGGCACCTTCAAGGATCGCTACTACCTGGAACGCACGCCGCATGTTTTCCTCGAAGGCATGCTGATTGCCGCATGGGCGGTTCAGGCAGAGACCTGCTTCATCTACATGCGCGACGAATATCCGGCCGTTCTGGAAATCCTGCGGCGCGAGATCGCGGCGCTGGAACAGGCCGGGATCGTCGCAAAAGGTTATATCGACCTGCGCCGCGGCGCGGGCGCTTACATCTGCGGCGAAGAATCCGCGATGATCGAATCGATCGAGGGCAAGAAGGGCCTGCCCCGCCACCGCCCGCCCTTCGTGGCGCAGGTGGGCGTTTTCGGCCGCCCGACGCTGGTGCACAACGTGGAAACGCTCTACTGGGTGTGCAAAATCTGCCGGGAAGGTCCGGAGATCCTCAATTCAGTTGAAAAGAATGGCCGCAAGGGGCTGCGCAGCTATTCGGTCTCGGGCCGGGTGGCGAAACCCGGCGTCTACCTGCTGCCGGCAGGGTCGACCATTCTTGACGTGATTGATGCAGCCGGAGGCATGGCCGAAGGTCATGTGTTCAAGGCGTATCAACCGGGCGGGCCGTCGTCAGGTCTTCTCCCCTCCAGCATCGACGACGTCCCGCTCGACTTTGACACACTACAGCCGCTGGGCACCTTCATCGGGTCTGCTGCGGTTGTAGTTCTGTCCGATCAGGACACGGCCCGCGATGCGGCGCTGAACATGCTGCGGTTCTTCGAGGACGAAAGCTGTGGCCAATGCACCCCCTGCCGTGCGGGTTGCGAAAAGGCGGTCAAGCTGATGCAGGCCGACAAATGGGATACCGAACTGTTGGAAGATCTGTGTCAGGTCATGGGAGATGCCTCGATCTGCGGTCTGGGGCAGGCGGCCCCAAACCCGATCCGTCTGGTCATGAAACATTTCGCTGACGAAATCTGAGGGAGACAGAGCCATGCTTGACGCAAGCCCAACCAAGACCGTCACCTTCAACCTGAACGGCGATGACGTCACCGTGCCCGAAGGCACCACCATCTGGGAAGCGGCCAATGGCCGTGGACTGGTGATCCCGCATCTGTGTCACAAACCGGCGCCGGGCTACAAACCCGATGGCAACTGCCGCGCCTGCATGGTCGAGGTCGAGGGCGAGCGTACGCTGGTCGCCTCGTGCATCCGTCCGGCGGCTGACGGGATGGTGGTGAAAACCGACACCGACCGCGCCGAGAAATCGCGCGCCATGGTCATGGAACTGTTGGTGGCCGACCAGCCCGAGAAGCCGCACGATGCCTCGAGCCATTTCTGGGACATGGCCAAGCTGAACGATGTCAGCGACAGCCGTTTCCCGGCGAAAGAGCCCGAGAAGATTCCGCTGCTGGATGACAGCCATGTAGCGATGCGGGTCAATCTGGATGCCTGCATCAACTGCAACCTCTGCGTCCGCGCCTGCCGCGACGTGCAGGTGAATGACGTGATCGGCATGGCCGGGCGCGGGCATACCGCGCAGGTGGTGTTCGACCAGAACGACCCAATGGGCGAGTCGACCTGCGTGGCCTGCGGTGAATGCGTTCAGGCCTGCCCGACCGGCGCTCTGATGCCCGCCACCGTGCTGGACGACCAGCAGCACGGCGACAGCAAGGATTACGATTCCGAAACCGAAAGCGTCTGCCCCTTCTGCGGGGTGGGCTGCAAGGTCAGCCTCAAGGTCAAGGACGGCAAGGTCAAATATGTCGAGGGCATCAACGGCCCCGCCAACGAAGGCCGTCTGTGCGTCAAGGGCCGGTTCGGGTTCGACTATATCCACCACCCGCATCGCCTGACCAAACCGCTGATCCGGCGCGAGAATGCACCGGCAAAAGGTCTGAACGTTGATCCCGGCAACCTGTCGACCCATTTCCGCGAAGCGACCTGGGAAGAAGCGATGGATCTGGCGGCCACGAGACTGATGGCCCTGCGCGACCAAGACCCGCGCAGCGTTGCGGGCTTTGGCTCGGCCAAATGCACCAACGAAGAGGCCTATCTGTTCCAGAAGTTCATCCGTCAGGGTTTCAAACACAACAATGTCGACCACTGCACCCGTCTGTGCCATGCGTCGTCTGTGGCCGCTCTGATCGAGAACGTGGGCTCGGGCGCGGTGACGGCGACCTTCAACGAGATCGAGAATGCCGATGTGGCGATCATCATCGGCGCCAACCCGATCGAGAACCACCCCGTCGCAGCTACCTATTTCAAGCAGTTCGCCAAGCGCGGCGGCAAGCTGATCGTGATGGACCCGCGCGGTGTCGGCATGCGCAAATTTGCGGACGAAATGCTGCAATTCCGGCCCGGTGCCGATGTCTCGATGCTGAACGCGATCATGAACGTGATCGTCGAGGAAGAACTGTATGACAGCCAGTACATCCACCGCTGGACCGAGAACTGGGAGGCCGAGAAAGAGCATCTGCGCCAGTTCACCCCCGAGAAGATGGCGCCGATCTGCGGCATCGAACCGGATCAGCTGCGTCGCGTTGCGCGCACCTTTGCGCAAGCCAAGGCTGGTCTGATCTTTTGGGGCATGGGCGTCAGCCAGCATATCCACGGCACCGACAATTCGCGCTGCCTGATCTCGCTTGCATTGATGACCGGGAATGTCGGCAAACCCGGCGCGGGTCTGCACCCTCTGCGGGGCCAGAACAACGTGCAGGGCGCATCAGACGCCGGCTTGATCCCGATGTTCCTGCCGGACTACAAGACGGTGACGGATGACGGCATTCGCGCGCAGTTCACCAATATCTGGAAATCGGATGATTTCTCGAACGAGAAGGGTCTGACCGTCACCGAGATCATTGACCAAGCCTATGCGGGCAACATCAAGGGCATGTACATTCAGGGCGAAAACCCGGCTATGTCCGACCCGGATGTTGGCCACGCACGTGAGGCCCTGGCCAAGCTGGACCTGATGATCGTGCAGGACATCTTCCTGACCGAAACCGCGAACTATGCCGACATCATTCTGCCGGCCTCGGCGCTGTATGAAAAGAACGGCACGGTTTCGAACACCAACCGTCAGGTGCAACGTGTCCGTCCGGCCGTGGCGCCTCCGGGTGAGGCGCGCGAGGATTGGAAGATCACGGTCGAACTGGCGCAGCGCATCGGGCTGAACTGGGACTACTCCGATGTGTCCGAGGTCTTTGCCGAGATGAAACTGACCATGGAGTCGCTTGACAATATCACGTGGGAACGGCTGGAAAACGAGACGATCACCTATCCGTCGCTCAGCGAAACCGATCCCGGCCAGTCTATTGTGTTCGGCGATGGTTTCCCCCGCGCGGGTGGCAAAGCAAGGTTCACTCCGGCCAATGTCATCCCGCCTGATGAGGCGCCCGATGATGAATACCCGATGATTGCCACCACCGGCCGTCAGCTGGAACATTGGCATACCGGTTCAATGACCCGCCGGGCAAAGGTTCTTGACGCGGTCGAGCCAGAGGCCAATTGCTCGATGAACCCGCGCACGCTGAAGCTGATGGGGATTGATCCGGGCGAAATGATCCGCCTGACCACGCGTCGTGGTTCGATTGAAATCATGGTGCGCGCCGACCGGGCCATTGCCGAAGACATGGTGTTCATCCCGTTTGCCTATGTCGAAGCGGCGGCGAACATCCTGACGAACTCGGCCATCGACCCCTACGGCAAGATACCCGAGTTCAAATTCTCGGCCATTCGTGTCGAAAAGATCGAGGATGCGATGGCAGCGGAATAAGATCGCGGCCAGACTGAACAAAGGCGGCCTCTGGAAGGGGGCCGCTTTTTTCTTTGCCGCGCTGTCGTTCAAACGATTGCCCCATCTGACTTGCCCCGGCAATTCGCTGGGTTTTCATTTGGTCGCGGCACCACGCAATTTCCCGCGCTGGCGATTGCATCGCGACCACCAAAGAAATCGGAATCTGGCGTCGACAAAGCAATTTGAACACCCGTCACCTGCTCGGGCGACATGAACGGATGGCTCAACTCGGTTTCTTTTGTGACAGTTGGTCAGTAGTCACGCTCGAAGAACACACCCACGCCCGTCTCTCCTCGGCCATCGACCGTACCGCGCACCGTGAAATTGTCCGTGACATCAAGGTTCAGGTTCACTTCGGTGTCACCTTCGGTGTTCACGGTGAAATCCGTATAGAGGTTTTCACCCAGGTACGCGCCCGCACCCAAACGGCCCGCGCCGCTTTCCGAAGCTCCTATGTCGACCGTGTCGACTCCGGTGGAGTCGCGGAGACCTTTGGTTGCATCCCCTCCCGCACCGCTAAGCTGCGCCAGTGATGCTGCCATTTGCGCGATCAGGAAAGGCGAGATTTCTGAAAACCGGTTCCCGAACAGCAACATTGCCAGTGCTTCTTCAGCCGGACGTTCGGGGTCGGAAAACACATTGACCTCAGGTGAATCCAGCGGGCCGGCAATTTCGATCGTCGCGGTGCCGTCAGACGTACTGGCTGAAGACTCGAACTCGATATAAGGGGTCAGGTCGCCCTGCAACGTGACGATCCCCTTGGTCAGTGCCAATCTGCGGCCCAGAATGTCGAAATTCCCTCGGATCAGTTCGATCTGACCGGACGGAACGACAGAGGCAGTGGTGCCGCCGATGAAAATTCGACCGCCCAGTTCTGCGTTCACACCACGCCCTCTGACGAAAACCGCCTTGGGTGCAAGCAGGCTTATATCCAGCGCAATACGGGATGCGCTTTTCTCCGATCCTTCGGTCACGACCAATCCGGCCCGCTCTCGCGTGACGAAACCGGCGCGACTTTCGTTGATGTGCTGGATGTCCGGGATAGGTGCCGCGCCTACCGCGCCGGACGCGGCGGCAAGGTTGATGTTGGTTTCGTCAAACGTGATCTGACCGGCCAGCGAACTGTTTCCGGCCAACGCCCCGGTCATGGCAATCTGACCGTTCAGGGTGGTTTCATACAGCAACCGGTCTGTCAGCACTAAGTTGTTCAGGGTGGTGGTAATCTGGGCGTTGAACGGAGGGGTCAGGTCAACAGGCCCGTTGACGGTAAAGTTTCCGCCCGCCCGAACTCCGCCATTCAGTGTAATGTTTGCGCGACTTTGCGCCAGATCCACCTGACCACTGATCCCGGTAATGGTCTGACCAGCACCCGGAATTGCAAGGGATGTGCCCGAAGTGGTGACCGAACCGCTCAGCGACGCCAGCGCCGGAGCACCTTTGAGTGCCAGATCGAAGCGCGCCGACCCGTCGATCTTGTTGGGTGTGATGAAGACATTCGCGATCCCAAGGTTGATGCCGCCCTGTGCCTTCACATCCGCCTGACTGCTGGTTTCATCAAAAGTGCCGGCCAACGTGGTGTCTATGTCGGCAGGCCCTTGCGCCTTGGCGTCAATCGTCCAGACACCGTTATCGCGTTTGGCCGTTCCCTTTGCTGCCACAGTGCCGGGAAATTCGGGAACGAACCGCTCGATCCGGTTCAGTTTGGCGTCAAAATCCACATCAGCCGAGCCATTCTGGCCGACCGTTCCTTGAAGGCTGGCGTAAGAGCTGTCAGGCCCGTCCAGGCGAGCAGTGCCTTCCAGTCCAGAGCCGGTCGGAGCGACGTTCCCGCTCAGGTTCAGCGGTCCGGACAAGGTTTGCGACAGTCGGGCAAGGTCATCCAGTTTGGCGGAAAAGTCCAAACCGCCGGCGTCTCGGTTCAGCTTGCCCGATGCATTCGCCGAAAGGGCCGTTCCAATCAGTTGGAACGTGCGGATATCCAGGCCTTCATCGTTGTTCATCGCGTCTACGGTCAGGTTCGTTCGCCCCTGAATCAGGTCGTCAACGGCGTCGATCCCGGTTTTGATGTCGTCCGCCGCCAAATTGCCTTTTACGTCGAACGCTTTGCTGCCGACTGCGCCCTTGCCGGCAAAATCCGCTCGGATCGCCCCTGCCAGATCGCGTTTTGCAAGGCTGGAAAACGGTGACAGGTCCGGGATGTTCAGATTGACCTGCCCGTCAATCGCAAGGTCTTTCCTTGGGTCGTCTATGGTAACAGAGGCCTTGGCGGTCAGGGCTGAACCGTTCACCGATGCGTCGCGGATAACAATCTGTTCTTGGCTCAGCGCACCGTCGAACGTGATCTCGTTGCGACCGACCAAAAGCGGGTCGATCTCGGTTAGACCGGTTTTGATATCCCGGCCCGATACGCTGGCCGTTCCGTCAAACTCCAGCGTCTGAACGGTTCCCTTTCCGTTCAGCTTTGCTTGCACCGCACCCCCAAGCTCGCGGTCGGCAAGGCCGGAAAACACGGACAGGTCTCGGGAATTGACCGTCGCCTGACCATCGATCGTCACGTTGCCATCAGGGGTCGTTACCGTGCCGTCGGCCTGGGCGCGCAAGGTATCACCGATCAGGGTGAAATCTCGGATGGTTACGCCATCTGCGCCGCGCCTGGCGTCGAGCGTTATTGTTGTATTGCCCTTGATCACCGGATCGATGTCATCACGCCCGGTCGAGAGGTCTGTTCCTTCGACCTCCAGTTTGCCGTCGAAACTGCCTTCCAGCGGTGAGCCTTGACCGTTTAGACGGGCCGAGACCTGGCCTCCCAGCTCCAGGTGGGCCAGTTCCGAAAACCGGGACAGATCCGTGGCTTCCAAAGTGGCGGTGCCGTCGACGGCCAGACCGGTGGACAGGCCGCTGACCAATGCGTCGACGCCCAATTCGTAATCCGCACCAACCAGTTCGAGACCGGTCAGGTTCAGGGATTGGTCACTGCCATATTCGAAAGTGCCATCCAGAGTGACGAGGTCGCCAATTGCTGCATTCAGGGCCTTGTCCGCCAGACTAATACCGTCCAACGCGGCCTGCAGGTTGCCATTGATTTTTAGCACTGCGCCCTGTTCCAGGGTCCCGTGAGCAGTAATTTGCGCGCGCTCCAAATCAACCTGCTCGGCCTGCACGGCGTTCGCAGTCAGGCTCAGGTCCCAATGATTGCCGTTTTTTTCGTCGTACAGCGCCGAAATCTGTGCTGCTCCAACGGACGTGTCACCGCCCGAGGCTGGAAGAGTTACCCTTTCACCCTCCGGTGGCGTTATGCGTCCTTGCAGGGCCGCGAGTTGCAATCGCCCACCTGCCGCCAACTGTAACTGGCCTTTCAGGTTCAGTGCTTGTGACGAGATCTCAAGCTCGTCAATTTCCAGCGCACCTTCAGGTTGGGTTCGCCCATCCACATAGAGCTGTGTTTTGGCACCGAAAAACGTATCCATTTCTTCGGCGACAAAAGGTGTCAAATCACCACCGAGATCGGCAGTAAACGCAATGCCCTCTTCTGCGCTGGCCGCGGCAGTCGGGGCCGAGCGTAACCGAACCTGACCCGTCACCCGAGGCTGACCATCGCTGCTGAGACCGATATCGGCCGTAAAATCGGTCACGGGTCCGGATCCTTTCGCTGTCAGCGCGATAGGCGGGGTATCCGGCATTTTAAGAGCGGTCGAGATCAGGCCGCCCGCTGCCTCTGTCACCTGAAGGTCAAGATCGATCTGGCTGTTTGAATTCTGAAATCCGGCTGTCAACTTGATTTCATCACCTGCCCGGTCCAGCCGGATGATATCAAGGTTGGTGTCCAGCGTCCCGTCGGCCAGTGACAGGTTGCCACTGACCGCCAGTTCTGCGGCCACTCCGATCAGGGGCTCGCCCAAAGCCAGCTCGTCGATGCGAATTTCACCGATTTCGATGGCAACAGGCAGTTCAGGCAGTTGGAAGCCTTTTGCCTCTGCGGTTGGCGGCGGCGTGTCTTTGGTGGTGGTGCCAGGCGCGCGGGCAACGTCGATCTCTTGTGCTGTCAGGGCATTGACCGAGAACCTCCCACGGATCAAAGCCAGCCGGTTCCAGTCTAGTTCGGCATCCTTTATGGTCAGCCAGACCCCTTCGTCATCGGCAACGGTGATCTCGGCAATCGTGGCACGTGAACTCAGTGCACCTTGCAGGCCTTTGACGGTGACGTTCTGATCGTCGCCCGACAGTGTATCCTGTAGGAACCTCTCGATCATGCTGCCGCCTTCGTCCTCCTGCGGATGTCCGGCCACAGGCACGATTGCCAGCGCGCCAATCAGCAGAGGGTATGGAAGGTACCGTCTCAAAACGCCTGTCCTATCCCGATATAGAACTGTAGCCCGTCCCCGGTGGGACCGCTGACAGGATAGGCCAGATCAAGACGCAAGGGGCCAAACCCGCCCAGATCATATCTTACGCCAATACCGGCGCCCGAGTGATCTTCTTGCGCGCCGCTGCCGACAAAGGAAGATGTATCGACGACACCGTAGTCATAAAACCCGACCAACGACAGGCTGTCAGTAACCTTGCCACGGATCTCGCCGGACAAGCCAATAAATGACTTGCCGCCCGCGATGCCGGTCCCGACCGGAATGCCAAGGCTTTCATAGGGTTGCCCGCGAACGGTTCCCGCACCGCCCGAGAAGAACAGAAAGTCAGGCGTGACGCCATCGGCAGGTGGGCCAATCACGGATCCCAGCTGCGCGCGACCGGCCAAAACGATCCGCCCCCCTGTCCCCAGGCTTGTATAGGCCCGCCCATCAAAGAAAAGGCGGAGGCCGGTATCCGTACCGGATATTCCGACAAAGGGCATGACTTGCGAGTCCAGATAGAATCCGCGTGTGGCGCTGACTTTGCTGTCGCGTTTGTCCCATTCAGACCGGAAGGGCAGGATGAAATACCTGAACTTGCGACCAGTGCCATATGCGTCGTCGGCGTCTGACAGCTGAAACCCGGCGGATGCCTCGGCATATAAGTTGTCGGAAAAAGTGCGGCGCGCACCATAGGCCAGCGAAGCCACCGTTACATTATAGTTTTCCGTGTTGCGGCGTTCCAGCAGGGCGCTCCAGAAGGTGTTGTCATCCGGGCCAAGCCGGTCAGGTTGGTCCAGACGCAACCCGATCCGGCCATCAATATCCTCTGCACCGCCAATATTTCGAACCGCCACTTCGAAGCGCAGACGTTCTGCGCGCCTGAACATATTGCGATGGGTCCACGTCGCGGTCACATCAACACCATCGCGAGAGGCCAGTTCGACACCAAAGGTCAACCGACGTTTGGGCAGGTCTTCGAACGTGGCGTCGAAATCCAGTGTGCCATCGGGGTTTGGAGTCTCTCGTTCCTGCAACGAGACCACGTTGAACGTGCCGGTCCGGCGCAACCGTGTTCCCACCTTCTGGATTTTCTCAGGGGAATAGACCTCTCCACTTGGGAACCCGGCGATCTTTTCGATGGATCTGTGGCGCACATCTGAATTGCCCTTGATGAACATCTTGCCAAATGTCAGCCTGCGCCCGGGATCAAGGTCGATCTGGGCATCCAGACGGGCTTGGGCGTGGCGCGCGATGATTGTCTGACCCGCAATTCCGGCTTTTGCGTGACCAGCGTTCCTCCAACCCTGAACACCGGCCGAGGAGGCCTGTTGAATGGCACCGGTCGTCGCCAGTTTCCCGGGGGCAAAGTTTTCGGGCAGTTCGGTTCCGGGGGCCAGGGGCTTGACAGTGGCGGTGCCGAATTTGAAGCTTGGCCCGGTTTCAACGGTAATCGCAGCACGGTTTATTTGTGCAGGCACCGTGAGAGAGCTCAGCTCGGCCGCTTCCTGTCCATCAAGCTTGATGCTGACGACCGGGCTGAAATACCCTTCGTCGTAAAGGATTTGCACGATCGTACGGTAATCCGACAAGGCTGCCGAGAGGATTTCAAGCGGGGTGTCGAGGCCGCGTTCCTCAGCAGTGGTTACCGAGGATGTCTCCTTGAGGCGATCAACCAGTTCTTTCGATGCGCCGGGGGCCGTAAGCGAGGTTTCCAGCGCCGCCAGCGTGGTTGGGGCCAAAGTCACAACTGTGGCCATCAGCCAGCGCCCCAGACGGCATTGCCGCTTGCTCCTTTGCATGAATTGCCCCAACTGTCCCAATTCCAGTTCTCTTGTCCGTGTCGTGCACGGCCCTTTGAATTCAGGTTAGAGCATCTGAAAGCGGATGGGGAAAGGAATTATACATGAGACGAGAATTTTTTCGGCCAAATTGTGTTGAGGTTGCCGCCCGGCTATTCGGCTGCCATAAGGCGGGCCACGTCCAGCATTCGCGCCGAGAAGCCCCATTCGTTGTCGTACCAACCAAAGACTCTGACCTGGTTTTCACCCACCATACGGGTCTCGGGCCCGGCAACAACCAGCGATTCAGGGCGGGACCGCAGGTCGGACGAGACCAGCGGCAAATCAGTCCAGCCAAGCACTGGGGATGCAGCAACGGCCTGCTTCAGGGCTCGATCGAAGATCTCGGCGCTCATGCCGCGCTGCAATGTGACCACAAGGTCCACGGCTGACACACTTGCCGTCGGAACGCGGACAGCCGCGCCCGAGATACGCCCGGCCAGATGCGGAAGGACGACATCGATAAGGTGCATCGCGCTCGATGTGGTTGGAACCATCGACAGCGCCCCAGCCCGAGAACGGGCAAGGTCGCCACGCGGCGCGTCGACCATGGGTTGGCTGTTGGTATAGCAGTGGATGGTGGTCATGTGCCCCGATGCAACACCGCCGATATCGTCGATGACCTTGACCAGTGGCACTAGCCCATTGGTGGTGCAGGATGCGTTTGACACAATCCGGGCGCTGCCCAACTGGTCTTCGTTCGCACCCAGAACGATGGTGACATCAGCAGCTGGGGAGGGGCCTGAAATCAGCACTTTGCCTGCGCCCGCAGACAAACCGCGACGTGCAACGTCCGAGCTGCGGGCGATACCCGTACAATCCAGCATGACGTCAACGCCCGACAGATCAACGCGGGACAGATCATCGCTGTGGGTCATGGGAATCGTGTGCCCATCCACGATCAGCGCGGCGTCCCCTGCGGACACATCGCCGGGATAGGGGCCAAACGTGCTGTCGTATTTGAACAGGTATGCACAGGTGTCCAGCGGCGCGATGTCATTGATCAGCACCAGCTCGATATCTGACCCTTCCGGCAGGGTCAGAACCTGCCGCAGGATCGTACGGCCAATACGGCCGAATCCGTTTATTGCGAGTTTCATGCGCAAGCTATGGCAGGCCGGTCGGGCGACCTCAATGCCTGATCTGACGCTGTGTCAGTTGCAGCTGACCTGCGAGAAAAACTGGCCCGAGATGTTCTGATACATGCTGGCCACGATCGGCTTGCACCCGGTTGCCTGCTGAATCGCGGCAATTGCCTGAACGGTGCGCAGGCGCGGTGGCGGACCGAATGGGTTGAGGTTGTTGTTGTCACGCGTGGCGCGATAAACGACCGGCGCGTCGGAAACCTGTGTCACCGCCCAGGTGCGGCTCATGACGAACACGGATTTGGTTTCTTCCTTGGCCGAGATGGGGGATGCAAAAAGGGCCGCGGATGAAGCGAGTGCTGCGACGGCCAGCAGGGCAGGGCGTAGTTTCATGGAACAATCTCCAGTGCTCAAAATCAGAATTTACTTGGATTTCAGCAAATTCCGGCCCGCCTGTGAAGCCCCAAGGTCAGAAATTTGCGACGCCACCCCGTCGGAAAGGTGTTGCCGGCGAGCTGTGGGCAATGGCAAATGTCGGTTGCAGTCCCTGTGCCGCCAATGCCCGAACCCCCCCGGATCGCCCGCGTTGCGGGCTTGCGAACAAAAGTCTCGCAGACAGGTCTGTCCGGGGTTTTTTTGAAGGTTCGCGTCAGGGGCTTGGCCCTGCCGGGTTAGGGGTATAACCTTGACCACAAATGATTTCAGCTCTGCGAGGCCGCCATGAATGCCCCATTTTTTACCGCCATCGCCGCATGCGGCATTTTATTGATGAGCACTGTGGTCGAGGCCAAGCCCCTTTCTCGAATCATAGCCGAGATGGGGTTGTCTCCGGCAGATTTCGAAGTGGTCAACGCAGCCTCGAACGCGCTTTTGACCAGCGGTACGCCTTCCGTGGGCCAGGAACGGTCATGGAAGAATGACGACACGGGTTCCAAAGGGACAATCCGGGTGCGATCGGTACAGGGAAACTGCGTTGGTCTTCAGCATGTGATTCAGCCGGAAGGCGGTGATCAGAGCAGGGAAATCCGAACCCGCCGCTGCAATGACGGCAACGGCAATTGGATCCTTACGCCCTGATTATCAGCTCAGAATTCAGTAGCCCTGATCACGATTGACTTCATGCAGCAAGGCCGCGCCGGAACTGAGGCGTCGGAAGTTTTCAGCCACATCCGACAAGGCGTCGCCCAGATGCCAGCCTGAAACATGTGGAGTGATCGTCACGCCGGGGTGGCGCCATAGCGGGCTGTCTTGTGGCAAAGGTTCCCGCGAGGTGACGTCCAACACGGCATGCCCCGGAACACCTGCGTCCAGTGCCGCGATGAGGGCGTCCTCATCAATCAGATTTCCGCGCCCGGCGTTCAGCAACTGACTACCGGGTTTCATCGCCGCCAGCATCCGGGCATCAAACAGGCCAGCGGTCTGAGGGGTCGAAGGCAGGATTGCGCAAACGTGGTCACATTGGCCAAGAAGCCCGGTCAACGCGTCCTGCCCATGGATGCAAGTTACGCCGTCAATGGCTTTTGGCGTACGGCTCCAGCCCATCACCTGAAAGCCCACGGCGTGCAGCATCCGCGCGGTGCGGGCGCCGATGTGGCCAAGACCTAGAACACCGACCACGGTGTCCGGCGTAAAAACCGGTGCGCGCGGGGACCACTCGGCGCGGGTTTGGGCCGCTTCGTGAAACGCCATGTGTCGCTGAGCGCGCAGGATATAGGCCAGAAACCACTCGGCAATGCCCTGTGCCGGTGCGTCAGGCTTCAGGCGGGCGATGCGAACGTGACCGGGCAGACCGGGATGGCTGACAATGGTCTCTACCCCTGCGCCCAGCTTTTGAACCAGTTTCAGGTTCGGCAGTCGCGTCGGGTGGTCACGTTGCATGTCAACCACGGCCAGCATCGTTATGTCATCCGGATTGCCCAGCGTTTCGGCGGTGCGGATATCCGCATCCGGTAACACGGCCTGTAAACTGCGGGCAATTTCGTCATCACTTATCCAGTTGGACAGCCCGGTTTCGATCAACAACGCCATGTGCGGCTCCTGCATATGTTTGATGTGGTGACGTCCCGTCACTGCGGTGGACAGGGCCCGGGCAGTTAAGCCATCCTTGCGGCAAAAGTATAGCCCGGACCCGGTGCTTCAGAGGGACATTTCCGAAAACATGACATTCAGCCTGGCCGTGCAAATTCATGATCATCTGCAAGACGTTGCTGATATGACCGGGGCCGAGGTCACTCGGATGGATGACACATGTTTCCCTTGCGGTGATGGCGAAACTGATCGCAAGGCCGGCTTGTCCTGCGTTTTCGCCGCCAAAGTAGGAACGGGGAAAGTGTTTGAACGCCTGGGTTCAGACAAACTGAAACGATTTGCGCAAGAACAGACCTGAGGATCACATGGCCGAAGCGCTCGACTTTACCAACACGACCTATTTTCATCAGCGCGAGGACGGGGCGTTTGTTGGCAACGATGCCGCGCGCGGGCCTTGGTCTGCCGCACATTGCCACGCGGGGCCGGTCAGCGGCTTGATCGTTCGGGCCGCAGAAACCGAAATCGGCCCGGAGAAGATGCTGACCCGACTGACTGTCGATTTGCTGAGGCCGCTCCCGCTGGCCGGGCTTCGCGTTGCGGCAGAGACCACGCGCCACACAAAGACACTCGGGACTACGCGGGTCACGGTGCACGATCTCGACGATACGTTGTGCGCCACGGCAACAACCATGCACCTGTTGCGGCGCGATCTGGGGCAGGTGCCGAATGTCGAGATGGATGCGCCGAGAATAGAGGACGTTGTCGATGGCCCTTTTCCGATAGGTGAAATTCGCCACGACCTGCCAGGCTTTGCCCATTACAGCGATATTCGCTATCCCGCAGGGGGAAAACAGGGGGCCGGACCCAAAACGATTTGGATGCGTACTCCGCAGCTTTTGCAAGGCGAGGATCAATCGCCCGTACAGGCCCTGTGCCCGTTGGCCGATTGCGGAAACGGTATCTCATGGAATGCGCCGACCACGGAAATGGGGTTCATGAATACGGACCTGACTGTGCATATCCACCGTGAACCGGTTTCGGATTGGCTGGCCTCAAAATCGATTTCGCATTGGCAGCCTTCCGGCATTGGCATGTCTCAGTCCGTCCTCTTTGATACACAAGGTCCGGTGGGCACAGCGCTGCAAACACTGGTTCTGTTTCCGCCGACCTGATGGTGGGCCGGATTTCGCATCGGGAGTGAAAATGTCGTTGCCGCCACGCGGAGGGAGACCTATCTTGCGCCTATGCGTTACCTTATAACCACTATGATCCTTTGTTTGCCGATGCAGGCCAACGCCCACCCGCATGTCTTCATTGATACCGGGCTGGAGTTCATCGTGGATGACGCTGGTCAACTGACCCATGTTCGCGTGACCTGGGCGTATGACGAATTCTACTCGTTGCTGGTTCTGGAAGACATGAAGCTGGATCAGGATGCTGACGGCGTTCTGACGGAAAGCGAAGAACGGTTCCTGACCGGGTTCGATACGCAGTGGGTGGAAGGATATAACGGCGATCTTGTCGTTACCGCAGACGGAAACCACGTCGCGCTGTCGGGCCCGATGGAGGCGCAGGCGACAGTTGAAGACGGGCGCGTTGTCACCACGCATCTCAGGGCGGTGGAGGCCGGTTCCGTCGCGGCCGCGGCGCTGTCTGCGAAAGCGTTTGATGAGACGTTTTATACCGCCTACGAGGTGACGCGGCCCGTGACCGTGACGGGCCCCGCCGCGTGCCAGATTGACCGGTTTGACCCGGATATCGACGGCGAACTGGCCCAGATGCAGGCCTTTCTGCTGACCCTGGACGCCGACTATGACCTCGAGGAAAATGACATCCCTCTGGTCGGTGAACGTTTTGCGACCGAGATCCGCGTTTCATGTCCCGCTACCTGATCCTGCCTGTCGGCCTGGCGATTGTACTGCTGCTCTGGTTTTGGGGCAGCGGAGGCTTTGACAGTCTTGCGGCCTGGGCTGCGGGGGAGCAACGAGAATTCCAGAACCAGATCGCCCGATCCTTGCGTGCCGCGCGCGCCGAGCAACCCGAGGCGGTGGCAACGCTGTTGACAGTCTGTTTCGCCTACGGGTTCTTTCATGCCATCGGCCCCGGCCACGGAAAGGTCCTGATCGGGGGTTACGGTTTGGGTCGGCGTGTCGCCTTCTGGCGGTTGTCGGCGATCAGTGTATTGTCAAGTCTGGGGCAGGCGGTGACGGCCGTCGTCTTGGTCTATGCCGGGGTGCTGGTGTTCCAGATGTCCCGTGAAAGCCTTGTTGGAACGACGGAACAGGTCATGGCTCCGATAAGCTACGGAGCGATCGCACTTATCGGTCTTTGGCTGGTGGCCCGGTCCTTGCGCAGTTTTGCAAAGAGACGGAATACCACGTCGCCCCATGAGCACCATCATCATGAAAACGATCACTCGCATCACCCTCACCACGATGGAGAAGTCTGTTCAGATTGCGGCCACCGCCATGGCCCGACTGCGCAAGAAGTTGCAAATGTGGGTTCACTGCGCGAGGCCCTGATACTGATTGCGGGCATCGCGGCACGACCGTGCACAGGGGCTTTGTTCGTGCTGATTCTGACGTGGCAGATGGGCATCGCGATGGTCGGTATCGCCGGGGCTTTTGCCATGGCATTGGGCACGGCATTGGTGACGACATTGGTGGGATGGACGTCCTTTGGCCTTCGCGGAGGTCTGCTGGCCTCAGCCTCGGCCACTCGGTTCGCATCGGTGCTGGCCCCAACCATCGAACTGGTGGCCGGGCTGATCATTGCCGTGATCGCAAGTGGTTTGCTGCTGCGTGCGATTTAGGTCAGTCGAACACCGGTTCCGGATATCCGACCCGCGCCAGATACAACCCCTGCGGCGGGCATACTGGCCCGCAGGCTGCACGGTCGGCAGCTTCCAGCGCCTCGCGCACCTCTTCCGGGGTCCACGCTCCGGCGCCCACGCGTTCCAGCGTTCCGACGAAACTGCGCACCTGATTGTGCAGGAATGACCGAGCCTTTACGTGGAAATGAACTTCGGGGCCGGAAAAGCCCTGAACCTGTTCAACCCGCAACTCATCCAGAGTTTTGACCGGGCTGGCCGCTTGGCAAATCGACGACCTGAAGGTCGT
The DNA here is from genome assembly GCF_013033125.1 of Ruegeria sp. HKCCA4008. Taxonomy (NCBI): domain Bacteria; kingdom Pseudomonadati; phylum Pseudomonadota; class Alphaproteobacteria; order Rhodobacterales; family Roseobacteraceae; genus Ruegeria; species Ruegeria sp. HKCCA4008. The sequence continues at coordinate 101,235 of NZ_WQDM01000005.1, forward strand.
GAAATCATGGCGACCCAGCAGCATGTTCGCCGCTTCCTGCATGGCCTCGACATCCAGCGGATGATTGATCTGCCAAACCTGCCCTTTGTCATGGGTTGCAGGCGCGCGCCTCATCAGGATGCGGAACAGGTATTGCCGTTCGACCGCCGAAAACCGCGCGTGCCAATCGTCGGTCACGCGCACGGCGTCCACGATCGCCACCGGCTGCGGTTTGAGGTGATAGTTCAGCGCCTCGGACAGGCGGAACGGGTCCCATTCCTTGGCCATGTCGCAATGAGCAACCTGACCCAACGCGTGAACGCCGGCGTCGGTGCGCCCCGCGGCTGCAATCGTATGCGCACCCGGCTGGATACGGGACAGGGCCTCTTCGATGGCACCTTGTACCGACGGCTGATCCTTTTGCCGCTGCCATCCGGCAAACGGTTCCCCCTGGTATTCGACTTTCAACGCGTATCTGGGCATGTGCCGCTGGTACAGCGCGGCGCGGGAACGGGCAAGGGGGCGAAAGCGCTGGTATGTGCGGTACCCGCTACCTATCTTGGGTGAAACGATAATTGCGGGGCGACGGATTGGTCATCTCATCACTGGCAGACAGTCTTGTGCGCGGCGTCGAAACCATCGGCGACAGCGTCTCCGAGACGTTTTTTGAGCCTGTCATCCGCCTGGGTGTCACCGGGTTGGCGCGGTCGGGCAAGACGGTTTTCATCACCTCGCTGGTGGCGAACCTGCTGGATCGGGGGCGCATGACCGGGCTGGTTGCGCAGCAGGAAGGTCGGATCAATGCCGCCTATCTGCAACCGCAGCCGGATGACACCGTGCCCCGGTTCGATTATGAAACGCACCTGTCCGCCCTGACGGGTCCGACACCGCACTGGCCGGACAGCACACGCGCGGTGTCAGAACTGCGCCTGTCCTTCAAAGCCCGTCCAGCCGGCTTGCTTGCCGGCTTGCAGGGACCGCGCACCGTTCATCTGGACATCGTCGATTACCCCGGCGAATGGCTTTTGGATCTGGCCCTGCTGGACAGGTCTTTTGCAGACTGGTCTCGGGAAACACTGGAACGTATCGAGGCCCGCTCGGAGGCCGCCGAGTATTTGGGGCAGGCCCATGCCGCAAACCCGTCCGGCGCGCATGACGAGCCGACCGCGCAGGCGCTGGCATCGTCGTTCACGACCTATCTCAATCAGGCGCGTGACGCGGGGTATTACGACTGTACCCCCGGGCGGTTCCTGCTGCCGGGGGACCTGGCCGGATCTCCGGTTCTGACCTTTGCGCCGTTGGTGGTGTCTGGCCCGTCGCGGCGCAGAACGCTTCAACGCGAGATGGAACGGCGATACGAAGCCTATAAAGCCCAGGTCGTGAAACCGTTTTTTCGCGATCATTTCTCGCGCATCGACCGGCAGGTGGTTCTGGTCGATGCGCTGGGCGCTATTCACAAAGGTCCTCAGGCGGTCGAGGATATGCGCCGCGCCATGGCTGGTATCCTGTCGGCCTTTCGCCCCGGCCGAAATGCGTGGCTCGGCCAATTGCTGTTGGGCAAAAGGGTTGAGCGCATCCTTTTTGCGGCGACAAAAGCGGACCACCTGCACCACATGCAGCATCCCCGCCTGACCGCGATTATCGAGGCGTTGACGCGTGAGGCGCGTGATCGGGCGAATTTCGCCGGAGCCCGGACCGAGGCCCTGTCTCTGGCTTCGCTGCGTGCCACGACCGAAGAACTGCGCCACCACGACGGGACAGACTTGCCATGCGTTCGGGGTACCCTGTTGGAGAGCGGCAAACAGGCCGCCTTCTACCCGGGAGAATTGCCCGAGGATCCAGCGCATCTGTTGGGTCCGGCCAGAAACGGGGCTGATGCGTGGTTGGGCGAAGATTACGGCTTCATGGCCTTTGCCCCGGCGAAGCTGTCGCTGAAACCCGGTGATGGCCCGCCGCATATCCGGCTGGACAGAGCGGCACAGTTCTTGATCGGAGATCGGTTGTGACGATAATTCTGCGCCGCGCGCGCTCGACGGATGCGGGCACCATCGGGTCGATCCTGCACGGTTTCGCCTTGGAAAACGACTGGATGCCTGAATTGCACAGCTGCGCCGAGACGATCGCTTTCTGTGGTCGAATGATTGATCTGGAATGGGTGACCGTGGCCGAAACTGAGGCCGGCGTTGTTGGCTTTTTGGCGCTCGACGGTCGTGAAATCCATTCGCTTTATCTGGATGCTTCGGTTCGGGGCTGCGGGATTGGTCGGCAATTGCTGGATCACGCCAAATCGGCCCGCTCAGAGCTGAGCTTGTACGCGTTTCAGAACAATGCCCGAGCCTGCCGGTTTTATGAACGTAACGGCTTTGCCGAGGTGGCCCGCAGCGATGGGGCGGACAACGACGAAAACCTGCCGGACATACGGTTTGTCTGGCGCAGCGAGGATGTGATCGATGGCTAAAGGCCCGGTTTTGATCGATCTTGAAACGGATGACCCCCCTGCCGATGTCGCCAAGGCCCCGCCGGTGCCGGACATCGCGCAACCACAAGGGCAGGCGATGCAAGGCGCGGCGCGGCTGGCGGCGCGCAGACCATCGGCTCTGGCACGCTGGTTCTGGGGGCTTGCTCTGGCGGTGATCGGGGCGGCCGTGTCGGTGGCCGCGTGGGATTTTGCAACTTCGCTGGTGGCGCGAACACCTGTTTTGGGTTGGATCGTAACCGGGTTGATCGCCGCGCTGGTTCTTGTGGCGCTTATAATCGCAATCCGTGAACTGGCCGCATTGGGGCGATTGTCCCGTGTGGATGGCCTGCGCCGGGCCGCAGATGCCGCGTTGGCAGAGGACGATCTGGCTCAGGCCCGCGCAGTCACCAATCGTATCATCGCATTCTACAAAGGCCGGGAAGACACGCGCTGGGGCCGCGAACGATTGACCGAGCGGATGGCGGATCAGTTCGATGCGTCAGCTCTGCTGGAACTTGCCGAAGTTGAGCTGTTGGCGCCTCTGGACGAAGCCGCCAGCCGCGAGGTCGAGGCCGCGGCCCGGCAAGTTGCTACCGTGACCGCATTGGTGCCATTGGCGCTTGCGGATGTGATAACCGCGCTGGCCGCGTCATTGCGGATGATCCGCCGGGTTGCCGAAATCTATGGCGGGCGCGCGGGTACGTTGGGCGGCTGGCGTCTGACCCGCAGTGTATTTGTGCATCTGGTGGCGACAGGGGCGGTTGCAGTCGGCGATGATCTGCTGGAGCCTGTCCTGGGCGGTTCGGTTCTGAGCAAACTGTCACGCCGGTTCGGCGAGGGTCTGGTCAACGGGGCCCTCAGCGCTCGTGTGGGTGTGGCCGCGATGGAGGTGTGCCGCCCGTTGCCCTTCTCGGACAGGCACAAACCTTCGACGCGGGGCATCATCAAGCGCGCCTTGCAGGGCCTGTTTTCCAAGGGTTGATCCAAAGCAAGGCGCCCCGGCCTGCGCTTCGGCACACTGAATGTGTCAAAGGAGCCAGCCATGACGGATCACGGTCACAGCCCGCAGGAAATCGCCGAACGGATCAACGCGCCGCCCGGCCGCGGCGTGTTGCGCGATGTCGTCTATGGCGGCATCGACGGGTCCGTCACCACATTTGCCATTGTGGCAGGCGTTGCAGGGGCAGGTCTTTCCCCTTTCGTTATCGTGGCGCTTGGCCTGGCGAATGTTCTGGCTGACGGATTTTCGATGGCGGCGGGCAATTATTCGGGCACCAAGGCCGAGCTGGACAACATTCGCCGCATCCGCGCGGTCGAGGAACGCCACATTGCGTTGTACCCGGATGGTGAGCGCGAAGAAGTGCGAGAGATCCTTGCGCAAAAAGGGCTGTCTGGCGACATTCTGATCGATGCCACGGCAGAGATCACCTCGAGCAACGAAAACTGGATCAACCTGATGATCGAGGGTGAATATGGTCTGGGCAGTGTCGACCCGCATCCAATGAAAGCGGCTGTGGCCACCTTCTTCGCGTTTCTGGTGGCGGGGATGATCCCATTACTGCCGTTTCTGGCGTCCGTGCCGAACGCGTTTGCGATCTCGGCCTGGATGACCATGGCTGTCTTTTTTGCGATTGGCGCGCTCAAAAGCCGGTGGTCACTGGCCCCCTGGTGGCGGTCGGGGATCGAGACGTTTTTGATCGGCGGGCTGGCCGCGCTGATCGCGTATCTCGTCGGGTCCCTGTTCCACCCATGAATCTTGCGGCGCTGGGATGACGGTTGTTGCGGTAGGTCTTACCGCAGACCCCGGACCTTTTCAGGCCGACGATCGCGCGTCCGGCGATTTCGGTGCTTTAGATCGGATCACAGCTTTCCTGACTGTCACTTTCGGACGGCTCAAGATAGCCTGACTTCCAAAAGGATCGGAGACTCGGTTGGAATCGCTGCTTGTTCTTGTTGGCCTGATAGTTCTGGCCATCCCTGTGACATTGATCGCTCTTTTGGTCGGGCATTCCCGATTGCGTCGCCGGGTAGAGCAGCTGGAAGCGCAAATCGACGCCTTGGCCTCAGGCGATGCGACCGTCCTGCCGCAACCGGAACAGGAAACGCGTGCACCACAACCTGCTGCTGAAGAGAAGCCGCGCAGGCCAGCACCCTGGTTGGCTCCAAAACGGCAGGAAGACAACAGTGCCGACGCTCAGGATGCAGAGGTTTCTTCTCCGGCTGTCGTGTTTCGCCATGACAGGTTTGCGGCTTTGGGCGCGTGGCTGCGCGAGAACTGGTTTTATGTGGTTTCGGCCCTGTCTCTGGCGCTGGCCGGTATTTTCCTCGTGCAATACGGCGTCGAAAACGGTTTGCTGCCGCCGGCGGCCCGTGTCGTCGCTGCCCTGGGTTTCGGCACGGTTCTGATCCTCGGAGGAGAAATCCTGCGCCGCAAATTCGGTGATGACGAAGCGGTGGCAACCGCCTATCTGCCCTCGGTCTTTTCCGGTGCAGGGCTTGTCACTTTGTTCGGGGCGATTCTGTCCGCGCGCCAGCTGTACAACCTGATCGGTGCCGAAACGGCACTGGCAGGGATGGTCGTTGTCGCGCTGGTGGGCCTTGTTCTGGGGTGGTTCCATGGTCCGCTGCTGGCTGCGGTCGGTCTGATCGGTGCCTTCGCGGCGCCTTTCCTGGTCGGAGGCGCGTCCGATGATCCGTCGTGGCTTTACGCGTATTTCCTGCTGGTCGCCGTCTTGGGTCTGGGTATCGACACGGTACGGCGCTGGGCATGGATCTCGGTCCTGACACTGCTCGGGGCCTATGCGGCGAACCTGCTTCTGGTGATGGGCGCGCCGAGTACGGAATCGGGATACCTGATCGCGGCAACGGTGCTGGCGCTTTTGGCAACCGCCATTCCGGTGCGGCGCATTTGGCCAAATCACGCGGGCCCCATGCTGACTGAGATGATCCGACGCCCAAAGGCCCGCCCCTGGCCGGAATTCCCAACTCGACTGGCTGCCGGGGCTATCGCGGCAAGTACGGTGATCCTGTCCTGGCATTGGGCGGACACAGAACTTGAATTCTGGTTGGGCATCAGCCTGTTGTCTGCCCTTGTTCTGGCGCTGCTTCTATGGGCCAAGGATGCACCGGCCCTTCGGGACCTGACCGTCCTGCCTGCGGCTGGATTGGTGGTTTTTGTCGCCTCTCACGGGCTTGAGAATGGCGCGGTTCTGGACAGGTTTGCGGGCACTTACGCGGAAACGGCCGAGGCCGACTATCCGATGGTGGTTACTGTGCTGGTCGCTTTGGGGGGTTTGATGTCGGCCCTGATGGCGTGGCGGTCATTCAAGGTAAGCCAGTATCGCGCCGTCTGGGCCGGAGGAGCCGCGCTTTTTGCACCCGTACTGGCCATCGCGCTGGAAATCGGCTGGCATCCGGCATTGGTGATCGGGGCTTATCCTTGGGCGCTCCACGCGATTGCGCTGGCTGTGTTGATGGTGGTTCTGGCTGAACGCTTTGCCCGCGTCGACGGCGATGACCGGATGCGGGCGGCTCTGGCCACCCTGTCCATGCTGTCGTGTCTGGTCTTTGCCTGCGTCATCGTGCTCAGCTCGGCGGCGCTGACGGTAGCTTTGGTCGCCAGCGTTGTGGTTGCGGCCGCGTTGGACCGCAGGTTCATCCTGCCGCCGATGAGCTGGTTCATCTGGGCCGGTGTCTTTACCGTCACGGTGCGTTTGGTGCTTGATCCCGGACTGGACTGGGCCAATTCCGCTCCGGTGCCTGAGATGGCGATGGTCTATGGCGCGGCCACATTGGGATTTGTCGTGGGCTGGTGGCTTTTGCGTCCGTTGAAGCGCCCACTGGCGGCGCTGCTGCTGGAAAGCGCGGCCTGGGCGACAGCGGGTATCCTGCTGTCCTTGCTGCTGCTGCGTTGGCTCGAAGGCTTCGGCGAGGGCGGCGCCGACAACAGCCATTGGGGCCTGGGTCTGTTGGCCGTCATCTGGCTTTTGCTTGCGTTCGCGCAGGTGCAGAGGTTCGGGCTGGGTGGCAAACTGAACTATCTGCGCTACCTGCTTGCTCTGTTCTTTGCGGGTCACGGCCTTTTCTATCTGTTGCTGGCATTGGCGGACCAGAACCCCTTGTTTGATCCGAATGCCGATCCGGTGCTTGGGCCGCCGGTTTTGAATACGCTGGCCGTTGCCTATCTGTTGCCCGCATTGGCCATCGGCGGATCGGCCTGGAGGATCCGGGAAATGCCGAAACCGATCATGCAAGCAAGCTTTGCCGTTGCAGGGACGTTGGCGGCAGTTTGGTTGGGTTTGACGATCCGTCACGTCTGGCAGGGCGCGGCGGGGATGTATGAAGGCAACGGCGTCACCCAGCCGGAACTGTATACCTACACTTTGGTGCTGCTGCTGATCGGGGCCGCTCTGTTCTATCAATCTCTTGCCCGCCGATCCGACCTGATGCGCAAGGCCGGGCTGGCGGTGATCGGGCTGGCGGTGGCCAAGGTCTTCCTGATCGACATCGCCGGTCTGGGCGGCCTGATCCGGGTGTTTTCACTGTCGGCGCTGGGCCTTGCGCTGGCCGGTCTTGCGTGGCTGAACCGGTGGGCGAAACTGCGCCATTCGCCGCAGCGGGCAGAACCTCTGGACCATTAGGCGCAGGCGTCATATAAGCGCGCCATGCATGACCGGATGGCCATCATTATTCGAATTATATCCCCGGCGCTCTGACCTCCTGAGACGCCGGGCAAAGGTGTTTGAGACTTCGCACCGACCGCTTCGATCCAATAGACGACCAGATCATCCAAAGGACGCCCCAAATGTGCGCCGACACGATCCAGACACCTGACTACAAAGACACGCTGAACCTGCCCAAAACCGATTTCCCCATGCGCGCCGGCCTGCCCAAGCGCGAACCCGCATGGCTGGAACGGTGGGAGACAATCGGTGTCTATGACCGCCTGCGCGAGAAAAAGGGCCGCTCGCCCTTTACCCTGCACGATGGCCCTCCTTATGCAAATGGGCATCTGCATATCGGCCACGCCCTTAACAAGACCATCAAGGACATGATCGTGCGATCCCATCAGATGATGGGCTTTGATGCGCGATACGTCCCGGGCTGGGACTGCCACGGCCTGCCGATCGAATGGAAGATCGAGGAACAGTACCGCAAGAAGGGCAAGAACAAGGACGAGGTGAACATCGTCGATTTCCGTCAGGAATGCCGCAAGTTCGCCGAAGGCTGGATCGACATCCAGCGCGAAGAGTTCAAGCGTCTGGGCATCACCGGAAACTGGGCCGATCCCTACATCACCATGGACTATCACGCCGAGGCGGTGATTGCGGACGAATTCATGAAGTTCCTCATGAACGGCACGCTCTATCAGGGCTCGAAGCCTGTCATGTGGTCGCCCATCGAAAAGACGGCCCTGGCCGAGGCCGAGGTCGAGTATCACGACAAGGAAAGCTTCACCATCTGGGTGAAGTTCAAAGTCGTGAATGCGGGCGATCTTGATGATGCCTATGTGGTGATCTGGACGACGACGCCGTGGACCATGCCGTCGAACAAGGCCGTCGTGTACGGTAAAGACATCTCCTATGGACTCTACGAAGTCACCGGCGCGCCGGAAGAATGCTGGGCCAAGTTAGGCGACAAGTTCCTGTTGGCCGACAACCTGGCCGCCGATGTATTGGGCCGTGCCCGTCTGAACGACGATCAGTGGACCCGTGTACGCGACGTGACCGCCGACGAATTGGAGAGCGTGCAGCTGCTTCACCCGTTGGCCGGGGCCGAAGGCAGCAATGGCGAATGGGACGACATCCGCGATTTCCGCGCCGCTGACTTCGTGACCGATACCGAAGGCACCGGTTTCGTCCACTGCGCGCCCTCGCACGGGATGGAGGAATTCGAGCTGTACCGTGATCTGGGCATGCTGGAACAGGTCATCACCTATAACGTGATGGACGATGGCTCGTTCCGAGCCGATCTGCCGTTCTTTGGCGGCAAATACATCCTGTCCCGCAAGGGCGGCGAGGGTGACGCAAACAAGGCCGTCATCGACAAGCTGGCCGAGGTCGGCGGGCTGCTGGCGCGCGGCAAGATCAAGCACAGCTATCCGCATTCGTGGCGCTCGAAGGCGCCGATCATCTATCGCAACACGCCGCAGTGGTTCGCATCCGTCGACCGCAAACTGGATGACGGTATGGGCGAGATGGGCGACACCATCCGCGAACGTGCCCTGCGGTCGATTGACGAGCTGGTGAAGTGGACGCCGCAGTCCGGCCGCAACCGCCTGTATTCGATGATCGAAGCGCGCCCGGATTGGGTTCTGTCGCGCCAGCGTGCATGGGGTGTGCCGCTGACCTGCTTCACCAAAAAGGGCGCTCTGCCCACCGACGCGGATTACCTGCTGCGCAACGCCGAACTCAACGCCCGCATCAAGGCAGCGTTCGAGAAGGACGGTGCGGATGTTTGGTACACCGACGGCTTCAAGGAAAAGATCCTCGACGGAATCGCCAACCCGGACGACTACGAACAGGTCTTTGACGTGCTGGATGTTTGGTTCGACTCGGGTTCCACCCACGCGTTCGTTCTGCGCGATCGCGAGGACGGGACCGAGGATGGCATTGCCGATGTCTACATGGAAGGCACCGACCAGCACCGCGGCTGGTTCCATTCGTCCATGCTGCAAGCCTGCGGCACCAAGGGCCGCGCGCCCTATCGCAACGTAGTGACCCACGGTTTCACGCTGGACGCCAAAGGCAACAAGATGTCCAAGTCGCTGGGCAACACCATCGTGCCGGAAGAGGTCGTCAAACAATACGGCGCCGATATCCTGCGCCTGTGGGTGGCGCAGACCGACTACACCGCCGATCAGCGGATCGGGCCGGAGATTCTGAAAGGCACCGCCGACAGCTATCGTCGCCTGCGTAATACCATGCGGTTCATGCTGGGTTCGCTGGCGGACTTCACCGAAGCTGACCGGGTGGACCCTGCGGATATGCCGCGTCTGGAACGCTGGGTGCTGAGCCGTCTGGCGGAGCTGGATGAGCAGGTCCGCAAGGGCTATGCTGCGTTCGACTTCCAGGGTGTATTCAGCGCAGTGTTCAACTTTGCGACAGTTGACCTGTCTTCTTTCTATTTCGACGTCCGCAAGGATGCGCTGTACTGCGACGGCGACAACCTGCGTCGCCGCGCCGCGCGCACTGTTCTGGATATCCTGTTCCACCGTCTGACCACCTGGCTGGCCCCGGTTCTGGTCTTCACCATGGAAGAGGTCTGGCTGGAGCGGTTCCCGGGCGACGACAGTTCGGTCCATCTGGTGGACTTTCCGGACACACCCGCCGATTGGCGCGATGCCGAGCTTGAGGCCAACATGGCCAAGGTGCGTCGTGTGCGCCGGGCCGTGACTGCCGCGCTGGAGGTTCAGCGTCAGGACAAAGTGATCGGCTCCAGCCTCGAGGCGGCACCGATCGTGCATGTCGAGGATGGCGATACCCGCGATCTGCTGGCCACGTTCGACGTGGACGACATGTGCATCACCTCGGGCCTGACCGTGACCGGCGATCCCGCCCCGGCCGAGGCGTTCCGTGTGCCGGAAATCGAAGGCGTTGCCGTCGTATTCGAAAAAGCAGAAGGCGAGAAATGTCAGCGTTGCTGGAAAATCCTGCCTGATGTGGGCCGCCACACCCATGCGGGCGTCTGCGGGCGCTGCAATGAGGCGCTGGGATAAATCAACGCGCCCCCCGAATTCAGTCGGGGGGCATTTTGGGCTATGTCTGCACAGATTGCGGTGTTGGATTGAACAGATCAAAGCCAATGGCAGGATCTGACAGTGCTTTCCAAACCTGATAGTCCGTAAAGTAACCGGTGTGCCCGCCAGGATCGACCGGGATGTTTCGATTTGCAAAAATGAGCCCACCCTCGATCTCGGTTCCGACAAAATCGTCCTGCCGGAAGATGTTGAACCACGCGGCGTTCAACTGACTGGCCGTGATGGTGAACATCTCGGGAAAATAGCGCTGATAGATATGGGTGACCGGAGAGCCCATCGTGATGAGTGTCAGGGTCCGCCCGCCGATGCGTCTCTGGACGCGTGGGTCAGCAAGCATCTGCGTGGCAATCACGGTGCCCTGCGAATGGGATATCACCGTAATATGATCCGCTGGAAAGATATCGAGAACATAGTACAACGTGCGATAGAAACGTTCGTCTATCGCCTTGCGATCCGGATAGTTGCGTTGTCGCGTTTCCAGATCTTTTCCCAGATAGCATTTGTCACGAATGGCGTAGGTAACGATATCCCGTGCAACGCCCAGCCCGGCGGAAACAAAATCAGAAAACCGGTACATCAACGCAGTTGCGCCAAGAACGATCAGGCCGATCTCGCCTTGCGAACAGGCCAACCTGTCCAAAGCCCAAGAGATCGGGTTGGTTTCACCTATGCCCACGTTGCATGCGGCCTCAAAACTCTGGTTGGCTGCGATCTCTCGGATCGTGACCAGAACCAGCACGATTGTACCAAACAGAAAGACCCACTGCGCCAGCCGGTTTACAATCGCCCGGCTGATCAGACCGCTGCGGGTGTGAAGGTTGGCCTTGTACGTTTTGCGACCTGCAAAAAGCCCGACGCCAACGAACCCCAACAGAACGATGGCCACAAAGGCCACGCTGAGAGTTTCGATGGACTCGTTCAAATTGCTTTCAAAAAGACGTTGCAGCTGACCGCCGGACAGGCCCGAAACAGTTTCCAGCAATTGCTCTATGGTCAACCAGAGGCCGGAAATGAAGAACATCCAGAAAACCAGCATGCCTGCACAGATGCTGGGGTACAGCCGCCTGTGCTCTGAAAGTGTGTCATTGATCTGCAGCGTCCAGGCGGACAACGCGTAAAGAATGAGTGTCAGGAAGATAAGAGTGGCCCAGAAAATGGACAGCAGAAAAACCTGAAACGCCACGAATTGCTCCAGGGCCGGCGGGCAATTTCCCGTGTCGGAAGGGACGCATGCCCACAATTTCAGGCCCAGCGGCCCAATGACCAGGCACAGAGTCAGTGCTGTTCCCATTGCGAGCATTCCACGCCAGAAGACCCGCCTGAGATAGGTCGGCGCCGATCGGCTTTGCCCTAGCCCGACAATGGCCCCGCCGGCGTACAGCACGAACAGAAGCCAGAACAACAGGGCAGGGTTCTGGAAAACCGAGACAGGTATCCGGTCGGTCATGACCGCTGCGGCACCAATCAACAAAAAGACGTTCAGCGTCGCAACCGCACCGAAGAAGATCCATGTGAAAAGATGTACCAGCTGTGCCGCAAGTGTATTCCTGCCATTGGGCTGGTCCGAGGCAACGCCTTTGCGGATGTGGGTTTGCTCGACATTGTCCATCGCCAGATATCCCAACGCCAGAACGACCCAAATCAGGTCCAGCACGGTTTTGATCGCTCCTTTCGGGGCCGGAGAGCGATCAGCCCAATAAACTTCGGCAAACAGGGCCTTGTCCTGAGGAACAGCCGGGTCAGTCACCGTGCGCAGATTGACTTCGAACAGCTCTGCATTTCTTGGATTTCCGTCGAAGGTGGATTCGGCCAGTTCGATCATGCCGCGTTCGACTTCGATCGGTGGTCTGGGGTTTCCATCCAGCCAAGTTGTTGCTGCGCCAACGACCTGATCGACGGTTTCGCCGGGTTTTTGTTCACCGATTCCATGTACCGTGAGGATCAAATGGCGACCCATTGCGTTCTCCAAAATCTCTTTAAGTAACGGCAGGAGCGTATCACGAATGGCGCCAATGCCCAAAAATGACGTTTTGCGTGGTCTTGCACATTCCCGCGCTTGTGCTTGGCGCTTTGATCTGAAACCGTCGGTCCATGGCGATGATTTCCGTTGAAACTCAGTTCGGACGACTTGGTGTTGAAGAAACAGACGGAGCCCTTACACGGCTTGTCTGGAACGGCAGGGACGAGGGTGAGCCGACTACGCTGCTGCGCGAAGCCGCCGCCCAGTTGAGGGCCTATGATCAAGGGCGGCTTGACCGTTTCGATCTGCCGTATCGCATTGACGGATCAGAGTTTCAAAAGCAGGTCTGTGACCTGATCTATGCCATCCCGCTTGGAGAAACGCGCACCTATGGCGATATCGCCAAAGAACTGGGGCAACCCGCCCAGCCGGTTGGCCAAGCCTGCGGATCAAACCCCATTCCCGTGATCATTCCCTGCCACCGGGTACTGGCCGCAAATGGCTTGGGCGGTTTTTCGGGCGACGGTGGTGTTGAGACGAAAGTTTCCCTGTTGCGGCATGAGCGGGCGGCAGGTCTTTTGATCTGAGCGTCGAAATTCGGTTGCAATCCGCTTTTTGCAGACACAACTTGTAACAGTTGCTGAATTTGAAGGACCGCATTGCATGACCACTGAACAAGACCGTGCAGCCCGCAAGAAGGCCATTATCGACCGGTTGATGTCGCTTGAAGCGCAAGAGCTTGCAACGGCGCAGGCGCATTACGATGCGTTTTTGAAAGATGCCCAGTTGGACGACCGGGAAGGTCACGACAAGGATGACATCGCCGCATCGCGGGAAAACGCCGATCTGGCGGCTGCCTTTGATGCCCCGGTCCATGCGCATCATGCAAAGATTGATGTCATCGAAAATACCGATTTCAGCCTTGCCGACAGGGTCAGGCCAGGAGCTGTGATCAAGTTCAACAACCGCAGATTTGTTGTGTGTGTTTCAACAACGCGGTTCGAAGTGGATGGCAAGACCTATATGGGTATTTCAACCCAAAGCCCGATATATCTGGCGATGGCAGGTCTGCAAAAGGGCGACGTCTTTACCCATAACGGCACCGAATTCGAGGTTCAGGACGTTCTGTAAAACGGGACGGGCAGCGCTGCGTCAGGCGCGGCGCTGCGGAACAACCTGTTGGGCGATGCCTGCGAAGGTCAGGTACAGGCTGGTGATGACCAGCCCCCAATGGGCCCAGCTTTCGGGGTGAAAATCGACCCATGCGGCCCAACCCGCGAAGAACGTCCATGCCAGCGCCATCGGCAAAGTCAGGCTGCGCCAGCGCTCGGTACGGACGGGATGAACGAATTTCAGCGGTAGAAACATGGCCAGCGACAGCAGGGTGACCAGCAGCAGGATGATCCAGAAATTCGGTTCCAGCGCGAAGATCACGATCACGAACATGTTCCAGCACCCAGGAAAACCGGAAAAGGAATTGTCCTTGGTCTTCATGCGTGTATCCGCGAAATACATCGCACTGGCAAATGTGATGACGATGATCGCGAACCATCCGGTCCAGCCGTCCATCAGCCCCGATTTGAACAGGGCAAAGGCCGGGATGAACACATAGGTCAGGTAATCTATGATCAGATCCAGCAGAACGCCGTCGAACTCGGGCGCGTTGTGCTTGACGTGATAATGTCGCGCCAGCGGGCCATCGATACCGTCTACAATGAAAGACACGACAAGCCAAAGATACATAAGGCTCCATTTCTCTTCGACCGCGGCCAGCATGGCCAGCATGGCAAAAACAGCGCCTGTTGCAGTAAAGAGATGAACGGAAAGAGCTTTGAATCTGAGTGTCATGCGAGCGTCATGACTGATGCGCGTCCGAGATGCAAACCAAAAGCCTGGGTTTCTAAGTAATGCGCAAGTCAGGCTTTGGGATGCGCGTGGTTGTAAACCTCCATCAACCTCGCTGTGTCCACTGCCGTATAGGCCTGCGTCGTCGACAAGGAGGCGTGGCCAAGAAGTTCTTGGATGGCACGCAGGTCGCCTCCGGCTGACAGCAGGTGGGTGGCGAAGCTGTGCCGCATCGCGTGGGGCGTTGCGGTAGAGGGCAGGCCCAGTTGCATACGCGCCTTGGCCATAACCCCTTGGATTGCACGTGGGTTCAATGGCCCGCCACGGACGCCTCGAAACAGGGCTTTGTCCTGTGCTTGTGGATGGGGGCACAACTTCAGGTATCCGTCGACCGCTTCGCGGGCGGCAGGAAGAACCGGCACGATCCGCTCTTTGTCGCCTTTGCCGACGATGCGCAGCGTGGCGGGCAAGGGCGCGTCCGCTCCGGTCAGGGACAGCGCCTCGGATATGCGCAGGCCGCATCCGTACAGCAGCGTCACAACCGCGACGTCGCGCGCCGCGACCCAGTCGGATGTGGATTGCAGTTCCACCATATCGATCATGGCGCGGGCTGCATCTTCGGCCAGTGGCCGGGGCAGTTTCTTGGTGAATTTCGGCGCGCGGGTGGACAGAACGGCGGTGGGCTCGAACCCCTCACGCTCTGCCAGCCAACGGTAGAAGCTTTTGACCGCCGACAGTTTGCGCGCCAAAGACCGCGCGCTGACGTCCGCGCCGCGCTGATCCGCCATCCAGGCGCGCATATCCGACACTGTGATCCGTTCCAGCGCCTTCAGGCCATGCCGTTCGGCGTGATGCAGGGTCATGAACGTCAGAAACTCGACGACATCGCCACGATAGGCGTTTAGCGTATTCTCGGATCGTCCGGCCAGTGCGCTCAGGCTGTCCAGCCAATGCTGAAGCGCGTCGCGGCAGGCAGGCGAGATCAGGCTCACGACAACCAGTGGCGCATCGAGCGTTCGAACACGCCGGCAAAAAAGGCCAGAAGATCGGTGCCCAGCTGCGGTGTGAAATGCCGCGGGTCGCGGGCGGCCATGACTATCATGCCAGGCAGACGACCGGCCCCGAGGTCCAGCTTCAGGCAGGCCTCGGAACGAAGCTGATCGGCCTGTGACCCGAAAATACGCCGACTCGGCTGATGGATTTCCCGCAAGATCACATCCCGCGCAGGACCGCCGCGATCAATGGTCAGGTACCGGTCGATGAAACCGGGTTCCGCGATCGTCAGGACCCCGCCCAACGTGTCGATTGCGGGATCGTTCTGAACCACGGTTGTTTCCAGAACCAGCGTAACGCTGTCGACGCGCAGGATGTCCGCCACATCGGCACCCAGCGTGCGCAGGAAATCTTCGAACTCGACAGGTTCCAGCAATCGCAGAATGGCGCGGTGGACCTGATTGGTGCCCGCGAGGTTTTCATAGGCCGCAGCAATGACGGAACGGTGGGTGTCTTCCAGCCGATCCAGTCGCGCCTCGAGCCGTTGCATCGCAATGCCGCGCAGGTCAATCACGTTGTCGCCGCGCGCTTGCTCGTTGGCTGCGACAAGCGCCTGCATCAGGTCTTTGTCGTCCAGCACGACATCCGGCTCGGCCAGAATCGCCGCGCGGAGGTTATCCTCGAGTTTGGGGGTGCTGCTCATGTCCCGTCCGGTTTTTTTTGTTGTCGCGGCTTATAACATGCCGGACCGGATTTGCCTTGGAAAAAATGCACGCAAGGGTGGATTTCCTTGCATGCTGTGGCAAGGGGTTCCCGCCCGCCATGCCTGATCACAGATCAGGCATTTGGCCGTTGGGCCGGGCGCGGCGCCTTTCGGCACCGCGCGGTCGGGTCTGAGATCAGAGGATCTTCTGACCGGTTTTAGCCCAGTCCGCGAGGAAGGTTTCCAGGCCTTTGTCCGTCAAGGGATGGTCGGCCAGTTTCTTGATCACGGCAGGCGGTGCGGTGATCACATCGGCCCCGATGCGGGCGCTGTCGGTCACGTGGTTGACGGTACGGATCGATGCGGCAAGGATTTCGGTCTCGAACCCGTAGTTGTCATAGACCTGACGGATGTCTGCGATCAGGTCCATGCCGTCGAGGTTGATATCGTCAAGGCGTCCGATGAAGGGCGAGATGAAGGTTGCACCTGCTTTGGCGGCCAGAATCGCTTGGTTGGTCGAGAAGCACAGGGTCACGTTGACCATCTGGCCTTCGTCAGTCAGCGTCTTGCAGGTTTTCAATCCCGCCCATGTCAGTGGCACTTTTACGGCGATGTTGGGCGCGATCTTGGCCAGTTTGCGGCCTTCGGCGATCATGTCGTCAGCTTCGGTGGCGACAACCTCGGCCGATACCGGGCCATCGACCAGATCACATATCTCTTTGGTCACTTCCAGAATGTCGCGACCTGATTTCAGGATCAGCGAAGGGTTGGTGGTTACGCCGTCCACCATGCCCAGATCGTTCAGTTCGGCAATGGCGTCGATCTCGGCGGTGTCTACGAAGAATTTCATGAGGGCAGTCCTTTGATGGGTTGGCCTTGGTCGCGGATGGCTTTACCTCAAAGAGACCCCTGCTGGAACCCCCTGCGAAGGATATGCCGTGAGCGCTAACGGATTTTTCGACCAAGGAGAGCTGGTTGCGGTGCTTACAACGCAGCCGCTGGACCGGACGCTGGATTACAAGGCGCCCGAAGGTGGGTGCGTTCTGGGCGCTTTTGTCGAGGTTCCTTTGGGCCCGCGCAAGGTGCTGGGAGTGGTTTGGGGGCCGGGGCAGGGCGGCTTTGACCTGAGCAAAGCGCGCTCGGTGATCCGGGTTCTTGACGTTGCACCGATGCGTGAAGAGATGCGGGTGTTTCTGGAAAAGGTCGCCGATTACACTCTGACACCCATGCCCGCGATGCTGCGTCTGGCCACGCGGGCACCGGGCTTGGGTGATCCGCCCTCGATGCGCAAGGTCTATCGGTTGGGTGAAGGTCAACCAGACCGAATGACCGATGCCCGGGCCCGGGTTCTGGAGGTATTGCGCGACTACGGCGGGCTGGCTTTTACCTTGAAGGAACTCGCCGAGCAGGCGGGTGTAACGTCGTCTGTCGTCAAAGGGTTGGTCCAACAAGGCGCCGTGCGCGAAGAGGACAGCCCGCGCGACCTGCCTTATCCTCATCTTGATCCGGACCTTCCCGGGAAAGACCTGACAGCGGATCAGGCAGCGGCGGTCGAACGGCTTCAGGCCGGGCAGCGGACCGGCGATTACGGCACCACGCTGCTGAAAGGCGTTACCGGTTCCGGTAAGACCGAGGTCTATTTGGAGGCTGTGGCCGAGGCGCTGCGCATGGGACGGCAGGCCTTGGTTCTGCTGCCCGAGATTGCCCTGACCGCAGAATTTCTGACCCGGGTCGAGGCCCGGTTCGGTGCGCGTCCGGCGGAATGGCATTCCGGTGCAACCATGACGGAACGGCGGCGGGTCTGGCGGATGGTCGGGCAGGGCAACGCGCAACTGGTCGTGGGCGCCCGGTCGGCGCTGTTTCTGCCATTTCGAGACCTGGGGCTTGTGGTCGTCGATGAAGAACACGACACGTCCTACAAACAGGAAGACGGCGTGCACTACAGCGCACGCGACATGGCGGTTCTACGCTCGGCGATCTGTGGTGCGCGGGTGATTCTGGCCAGTGCGACACCTTCGCTGGAAAGTTGGGCCAATGCCGAGGCCGGCAAATATGAACGGCTCGACCTGACCTCGCGCTTCGGAGCGGCGGTATTGCCCGAGATGAAGCCCATCGACATGCGGGCCGAACAGATGACGCCCGGAACGTGGGTTTCTCCGTCTTTGCGGCAAGCGGTGCAGCAGCGGATTGAAAAAGGTGAACAATCGCTGTTGTTCATCAACCGCCGTGGCTATGCGCCGGTCACGTTGTGCCGGGCCTGCGGTGAGCAGATCGCCTGTGATCAGTGCGACGCACGCATGGTCGAGCATCGGTTTCTCAAGCGATTGATGTGCCACCAATGCGGCGAAACCAAGCCGATGCCCGAAGCCTGCCCCTCTTGCGGCGTGGAAGGCAAGCTGGCCCCGGTCGGGCCGGGGATTGAGCGGTTGGCGGAAGAAGCCGAGGCGACCTTCCCAGAGGCAAACATCGCGATGCTGAGCTCTGATTTGTTCGGTTCGGCGCGGGCCTTGAAAGCCAAGATTGAAGAGATCGCCGCCGGGGATGCCGACATTATCATCGGTACGCAGCTGGTGGCCAAGGGCCACAACTTTCCCAAACTCACTCTGGTCGGTGTGATTGATGCTGATCTGTCATTGCACGGCGCGGACCTGCGCGCGGCTGAGCGTACGTTTCAATTGATGCGGCAGGTGGCCGGGCGCGCGGGGCGGGCGGACAAGCCGGGGCAGGCGCTTTTGCAGACCTTTCAACCGGAACACCCGGTGATCCGGGCCATCCTGTCGGGTGATGAGGAAGGGTTCTGGAAAGCCGAGGCAGCGGGTCGGCAGGCGGCAGGCGTACCGCCCTATGGTCGCATGGCCGGGATCGTGTTGTCGGGCCCCGAGGTCGGGCCGGTGTTCGATATCGGCAATGCAATGGCCCGCAACGACGCGCCCCTGCGCGCCATCGGTGCTCAGGTCTTTGGCCCCGCGCCGGCACCCATTGCGCGTATACGCGGCCGTCACAGAGTGCGCTTGTTGGTGAAAGCCCCGAAAGGGGCGCCGATTCAAGATGCCATCGCCCGCTGGATCGCCCCATTGCGTCTGAAGGGCGATATCCGCCTGACCGTCGATATCGACCCACAGAATTTTTACTGACCTCTGCATCTGTGCAGGGTGATTGTGCGCAGACCGCTTCCCTCTCGCCAAAGCTGCGAAATGGGCGTAGAGGGGTCTCATGCTGAAACCCATGCCACTTACCGAGGCGCAGAGCCTGCCGTTCTGGCGCCGCCCCATCACGCTGTTGTTCATGATGGCGCTGACCATGCCCATTGCGTTCAACGCATGGAGCGCGCTGCTGAACAACTTTGTTATTGAGGTGGCGAATTTTGATGGCGCGGATATCGGTCTGCTGCATACGGTGCGCGAGATTCCGGGGTTTCTGGCGGTTGGCGTGATTGCCGTCATCATTTTCATTCGCGAGCAGGTGCTGGCGATGATCTCGCTGATGATGCTTGGTGTCGCAACGGCGGTGACCGCGTGGTTCCCCAGCCTGGGCGGGTTGCTGTTTGTGACCTTGTTTAGCTCGATCGGGTTCCATTACTACGAGACCGTGAACCAGTCGCTTCAATTGCAGTGGCTGCCCAAGGATCGTGCTCCGCAGGTGCTGGGATGGCTGGTTGCGATGGGATCGGCGGCGACCATGGTGGTGTATGGGCTGATCGTACTGACCTGGGATCGCTTTGATCTGTCCTACAACTTTGTATTCATGGCGTCGGGTGGAGTTACGGCTGCGCTGGCCCTGTTCTGTCTGTTTGCCTATCCGCAATTCGATGCGCCCACGCCGCAGACCAAGAAACTGATCCTGCGTCGCCGGTATTGGCTGTATTATGCATTGCAGTTCATGGCAGGCGCGCGGCGGCAGATATTTGTCGTCTTTGCCGGGTTCATGATGGTCGAGAAATTCGGCTTTGAAGTGCATGAGCTCACCAGCCTTTATCTGATCAATCTGATGATCAACATGATGGCCGCCCCATTGCTGGGAAAGGCGGTGGCAAAGTTCGGTGAGCGGCGCACGCTGATATTTGAATATACCGGTCTGGCCATCGTGTTCGCAGCCTATGGCGGCATCTATTGGTTCGGCTGGGGTGTTCTGCTTGCGGCAATCCTTTATGTGATCGACCACGTGCTGTTTGCGCTGGCTTTGGCATTGAAAACCTATTTCCAGAAAATCGCCGACCCTGCTGATATCGCGCCGACCGCTGCGGTGGCCTTTACGATCAATCATATTGCGGCGGTGTTTTTGCCCGCTTTGCTTGGCCTGCTTTGGGTCGTGTCGCCAGGCGCTGTGTTTGGCCTGGCCGCGGCGATGGCGATCGTTTCGCTGCTGTTGTCCCTGTTGATCCCGCGTCACCCCGAGCCCGGCAACGAGACCATCCTGACCAAATACGCTCCGGCCCCTGCGGAATAGGCCTCAGCGCTTGACCTTGACGGCGCGGCGTCCTAGGCGCGGTGTCAATCGAGACAGGAGGCCCCAATGCCCACATTCACCGCACTGACGACGCTGACAGGTAAGAAGGCCGCCGAAGGTCTGGGCGAGGCGATGGAACGTCTAGAGCCAGAGCCAACCGGCGTTGGTGTGTTCGAAGTCGAAGACGGATCCGGCCTGTGGGAGGTCGGCGGATATTTCACCGAAGCCCCCGACGAGACCGCACTGGCGGTTCTGTCAGCGGCGTTCGAGGCCAAACCGTTTGTTGTTTCAGAACTGCCGGAAACCGACTGGGTTGCGCATGTCCGGCGCGAGCTTGCGCCCGTCGAGGCGGGCCGTTTCTTCGTCTATGGAAGCCATGATGCCGACAAGCTGCCCGAGGGCCGCATCCCTTTGCTGATCGAGGCCGCAATGGCCTTTGGCACCGGCCACCATGGTACGACTTTGGGGTGCCTCAAGGCTTTTGACAGATTGCTGGATGAAGGGTTCACCGCGACGAAAGTGGCGGATATCGGCTGCGGCACCGCCGTTCTGGCCATGGCCGCAGCCCGGGTTTGGGACGGCGACATCATTGCCAGCGACATTGATGAAGTGGCCGTTGACGTGGCCGAAGCCAACCTCAAGGCGAACGGGATGTCCGGTGCCGTGCGGTGCGTGGAGGCCGCAGGTTTCGACCACCCCGATCTCAGAGCGCACGCGCCCTACGACCTGATCTTTGCCAATATTCTCAAAGGTCCTCTGGTCGCCCTCTCACCGGAAATCGCGGCGAATCTGCGTCCCGGAGGGTATGCAATCCTGTCGGGGATCCTCAACGAACAGGCCGATGATGTGGTGTCCGTTTATTCTCAAAATGAGTTCAATCTTGCCCATAGAGGTGAGATTGGTGAATGGACGACCCTAATCTTAATGAAACAGGGCGCAAACTAGGCCATTTGCAGGAGTTTTGTGGAATTTTGCCACGTTTTTGTCGTAATCTCTTTCTACCGTTTTCTGACTGAAGTCGAGGGGGGCGGTTTTTGGAGGCTGCCATGACGGGTAAACAACTGGAGTTCACTCAGCGCGTTAATCGCCTGAACAAAAAACATCAAAAGATGAGCCGTGGCTATCGCGCGACGATGCGCAAGGATGGCCTGGTCGTCATGAAGCCGCAGCGGGTAAGCTCGGCAGTGCCGGCCAGGGTGTTGTTGCTTACGCTTCTGAGTGTTGTGGCGTTCAAGGCGTTTCTTTTGTCCAGCCTTGGCCCGACCGGATACCAATATCGGATCGACAGTTTGAACGAAGGCACATCGGTCGAAAAAGCAGGTGCTTGGGTGATGCAGATCGACCCGGTGTCGCAGGCGATTGCCGTGCAACTCAACAAGATTTTATACTGAATCTCAGTTCTGAGTCAGTTTTCGAAAAAAACACCGCGTGCCCGGGGCGCGCGGTGTTTCTGTTTGCCCCTCTAGGGAGGAGGAAGGGGCGTATGCGAGTGGTGGTCGGTATTACCGACGACCTTGGGCGATGGCGTCGATGTCGCCACGGCACAGGCCGATATCTTCCAGTTCACGATCGCTTAGACCGGTCAGCGCGTTGCGGGTAACGCGGGCGTCATTCCATTCGACGGCGGCGTTCACGGCCGATACGAAAAATGCGCCGATACGGCCAACGAGGCCGAACGAGCCAGTGGAGGCGAAGCGGGTGGTGTCCAGTGCAGCCATATCCTGTTTCCTTCTGGTTGGTGTTCATTTTGCAGTCTTGCGATCTGCCCGGCATCTAGTGCCGCCAAATCGCCTGCACAAGTTCAGTTTTTGCATGTGTCCTATGCGTTTCCTGCAATGCTCCAAAAGGCTATAATCCCCTTAAATAATTGGTGAAAACGCGTTCACAAAAGTGTCGAATTCAGACTTTCTCAAGTCGCAAATGGCGCGTTGCGTCGCCCATGGGACAGGGGTGTCGTTTTCAGGCCTTGGGTCAATTCACTTGGAAAATGTTCACGCTTCGTGCTAGGCGTTGAAAAAAGATCACAGAACCCGAGCAGGCCGAGGCAAAACATGCGAATTCTGGGCATTGATCCGGGGCTTAGAACCCTGGGGTGGGGCGTCATCGAATCAAATGGCAGCCGCCTGAGCCACGTGGCCAACGGTTTGTGCAAGTCGGATGGGGATGATCTGGGTGAGCGGCTGTTGTCTCTCCACAACCAGATTGTCGAAGTCATCGCCGATCACCAACCGGACCAGGCAGCCATCGAACAGACCTTTGTGAACAAGGATGGCGCAGGTACGCTCAAACTGGGTCAGGCGCGGGGCGTGGCCTTGCTGACGCTGGCACAGGCCGGATTGCCGGTGGGGGAATACGCCCCGAACCGGGTCAAGAAAACGGTCGTGGGTGTCGGGCACGCGGAAAAGGAGCAGGTGCTGCACATGGTCAAACTGCAATTGCCCGGATGTCAGCCCAAGGGCGCGGATGCAGCAGATGCTCTGGCGATTGCAATTTGCCATGCCTATTACGGCAAGACCCAACAGGCGCGTGTGAAAGAGGTGCGGGCATGATCGGAAAACTCACCGGAAGGCTGGACTATCGCGCAGCAGATCACGTGCTGATCGATGTCCGGGGTGTGGGATACATCGTCTATTGCTCTGACCGGACCATGGCTGCACTGCCGGGTGTAGGCGAGGCGGTTTCGATCTATACGGACATGGTCGTGCGCGAAGACCTGATGCAGCTTTATGGCTTTCTTTCGCTGGTCGAGAAGGAATGGCATCGCCTTTTGTGCTCGGTTCAGGGGGTCGGAGCGAAAGTCTCTCTGGCGATCCTCAGCGCGCTGGGGCCGGACGGTGTCAGCCGCGCAATCGCACTGGGAGATTGGGCGGCGGTCAAGGCGGCGAAAGGTGTAGGCCCGAAAACGGCGCAGCGGATCGTTCTGGACCTCAAGGACAAGGCGCCGGGCGTGATGGCCATGGGTGGCACGGTGATTGATGCGATGGATGGCCCTTCGATCGAAGTTGTAGAGCCTGTCGAGGCAGCACCTGCTCCGAAGCGGACGCCAAAACCAGCCTCTGGGGCCGCTGCGGCATCAGCGGGTGCGCTGTCTGCCTTGTCCAATCTGGGTTATGGGCCGTCGGATGCAGCAGCCGCGGTTGCCGAGGCGGCCGCCAACAACCCGGATGCAGACGAAGCGGGTTTGATCCGTGCCGCCCTGCAATTGCTGGCTCCGAAAGGCTGAATGAATGGTAGACGCTGATCCCACCGTGCGCCCCGATCCATTGCCCGAGGACAACGACCGCGCATTGCGCCCGCAGGGCTTGGATGAGTTCATCGGTCAGGCCGAGGCACGCGCCAATCTGCGCATCTTCATCCAATCCGCCCGCCAGCGGGGCGAGGCGATGGATCACACGTTGTTCCATGGCCCTCCGGGGTTGGGCAAGACGACGCTGGCGCAGATCATGGCGCGTGAACTGGGGGTGAATTTTCGCATGACGTCCGGGCCGGTTCTGGCGAAAGCGGGCGATCTGGCTGCGATCCTGACCAATCTCGAAGCGCGGGATGTCTTGTTCATCGACGAAATCCACCGCCTGAACCCGGCGGTGGAAGAGGTGCTTTACCCCGCGATGGAGGATTTCGAGCTTGATCTGGTGATCGGCGAGGGGCCCGCCGCGCGAACCGTACGGATCGAATTGCAACCCTTCACGCTTGTTGGGGCCACGACGCGCATGGGTTTGCTGACCACACCTTTGCGCGACCGGTTTGGTATTCCGACCCGGTTGCAGTTCTACACCGTGGACGAATTGCATGAGATCGTCACCCGAAACGCGCGGAAACTCGGCGCTCCGGCAGATGATGAGGGCGCACGCGAGATTGCGCGCAGGTCACGCGGAACACCGCGCATCGCCGGACGTCTGCTGCGCCGGGTGGTGGATTTCGCCATTGTCGAAGGAGATGGGCGGATCACCCGCGAACTGGCTGACGGAGCCTTGACGCGGCTGGGTGTGGACCATTTGGGGCTGGATGGTGCGGACCGCCGGTATCTGAAACTGATCGCCGAGAATTACGGTGGTGGTCCTGTCGGGATCGAAACGATGTCAGCCGCCCTGTCTGAAAGCCGGGACTCGCTGGAAGAAGTGATCGAGCCCTTTCTGTTGCAGCAGGGGTTGATCCAGCGAACACCGCGTGGGCGGATGTTGGCGCAAAAGGCTTGGACGCATCTGGGCATGGCTGCACCCAAACGGCAAAGCGATCTGTTCGGTTGAAGCTTGCGCTTGGAAATTTTATGCCTTCGGCGAGAGTGTTTTCGAAAAGATGAAGGCTTGACCGTGACACCGGAAGAGATTGAGGCGCTGTTCACGCGCGAAAGCGGTGAGTTTCTGTTTGCCCGCTGGGGACGACCCATCGTGCCGATTGTGTTTGGCGTTGAAGATGAAACGCTGTCCACTGTGAAGGGCGCCTTCGAGGCGGTTGTCACCTTGGCCGGTCACAAAATGGCCGAAACCGACCCCGAACTTGGTGCCAACTTCATGGTCTTCTTCTTCCGGGATTGGCAAGAGCTACTGGACGTGCCTGATCTTGATCGTCTGATCCCCGATCTGGCACCATTGGTCGGGCGCTTGGTTGAAGCGGATGCAAACCAGTATCGCATTTTCCGGTTCGAGGAAGATGGCGCGATCCGTGCGGCTTTTGTTTTTCTGCGCATGGACAAGCAGTTGTCTAAGGTACCGGCGGAAACGCTGGCGCTGAGCCAGGTGGTGCAGACCATCCTGCTTTGGTCCGATACTGCGTTTCGGACGCAATCTCCGCTGGCCGTGGCGGGCGAAACGACGATCCTGCGCCCCGATATTGCTGCGTTGATTCGGGCTGCTTACGATCCGGTTTTGCCGGGTTCGGCGCAGGATGCGTCTCATGCGCTCAGGTTGTTTGCCCGGTTGGAGCCGCTGCAATGAAGCATACCTATCCGGTTCGCGTATATTATGAAGACACCGACATGGGCGGCGTTGTCTATCACGCGAACTATCTGCGGTATATCGAACGTGCGCGTTCGGATTGGGTGCGCAATCTGGGCAATGACCAAAACGCGATGCGGGAAGAGGGCATTGTTTGGGTCGTGCGGCGGGTCGAGGCCGATTACCTTTCGCCTGCCAGGTTCGATGACGAACTGATCGTCGAAACCGAAGTCACGGAAATCTCGGGTGTGCGGCTGACCATGGCGCAGCTGGTCCGGCGCGGCGAGACCGAGATTTTTCGCGCCTCGGTCACTGCGGTGTGTATCAACAAGGACGGCAGGCCGATCCGGCTTCCGGCAGAGATTCGCGCATTGATGTAACAATTTGCGGGTCAGGGGTGGTTATGTTGGCATTTCAGCCCCAACTGCGTTAGCGTTTGGCAAAACAAGGCCAAACAAACGGCCGTCAGGCAAAAACAAAGAGCAGGTTCATGGAAGCTGAAACGCTGGCGCTGGCGCAGGAGATCGATTTCTCCATGTGGGGGCTGTATGCCCGCGCGACCTTTATCGTCAAATTGGTGATGTTGATGCTGATCGGTGCATCCATCTGGTCCTGGGGCATCATCATCCAGAAGCTGATCAATTACCGCGCGGCCCGTCGCGAGGCGCAGGCATTTGACGAGAGCTTCTGGTCCGGCAACCCTTTGGACGAGTTGTTCGAGCAGATCGGAACCCAACCGGATGGCAGTTCAGAAAAGATCTTTGCTGCCGGAATGATCGAATGGCGAAGGTCGCACCGAAATGATGGCGGATTGATTGCCGGAGCGACCGCGCGGATAGACCGGTCCATGGATGTGGCCATAGCGAAAGAGGCCGAGACCTTGCAGAAAGGTCTGCCCATCCTGGCCACGGTTGGATCGACTGCGCCGTTCATCGGCCTGTTTGGTACGGTCTGGGGCATCATGAATGCCTTTATCGAAATCGCCGAACAGCAGAATACCAACCTGGCGGTCGTGGCCCCGGGTATTGCCGAGGCACTATTGGCAACGGGGCTCGGCCTTCTGGCCGCGATCCCGGCGGTTATTTTCTACAACAAGCTCAGTGCAGACTGTGACCGCATCGTGGGCGGCTACGAAGCCTTTGCCGACGAGTTCGCGACCATTCTGTCGCGCCAGTTGGACAGCTGACAATGGGCGCGGCGGTTCAGCAATCCTCGGGTGGAAACGGGCGCAGACGCGGTCGTCGTCGCGGGCGCGCGCAACCTATGGCCGAGATCAACGTGACCCCGTTTGTGGATGTCATGCTGGTTTTGCTGATCATCTTCATGGTGGCCGCGCCATTGCTGACCGTCGGTGTTCCGGTAGATCTGCCCAAGACCGCCGCCAGTGCTTTGCCCGGTGACAATGAAGAACCTTTGACCGTGACCCTGACGGCAGATGGACGTGTGCAGATCCAGACAACAGACGTGTTGCGCGAGGAACTGATCGGCAAGCTGCGGGCCATCGCCGCAGAGCGGAGCAGTGACCGGGTTTTCCTGCGCGCCGATGGCGCGATTCCTTACGCGCAGGTCATGCAGGTCATGGGCGCGCTGAACGCGGGCGGGTTTTCCAACGTTGGGCTTGTGACCGATACGGGCGGGCCGACGCTGGACGAAGGTGGAGAGTGAGGGCGCACGGTGGATACCGGCACCAAGATTTCGGCGATTGCGCATGTCAGCCTGATCGGAGTGGCGCTTTTCGGCGGTACCTTCCGGTCCGAGCCTTTGCCGATGGCCGTACAGGATGTGTCCGTGATCACCGCTGAACAATTCGCGGCCATGACGGCCCAGCGGGATGCGCCTGAGATCCCAGAGGTGCCGGTGGCATTGCAACAACCGCCCGAACCACAGGCTGATAGCACGCCGCCAGAACCTGTGGTCGAGGAACAGTCTCGCCCTGAACCCGTCGTGCCTGCCGAACCCGAACCCGAGCCTGCTCCTGTTATCGTCGAAGCACCGCCGGAACCGGACGTGCCGGATGAGCTGCCGGTACTGACAGAGCCCGAGGTCGAACCTGTCGCACAGCCGGTGCCTCCGGGACCCGAGGCGCAGCCGCGCCCGTCCGATCGTGTTGCCCCCGAGGCCATAGCGCCGCCACCGCCCGAGGCAAAACCCGATGATTTCGAAACGCCGCCGGTGTCTTTGGACGAAGGAGCCGAGGTTCAGCAGGAACAACAGGATCAGACCGCGCCGGAAGAAGCGGCCCCCGAGATCGTGACCGAGGCAGAGGAAACCAAAGAGCAGTCTCCGCTTACGTCACCGCGACCGCGGGTGCGTCCGAACCGCCCAAGCCCACCGCCCGAACCCGTTGTGGCAGAGACGCCCGAGGCGGCACCTGAACCTGACGCGCAAGCCGACGAGGCCGCGATCAATGACGCTCTGGCCGAAGCCTTGGGCAGTGGAACCCAGCCATCCGGCCCACCGCTGACCAGCGGCGAGAAGGACGCGATGCGATTGGCCGTGTCCAAGTGCTGGAATGTGGGCTCTTTGTCTACGGATGCACTGAGTACTGTGGTCGTTGTGGCTTTTTCGCTAAACCGTGATGGTACGGTTGTGGATGGCAGCATTCGGATGCTGGACAGTTCTGGCGGGTCTGCTGGCGCGGCCAATCAGGCCTATCAAGCCGCCCGGCGCGCGATTTTGCGCTGCGGGGCCAGAGGATATGACTTGCCTGCTGACAAATACGCTCATTGGCAGGATGTTGAGATTACATTCAATCCCGAGAGGATGCGGATCAAATGATGAAACTTCTGACCAGCCTCTTTGTCGGCCTGACGCTGATGTCTACGCCGGTTCTTGCACAGAACGGTCCCCTGCGATTGGAGTTGGACCAGGGCATTATCGAACCCTTGCCCTTTGCGGTGCCGAACTTTGTCCCCGATGGCCCGTCAGCGGCGCAATATGCACAGGACATTTCGCGCGTGGTGGCGGCTGATCTGACAGGAACCGGGTTGTTCCGCGAGATATCATCAGATGCCTTCATCAGTCGGGTCAGCAGCTTTGAGGCTCCGGTTCAGTTCGCCGATTGGAAAGCGATCAATGCTGATGCGCTGATCACGGGTGCAGTCAATGTTTCGGGCAAGAACCTCACGGTTCGATTCCGGGTCTGGGATGTGTTTTCGGGTCAGGAATTGGGCAATGGGCTGCAATTGGCAGGCACCACCGAGGGCTGGCGGCGTATGGCCCACAAAGTGGCCGATCAGGTGTACAGCCGGATTACAGGCGAGGGCGGATACTTTGACAGCCGCGTGGCCTTTGTTTCGGAAAGTGGACCGAAAAACCAACGCCTGAAACGTCTGGCGATCATGGATTATGATGGCGCGAACGTGCAGTACATGACCGACAGTGCCGCAATCGTTCTGGCGCCGCGCTTTTCGCCTACTGGCGATCGGTTGCTGTACACCAGCTATGAAAGCGGAAGCCCGCGCATCTATGTTCTGGATGTGGGCCGCGTCAAACGGCAGGAACTGAAGACGCAGGACGGAACCATGAGCTTTTCGCCCCGCTTTTCGCCGGATGGCCGGTCGATCGTGTATTCCTTGATTCAGGGCGGAAACACGGACCTGTGGAAAATGGATCTAGCGTCGGGGCAAAGCACTCGTCTGACCAACACGCCGGCGATAGAAACAGCCCCCAGCTATTCGCCGGATGGCAGCCGGATCGTGTTTGAAAGCGACCGTTCGGGTACACCGCAGCTTTACGTGATGCCCGCGAATGGCGGAGAGGCCACGCGGATCAGCTTTGGCTCGGGTCGTTATGGCACGCCGGTATGGTCGCCGCGCGGCGATCTGATTGCCTTTACCAAGCAAAATCAGGGCCGCTTCCACATCGGGGTGATGCGCACGGACGGATCAGAGGAACGCTTGTTGACCGCCTCGTTTCTGGATGAAGGCCCAACCTGGTCGCCCAATGGCCGCGTCATCATGTTCACCCGTGAAACGCAGGGCGCCAGCGGCCGGGCCTCGCTTTATTCGGTGGACATCTCGGGCCGCAACCTGCGCCCGGTGCGTACACCGGATGGCGGCAGTGATCCGTCATGGGGCCCACTACAGAATTGATCGCAGCAAAGTTCACAACGAATCGTCCCTGTGGTAGACAGGCGGCAACAATCAAAACACGAGGCACTTGAAATGAATGTATTGAGCAAAGTCCTGGCGTTGGGCGCGCTGAGTGTGATCGCCGCCTGTACGAACAATGACCCATCCGCCTTGGGCGGCAGCGGTGCCGGCGGCACAGGCGCAATCGTACCGGGCTCGCCCAGTGACCCGCGTTCGCCTGCGTATTTCCAGCAGACCGTCGGGGATCGTGTTCTGTTCGCCGTGGACCAGTCCACCCTGACACCACAGGCGCAGACCGTTTTGCAAGGGCAAGCGGACTGGCTTCTGGCCAATCCGGATTTTGTTGCCACGATCGAAGGTCACGCGGACGAGCAGGGTACGCGCGAGTATAACCTTGCGCTGGGTGCGCGTCGCGCAAACGCCGCTCGTGAGTATCTGATTTCGCGTGGTGTTGCTGGTAACCGTCTCAAAACCGTCAGCTACGGCAAGGAGCGCCCAATCGAGATTTGCAGCGTTGAGGAATGCTATTCCAAGAACCGCCGCGCAGTGACTGTGCTGACCGGATCAACACTGGGGTAAGACAATGCGTATGGCAGGATGGGTATTGGCGGCGGTCATGGCGACAGCCGGTGTTGCACAGGCACAGGATCAGCAAACCCTGGCCGACATACGTCAGGAGCTGACGGTGCTGCATGTGGAAATTCAGCGACTGAAGCGCGAGTTTTCCACCACAGGATCGCCAGCGCCAAACTTGTCCGGCAGTTCGGTCCTCGATCGGGTTGATGCCATTGAAGCGGAACTGCAACGCCTGACCCGTCAGACCGAGCAGCTTAACCAGCGTGTGCAAAACATTGTCTCGGACGGCACCAATCGCATCGGAGATCTGGAGTTCCGCCTGTGCGAGCTTGAGGCAAACTGCGAGATTTCAGGCGAACCGACCAGCACACTGGGCGGAGAGGGCACAGATGTAGGTACGGCTGTAGGTACGGCCGTTATCACGCCTGCCACGCCATCCCAAACCGATCAGGGTGAACTGGCCGTGGGCGAGCGGGCGGATTTCGACGCGGCATCGCAAGCACTGGCCGATGGGGATTACCAGACTGCGGCTGATTTGTTTGCGCAGTTTGATACGAACTATCCCGGCAGCCCCCTGGCGCCCGAAGCGAATCTGAAACGTGGTCATGCGCTTGAAGGCCTTGGCGACACCCGCGAAGCGGCGCGGGCGTTCTTGGCAAGCTTTACCGGAGATTCCGAAGGAGCATTTGCCCCCGAGGCCCTGTTCGAGTTGGGCGCGGCGCTGGGGCGTCTGGGGCAGACCGATCAGGCCTGCATCACGCTCAATGAAGTTGGCGTGCGCTTTCCATCCGCACCGGCGTTTGCGGATGCGACGCAAGAGATGTCTGCGCTGGGGTGTTCTTGAACCGTCACAGCGAAAACCTGCTTGCAGAGCTTCGCGCCCGGCTTCCCGAAAGGCTTCCGCCTAAACTGGGCGTGGCGGTCTCGGGCGGTGGGGATTCCGTGGCGCTGATGCATCTTTTGCATCAAATCGCCCAAAACGAAGAGATTGCCCTTTTTGCGGCCACGGTCGATCACGGCTTGCGCCCAGACGCGGCGCAGGAGGCCGTGACAGTGTCGCGCCAGGCTGCGGCTTTGGGGCTGCCGCATGACATTTTGCGTTGGGCGGGTTGGGACGGATCGGGCAATGTTCAGCACGAGGCGCGCAAGGCGCGTTACAGCCTGCTTGCCGGTTGGGCGCAACAGCTCGGAATTGACGCCATCGCGTTGGGGCATACGGCGGATGATCAGGCGGAAACGTTGCTGATGCGAATGGGTCGATCATCAGGTGTCACGGGACTGTCCGGCATGTCGGCAAACCGGCAACGGGAAGGTGTGACATTGCTGCGGCCAATGCTGGGGATCACACGCAAGGATCTGAGAGCCTACCTGACCGGTATCGGCGCAACATGGGTCGAAGACCCGTCGAATCAGGACCCTCGTTTCGACCGGATCAAGGCACGAGAGGCCATGTCCGGCCTCGCACCACTGGGAATTGACGCGCTTTCATTGTCGCGAGTGGCCGAAAATCTGGCGCAGGCCCATGCCGCCCTTGGTGTGTTTGCGCAGGAATCCGCACGGAATGTCGCCCAGGTTGAACAATGCGACGTGAAGGTGGACAGGGCCGGTTTCTCCGCATTGCCCAAAGAAATCCGACGCCGCGTGTTGCTTGGATGCCTTGGCTGGATCGCAGGGCAGGGATATCCCCCGCGTCAGGCGGCGGTCGAGCAGGCCATGAAGGCCGTAATCGAAGGGCGGGCGGGTTCGCTCAGCGGTTGCCTGTTGGTCCCGGAAGGGATGAGTGTTTGGATTTGCAGGGAATTCAAGGCCGTGGAGGCTCGGGTTTCAGCACCTGACGAAGTTTGGGATGGCAAATGGGTCTTGACCGGTCCGGAAATTTCCGGTGCCGAGATCCGCGCTCTGGGTGAAGACGGCCTGCGACAAGTGCCCGAATGGCGCGAAACAGGCCGGCCCAGGCTGGCCTTGAGCGCGACGCCCGCAGTCTGGAAGGGGGGCGTGGTGCTGGCCGCTCCGCTTGCGGGATTCGCGAATGGATGGCGCGCGGACACGACGCCGGAATGGCCCGAGTTCCACGCATCTTTTTTATCGCATTGAACATACCACAATCCTCTCTATTTTAAGAGGTAACTTGGCAGATCCTCACCTGCCGGAACTTTTGGGAGAATTTCCTTGGGCAACGCTCGCAATATCGCGTTTTGGGTCGTTCTGTTTCTGCTGATCCTTGCACTGTTCAATCTGTTCAGTGGACCGGGCGGAACGCTTCAGAGCAATGAAAGAACTTATTCCGATTTCGTCGGCGCCGTGCAAAGCGGAGAAGTCAAGAACGTGACGCTGGACGGCGAACAGATCCGCTATACGACCGAAAGCGGTGCGACTTACGTTACGATCAAACCCGGCGACGCCGAGGTCACCAAGCTTTTGATCGATGAGAACATCCCGGTTCAGGCGGTCAAGCAACAGCAGTCGGGCTTCCAGTCTTTCCTGATCACGCTCTTGCCGTTCCTTCTTCTGATCGGTGTCTGGGTCTATTTCATGAACCGGATGCAGGGCGGCGGCAAAGGCGGTGCGATGGGCTTTGGCAAGTCGAAGGCCAAGATGCTGACCGAAAAGCATGGCCGCGTCACATTTGACGACGTCGCGGGCATCGACGAGGCCAAGGAAGAACTGGAAGAGATCGTTGAATTCCTGCGAAATCCACAGAAGTTCAGCCGCCTTGGCGGCAAGATCCCGAAAGGCGCGCTGCTGGTCGGTCCTCCGGGTACTGGTAAAACATTGCTGGCCCGCGCCATCGCGGGTGAGGCAGGCGTTCCGTTCTTCACCATTTCGGGGTCCGACTTCGTCGAGATGTTCGTCGGCGTCGGTGCATCCCGTGTCCGCGACATGTTTGAACAGGCCAAGAAGAACGCGCCTTGCATCGTGTTCATCGACGAGATCGACGCCGTGGGCCGCCATCGTGGCGCCGGTTACGGCGGTGGTAACGACGAGCGCGAACAGACCCTCAACCAGTTGCTGGTTGAGATGGACGGGTTTGAGGCCAACGAAGGCGTGATCATTCTGGCGGCCACCAACCGCAAAGATGTTCTGGATCCCGCGCTGCTGCGTCCGGGCCGTTTTGACCGCAACGTGACCGTTGGTAACCCCGACATCAAAGGCCGTGAGAAAATTCTGGGCGTGCACGCGCGCAAGACGCCTCTGGGCCCCGATGTCGATCTGCGCATCATTGCACGCGGCACGCCGGGCTTCTCGGGGGCTGATCTGGCAAACCTCGTGAACGAAGCTGCGCTGATGGCCGCCCGCGTGGGTCGCCGCTTTGTCACCATGGAAGATTTTGAGAACGCCAAGGACAAGGTGATGATGGGTGCCGAGCGCCGCTCGATGGTGCTGACCCAGGACCAGAAGGAAAAGACCGCCTATCACGAGGCCGGCCATGCCGTTGTCGGCCTGACCCTGCCGTTGTGCGATCCTGTCTACAAAGCCACGATCATTCCGCGCGGTGGTGCGCTGGGTATGGTGGTTTCGCTGCCTGAAATGGATCGCCTGAACTACCACCGTGATGAGTGTGAGCAAAAGCTGGCCATGACGATGGCTGGTAAAGCCGCCGAGGTCATCAAATACGGTGAAGACCACGTTTCGAACGGTCCGGCCGGAGACATCATGCAGGCCAGCCAGTTGGCGCGTGCCATGGTGATGCGCTGGGGCATGTCGGACAAGGTCGGTAACATCGACTATGCCGAGGCGCACGAAGGCTATCAGGGCAACACCGCAGGGTTCTCGGTGTCGGCCCATACGAAAGAGCTGATCGAAGAAGAGGTGAAACGCCTTATCCAGCAGGGTTATGAGCGCGCGCACCAGATTCTGACCGAACAGCGCGAAGAATGGGAACGCCTAGCGCAGGGCCTGCTTGAATACGAAACCCTGACGGGTGATGAGATCAAGCGTGTCATGAATGGTGAATCACCCAGCGAGGATGATGATGAAGGCGACAAGCCGGATGAAGGCAGCGCGCCCAGTGTCACGGCCATTCCCAAGACAAAGGCCAAGAAATCTCCGCCCGATGGCGGGATGGAGCCTGAACCCACCGCATAGTCAAAAAAGACCCGGCGCATAGTCCGGGTCTTTTTTCTTTTCATCGGTGTTTTGCCGGGCAATATGCACGCAAGAAAAAGAGCGAAAAGGGAAGGCTATGCCATTTTTGCGTGAAACCGAGTTTGCCGCCGAAGCAGTCTGGCTTGGCCATGTCCCTGCGGGAACCTCCTTGCGGGCCAAGGCTGTTGACACGCTGGATCTGGGTTTTGACGGCGTGAAGGGTGAGCGCCACGAAGGCCTCAATCGGGCGTCCTGTGTCAGGGTCTCGAACCTTTACCCGAAAGGCACTGAAATTCGCAACGTGCGTCAGCTTTCAATTTTGTCCGAGGAGGAGTTGCAGCAAATTGCGCAGGACATGGGGTTGGATCAGCTTGATCCGTCCTATCTTGGGGCTTCCATTGTGCTGCGCGGAATCCCGGATTTCTCACATATCCCCCCGTCTTCACGTCTTCAGGCAACGAGGGGGGCGACAATAACGGTGGACATGGAAAACGCCCCTTGTGTTCTGCCGGGGCGCGAGATCGAAGCGGATCAACCGGGGCATGGCGCAACTTTCAAACCTGCGGCGGCCGGGCGTCGGGGCATCACCGGATGGGTCGAACGTCCGGGGCGCATTCAACTGGGGGACCGGCTGAAACTGTTTGTTCCTGATCAACCTGCCTGGGCTTGTGAAAACGGGCTTGTTTCCGATTAGAAACCCCTGAAACGAACTTACGACGCTTCGCGACGCCAGAATGTCGGAATCCATGGCTATCGGGATTGTACACAAGGGTATGGAATGCACAGCGCCGACGCCCCGCGTCGGTTTTGCACGGTATTCAATCAAGGACCCCGGCCAATGAGCTACAAATCCGATATCGAAATCGCCCGCGAAGCGAACAAAAAGCCGATTCAGGAAATCGGTGCCAAGATCGGCATCGACTCTGCGGATCTGCTGCCTTACGGCCATGACAAGGCGAAGGTCAGCCAGAACTTCATCAACTCGGTGCAGGACCGCGAAGACGGCAAGCTGATCCTGGTGACTGCCATCAACCCGACCCCGGCAGGTGAGGGCAAGACCACGACCACAGTGGGTCTGGGTGACGGCCTGAACCGTATCGGCAAGAACGCGATGATCTGTATCCGCGAAGCCTCGCTTGGCCCGAACTTCGGCATGAAGGGCGGCGCTGCGGGTGGCGGCTATGCGCAGGTCGTTCCGATGGAAGAGATGAACCTGCACTTCACCGGTGACTTCCACGCCATCACCTCGGCTCACTCGCTGCTGTCGGCGATGATCGACAACCACATCTATTGGGGCAACGAGCAGGAGATTGACACCCGCCGCGTCGCATGGCGCCGTGTGGTCGACATGAACGACCGTGCCCTGCGTCAGATCACCGCCAGCCTGGGTGGTGTGTCGAACGGCTTCCCGCGCGAAGCTGGTTTTGACATCACCGTGGCGTCCGAGGTCATGGCGATCCTCTGCCTGGCGAACGACCTGAAAGACCTTGAAAAGCGTCTGGGCGACATTATCGTTGCTTACCGCCGCGACAAGACGCCTGTCTACTGCCGTGACATCAAGGCCGAAGGTGCAATGACCGTTCTGCTGAAGGACGCGATGCAGCCGAACCTGGTGCAGACGCTGGAAAACAACCCGGCCTTCGTCCACGGTGGCCCGTTCGCGAACATCGCGCATGGCTGTAACTCGGTCATCGCGACCAAGACCGCTCTGAAAGTCGCCGACTATGTCGTGACCGAAGCCGGTTTCGGTGCGGATCTGGGTGCCGAGAAGTTCATGAACATCAAATGCCGCAAGGCGGGCATTGCCCCGTCGGCGGTTGTTCTGGTTGCGACCGTGCGCGCGATGAAGATGAACGGCGGCGTTGCCAAGGCTGATCTGGGTGCGGAAAACGTTGAGGCCGTCAAATCAGGCTGTGCCAACCTGGGCCGTCACATCGAGAACGTGAAGTCGTTTGGCGTGCCGGTTGTCGTCGCCATCAACCACTTCGTCACCGATACCGATGCCGAAGTTCAGGCCGTGAAAGACTATTGCGGCGAGCACGGCGTCGAGGCCGTTCTGTCGCGTCACTGGGAGCTGGGTTCCGAAGGGTCTGCGCCGTTGGCCGAGAAAGTCGTCGAAATCGTCGAAGGTGGCACCGCGAACTTCGCACCGATCTACCCCGACGATATGCCTCTGTTCGAGAAGATCGAAACCATCGCCAAGCGTATCTACCGCGCTGACGAGGTTCTGGCTGACAACAAGATCCGCAACCAGCTGCGTGAATGGGAAGAAGCCGGATATGGCAACCTGCCGGTCTGTATGGCCAAGACGCAGTATTCCTTCTCCACCGACCCATCGCTGCGGGGCGCACCCACGGGCCATTCGGTTCCGGTGCGCGAGGTACGCCTGAGCGCGGGCGCGGGCTTTATCGTGGTCGTCTGCGGCGAGATCATGACCATGCCGGGCCTGCCGCGCAAACCGGCTGCCGAAACCATCTGCCTCAATGACGCAGGTGAGATCGAGGGCTTGTTCTAAGCCGCCGAATAGGACATCTCGTGGTCCGGGGATTCATTCCCGGGCCATGAGGAGATGACGATGCCCACTCTGACACCGCCTCAGAACTGCAACACCATGCAGGAGCTGCGGGCTGAGATCGACAAGCTGGATCGCCAACTGATCGAAATGTTGGTAACGCGCGCTACATATATTGATCGCGCGTCGCAGCTGAAACCGGGCGAGGGCCTTCCGGCCCGTATCCCGGAACGCGTCGAAGAGGTGGTGCAACGCGTGCGTGCAAGCTCGGACGCGCTGGGGATGGACCCGGATTTGGCCGAGAAGCTATGGCGCATATTGATTGACTGGTCGATTGCACGCGAAGAGCGCGTGATTGGCACCGACTGACTGACCGGGCGTTCTGTGCGCCCGATCCGTTTTTTGAAAGAAGGGATCGAAGTATGGTAGCTCAGGTTATCGACGGTAAGGCCTTTGCCGCAAAAGTGCGCGGTCAAGTTGCCGATCAGGTCGCAAAGCTGAAAGAAGAAAGCGGCATCACCCCCGGCCTGGCCGTGGTTCTTGTGGGCGAAGACCCAGCCAGCCAGGTCTATGTCCGGTCGAAGGGCAAAATGACCGTTGAAGTCGGCATGAATTCATACGAGCACAAACTGGACGCCGCGACGTCGGAAGAAGATCTGTTGGCGCTGATCGACAAGCTGAACAACGACCCGGCCGTGCATGGCATTCTGGTCCAGTTGCCGCTGCCCAAACACCTGAACGAGGATCTGGTGATCAACTCGATCGACCCGGCCAAAGATGTGGATGGTTTCCACATTTCGAACGTGGGCCTGCTGGGCACCGGTCAGAAATCGATGGTGCCCTGCACCCCGCTGGGCTGCCTGATGATGCTGCGTGACCACCACGGCTCGCTTTCCGGCATGGACGCGGTTGTGATCGGCCGCTCGAACATTGTGGGCAAACCGATGGCGCAGCTGCTGCTGGGCGACAGCTGCACCGTGACCATCGCGCATTCGCGCACCAAGGATCTGCCGGACGTCGTACGCCGCGCCGACATCGTCGTGGCTGCCGTGGGGCGTCCGGAAATGGTACCGGGCGACTGGATCAAGGAAGGCGCGACCGTGATCGACGTAGGCATCAACCGCATCGAACGCGACGGAAAGAACAAGCTGGTCGGGGATGTGGACTATGCCAGCGCGTCCCAGCGTGCTGGCGCCATCACTCCGGTTCCGGGGGGTGTAGGTCCGATGACCATTGCATGCCTGTTGGCCAACACTTTGACTGCGTGCTGCCGCGCCAACGCTCTGCCGGAACCAGAAGGTTTGACGGCGTAAGGTAATCTGGTCGGGTCGATCATGTCGGCCCGGCACATTCCTCGGTTGTGCATGACCCCGCGGGACAATCATCGGACGCTCCAGTCAATTTGCCCTGAATGGGTTTGACAGCTTAAAAAATCGTGATATCCCTGTATTCCCAGTTGGTTACAGGTAAGGTGCTTCAGTGCTTGTCGTGCTAAGGTTGAATTTAATTAAGTCATGCGCAAAAGCGGTATGACGTCTGGGATTAACACTATTCGGAATGCTTGTACCCCACAGCGAGTGACGGCGGGCCTTGTCTTTCTTCCATTGCTTGCTTACGCGTTTCCTCCGTTTCTGGTCGCGGATCTGAGCTTCGGTTTGCGTCTTCTTTTCTGGACCGGGGTGATGGTTCTTGCCCTGACAGTCACCGGGTTGGCGCGCAACTTGATGCAAAAAAACCCCGTTCTGTTGAATGTTCCCGTCCGTGATCTGGCATTCGCGGCACTGATCCTGGTTCTGTTCACGCCGTCCCTTTGGATGTTGGCATGGGTCCTGTTCACCTGCGGAGGTCACATGGCACCAGGCGCCCAGACCGTCGCGGTATATGGGGTCCTGTTTGCAACGGGTTTGGTTCTTGTGCAACGCAATGATTTGAACCCATTGATGGCCTCAACACCTGAAACCGAGAGGCCGCGCCTGATCAGGCGTCTGCCGCCTGACTTCCATGGTCAAATCCATCGTTTGACGGTCAGGGATCACAATGTGGATATTGTCACTTCGGAAGGCACGTTCACGGTCCGCTCGCGCTTTACGGACGCAATTGCCGAGATGGAGCCGGTTCCCGGACACTGTTCGCACCGTTCACATTGGGTGGTGGACGCATCAATCGTTGGGGTTGAAAAATCGGGGGGCAAAACTTTTTTGCGCTTGATGAACGGCGATCTGGTTCCAGTAAGCCGCAAGTACAAACCGAAGTTGGAAGAAGACGGGTTGATCTGAACTCAACGCGGCATTGGGATCATCTGCGGTTGCTGGCCGGTCAGAATGGCCATGGCGTCCGCGCCCAAAAGATCGGAAAGTGCCCGATCCGAACTGCGCAACCCCCCGGTGTAAGTTCCGTAGGCAGGCAGGATCAGCCGATTTCTGTCCAGCAGAAAGGCAGGTCGTGAAATGTGCCTGCCTTTCGTCCGAATCTGTGCTTTCGGATGAAAATGGCCTGAAATTTCACCTTGCGGCCGATCCTGGGCGATGTGACGAAAGACGAGAGGGCCGCACTGCCATTCGACCAGATGAGAGCCCCCCATCTCGATCGGGCCGGGATCGTGATTGCCTTCGATCCAGATCCATTGGCGCCCGGCTTGCAAAGTCGCAATCCTCAACCCTTCTGCGTCGGGCAAGGCTTGGGCCGCTTCGAGATCGTCAAAGCTGTCACCTAGGCAGATGACGGTTTCGGCGTTGGTGTGTTCCAGATCGCGGGCCAGCCGGTCAAGCGTTTCGCGACTGTCATAAGGCGGCAGCGTAGCCCCGCGCCGACGGGCCATACGTTCGGATTTTCCCAGATGCAGGTCCGAAACACAGAGCAGTTGCCGCGCCGGCCACCATAATGCGCCAGACGGCAACGCATCGAGTTGCTGGCCTGCAAAGGAAAACTTGCACACGTTCATGATACGTTCTTGACCTGATTCCACATCTTGCGCAAGGGGATCAAAGCTGGTCCAACCCGGCGGCTTCCAGCAGGCGTGCGCTTTCTTCTGCAAGCAGCCTTTCCTCGGCGGCCCCTTTGACAGGCACCTTTCCGACCTCAAGAAACAGCGGCGCGGCCAGTGGGGAAACGCGATCTAGACGCAGCAGGTCGATGCGGTCGCCGATGCGCGCCAGCATTGCCTCGATCCGACCGAAGTCAACCAACCCGCGCATGGCTTCTTCGCGGGTGATCTGCATCAACAGATGATCGGGATCATATTTCAGCAAAGTGTCATAGAGAATATCTGACGAAAACGTGGCTTGCCGCCCGGTTTTCCGTTGCCCGGCCATGTTGCGTTCGATCAGACCGGCAATCGTGGCCGACGCGCGAAAGGTACGCTTCATGACTGCGTTGCCTGCCAGCCATGTGTCCAGCCCGTCACGCAGCGCTTCGGGTTGAAACAAAGGGCGTGGGTCAGTGACCGCATCCAAACCCCAAATCAGCGTGGCATAGTCTGTGGCGACAAACCCCAGCGGCGCCAAACCGGTATCCTCCATCCGCTTGGTCAACAGCAGCCCAAGTGTTTGTTGCGCGTTGCGGCCGGCGAATCCGTACACGCACAGATGCTCTCGCCCGTCGCTTGGAAAGCTTTCGATCAGCAGACGATCCCGTTGAGGCAGGCGGGACATTTGGCGCTGCAAGTCCAGCCAATCAGCCGTATGGGAAGGCAGGTGCGGCCAGTCAGTTTGGGCGAACATGCGCAGAATGCGGTCGCTGAGTTGCGTTGAGGTCGCAAATTTCGTGCCCGAGAAGGTCGCGATCTTTGGTTTGCGATCGGCGCGACGGCTGACTTCGACCACCATTTCGCGCAGACCTTCATACCGTACGATCTGTCCGCCGATCAGGAAGGTATCGCCGGGGGTCAGCGAAGCAGCAAAGGCTTCCTCGACTTCGCCCAACGGTTTACCGCCACGGCTGCGTTTAAGGCGAACTTTGAGTGTATCCGTGTCCTGAATCGTGCCCAGATTCATGCGAATACGCGACGCTGCGCGAGGATCGCGCAATTGCCATTGCCCGTCGGCACGCTTCTGCAACCTTTGCCATCGATCATAGGCGCGCAAGGCGTAGCCGCCGGTGGCACAGAAATCCAGACAGGCGTCAAATTCCGGTCGGGTCAACTGTGCGTAAGGTCCGGCGGATGTCATCTCGGCATATAGATCATCAGCGTCAAAGGGCCCGGCACAGGCCGCAATCAGAATGTGCTGGCACAACACATCGCGGGGGCCGGGGCCTCGGGGTTCTCCGTCCAGTTCATGGGCTTTGGCAGCCTCGAGCGCAGCGACGCATTCGACAACCTCAAAACGGTTCGCAGGAACCAGCAGCGCCTTGGAAGGCGCGTTGTAGCGGTGGTTGGCCCGACCAATCCTTTGCACCAGCCGCTTGACGTTCTTGGGCGCACCGATCTGAATCACCAAATCGACATCGCCCCAATCAATGCCCAGATCGAGGCTGCCGGTGCAGACGATGGCGCGCAATTCGCCACGCACCATCGCGGCCTCGACCCGCTCGCGTTGCTGCCGGTCGAGGCTGCCGTGATGGATGCCGATGGGTAGGCCGTCGTCATTCGCCAGCCACAGATTGTGAAAGTATATCTCGGCCTGCGCGCGGGTGTTGTGAAAAATCAGAGTGGTCTTGTGCCGCCGGATCTGGTCCAGCACAGCCGGAATCGAATAGGCCGCGCCTCCGCCGGACCAGGGCGGCATTTCCGTTGTTTCCAACATCTGGATGTCCGGGTCCGGGCCGGGATCGGCCTGCACGATCTGGCAGGGGTCCGGGTGGCGCGCCAGAAAGCCGGCTATTGCCGCGGGGTCTTCGACTGTGGCTGACAGGCCTACACGACGCAGACCTGGGTTGAGGCGGTGAAGACGTGCCAGGGCCAGCATCAGCTGATCGCCGCGCTTGCTTTCCGCCAGCGCGTGGACTTCGTCGACGATGATCCGCTGTACCCCATCGAACATGCGCGCCGCATCCTCGTAAGATGTCAGTAGTGCCAGACTTTCCGGTGTGGTCAGCAGGATATGGGGCGGATCGGCCCTTTGGCGTTTTTTCTGCGTGGCCGAGGTGTCACCGGTGCGATCCTCGATCCGGATGGGCAGGCCGATCTCTTCCACCGGGGTGCGCAGGTTACGTTTGATATCCGCTGCCAGCGCCTTAAGCGGCGAGACATAGAGCGTATGCAAACCGTTGTGGCCACCGTCGGCCAGCTCGGACAGGGAAGGCAGAAATCCGGCCATGGTCTTGCCGCCACCCGTTGGGGCGATAAGGAGGGTTGCCGGCTCCTTCGCCCGGTCGAACATCTCTTTCTGATGCGGGTGGATGGACCAGCCTTTGGAGGAGAACCACGTACCAATCCGAGCGGGAATCTGCGTCATGGTTGCAGACTACCCGCCCGGAGGAGGGATTGGCACGGCGTTATTTGACGATTTTCTCGTCTTTTACGAACATGTTGGCCCAGGCACGGTCAACCAGGTCCGGACTCATCTGATAAGGGATGCCTTCGAACTCGCAGATCGAGATCATCTGATCAATCAGGAAGATCGGTTGGTAGTTGGCATAAATATTGTTGATGGTCGGGTACTTGACCTTCAACAGGTGTACCAAGGCCGCCTCGTCCAGTGGCATACCTCGTTTGCGGGCTACCATGGCAAAGATTTTCAGGAAGTTCTCCTGATTGGGGCCGTCAATCTTTATCTTGAAGAAGATCCGACGCAAGGCCGCTTGGTCGAAGATCTCATTCGGGTGGAAGTTGGTCGAGAAGATGACCAGCGTGTCAAACGGAACTTCGAACTTTTCACCTGATTGCAGGCCGAGGATATCCTTGTTTTCTTCAAGCGGGACAATCCAACGGTTGACCAGCGCCTGCGGCGGTTCGGCCTGACGGCCAAGGTCATCTACGATGAAAATGCCACCGGTGGATTTCAGCTGCAACGGGGCCTGATAGGTTCGGGCGGTCGGGTTGTAGACCAGATCCAACATACTGAGCGAGAGCTCGCCACCGGTTACGACGGTGGGGCGTTCACACTGAACATAGCGAGAATCGAACCGCTTGCGACGGCGCAGGCTGTTGGGGTCGTCCGGCTCCTGTTCGATGGCCGTGTGCACGATCGGGTCATAGACCGTGATCACCTGACCCGCATATTCGATGGCGTAGGGCACATAGACGTTATCACCCAACGCATCCCGGATGCCGTTCGAGATCGAGGATTTACCGTTGCCCGGAGGACCGTACATCAGAATCGACCGGCCCGCACTGACCGCCGGGCCCAGATGGTCCAGCAGGCTGTCGGGCAGAACGAGATGACCCATTGCGCCAACCAGTTGCTCTCGCGTGACTTGAATATTTCGGATCGACTGGCGTTTGACCTGCTCGCGATAGACATCCAGCGGCACCGGCATTGCGCCGAAGTATTCGGATTGGCTCAGCGCATCCAGCGCACGGGCCTTGCCTGCATCGGTCAGCTGATACCCCATCTCATTGCCGCTGTTGGCGTTCAGTGTCCCGGTCGCTTCAAGCAGTTTCTGATCGCGCGCGATATCGACCAGTTCCTGAGTTACCGATCCCGGGAGACAGATCGCTTCGGCCACTTCTGATACCGTGCTCGCGTTTTTGCGAAAAACCGTCTTCAGAAGGATGTCCCGCATCATTACAAGCGGAAGCTTCATTTCGCCCAAACCCTTGGGGGCAGGGGGGGCCATAACAGAGGAATTCTGCATATTCATGCGCGGTGCTCGTCCATCAATTTGTCACGCCAAGAACCCGAAAAAGGGCGTCTTGAAGAAAAATGAACCAGCTTTGTGGCGGGACAAAGGCAACGACAAGGCGCGCTGATGATAGTTTACGATCCGAGAACAGTACCCAAAATCAGGTACATGGCCAATGATCCGCCCAAGGCGAAACCCATCGGAAACTGCTTGCCCCGGCTCCAGCTTTCCCAATGCGGCGCGATCGTGCGCAGCCTTGTGATTTTGGCCAAACGATGAGTGACCACGGCAGCCAGAACACAGGCGGTCAGGATCATCAGCATAATTCTCAGATCGCCCAGCCAGACAAACGCCGAAGCGGCGGCCAGAAATTTGGCATCGCCAGCGCCCATGGTGCCTGCGGCATTCAGGAAGATGCCAATAACCAAAACCACGACAATATGCAGCAATTGCCAGAAATAGACCGGCATAGACACG
The DNA here is from genome assembly GCF_013033125.1 of Ruegeria sp. HKCCA4008. Classification (NCBI taxonomy): domain Bacteria; kingdom Pseudomonadati; phylum Pseudomonadota; class Alphaproteobacteria; order Rhodobacterales; family Roseobacteraceae; genus Ruegeria; species Ruegeria sp. HKCCA4008. The sequence continues at coordinate 144,780 of NZ_WQDM01000005.1, forward strand.
GTGACCGGCCCCAGATTGCCGCTGAGGCTGCCTGAAGACCAGGGTGGAATGGCGATCAGACCTATCACGATGTAAACCAGCGTCAGCGCAAGGACTGCATGGTTCTTGATCCGCATCTCACGCATATCCGTGAAGGCCACGTAAAAGCAGATTGGCAGCACAAACGGCAGAAACCAGGCCGCTGCCACTGCGGGTATTTGCATGTGTCAGGCCCCTTCAAGTGCCCGAAGCGAGCGGACCGCCTCGTCGAAATGCTGCGGGTGGGTTGAAATGGCTTCGCGGAACAGGTTCTTGGCGGTGGTTATGTCGCCCTGTTTGACTGCCGAAATACCCATCGTGTTGAGCAGACGCGCCCGCTCGACCTGAGTCATCGGCACGACTGGCAGGCTGTAGTTGCCTTGCGCCGATCGGGCCAAAACCAGGTTGTTCTTGGCAGTAAACAGTGAGTTATCCTGTCGGATCGCTTCCGAGAACAACCGCTCGGCTTCGGCGTATTCGCCGCGGGTCAATTTGGAATATCCCCAGTTGTTCATCACACTGCCCGGACGCGTCGTCAGCCCGACAGCGGTTTCATAGAAATGATCCGCGCGTTTCCACTCTTTCCGGGAATCCGCAACGACTGCCTCGAGTCGATACCGTTTAAAGGTTTCAAAGGTGGGGGGAACCGAATCCAGAACCGTTTTGGCCTGCGACCAGTCGCCGTTTCGGACCAAGGCGTCCGCGTATTCAACCTTGTCCGCGGCGTTCGAGCCCTTCATCGTTGTGACGCGCTTCCATGCGGTCACGGCCTCGGTCGTGCGTTTGGCACGGCCCAAAGAAATTGCCAGTCCGCGCTGAAGATCGATCCGGTCCGGGTTCTTGAGCGCTGCACCGTGGAAATAGGTCACTGCTTCGTTTGGATCTGCGGCGCTCAGAAGCACATCGTTCAGGTTTGTTTCGTCAATAACGTTCACTTCCTGAAACGTTCGTTCAACCTTTTCCTCTTCGGTTTCCTTTGCACAGGCCGACAGGATCAGACCACTGATAACAACACTCGGAATCAAGAATTGCTGGCGCATTTTTTGCGTCCTTTACTGCTCTCGCCTCAATTACTGGATCTTGCGTAGCGTGAATTGCCCGTCGCCAAGCTGCTCCAGTGTGTATTCTTGTTGTTCTTGTGGGGTATTATTAACAGGATTTTCCATTTTTGCGAGTGCTAAGCGCAGATTGTCCCGGATTGCGTCACTTTCGCCATTGTCCAGCGCATAGGCCCGCTGAAACACTTGCGCGGCCTCGGGGTATTCCTGTTTTTCCATTAGCAGGACACCGAGATTGTTCCAGGCCACCGGCCAGTCCGTGTCGTCTTCGACGGCTCTGCGCAGCAGTTTTTCGGCCTGTCCCAAGCGGCGTAGCCCCACATTTGCGGTACCCAGAGAGGTTAGGACCTGGGGCGTCATACCCTGTTCAAGCGCGGCCCGGGTAAAGGTTTCAAGCGCCAGTTCGTATTCTCCGGCGGCCATCAATCTGTTTCCGACCTCGATGTTGTCCTCTGCCTGACCCTTGGCGTCAATTCCCGGTGCATCCAATCCGTTGGATGACAGGCCTTCTGTGCAAGAAGCCACCATGGCAAAAACCATGGTGGCCCGGAGCATTCGGCGAAACCCGGAAGGGAAGCACCTGAATTCAGCTTTCATATGGTTCTATCCGACCTAGCGTCCAAAACTCGAAATAACATTCGCCGACGGGCCAACCAGAATAATCAGCAGCGGCGGGACCGTCAGCATCATTGTGACAAGAGTCATCTTGGTCGGCAACTTGTTCGCGGCCTCCTCGGCGCGCATCACGCGTTTGTCGCGCATCTCGCCGGCGTAAACCCGCAACGCCTCGGCAATCGATGTACCAAATGTCGCCGATTGGATCATAACGGTGACAAAAGAGTTCACATCCTGCACACCACATCGCACGCCGAAATCACGCAGGACGGTGTCCTTGTCCTTACCAGCCTTCATTTCGTGCGCGACAGTTTCGAATTCCTGCGCGATATCCGGATAAGACGCACTCATTTCGCTGGCAACGCGAACGATGGCCTGATCAAGCGATTGGCCGGCCTCGACACAGACCAGCATCAAATCGAGCGTATCAGGAAAGCCAGCGGTAATTGCTTCCTTCCGTTCTTCAACCCTGCGCGTGATCCAGTATTTTGGAGCGAAATAGCCAATCGCACCGGGGACAAGCACTCGGATCATCATCTGTGTTCCGGTAAATTCCTGGCCGCCGGAAAAGACCGTGACCAGCAGAACACCAATGAAAATACCAAGGATACCCAAGGAAAACTGCGCAAAGTGGAAGAACCGAACCGAATCCTTCGACCTGTAGCCCGCTTGGCGCAGCTTCAGCTCGACGGCCGAGTATTCTTCTTCGTTTTTGGGCTCAAGGAATGTAGCAAACTTCTCAAGCTGCTCGTTTCGGCTTGAGTTTCGAAGCTGCTCTTTCTTCCCTTTTTTCTGCTTGGGAGGAGCCGCATTCGATCTTTGCAGTTTCTTCAGCGGGTCTTCCGGCTGCTTCATCATCAGTGTGACAGCGACCAGAACCATAAGCAGGCCAAGTACGCCGACAATGATAAGAGGGCCGAATTCGCCCAGGTGCTGGGTTAACAGGTCATTGATGCTGGTCAGGATTTCCATTGTGCTGCCCTCAGACCTTGATGTTGGTGATGATTTTCATGACGATCAGGTTCAATGTCAGCAGGATGGCGACAACAAAACACGCGGGAATAAACCATGGGTGATCCAGCACCTCGTCGTAATAGCCCGGATCTTTGACCAAGATGAAAATCAGACAGGCAACGGGAAACCCGGACAGGAACTTGCCGGACCATTGTGCCTCGGCCGTAATCGCCTTGACGCGACGGAACAGGCGAAAACGAGCGCGGATCACCTTTGCCAGTCCGGCCAGAATTTCGGCAAGGTTGCCGCCGGATTGCTGCTGAATACCCACGGCTACGGCAAGAAAGCGCATATCCTGCATGTCCAAACGTTCAGCCATGTCCTTCAGCGCCTCGCCCACATCGCGACCATAGGCACATTCATCAGCGATAACGCCAAATTCGGTTCCCAGCGGATCCTGAACTTCGTTTGCAACCACCTGAATCGTCGACACAAATGGATTGCCAACACGCAGAGATCGAACCATCAGCTCAACCGCATCGGGCAGTTGTTCTTCGATCATACCCATGCGTTTCTTGGCCTTGTGGTTGACCCAGGCGTAAACGCCGCCGATGCCGATCGCGATGGAAACAACGATACGAAGTGCCGTGTCCGTAGCGGTGCCAATGCTCAAACCGACAAAGGCCATGGCTGATACCAGACCCATGATCATAATCAATTGACGTGGAGAGAACGCGATTGCAGCCTTTTGCGCCTTGTCAGCAAGAAGTGAGTACAGAGGAATGCTCTGCGATTTCATATGCTGCTGCATCTCTTTGCGCAGCTGCTCCAGCACCTGTTCGCGTCCGGCACCCTTTTCCAGCATATCCAGGCGTCGGTTGACCCGGCTGTTCAGGCTGATGGACTTGCCGAAGGCGACAAGATAGATGCCCTCGACCAAGGCAAGAACCCCCACAAAGATGGCGACATAAATGATCGCCTCCATAGGCAATTGCATACCTGGTTCTCCTACATTGTGGTTGGGTCGTAGATGGATGCTGGCAAGTCAAAGCCCCACAGACGGAACCGTTCCGAATAGTGGCTGCGGACGCCAGTGGCGGTGAAATGCCCGATGATCTTGTTGTCTGGTGTCAGGCCAACGCGTTGAAAACGAAAGATTTCCTGCATGGAAATCACGTCCCCTTCCATCCCGGTGATTTCGGTGATCGAGGTCATCCGGCGTGAACCGTCCTGTAGGCGGCTGGCCTGCACGATCAGGTTCACAGCCGAGGCGATCTGACTACGGACCGCCTTGATCGGCATTTCGATCCCGGCCATCGCGATCATGTTTTCCAGACGTGAAATGCCGTCACGGGCCGAGTTGGCGTGAATCGTGGTCATCGATCCGTCGTGACCGGTGTTCATGGCCTGCAACATGTCGATGACCTCGGCGCCGCGTGTCTCACCCACGATGATGCGGTCAGGACGCATACGCAGGGCGTTTTTCAGACAGTCGCGCGGGCTGACTTCACCTTTGCCTTCCACGTTGGGCGGGCGGCTTTCCATCCGACCCACATGCGTCTGTTGCAGTTGAAGTTCAGCCGTGTCCTCGATGGTCAGGATCCGTTCGGCATCGTCGATGAAGCTGGACAAGGCGTTGAGCGTGGTTGTTTTACCCGAACCCGTACCCCCGGAAACGATGATATTCAGTCGGGTGGACACGGCGGCCTGCAAATACGCGGCCATTTCTTCGGTGAACGCACCGAAATTGACCAGATCATCAATGCCCAGCTTGTCTTTCTTGAACTTACGAATGGAAACAAGCGATCCGTCCACCGCGATCGGAGGCACCATGGCATTGAAACGCGATCCATCGGCCAGACGGGCGTCAACATACGGGTTGGATTCATCGACGCGCCGGCCCACGGCGGACACGATCTTGTCGATGATCCGCATCAGGTGCTTTTCATCCTTGAAGGTAATGTCGCTGAGTTCCAGCTTGCCGGCACGTTCCACAAAAATCTGTTGTGGACCATTCACCAGAATATCGTTGACCGAATCGTCCTGAAGCAGCGCCTCAAGCGGGCCAAGGCCCGTCACCTCGTCATACAGTTCCTTGTTCAGTTGGGACCGGTCTTCGCGGTTCAGAACAATGTTTCTTGTTTCCAGAACTTCGCTGGCGATAGCACTGATTTCAGCGCGCAACTCGGCTTCGCCGGCGTTTTCCAGCGCGGCCAGGTTCAGGTTTTCCAGCAGTTCACGGTGCAGTTCGATCTTGATCTCACCCAACCGCTCCTTGCGTTTGCGGTCTTTGTCTGAGCTTGCGACCTCACCTGCAATCTTTTTCACGGGTTTGCGAGCCACCGCGGTCGCAACAGGTGTCGCCTGTGCAGAAGACGCCGCTGTTTCAGCCGGTTGTGCCGGCGTTTTGACGGGCTGCGCTGCAGGTTGCTTTTTGTATCTTGAAAACACGGCTTATCCCCCCTTTGGGATGATGTTACGCAGCTTCTTCGGCACTGCTGCCGAGGCTGTGAAGCGACTTCGCCAGCTTTGCGATTTCCCGGCGCAACGGGTTCTTGGCGGCCGCATTTGCCAGAGGCAGACCATGATCCCCACTTTGCATGACCGGTTTGCCACCATCAGGCAGCAGCAGGTCGATAGAGATTCCAAGACTTTCCCCCATGCGTTTCACGCGGCTTTTCCCGTTCAGATCGGTAAATTTCGGCGCTCGGTTCAACGCAAAACGCAGCTTGTTGAATGGCAGTTCCTCAGCCTGCAATGCACGTTTCAGGCGCAGGGCATTCTGGGCGGACCGCATGTCCAACTCGATCAGGGCGAAATACACATGGGCGGCCTGCAAAACTGTTTCCGACCACAGGACCAGCGTTTTTGGCATGTCGACAATGACATAGTCGAAATGCGCGCGCGCCATGTCGATCACGCGCTGAATGTCTTCCGGAGTGATCAAGTCCAGTGGCACCATGTCGGAGGGTGCGGTTAAAACCTGAAGCTTTTCTTCATATGTTTGAAGGGCTTGCGAGAATACTTCGCTGTCCATCGCATCGGTATCCGACAGCATTTCAAACACGGTCTCTCGTCGCGGCAGATCCAGATAGGTGGAAACAGTCCCGTATTGCAGGTCCAGATCGATCAGACACACGGTCGGCGCGTCCTTGTCAGAGGCACATGCCAGTTCCCAGGCCAGGTTCACGGCCAGTGTCGTTGCACCGACACCACCTGCCAGGCCCTGAACGACAAACAAAGCGCCTTCTTTGGACGCGCCGCCGGCCAAAGGAACGGCGGCTGCTTGCGCAACGGCAACCGGGTCGGGCTGCTTCATACGCTCAATGGCTTCCTGCAATTCGCCTTCGGGAAGAGGATAGGGCACGAACTCGTCAGCACCCTTGCGCAGCAGTTGGTGCAGGGATGCCGGGGTAACATCCTCGGCGATCAGAACAACTTTTACTTTCTTTTCATTGGCTTGAGTGATTATCTCACCTAGCAGAGAAAGGTTGTCTTCGTCTTCTCCGTCGATCGCCAGTGCTACGAATTCCAGCGTTTCAGCCTCGGGTTGGCTGAAAAAGGCCAACGCTTCTGCAAATCCCAGATCTCCCCAGCGTTCGCCCAAGATGGCTTCCATGTCTTCGATCAGAAGGTCGAAATTCTGAACATCCCGACTGATGGTGCAGGCCAAGATTGCAGTATTGTCGTCTTGCGGCGTCGCGCTGGTCATAAACACTATCCTCGTCGTGAGGGCTCAGCATGTCATATGAACGAAATCCGCCAGATTGATGTGCTGTCGCCCCAATACGGTCAAATTTGGCCGCAGGTCACCCTATTGTTCACAATGTTGCTTTGAAGTTGGGCGAGAATTGGGCGCAAAAGAACCAATTGTAGGGAAATGGGCGACGATGCCGCCCATTTCAAACGTATTATCCACCGCTGCCAGCGTCCTGGGCGTTCACTTCCTGAATCTGGCTTACAGCGGTCGCACTTTCCACATATTCGCGGTAAATGATCTGAGCGTACTTGCCGTCCAGAAGCTGTGGGTTGCGATCAACGAATCCTGAAACTTCAGTGACCGTTCTGCGATTCCTGCGATCCCGGCTTTGCGTTGCGATCAGCGGTTGCGTTTTGCCGAACGATACCACCGCTTCAAGCCGTGAGCGTGAGATACCCTGCTGCCCCAAAAACGCGACAACTGCTTGAGCGCGGCGAAGGCCAAGGCTTTTGTTGTAGCTGGCAGACCCCACAGCATCCGTATGTCCGTAAACGCGGAACCGGGCCTCGGGGAACTGCTTGATCCAGTCAGCCTGTTGCAAGAGAATGCGCTGAGCCGAAGCATCCAGTTGCGAGCTGTTGAACGCAAAGTTCACCTGGCTGGGTACATCCGCGGCAAACCGGCGGCTGAGAATCTGCGCGTAGGTCAATTCGCCGCTTTGTACCTGGACGTTGTTGAGCGTCGCGTTTCCGAAAGTGCCTGTATCGATCTCGTACCCGGCCTCGCGGGTGCATGCGGCGACAGCGACCGAAAGACCCAGTGTGATGATCCACTTATGCATTGGTCCTATCCTCCTGATCAATCTAGGACGTAGCCGTAGGAGCTGCCGAAGTTTTGCTTGGCAACTTCTGACGCTCCGCCGGCGCCCGTGCGCTGTGTGCGCGCCACCTGGCCGTTCAAGAACAAGTCAAATTCGCTGGGCGGTTTGACCCGATCGGTTGGAAGCGCAAGAGTTTCGCCCCGAGTCGGTGAAACCAGATGCGCGGTGATGATAACGACGAGTTCACTTTGCTCGCGCTGGTAGTTGGCGCTGCGGAACAACGCACCCAGAACCGGCACATCCCCCAACCATGGGATCTGGTTGCTCAGATCCGCGAAATCGTCCTGGATCAGGCCTGCAATGGCAAAGCTTTCACCATCGCGAAGTTCAATCGTTGTTTTTGCCCGGCGGGTGATGAAGCTAGGAACCGAATCCCCGTTGATGGTAAAATCCGAGCTGTTGTCGATACTTGAAACAGCCGTGCCCATCTCAAGGTTGATCAGATCGCCATCCACGACGCGTGGGATGAAGTCCATTTCAACGCCGAAGGCTTTGTATTCGATGGCCACAACGCCGTCATCCTGCGGTACCGGGATGGGAACTTCGCCACCGGCTAGGAACGATGCCTCCTGGCCGGACAGCGCGGACAGATTCGGCTCGGCCAGGCTGCGGGCCAGCCCCTTGGTTTCCAGCGCTTCCAGCAACAGGCGAACCTGCGTCGAACCCGCGCCAAACCCAAACAGGATGGCACCGGTATTGGCCTGAACTGCCGGAATGTTGTTCGCCAAAGCGTTGTTCAGTGCGAACTGGTTGTTGAGCGTGTTAAAGCCTCCGGTAACGTCGCTTCCACCGAAGCCAAGCGACGCTGTCAGGCTTTTGGCGACCGAGCGGTTCATCTCTGCAAAGCGGACCTTCAGCATGACCTGCTGCACACCACCGACCGACATCAGGTTCGAGACGCGCTCGGGGGCATACCGTTCAGCCAGTTCCAGCGCGCGCGCCAGTTTGGCCGAGCTGGAGATCGTACCGGACAAAACAATGCCATCATTGGCTGTGCGAACCTCGATGGGTTCGTTGGGCAGGATTTGACGCAGACGTTCCTTGAATTCTGTAACATCCGGTGCGACCCGGACGCGGACATTGGCCAAAAGATTGCCCGCGCCGTCAAACAGTGTCAGCGTGGTCAGGCCAGGCGCCTTGCCTAGAACATAGATCGTGCGCTCCGACAACGACGAGATGTCTGCAATGCCGGCATTGGCAATGCTGAGCTCTGCGAAAGGTTGTTCGCTTTCTACGACGATTGCGCGGTTCATCGGGACGTCCAGTGTTTCCACAGTCCCTTTTTTCACCACGCGCAAAGTTTCAGCCCAGGCGGTGTCGCCAATGGGGCCCATAACAAGCGACAACCCCAGCAGGGTTGCGCTGATCCAGGTACGTATTGTCATGTGACCTGCCTCTCCGATCACGCCTCGTTTTTTTGGGTCTTATGCCCTATGGGAGGAGAGACTGCGCGAAATCCGAATTTATTGCAATAATCAATGGTTTCCGTAAGTTTCCTTATGTGGGGAATTGGCAACATCCGCAAAAAAATGAGCCGCGCCAAGGGCGCGGCTCTGAACTTGTAACGTTCTGAATTGGCGTCAATTTGTGCAGGGGATAGGCACATTTACAATTTCGCCACCGCGGCGAATACGTGTCGTGCATACCCTTTCGGCTTTTGCTTCTGGTTCCGGCGCGGCTTCTTGAATTCCCAACAGCTTGCGCTGATCCACTTCAATCGTAGAGGCAACGGACTCATCCTGCACCCCAACCAGAGCCAGGGAAAGTCGCCCGGTGTTCTGAGCCTGTGCCAAAGCCGCGACCTGTTCAGGTGTGGCTGCGACCGTGACTGTACGTGCAATGGTTGTGTTGGTGACGTCTGAACCAGCGGTCTGATCGACGGCAATGAGCTGCACGTTGGTTTCGATCAGGCGGGTAATTCCGCCGCTGTTCCCTTCGATGGTTCCACTGGAACCGGTCCAATAGATGTCGACACTGTCGCCGGGCCGCAGGAATCCGGAAACGCCAGAAGCTACGTCAACGCTGATCGCAAAGGCACGCATACCTTTTTCCAGACGTGACGTCAGGCCGGCCTTTTCGCCTGGACGAGTGATCTTGACCTCCATGATCGCTTCGTCTTTTTCCATTGCCCTCAAAACGAAACGTTCATTTGCGCCGCTTTCGGGGAACAGGGCTGTGAGCTCTGTGAATGTACCTTCCGGAATCGCGTTTTCCGGCCAGTCAACTGCGCGGATATCTTCCTCCGTCAACCGCTCGCCGTATTTAAGGGCGCGGTTCGACACCAATACAGTGACTGTCGGAACAACATCGACTTTGGCATTGGCCAGAGCCTCTTCCGCAGCAAGCCTTTGGCGTGCCAGTTCACTTTGGTAAGCCGCGATATAGTTTCGCGCCATGTATACGGCGCCCCCGGCCAGTGCAACGCCGACAATCAGGACAAGTCCGAAAACTGCTCGCATGCGTGTACCTCATTCTTTTGTTTGGTCGAATACTTAGCGGCCAAGGAACCACATTGAAACAGCCTATTTGCTAACCGCAAATTGTGTCGAAATGTGGGACAAAAATGCCTGATTGTCAGATTTCTGCGCCTTCTTCCGCACAATTCCGCATGGTTATTGTTACCTTTCCCATGATTGCCAGCGGACTGAGCGTAACAAAACAACGCTGCACCCAACGGGCGCAGCGCTTTGCTTCGAAACGGTTAAGCAAGACGTTTTTGGAAACCAGCCAGAGCGCGCACCAGCTGCAACTTAGCCGCCGCCGCCGGCAGTTCCCGCCGTGATAATACCAGACGGTGCAGTATTCGAGCCGGTGCTGACGACGGCGCTGTTCATGGCCCCGTTGATATTGCCGCCCATGCTGTCGACGCTTGAGCTTATTACAAGGTAGGTCGCGCCCGACAATCCTATGACCACTGCGGTCAACACCACCCAGTCAACTGTCACCGCTCCTGCTTCGTCAGATTTGAACTGATTAAGGAACCTTAACATGTGCTTATCTCCAAATACGTCGCGTCAGTGCTAACAACAGGTTGGCCTGAAACTGGTTCGCATGGATGGCGAAAGTTGGGCTAAATATTGATTTCGTAGGGAAATTCTGAGCTCCTACCAGGTTTCGCGCGTTAGTCGAATTGATTGGAGCAGAAGAAACGCGGCAATTACAGCAAAACGCCATGATCGTCGCGATTGCCTTCACAACTTGCGCGCGGGCAGGCTCCAGCGAACTTGGGATGGAGCAGTTTCAGATCACAAAAAAGGCCGCGCCCGATGAGCGCGGCCTTGGAAATTCTCTAGATCAGCAACTTAGTTGCTTTTACCTTCGCCGGTGATGCCACCTGTCGCGGTGTTGCTGCCGGTGCTCAGCGATGCGGCGTTCAGCGCTTCGTTTACGCCGGTTGCCAGGCCAGTGGCGCCAGCCGAGATCTGCTGATAAGCAACGGCGGCCAGGCCGATGACTGCTGCGGTCAGAACAACCCAGTCAACTGTTACTGCGCCGTCTTCGTCTTTGCGGAAGTTCTTGATGAACTTGATCATGTTACGTCCCTCCTAAAGGATCAAAAAGAGTTTAACAAACCTAGGCGTCTTTCAGAGCTTTCTCTCTCAGTCCGCTCATGTCCGTCTCGGTATGGGACTATGTTTGACCGTTGGGCGTGGCAGGAATTGGGCCAAACACAGATTTTTTTTCGCACGGCTTAACTTTTTGGTTATATTTTTTATAACATCATGAAAATAAAAGATAAAAAAATCACAACGATTGAGGCAAAGGCTCTATAGCGATGCAAAATTGCGCCAAATGAGGCGAAACTGCCCCATTTCGCTTTGTTTTTCTGGCCTTGCGGGAAGATTCGGGGTTCAAATCGCCTAAAAAGAAAACATGAGGCAGGCAAATGAACCTCCGGAACGCACTTCAATGCGCCGGTGTGCTGGCGTTTCTGATATCGGGCACCGCATCTGTGAATGCGACCGAGACAGAGCCGCGCGGCGTATACAAGCGCGTCAAAGCCCCAAAACCCGGTGAACGTCCGCGTGTGACCGTGCAGATTACTCCGGAAGAACACGCAGCTAACCCTTCAGCGCCCAGCACGGGCACTGAACTGGTAGTCCCGGAAATTATCGCGCGTACCAAAGTCGCCCCGCTGCCAGCGCCGGGTGCGGAAGTCAAACGAGATCCCAAAGGATCGTACAAGGCTTTCTGGAGCCGGATTTCACCGCACATTGATGAACGCGGGGCCGGGCGGCTTGACGCGGCTATCAACGCCCTGGCCGCAACCAACGTGAGATCACCGCGACTGCAATCGCTGCAAGATATCGCAAAGGAACGCGGGATCGATATCCTCCGTTCCACTGTGGGAACTAATGTTTCACCTGCGCTGGTGCTTGCGGTCATCTCGGTGGAATCGGCCGGACGTGCAGACGCGGTCAGTTCCGCAGGCGCACAGGGGCTTATGCAATTGATGCCCGCGACAGCGGCTAGATTCGGAGTAAAGGACAGCCTTAAGCCCTCTGAGAACATTGCGGGCGGTGTGAAATACCTCAACTGGCTGATGGAAGAGTTCGGGAATGATCCAATACTTGTATTGGCTGGATACAACGCGGGAGAGGGGGCCGTGCGCAAACACAGCGGCGTGCCACCCTATGCTGAAACTCGGGACTACGTGCCAAAAGTCCTCGCCGCGTTTCAGATCGCGCGGGCTTTGTGCGCAACGCCGCCAGACCTGATTTCCGATGGCTGTGTTTTTCAGACGTCCAACTAATAAGGCCCGCCGTGATACGGCGGGCCTATCCATTTGATCAGGAAACGATTGTCGCTTCCGTTGCGGCGCGCAGCTCGTCTTCGCTGACACCTTCCGCCAGTTCGACGATTTTCAGACCGCCTTCAACCACATCCAGCACACCAAGATTGGTGATAATGCGATCCACGACGCCCTTTCCGGTCAGTGGCAGGGTGCATTCCTTCAGGACCTTGCTGTCGCCATGCTTGTTGGTGTGATCCATCACGACAATCACTCGGCCCACGCCTGCAACCAGGTCCATCGCGCCGCCCATGCCCTTCACCAGCTTGCCGGGGATCATCCAGTTTGCCAGATCGCCCTTCTCATCCACTTCCATGGCACCCAGAATCGCCGCAGCGATCTTGCCACCGCGGATCATGGCGAAGGATGTGGCACTGTCGAAATAGGCCGTGCGGGACAGTTCGGTGATCGTCTGCTTGCCTGCATTGATAAGGTCCGGGTCTTCTTCGCCCTCAAAGGGGAAAGGGCCCATGCCCAGCATGCCGTTTTCCGATTGCAGAGTGATGTCCTTGTCACCCACATAGTTTGCCACCAGCGTCGGGATCCCGATGCCCAGGTTCACATACATGCCGTCTTCCAGTTCCTCTGCCGCGCGTGCGGCCATCTGATTGCGGTCCCAGGGCATTATGCTTCCTCCTTCTTGCGGGTGGTGCGCTGTTCGATGCGCTTTTCGTGTTCGCCCTGAATGATGCGATGCACATAGATACCGGGCAGGTGGATGCAGTCGGGGTCCAGCGAACCACGCGGAACGATCTCTTCCACTTCGGCAACGCAGATCTTGCCACAGGTCGCAGCAGGAACGTTGAAATTACGGGCGGTCTTGCGGAAAACCAGATTGCCTGTGTCGTCAGCCTTCCAGGCTTTGACGATGGCCAGATCGGCGAAAATGCCTTCTTCCAGAATGTAGGTCTCGCCGTTGAAGTCCTTGTGCTCTTTCCCTTCGGCGATCACGGTGCCGACGCCGGTCTTGGTGTAGAAGCCCGGGATGCCCGCGCCACCGGCGCGCATCCGTTCGGCCAATGTTCCTTGGGGGTTGAATTCCAGCTCCAGCTCACCACTCAGATACTGGCGCATGAACTCGGCGTTTTCACCGACATACGAACTGATCATCTTTTTGACCTGCTTGGTCTGCAACAGGATGCCGATTCCGAAATCGTCCACACCGGCATTGTTCGACGCAAAGCTCAGGTCTTTGACGCCCGAGTCCCTGATGGCCTCAAGCAACAGTTCCGGAATTCCGCAGAGGCCAAACCCGCCTGCGGCAATCAGCATGCCATCCGACAGCACCCCATCGAGCGCCTCGGTGGCATTGGCATAGACTTTCTTCATGGAAAACTCCCCCAATGACATGGTGATGGGCTGGTTGTGCCGCCGTGTCACGGGGAAGTCAATGAAACCAAGGGGGAGGTGGTATTTCTACCAGTGAAATGAGCTGTTGCAATGAACCGGGCGGTTCAGCATAAGCGCCGTACCTTTATAGGAGATTGAAAACATGGAACGAATTTGGGTCGGAACGGTCGCAGGTGTTGCGCTTTTGGTTATGTCAGCCTGTGAGCCTGAGCAGGCGACCGTACTTCCGCTCGACGATAACAAGATCAAAGTTATAGGAACCGGTTATTCTGAGAAGTCTTCACTTGAATCCGCAATTTCAACCGCCAACGCACGGTGCGCACAGCAGGGCAAAGAGGCCTTCGTTCTGGCCAGCGATACCGGCTATCAGGGGGTGGACAAGAATGCAGCCCTGATCATCGATGTCCTGACGGCTGCTGCCCAGAACTCAGGCAGCGCACCCGGCTACTATCCTAGCTCAAGCAGCTCGGAAGACTGGCAGACGACGCTCGAAGTGCGGTGCGGCCCTCAGCCCAGGTAATTCGCTGACAGCCCCCTGTAATGCCGAAACGGCGATTGCGGGGGGCTTGTTCAACCCCCATCACCTGACAGCCTAGGTTGTTGCTTTCTTGGTGGTTGCTTTCTTTTTGGACGTGGCCTTTTTCTTGGTGCCTTTTTTGGCAGCGCGCTCGTTGACAAGCTCGATGGCCATTTCCTGCGTTACGTCCTCGGGTTTGATGTCCTTGGGGATCGTCGCGTTGACCTTTTCCCATTTCACATATGGCCCATAGCGCCCGTCCAGAACCTGCATCGCGCCGCCATCGGGATGCTCACCCAATTCTTTCAGAGGTTTTGCCGCGGCCCGCCGTCCACGACCGGGGTTTGCCCGTTTTTCGGCCAGCAACTCAACGGCGCGGTTCATGCCGATCTCGAACACGTCATTGGGGTCTTTCAGATTGGCGTAGACCGGCTTCGGCTCCTCCGGCAGTTGATGCATCAGGTAAGGCCCGAACCGCCCGAAATTCGCGCTGATCATGCCGCCTTCGGGGTGTTCGCCGATCTGACGGGGCAGGGACAGAAGCGTCAGCGCCTTTTCCAGGTCCATGTCATCCTTGCTCCACCCGCGGGGAAGGGATGCGCGCGGGGGCTTTTTGTTCTCGGGCGTGGGTTCGCCCCGCTGAACGTAAGGACCGAACCGGCCGGACTTCAGCCAGATCTCATCCCCGGCATCTTCGCCCAGCAGCCTTTCGTCACCTTCCGCGCCTTCACCGGCAATCGGGCGCGTATAGGTACATTCCGGATAGTTCCCGCATCCAACGAACCCACCCGTACGAGAGGTCTTCAGGTGCAACTGACCAGTGCCGCATTTCGGGCAGATACGTGGATCGGACCCATCCTCGCGCGGCGGGTAGAGCTGCGGAGCCAGAGCTTCGTCGAGCTTGTCCAACACTTCCGAAATCCGCAGTTCGGAGGTCTCGCCAATCGCGGCTGAAAAATCACGCCAAAACTTGCCCAGCAGGTCTTTGTAGTCGCGCTCCCCGGCGCTGATGTCATCCAGTTCTTTTTCCAGATTGGCAGTAAATTCATACCCCACATACTGCCGGAAGAAATTCAGCAAGAAGATCGTGACGATCCGGCCCTTCTCCTCGGGGATCAGCCTGTTCTTGTCCTTGCGGACATATTCCCGGTCCTGGATCGTCGTTACGATCGAAGCATAGGTTGATGGGCGCCCGATCCCCAGCTCTTCCATCCTTTTGACCAGTGTCGCTTCGGTATAGCGCGGGGGCGGTTGGGTGTGGTGTTGAAGGGCCAGAACGGATTCGTTCTCGGACAGGATTGCTTCTTTCGCAATCTTGTCGCCGCTGTCGCTGGTCGCCTTGGCAAACTGATCCTTCAGAGAGGTTTTGGCAAAACGGGCCGGATCGCCCTGCGCGATCTGTGGCAGACGCTTTTCATCCTCGTCCGCGACGTCATCCCGGCCTTCTTCGTATACCCGCATGAACCCATCGAACATGACCACCTGGCCGGTGGCGCGAAGGCCGACCTGACCGTCGTCGCTGCCGATCTCGACGGTGGTGCGCTCCAGACGTGCGGCAGCCATCTGACAGGCGATGGTGCGTTTCCAGATCAGATCGTAAAGCTTGCGCTGATCTTCATCCGTGACCTTCAGCGCCTTGGCGTCGCGCGACATATCCGTCGGGCGGATACACTCGTGCGCTTCCTGAGCGTTCTTGGCCTTGTTCTTATACATGCGCGGGCTGTCCGGTACATATTCTGCACCGTAGCGATCCGCGATTGTTTCGCGCGTGGCTGTCACGGCCTCAGGCGCCATGTCGATGCCGTCGGTCCGCATATAGGTAATGTACCCGGCCTCATAAAGCCGCTGCGCCACCTGCATTGTGTGGCGCGCGCCCATGCCGAACTTGCGGCTGGCTTCTTGTTGCAGGGTCGATGTCATGAACGGCGCGCTGGGGTTGCGGGCGGCGGGTTTGGCCTCGACCGAGGTCACGCTCAGCGCGCGGCTGGTGATGGCCTGAACCGCCAGCTCGGCCTGCGTCGCATTGGCCAGATCGTGTTTGTCCAGCTTCTTGCCGGCCAGCGTGACCAGACGCGCCTCATAGGTCTGCCCGCGCGGTGTCTCGAACAGCGCCCGAACCGACCAGTATTCCACCGGCTTGAATGCCTCGATTTCCATCTCGCGTTCGACGATCAGGCGCAGACAGACGGATTGCACGCGACCCGCCGACTTCGCACCTGGCAGTTTGCGCCACAAAACCGGAGACAGGTTGAACCCAACCAGATAATCCAGCGCGCGGCGGGCCAGATAGGCCTCGACCAACGGCATATCGACCTGACGCGGGTTCTGCATCGCCTCGGTCACGGCGTCCTTGGTGATGGCGTTGAAGGTGACGCGGCTGACGGGCGTATCCTTCTTGATCGAACGGCGTTTGGTCAATGCCTCCTGCAGGTGCCAGCTGATCGCCTCGCCCTCGCGGTCGGGGTCGGTGGCAAGGATCAGCGCATTGTCTTCTTTCAACGCGTCGGCAATGGCCTTGACATGCTTGCGGCTGTCGTTGCCGACCTCCCATTTCATCGAGAAGTCATGTTCAGGATCGACCGATCCATCCTTTGGCGGCAGGTCCCGCACATGGCCGTAAGAGGCCAGAACCGTGTAGTCGGGGCCCAGGTATTTATTGATTGTTTTTGCTTTGGCCGGAGATTCTACAACAACTACGGGCATTTAAGGGGAAACCTCGCTCGACGAATTTGGCGCCTTCTATGGTGGTGCAAAATGTGTGGGGCAAGCAGGAATTGTCAATGCGTTCCATTCGCCGGTGGAAAAGCGCCGTGATTTCAGTGCGCTACCACCGATCTTCAGAAACCGGGTACGCCGGTACGAGGGTACGATCAACTTGCCAGCGACAGCAGACCTCCGGGCTGACGCTGGATTCGCCCATCAAGTTCAAGGTCGATCAGCGCCGGTCCAAGCTCACCGGCCGACGCCGCGATATCCCGCAGCAATTGATCTTCGGCGATGGGTGAGGGGCCAAGCCGCGCGATGATTTGCTCGTGCAGGTTTCTTGCAGGACGCGCGATTGGTTCCGAGGGCGGTTCGATTGGCCGGGAAAACAGGTCGTCCTGCCTCGGCAAGGCTTCAATAACGTCTTCGGCGGATCGGACAAGTGTGGCGCCATCACGAATCAATAGATTGCAGCCGGCGGCCCGCGCATCGAACGGATGGCCGGGAACGGCCAGAACCTCGCGCCCCTGATCCAGTGCGTCCCGTGCAGTGATCAGACTGCCGGACTTGGCGGCAGCCTCGACGACGACAACCGCCTGCGCAAGCCCCGAAATGATCCGATTTCGGCGTGGAAAGTGCCGGGCCTGGGGTGTCACGCCCATCGGTTGTTCCGAAATCCGCAAGCCGCGGGACGCGATGTCATGGGCCAGTTCCGTGTTTTCGGCCGGATAGATCACATCAACGCCACCGGCCATGACTGCCACCGTGCCGGTTTCCAGCGCGGCCATATGCGCGGCTGTATCGATGCCACGCGCCAAGCCCGAGACGATAACGTGCCCTTTGCTGCCCAGTTCGGAGGCCAGACCACGTGCCATCCGCGCGCCGAGCGAGGAACAGTTTCGCGCGCCAACCATCGCAATTGCTGGTTTTTGCAACAGCGAAACGTCTCCGATCGCCCACAGCAGCGGCGGGGCTTCGTTCAGTTCAGCCAGGGCCGCGGGGAATTCAGCGGACCCAAGGCACAAAAGCCGCGCTTTAGCGGCTTTTGCGGCCCTGAGTTCCACCTCGATCACGCCGGGGGGGCAGGTTTCATACCCTTTTATACCGGCGGCGCGTGCCATTTCAGGCAGCGCGGCCAGCGCGTTCTGCGCTGAGCCATGTTCGCGAAGCAGCCGACGAAATGTCACCGGACCGACCTTGCGAGAACGCAACAGACGAAGCCACGAGAACCGGTCCTCTTCCGTGGTGGGTGGGAGTGGGGGGTGATTGGAAGAAAGCTGCTCTTCGGTCATCCGTTGCTCCGCCTTGTTGCAGAACTGGTTTACGGGACAGGCAGTTAACAGCTTGTGAATCGTTGAAAATTAGAAGTGATTTTTTGCAATTTCGTCAGGTAAAAGACATAGAACACATTGATAATAAACAAAATAAATAATACTCAGTCAGAAAGAGCGTATTGGTCGCCAAAGGCGATCTTCGCGAAAAAAGAGGCGCTGAGTTAACCCTGCGCCTCTTGGACTGCGCCGCGTCCGACTCAGGCGGCCGAGCCGCCGACAGTCAGCCCGTCCATCAGGACGGTCGGCTGGCCAACACCTACCGGCACCCATTGCCCGTCCTTGCCACAGGTACCCATGCCGGGGTCCAGCGCCATATCGTTGCCCAGCCCTCGGATGCGTTTCAAGGCCGATGGCCCGTCACCGATCAACGAGGCGCCCTTGACCGGCGCGCCGATTTTGCCGTTTTCGACACGATACGCCTCGGTGCACGAGAAAACGAACTTGCCGTTGGTGATGTCCACTTGACCGCCGCCGAATCCAACCGCCCAGATGCCGTCCTTGATATCGGCCACCAGGGCCTGCGGGTCGGCTTCGCCACCCAGCATGATCGTGTTGGTCATGCGCGGCATGGGTTTGTGCGCATAGCTTTGCCGCCGCCCGTTGCCCGTCGGGGCAACCCCCATCAGCCGGGCATTCTGGCGGTCCTGCATGTAGCCGGTCAGCACGCCATCTTCGATCAGCACCGTGCGTGCGCTGGGCGTGCCCTCATCATCCACGGTGATCGAACCGCGACGATCAGCAATCGTGCCGTCATCCACCACGGTCACACCTTTTGAAGCAATCTGCTGCCCCATCAACCCGGCAAAGGCCGAGCTGCCCTTGCGGTTGAAGTCGCCTTCCAGGCCGTGGCCAATGGCCTCGTGCAGCAGGATGCCAGGCCAGCCGGGGCCAAGCGCAACTTCCATGACACCGGCCGGCGCAGGAACTGCGTCCAGGTTGACCAGTGCGATGCGCAGGGCTTCGCGGGCCTTGGCCTGCCAGTCGGCGGGGTCGATCAACCCGCTCAGGCCAACCCGGCCACCACCGCCCGCGGATCCGCTTTCGCGGCGTCCGTTCTGTTCGACAATGACCGACACGTTCACGCGGGTCATGGGGCGCACATCGCGAACCATCACACCGTCAGGACGCAGAATTTCGACCTCTTGCACTGCTGCCGCGATCGTGGCGCTAACCTGAACCACACGCGGGTCCAGGTCGCGGGCGAAGGCGTCGATCTCACGCAATGTCTCGATCTTGACCGGGAAAGCGGCAGAATCAATCGGGTCTTCGTCCGTATAGAGGCGCGTATTGGTGGAGCGCGGAGCATCCGCCAAGACCCCGCCGCCATCCCCGACAGCCAGTCTTGCCGTTTCCGCCGCCCGTTTCAGGGCAGGAATCGAAACGTCTGTGGAATGCGCATATCCAGCCACTTCACCTTGTACGGCACGCAGCCCGAACCCTTCCGACGCATCGTAAGACGCGGTGCGCAGACGGCCGTCATCGAACACGAGAGACTCGGATTTTCGCCGCTCGACAAACAGCTCTCCGTCCTCGGCACCGTCCGTGGCCGAGCGCAAAATGGCAAGCGCTTCATCGTGCGGTAGAGCGCTTTCAAACGGGCGAAACGGGGCGTCGGACATGGGTTGGGACCTTTCGGGTTTGATCCAGATCAAAAATAGCGTCTGTTTGACGCAAGCATTTTGCTTTATCTACCCGACGGAATATGGTTTTTAACGCGGCCAAAGACAACGGGAGAGGTGCGACCGATTCACACCTTTTCGCCAGGGACGCAAAGATCAAACGATCAGGACAGAACATGAAGAATGCTTTGATGCTTTCAGGGTTTATGACAGCCCTCTCCAGCCTTCCAGCCATGGCTCAGGAGCTTGAGATTATTGGCAAACCGGTTGACGGCGGTATGGGCTTTCAGCCGGCAGCCACCAGCCTTGCCACAGGAATTCAGCGTCTGGACGGCATGATTCTGGTGATCATCACCGTCATCTGCCTGCTGGTTGCTGGCCTGCTGGTTTATTGCATCGTGCGTTACAACGAACGCGTTAACCCGAAACCGGCACGTTTTTCGCACTACACCCCGGTTGAGATTGCATGGACCCTTGGCCCAATCCTGATTCTGGTCTTCATCGGTGCGTTTTCGCTGCCGGTTCTGTTCAAGCAGCAGGAGATCCCGGAAGGCGACATCACTATCAAAGTCGTGGGCAACCAGTGGTATTGGACCTATGAATATGTTGATCACGATTTTGCCTTCGACAGCTACCTGCTGGGCCATCCGGCCACTCTGGACGAGGGCGCGCGCCCGGCTGACGCCGACGTGACCCCGTTTGTGCTTGACGATGCCATGCGCGCGAAGCTGGCAGATGCGGGTTACAGCGATGACGAATGGCTGCTGGCCACGGACACTGCCGTTGTTGTTCCGGTTGGCAAGGTCGTCGTGATGCAGGTTACCGCATCTGATGTGATTCACTCCTGGACCATCCCATCCTTCGGCGTAAAGCAGGATGGCGTGCCCGGGCGTCTGGCGGAACTGTGGTTCGAGGCCGAGAAGGAAGGCATCTACTTCGGTCAGTGTTCGGAACTCTGCGGCAAAGACCACGCCTATATGCCAATCACCGTGAAAGTCGTCAGCCAGGAAGCGTATGACCAGTGGCTGCAAGGCGCGATCGAAGAATATGCCGGTTTGCCGCAAAGCTATCAGGTTGCATCGAACTGAGCACACTGAGGGCGGGTTGAAGCCCGCCTGATACGAAATGCAGGCTGTGCGGGCTGACCGCGCAGCTTTCGCCCCAGAAGGACCCGAGATGACCGACGCAAGCATCAATGCCAGCACAGCGACCGCCCACGCGGACGAGGCCAGCTTTGGCGATTACTTCGCCTTGCTGAAGCCACGCGTGATGTCTCTGGTCGTGTTTACGGCGCTGGTCGGTCTGCTGGCGGCCCCGGTTCCGGTCCACCCCTTTGTCGGGTTCTGCGCCATTCTGTTCATCGCCATCGGTGGCGGCGCATCGGGTGCGCTGAACATGTGGTGGGATGCGGATATCGACAAGGTGATGAAACGCACCAAAGGTCGCCCGATCCCCTCCGGCAAGGTGGAAGAGGGTGAGGCGATGGCCATCGGCCTGACCCTGTCGGGCCTGTCGGTGATCATGCTGGGCCTTGCGACCAACTGGTTCGCAGGTGCGTTTCTGGGCTTCACAATCTTTTTCTATGTCGTCGTCTACACGATGTGGCTGAAGCGCTCGACACCGCAGAACATCGTGATCGGTGGTGCGGCAGGCGCTTTCCCTCCGGTGATCGGCTGGGTGGCCGCAACCGGGTCCATGGCGGTTGAGCCGTGGCTGATGTTCGCCCTGACCTTCATGTGGACACCGCCGCATTTCTGGGCTCTGGCCCTGTTCATGCGCTCGGACTATGACGATGCGGGCGTGCCCATGTTGACCGTGACACACGGCCGCCGCGCAACGCGTGTGCACATTCTCGTCTATACGGGCTTGCTGGCGATACTGGCGGTGGGAACCGCATTCTCTGGCATCGGTGGTCCCATCTATCTGACCGTGGCTTTGGTGTTGAACGCGTTGTTCCTGCGCGGCGCCTGGCAAATTTCGCGTCGGACCGAGGATGACTCGGAGGCCGATAATTTCAAGGTCGAACGCAGCTTTTTCAAGCTCTCGCTGCTCTACCTCTTCCTGCATTTCGGCGCTATTCTGGCCGAAGCCTTGCTGAAACCCTATGGTTTGGGAGGATGGTCATGAGCCTGCGCAAAAGCCATGAACTGCATCAGCGACGGTTCAGCCGCAATCTGGGCGTTGGACTGACACTGGTTGCCTTTATCGTGATCATTTTTGGCCTGACGATCGTCAAGGTCTCGGGCACTGATTTCAATATGGCCACACAGGAGGTCCAGAACTGATGGCTTTGTCTGGTCCACAGAAAACGGTCGCTCAAACCGTAGGTGTGGTTGTCCTGATGGGCAGCCTGGCCTGGGCGGCGGTACCATTCTACGACTGGTTCTGCCGCGTGACCGGATTTGGCGGTACAACCGGTGTGGCCGAAGCTGCCCCCGAAGACATTCTGGACCGTACGGTCACCGTACGTTTTGATGCGTCCAAGGCCAAAAACATGGCCTGGGAATTCAAACCGGTCGTTCGCGAGATGGAAGTGCGCATCGGCGAGACCGGACTGGCTTTCTATGAGGCCTATAACCCAACGGATCGTCCAATAGCGGGTCAGGCCTCATACAATGTGGCACCCTATTCGGCAGGCGGGTATTTTCAAAAAATTGCCTGTTTCTGCTTTGAAGAGCAGGTGCTGCAACCCGGCGAGCGGGTAGAGATGCCGGTGACCTTCTTCGTCGATCCTGAAATGGTCGAAGATCTTGAAGCAAAGTATGTTCATACGATCACGCTGTCGTATACATTCTACGAAATCGACCTGCCAGAGGGCTATGCCGCCCTTGAAGCGCAGGCAGAAACAAACACGAACTAACGCCTGTAGGTGAGGGACGCTGATGGCACACGCTAAAAACCATGATTATCACATTCTGGCCCCGTCGATCTGGCCTCTGATCGGAGCTGTCGGCGGCTTTGTGATGTTGTTCGGAGCCGTCCTTTGGATGCACGGATTGACCCCGTGGATGTTCTGGGCCGGTCTGGTCGCAGTTCTTTACACCATGTTCGCATGGTGGTCCGAAGTTGTCGTTGAAAGCCGCCAGGGGGATCACACCCCTGTGGTTCGCATCGGTCTGCGCTACGGTTTCATCCTGTTCGTCATGTCCGAGGTGATGTTCTTCTTTGCCTGGTTCTGGTCTTTCTTCAAACATCGCATGTACCCGATGTACGACTATGCCGGCACCGAATACATCCAGCCGGACATCCACGCGGTTGACCCGTTCCACCTGCCGCTGATCAACACTCTGGTTCTGCTGCTGTCGGGCTGTGCTATTACCTGGGCGCACCACGCGCTGGTGCATGACAACGACCGCAAAGCGCTGATCAACGGTCTGGCCATCGGTATCGTTCTGGGCATTGCCTTTACCGGTTTGCAGGCGTTCGAGTATTACGAGCTGCTGGCCCATGAAGGCTGGAAGTTTGGCGATGATCAGTTCTATTCGAACTTCTTCATGGCGACCGGTTTCCATGGTTTCCACGTCATCATCGGCACCATCTTCCTGTCGGTCTGCCTGATCCGGGCCCTCAAGGGCGACTTCACGCCAGAAAAGCATGTCGGGTTCGAGGCGGCGGCCTGGTACTGGCACTTCGTTGACGTTGTCTGGCTGTTCCTGTTTTTCGCGGTCTACATCTGGGGACAGGCCCCGCTGATGTAAGCCCGATCAGCTGATCCAATTGCAAAAGCCGCCCTTGAGGGGCGGCTTTTTCTCTGTTCCGGGCGCAAGATTGCGCCCCATACAATTGCGTGGTTGCAATTTGGCCCACACGCCCCTTAACAAGACGCCGGTTCCTGAAACGAGGTTCGACCCTGCCATGCGCCGCATTCTGTTCCTGCTGATCTTCGGCCTCGCCGGTTTGGGCGTTCTGCTGTCGCTGGGTACCTGGCAGATGCAGCGTCTGGCCTGGAAACAGGAGCTGTTGGCAGAGATCGAAAGCCGCATGTCGGCCGACCCCATCGCCTTGCCCCGGCAGGTTTTAGAGGACACCGACAAATACCTTCCGGTAACGGTTTCGGGCGAGATGGAACCAGGCGAAATCCATGTGCTTGTTTCGGTCAAACAGGTCGGGGCAGGGTATCGCATCATCCAATCGTTCAGCACCGAGGACCGCACAATTCTGGTCGATCGGGGGTTTGTGCCGACAACGGCGAAACAGGCGCCGCGTCTGACCGGCCCGATGGAGGTCACCGGCAACCTGCACTGGCCGGATGAGGTCGACAGCTATACGCCCGAGCCCGATTTTGACGACAACATCTGGTTTGCCCGGGACGTGCCCAATCTGGCCGCCGCTTTGGGGGCCGATCCGGTGTTGCTGATCGCGCGGTCTCAGACCGACCCGAACGTGACGCCTTTGCCGGTGGATACGGCGGGGATTCCAAATGATCACCTGCAATATGCAATCACCTGGTTTGGCTTGGCTCTGGTCTGGGCTGTGATGACCGGTTATTTCCTGTGGCGCAATCGCGCCCCTTCTGAGAGTGAAGAGCAATGAAATACATCTCGACCCGTGGCCAAGCGCCAGAACTGACCTTTGAAGAGGCGATGCTGACCGGATTGGCCCGCGATGGGGGTCTGTATCTGCCCGCCGAGATCCCGGTGATGAGCCATGACGAGATCGCGGCGCTGGCTGGTCTGCCCTATGAAGACATCGCATTCCGTGTGATGTGGCCCTATGTCAGCGGCTCCTTTGCCGAGGACGAGTTCAAGCAGATCATCGCCCGCGCCTATGAAGGCTTTGGCCATGATGCCCGCGCACCGTTGAAGCAACTGAACGAGAACCATTTTCTGCTGGAACTGTTCCATGGGCCCACGCTGGCGTTCAAGGACTTTGCCATGCAGCTGATCGGCCAGCTGTTCCAGGTGGCCCTGAAACGGCGCAATGACCGCGTGACCATCGTCGGCGCCACCAGCGGTGACACCGGCTCGGCCGCGATCGAGGCCTTCCGGGGGCTGGATGCCGTGGATGTGTTCATCCTGTTCCCGCACGGCCGCGTGTCCGAGGTGCAGCGTCGCCAGATGACGACGCCTGCGGACAGCAATGTTCATGCTCTGGCCGTGGATGGCGATTTCGATGATTGTCAGGCAGCGTTGAAAGATATGTTCAACGATTTCGACTTCCGCGACGGGGTCAAGCTGGCGGGTGTGAATTCGATCAACTTCGCCCGGGTGCTGGCGCAGATCGTCTATTACTTCTCGGCCGCCGTCAGCCTGGGCGCGCCGCACCGCAAGGTCAGCTTCACCGTGCCGACCGGCAATTTCGGCGACATCTTCGCGGGCTATCTGGCCAAGCGCATGGGCTTGCCCATCGACCGTCTGGTCGTTGCGACCAACCAGAACGACATCCTGCACCGCTGCCTGTCGGGTGAGGGGTATTTCAAGGGCGACACCATCCCCTCGATCAGCCCGTCGATGGACATTCAGGTCAGCTCGAACTTTGAGCGTGCGTTGTACTACGCCTATGGCGAGGACGGCGGTGCCGTGGCGCAGTTGATGGATGAGCTCAAAAATGGCGGCTTCAACGTCAGCCAGGGCGCGATGGAAGCGCTGCGCGAAACTTTCGACTCGGGCCGGGTGTCCGAAGACGAAACGCTGGCGACGATCCGGCATACGCTTGCCCACAGCGCGGAACTGGTCTGCCCCCACACTGCGGTCGGGATCAAGGTCGGCGAAGACCACCGTGCCACCGATACCCCGATGATCACCTTGGCCACTGCGCATCCCGCCAAGTTCCCTGCGGCGGTCGAGAAGGCGAGCGACGTGCATCCGCCTCTTCCATCCCGCATGTCTGATCTGTATGAACGTCCGGAACGGGTCACCCGGATCGCCAATGATCTGGGCGCCATCGAGGATCATATCAAAGGGCACATCGCCGAGTGACTGTCAGACAAGACCAACTGAAGAACGGCTTTCGTATCGTCAGTGAACACATGCCGGGGCTGCAATCTGCGGCCATCGGCATCTGGGTAACCGCCGGTGGGCGGCATGAGCGGATCGAACAGAACGGCATCGCACATTTCCTTGAGCATATGGCGTTCAAGGGAACCGAGCGACGTTCGGCGCTGCAAATCGCCGAGGCGATCGAGGATGTGGGCGGGTATATCAACGCCTATACCTCGCGCGAGGTAACGGCCTATTACGCGCGCGTTCTGAAGGACGACGTGGCGCTGGCGATGGACGTGATCGGCGATATCGTTCTGAACCCGGTTTTCGACCCGCGCGAAATCGAGGTTGAGCGCGGCGTGATCCTTCAGGAGATCGGCCAGGCCTATGACACGCCGGACGATGTGATCTTTGACTGGTTGCAGGAGCAGAGCTATCACGACCAGCCTTTGGGCCGCACCATTCTGGGACCATCCGAGCGGGTCAGTGCGTTCTCGCGCGAGGATCTGTCGGGGTTCGTGGCCGAGCATTATGGCCCCGATCAGATGATCCTGTCCGCTGCCGGTGCCGTGGATCACGATCAACTGATGAAAATGGCCGAAGAGATGTTCGGTCATCTGCAACCACGCACCGGGCTGATCGCCGAGCCTGCGCGTTTTACCGGTGGTGAAGCGCGGCAGGAAAAAGTGCTGGAGCAGGCGCATTTCGCACTTGCGCTGGAAAGCCCGGGCTATCGCGACGATGCGATCTATACGGCGCAGATCTATTCCACCGCTTTGGGGGGTGGCATGTCTTCGCGGTTGTTCCAGGAGGTGCGCGAGTCGCGCGGGCTGTGCTATACGATCTTTGCCCAGACCGGTGCCTATGCCGATACCGGTACGACGACGATCTACGCCGGCACCTCGGCAGATCAGGTGGCAGAGCTTGCCACCATCACCATCGACGAGATGAAGCGCGCAGCCGAGGACATGACCACGGAAGAGGTTGCCCGTGCCCGTGCGCAGATGAAAGCCGGGATGTTGATGGGGCTGGAAAGCCCGTCAAACCGGGCCGAACGCTTGGCGCGGCTGGTTCAGATCTGGGGGCGGGTCCCGTCTCTGGAGGATACGGTGGCCCGGATTGATGCGGTCAGCACCGAAGATGTGCGCGTATTTGCCGAGCAGATGGCCGTAAACGCACCTGCCGCTTTGGCGCTGTACGGGCCGGTTTCGGGGGCGCCGACATTGGCCGAACTACAGGAGAGGCGGGCGGCGTGATGCTGTTGGGCAGACGCAAGCTGAAACTCGAGACTGCGCGGCTCAGCCTGCGCCCGCCAGTACATTCGGACTTCAACGATTGGGCCGCGTTGCGGCGGGCCTCGAAAGACTATCTGACGCCATGGGAACCGATCTGGGCCAAGGACCACCTGAGCCGCAAATCCTTTACAAACCGGGTGTATTGGGCACAACGTTCGGTAGCGGCCGGGACGGCAATCCCGCTTTTTCTGTTTCGCCGCGAGGATGACGTGTTGGTTGGGGCCATCACGCTGGACAACATTCGGCGCGGTCCCGCGCAGGCGGGCACATTGGGGTACTGGACCGGTCAGGCCTTTGCCCGACAAGGGTATATGCGTGAAGCCATCGGCGCGATGGTTCACCATGCCTTTACCCGTTTGGACCTGAGCCGGATTGAAGCCGCCTGCTTGCCGGAAAACCGGGCGTCGCGCGGGTTGCTGGAAAGCTCGGCCTTCAAGTACGAGGGCGTGGCGCAGTCGTATTTGCAAATCAACGGGCGGTGGCGGACGCATGTTCTGTATGCCAGCTTGCGGTCTGACCGGCGCGGAAAAACCGACGCAGGATAGGGGGCGCTGCCCCCGTCGCGGCAAGCCGCGCCTCCCCCGGGATATTTGGGGCCAGATGAACAAGGGGCATGACTTGTCGTAGTTCTGCGCTACACTCGGGGTATGCGCTGGTTGATTGCGGCATTGATGGTGATTTCGGGCGGGGCCGCTGCGCAGGAGCGACGGCCAAGTCATTGTGTCGCCATTGCCGATGCGGCGCCCGGAATAGAGTATCTGCACAGGGCGGCCTGGCAGGATCCTGTGCCGGAATTCTCGGTGCGGATCAGCTATATCGCGCATGCCTCTTTCATGATCCAGACCCGCGGCGGGCTGAGTGCGGTGACGGATTTTACCGGATTTATCGGCAGCGCAAACCTGATCCCCGACGTGGTGACGATGAACCATGCCCACGGCACGCATTGGACGGCGCATCCCGACCCGGCCATTCCGCATGTTCTTCCGGGGTGGGGAGAGTTCGGGAAAGGTGTCGAGCATCATCTGGATCTGGGTGAGATGCTGGTGCGCAATGTCTCGACCGATATTCGATCTGTTTATGGTGGGGTCGAAGAACGCGGCAATTCGATTTTTGTGTTCGAGGTTGAGGGGTTGTGCATAGGTCATCTGGGACATTTGCATCATGTCCCTTCGGATGAGCAGTTTGCCGCGCTCGGGCGGCTGGATGTGGTCATGGCCGCCGTGGATGGCGGGACCACCATGCCTCTGCCCGAGATGATTGCGGTTCTGAAACGGCTGAAAAGTTCTGTCATCATTCCGATGCACTGGTTCTCGCAGTTTTCGCTGGATCGCTTCCTGGTGGATATCAGGGATACATTTCCGGTTGAGCGCGACGGGGTGTCGGAGATCACCGTGTCGTTGCGGAACCTACCGGACCGCCCCACGGTTGTGGTGCTTGAGCCGCGCTATCTGATTGATCTTGAATAAGGCTTGCGACAACCGCATCGCTTGGGCATTGAAGGCGTATGAGTTTGAACCCCGCTGATGACCGTTTTGCCGCGCTGCTCCGTTCGAAACTGGGCGACGGTGTCCTGCGCCCCGTAGAGGAACGGTATTTGGAAGAACCGCGCGGGCGTTTTTCGGGACGGGTCGGTCTGCTGGCCTTGCCGCGCAACACCGATGAGGTGGCGCAGCTGGTAAAATTGGCTGCGCAGGCACAGGTTCCGATTGTTCCATATGGCGGCGGCACTGGCCTGGTCGGCGGGCAGGTGATGTCGGCGGGGCCTGCGCCGTTGGTGATTTCGTTGGAACGGATGACCGCCATCCGGTGTGTCTTTCCAACCGAGAACGTTCTGGTCGCCGAAGCCGGGGCCATTCTTCAAGATGTTCAGGCCGCAGCCGGGGCGGTAAACCGTTTGTTTCCTTTGTCATTGGCGGCACAAGGATCCTGCCGGATCGGGGGCAACCTGTCGACCAACGCAGGGGGCGTCAACGTTTTGCGGTATGGCAACGCGCGCGACCTGTGCCTGGGGCTTGAGGCGGTGCTGCCCAGTGGTGAGATCTGGCACGGCCTCAGCCGGCTGCGAAAGGACAATACCGGCTATGACCTGCGCAACCTGTTGATCGGGGCTGAGGGGACGCTGGGGATCATAACTGCCGCATCGCTCAAGCTGTTCCCGCGACCTGCCGGTGTCGGGACGGCGGTGTTTCAGGTGGCTTCTCCCGAAGCGGCGATCGACCTGCTGGCTTTGGCGCGGGACAAGGTGGGTGAGGCCGTCAGTACGTTTGAGCTGATCCACCGGCAGGGGCTTGATTTCCTGACCGAGGTTCTGCCGGATGTCCGTCAACCGTTCGCCTCGCCCCCGGAGTGGAGCGTGCTGATCGAGCTGGGTCTGGCCGACGGGCAATCACCATTTGCCGCATTGGAGGGACTCTTTGTTCGCGCTGAAGAGCTTGGTCAGGTTCAGGACGGAGTAATCGCCCAAAGTGAAGCGCAGCGGGCCGATTTGTGGGCGGTGCGTGAACGCATTCCCGAAGCCAATCGTCTGATCGGGTCAGTGTCGAGCCATGATATCTCGATCCCGATTTCCAGAATTCCCGATTTCATTTGCGAAGGCAGAAGATTGATTGCGGGCCTGGGGCTCTTCCGGATCAATTGCTTTGGCCATCTTGGTGACGGCAATCTGCATTACAACGTGTTCCCGCCCAAAGGGCGGCGCCGATCGGAATTTGATGATCAAAGAGGCGCGATCAAGCAGGCCGTCCATGATCTGGTATACGCCTTCGACGGTTCGGTCAGTGCCGAACATGGGGTCGGGCGCCTTAAGACCAAAGATTTGGAACGCTATGGCGATCCAGCCAAGCTGGGCGCGATGCGGGCTATCAAACTGGCATTGGACCCGCAGGACATCATGAATCCCGGCGCGGTACTGAAAGGGTGAACACGGCCCGAGCGTCGGACCGTGCCCGGTTGTTTCTTACGAGGCAGGCAGGATCACTTTGTCGATCACATGGATCACGCCGTTCTTGGTTTCGATGTCGGCCTGAACCACGTTGGCGTCATTCACCATCACACCCGAATCCAGATCGATCGTGATGTCGCCGCCTTGTACGGTTGCAGCGGTCATGTCATCGCTCAGATCACCTGACATCACTTTGCCCGGCACGACATGGTAGGTCAGAATGGCAACCAGCTGATCCCTGTTTTCGGGCTTCAGCAAGGTTTCGACGGTGCCTTCGGGCAAAGCCGCGAACGCGTCATCGGTGGGGGCAAACACGGTGAACGGGCCTTCGCCTTTGAGTGTGTCCACCAGTTCGGCGGCCTGAACTGCCGCGACGAGTGTTTCAAAGCTGCCAGCGGCGACGGCTGTGTCGACAATATCCTTGCCGTGACCATCGGCGAATGCAGCAGTGCTGAACAGGATCGAGGCGACACCGGCGGCGGCGAATTTGCGGAACATGAGCTTAACTCCCTAGATTGAAATGCTTCAAGCAGCATCACCCGGGTTACGGGGCAACCTGACCACAAGATCACTTGTATTGATCCGTTTTGCGCCTTGATCGGCGCAAAAACCGCGCTAAGCCCGCCCGGTTTTCGGTTTCCAGTCACGTTTTTGTGAAAAACTCCTGGTCAGAGTCCTTCGAATTCGCACAGGACATGCACGTCCATGCCCATCTCTTCCAACACTTTACTGCCGCCAAGTTCGGGCAGGTCAATGATGAAGGCGCACGAGACGATTTCGCCCCCAAGCCGTTCGATCAGCTTAATACCCGCCGCGGCAGTTCCGCCCGTGGCCAGCAGATCGTCAACCACCAGAATTTTTTCACCGGGTTGGATGGCATCGTCATGAATCTCGACGATCGCCTCTCCGTATTCCAACTTGTAGTCCTGACTGATTGTTGTGCCGGGCAGTTTGCCTTTTTTACGGATCGGGACAAAACCGACGCTCAACTGATGTGCAATCGCACCGCCCAGAATGAACCCGCGTGCTTCAAGCCCGACCACTTTGTCGATCCTCTCACCGGCATAGGGGTGCAGCATCTGGTCAATCGCCATCCGAAACCCGCGGGGGTCGGCAAACAGGGTTGTCACATCCCGAAACATGATCCCTTCATGGGGGAAATCGACGATGGTTCGGATGTAATCTTTGACAGATTTGTTTCTGGACATGGATCAACCTTTTAGCGCCAAACACAGGTATTGTGTTTGGCCCAAGAGGGTTGGCCTTGCAAGGAACAATTCCACGGCTGGATCAGCACCGGATTTGGGTTGCAGCGTTGAGCAGGCCAAAAACCGGGGCAACCCGTGCGCTGGCCGCGATAGGTGCCCGACCCATTTGTTTGGTTGCTGCCACCTGTGCCAAACAACCCCCGCGCACGGATTTCCGGGCGTGCAATGAGCAATCTGTCTGGTTTGCAGTTCGACGTACCTTGGTCACAGGCGCGGTCGGCTTCAATTGCTGGGAACCGGCTCAAGAACGGCCCGAAGGTGGCAAGGTTCATTGTCAATTTCCTGTCCTTGCCGTTAAGTGCCCGATAACGACAAAAACTATGCTATGAATTACACGGCATCGACAGATAGAGCATAACTTCGTTGGGAAAATACACGTGGCCAGGAATGAAGGCAAAGGATCGACCAAGAAGAACAGTCAGTTGGTCTTGCGCCTCGACAGGGATGAACGTGACTCGTTTGTCGAGCTTTGCAAAGAGCTGGACACGTCGGCTGCGCGCGAAATCCGCAGATTTATCCGTGGATTCATGAAAGAGCACGCCGAAGACTGATGCGGTGTCAGGCCGGTCGGCGTAGGACCGCCGTGGCCATACCCATGCCGATCAAGGTCAACCCGCCAAAACGCGTCATAGCAGTGATCACGCTGGCGCGACCGATCAGCCGCCGCAACTTGTCTGCCAACAGGGCGTAGGCCAACGCATTCAGCCAGGCCAGCCCGACGAATGTGGCAATCAGGATGACGAACTGAGGTCCAAGCGGTTCAGCAGGGCGTATGAACTGTGGCACAAAGGCAATGAAGAAGGCGATGGATTTCGGGTTCAGGGCAGTGACGGCGGCTGCATGGCCGAATACGCTGCGCGCGGTGACATCCCGCCCGGTGTCAACCGTGCTCAATCCACCGGCGGGCGCGCTGCGCAACAGTTTGACCCCAAGCCAGACCAGATAGGCCGCGCCGACCCATTTAAGCACGGAAAACAGGGTTGCCGATGCAAGAACAAGCGCGCCTAGTCCCAACAAAGATGCAGTCATGGCTACAAGATCGCCCACCGCAACACCTGTAGCGGACGCGACGGCGACACTGCGCCCCTTGGACAGGGCATAGCTGAGAACGAGCAACACCGTCGGGCCCGGGATCAGCAGCAATGCCGTGGAAGCAGCCACAAAGGCCAGCCAGACTTCAAAAGGCATGATGCGGTTCCTTTACTCAACTCAGTTCATACAGATTTTCTGTCATACTACGAATTGGATTCAAGTCGACAATGCCGGACTCAATATCCCTGTTGGAGGCGCCAAAACAGGCCCAAAAACGCAAAAAGCATTATGCTCGAGTCCCAAGAAGTTCCAGAAAGCGCTTTCTTCAGTAAACACTTAACGAAAAATGCCAAGGAACGCTCCGTTCTGAAGAACTGGCAAAACAACAAACCTTACTAGTACCCTGTGCTAGGCCGGGTTTCGGCTCGATCCCCAGCCAGCAGTAGAAAAACCGGGCGTTTACATCACTCGCCCGGCCACCGCATCCAGTTTGGCCAAAAGCGCCGGATCGCGCTTTTCCGGTGCGGTCAGGATCGCGTATTCCAGCGCCCGGTCGCAACCGTGCGGGCAGGGTGCCCGCTCGGCCCCCAGAAGGGATGGCAGGCCCTTGACAAGTGCGCGGCCCTTGTCGGCATTGCCGGTCAGGGTGGCGATGATCGTGGTCACGTCCACCTCGCCATGGTCCGGGTGCCAACTGTCATAGTCGGTGACCATCGCGATCGACGCGTAACACAGCTCGGCCTCGCGGGCGAGTTTCGCCTCGGGCATGTTGGTCATGCCGATCACGTCACAGCCCCATTGCTCGCGATACATCCTGGATTCCGCAAGGCTGGAAAACTGGGGGCCCTCCATCGCCAGATAGGTGCCGCCCCGGTGGATGGTGATGCCGGCGGCCTTACCTGCCGTCTCGCATGCGTCCGACAGGCGTGGGCAGGTGGGATGGGCAACGCTGACATGGGCAACGCAGCCGGTTCCGAAAAAGCTCTTGTCCCGTGCAAAAGTGCGATCGATGAACTGATCGACAATCACGAAGTCACCCGGTGCCATATGTTCGCGGAACGATCCGCAGGCCGAAACCGAGATCACGTCCGTCACGCCCAACCGTTTCAGCGCATCGATATTGGCGCGATAGGGAACATCGGTGGGTGAATGCACATGACCGCGCCCATGACGTGGCAGAAAGGCCATATCGACACCGTCAAGCGACCCTGTCAGGATCTGGTCTGACGGCGTTCCCCAAGGGGTCTCAACCTCTACCCATTCCGGGTTTTCCAGCCCATCGATGTCATAGATGCCCGATCCGCCGATGACGGCTATCCTGGTTTGGGTCACTGTCCTGCTCCGCCTGAATAACTGATGTTGAATTTGTGCGGGTTCAGCCCGGATTTGACAAGAGGCCTATTCCCGTAACGTCAACAGGTTGCGCTGCTGCGATTGCACGGTGAAATCATCCCAGGCCGCGCCAAACATGCCCAGAGACCAGGTCAGATCCTGTGATTGTCCGTGCCGGTCTCGGAACACGAAGCGGAACGCATCGCCGGTTAGCATGGCATCCAAAAGCGCCTTGGCGCGTTGGTCTTCGAAGGTACAGCCAAGCCCGATCAGGCATCCGGGGCGCCGCGTGCGCCATATGGCTTCTTCGCCGTTGTCGATGCGAAATCCGGATGGGTTGAAGAAAGTGCCCGGCTCGATCCCGAATTCAACTTTGAAACCTTCAGGTTCGGGCGTAATGAAAACGAACTGTGCCGCAAATTTTGGCCGAAAGGAAAACACTTCTGCCCGTCGGATGTAGCACCTCTGCCGCAGTGTGCCGTCTTCTTCGCGCTCGTCACAGATCGAATTCCAGATGCCGAAAATCTCGTGATGCGTTACCCGCCAGTTGCCGGCCGTGTCATTGCCATCCAAATCCTGTGCAAGGACGGGAAGGGCCGGGAACAGTAAGAAGAGGATCCAACGCATGGCCTCACATGTTGTGGCTTCATCATGGTTCTGCAAATCAACTTGCCGCGAGCGTCACGTATGCGTCACGCGCATGGCTGCATCCCGTTTTATGCAGTAGCTCAATACCGGCGCGCCAGCTACAACGACGCCTTCGCGCGAACATATAATCCTATAGGACTGTCTGATGCCCCGAGCCTTGCTGGCAAGCTTTGCCAATCGCCTCGCCATTCCCGATCTGCGCTGGGTTCCAGATGAAGGGCTGACCTTCTCACGCCTGCGGATCGAGCTGCTGTCCGGCCTGACTGTTGCCCTTGCACTGGTGCCCGAGGCGGTGGCCTTTGCCTTTGTGGCGGGCGTGCACCCGCTGGTCGGTCTTTATGCGGCGTTTTTGGTCGGTTTGATCACGGCACTGATCGGTGGACGACCGGGCATGATCTCGGGTGCGACCGGCGCGCTTGCGGTTGTCATGGTGGCACTGGTGGCCGAACATGGGGTTGAATACCTGTTCGCGACCGTTGTTCTTATGGGAATCCTTCAGGTCATCGCCGGGGCGATGCATTGGGGGCGCTTCATCCGTTTGGTGCCGCATCCTGTCATGCTGGGCTTTGTGAACGGTCTGGCCATCGTGATCTTTCTTGCCCAGATGGGACAGTTCAAAGTGCCCGGAACCATGGAAAATACCGGTCATGGCATGGGCGGCGGCGAATGGCTGTCCGGGATGCAGCTTTACACCATGCTGGGACTTGTCGGGCTGACAATGGCAGTGATCTGGGTCATGCCCCGGATTACACGCATCATTCCTGCGCCGCTGGCCGGTATTCTGGTTGTCGCGGCAATCGTGATCGGTTTTGGCCTCGATGTGCCGCGCGTCGGCGATCTGGCATCGATTGAAGGCGGCCTGCCTTCGTTCCATATTCCAATGGTACCTCTGAACTGGGAAACCTTTGAGATCATCCTGCCATATGCAGTCATTCTGGCCGCCATCGGCCTGATCGAATCCCTGCTGACCTTGAACCTCGTGGGTGAGATCACAGGCAAGCGTGGTGGGGCGTCTCAGGAATGTATCGCACAGGGCGCGTCGAATATCGTGACCGGATTTTTCGGCGGCATGGGCGGTTGCGCGATGATCGGGCAGTCGATGATCAACGTGAAATCCGGCGGGCGTACTCGTATTGCCGGAATTGCAGCAGCGCTTTTCCTGCTGGTCTTCATCCTGTTCGCATCACCCCTGATCGAACAAATCCCGCTGGCCGCGCTGGTTGGCGTGATGTTCATGGTTGTGATCGGCACCTTTGCGTGGAACTCATTCAAAATTCTGCGCAAAGTACCAATGACCGATGCGTTCGTCATCGTTCTGGTCACCGTCGTAACGGTGATGGAGGACTTGGCCGTTGCCGTTGTGGTCGGCGTCATCGTCTCGGCGCTGGCCTATGCCTGGAACAATGCCAAGCGCATTCACGCGGTCACGCGTGACTCCGAGACCGAGAAAGGCGCGAAAGTCTATGAAATTCAGGGGCCGCTGTTCTTTGGGTCTTCTGACGGCTTTATCGAACTGTTCGACGTCCCGAACGACCCCGAAACCGTTATCATCGACTTCGCCGAAAGCCGCGTGGTGGATCAGTCCGCCTTGCAAGCCATCGAAAACATCGCCGCAAAATACGAGGCGGCAGGCAAACGGGTCATGCTGCGTCACCTGAGCCGTGACTGTCACAAACTGCTGAAAAAAGCGGGACACCTCATGGTCGACAGTGATGATGATCCGGATTACGAACTGGCGGTGGACTACTCTGTCCGCACCGGCATTTTGGGCGGGCACTGACTTTGAAAGGCGGCTGAACAAGCCGCCTTTTTCAAAGGGCCAGACGCTCCAGGTTTTCGATATCTCCCCTCAACAGGCCGCTTTCGGCTTCGATGATCAATTCGGCTGGCCAATCCCACCACTTCAAAGCAAGCAACCGCTCGATCTTGTCGGCGTCAAAACGATACCGCCTTACCTCGGCAGGATTGCCGGTGACAACAGAATAAGGCGGGATCGTCCCGCGAACAACTGAACCCGCACCAATTATCGCTCCGTCACCGATACTGGCTCCAGGCATGATCAGCGCGCCATAGCCGATCCAGACATCGTTGCCGACTAGGGTGTCCCGGACGTCTGGCTGATATTCCAGCATCCGTTCCAGATCGAAAACCGGAAAGGGAAAACAAGTTATCCCATCCGTTGCGTGATTTGCCGAGGCTGTCACAAAGCGGACGCCATGGGCAATTTGGCAAAACTTTCCCAAAACCAGCTTTTCGCGCGAGAACTCGAACAGGTAAGGCGCCAAACGATTGGCCCAGTCCTCGGGCGCGTCAAAATCCGACGCATAGGTGTAATCGCCCACCTGAATTCTGGGGTGGTCGATCACCTGTGACAGAAAGGCTGTTCCCTTGTGTTCCGTACCATCAGGCAAAGTGACAGGATATCGGCGCGCTGAGTCAGGCAGAGGCATCAGTCATCCGGTCTCGAAAGGCTGAACAACTCGGACACGACGGAGTAATCGCGATACCCGAGCCGCGCCAAAGGTTGGAACGAGGTCACGTCAAACTTGCCGTTCCGAATGTGATCGTCGTGCAGGTGCACACCCGTCACCTCGCCAAACACCACCCGATTGGCTTCACCGGGCAGCGAGACGATCTGGGTCAGCTTGCATTCCAACGCAGCTGGGACCCCTTCGATCCGTGCGCAGGGTATGGTTTCGCATTCTATGGGTAAAAGCCCGACATGCGAAAACTCATCAACTTCTTTCGGCAACCCGGCCGAACTTGCATTCATTGCGTCCCGATGCGCATGGGCCACGACATTTACGCAAAATACGCCCGTGGCCTCGATATTGGCGATGCTGTCCTTGCCGGCGTTCTGATCCTGTTTGGTGCCGGTCGAGGCAAACATGACCTGCGGTGGCGTATAGGCGACGCCGTTGAAGAAGGAATAAGGCGCCAGATTGTTGATCCCATCCGCGTCCCTAGTCGAAATCCAGCCAATCGGGCGCGGCGTGATGATGGCGTTGAACGGGTTGTGCGGCAATCCGTGGCCGTCTTCGGGGCGGTAGAACATCTGATCTCCAAGCGTTTGCCCAAGGCGTAGCGAAGTGCTAGGGCGATTGCCAGCAAGTAAATGAGGGCAGGGTGCAGCAATTCGGGATCAGGCCGGAAGAGCCGGACGACTGGTGGGAGGTCGAAGCCCTGTATGACCTGTGTTTTGCGCCGGGTCGCGAGGCTTTGTCGTCCTACCGCTTGCGTGATGATGTGCCGCCGGTTGCGGGCTTGTCTTTGGTCGCGCGCGACGGTCAGGGGATTCTGGCCGGTGCGATCCGGTTCTGGCCGGTTCATGTTGGTGATCATGATGCTCTGCTGCTGGGGCCGGTTGCCGTGCACCCCACCCACCAAGGTGAAGGCCTTGGCGGATATCTGATACATGCCGGAGTCGAAGCGGGGCACACTCGCGGTTGGCAAAGGGTCATGCTGGTCGGGGATGAGCCCTATTACAGCCGGTTCGGTTTCACGCGATTGCACGCGGTCGAGATGCCTCCGCCCACCAACCCTGACCGGGTTTTGGGGCTGGAACTAGTGCCCGGCGCCTGGTCCGGGGTTCAGGGCGCGGTGACACGTTGGTGCCGCTGACCTATTGAAACCATGCTGCGCAACGCCGATGTTGAAAGGCAGGAGGGCGTGAATGCAGAACGTTGTTCTTGTTGAAAACGTGGATACCGAGGCCGAACTGGATCGTTTGGCGGATCACTACCGATCCGCCGGAGGGGCTGGCGTGAAACTTCTCAACAAACTTGGGGGATCAGCCGAGTCATTGCTTGAGCAATTGCCCGAACCCGTTCGGAATGGCCTGACAGGCGCAACCGAACAGGCGTTATGGCTTGCGATGCATGCGGCCGAGGGCTCGCGGCGCGCGGTTCCTGATCAGCAGCCCTGGGTCAATACCGCGGTGACGACTGCCATGGGTGCGGCCGGGGGGCTGGGCGGTGTTTCGACAGCCCTGATGGAGCTGCCCGCGACAACCGCGATGCTGCTACGTGCCATTCAGGGGGCAGCGGCGCGCGAGGGGTTTGATCCCTCTGCCGAAAACGTAAAGTTCGATTGCGTCCGCGTCTTGTCGGCAGCGGGACCATTGTCGCATGACGATGGGGCGGACCTGGGTTTTTTCTCGGTCCGGCTGACCCTGACAGGACCGGCCATGCAACGCCTGATTGCCGCCGTTGCGCCGCGTTTTTCGATAGTACTGGGGCAAAAACTTGCAGCCCAGTCCGTTCCTGTGCTGGGGGCATTGGCCGGCGGTGGCACGAACTATGTCTACACGCGCTATTATCAGCAAATAGCGCGCGTGCATTTCGGTTTGCGCCGGCTGGTAATTGACGCTGACATCCCCCATGAGGATCTGGCACGGCGGCTTTCTGCCCGAATGTAGGCGATACCTTGGGCGACGCGAATGACTTGGCGTGTGATACATGAGGTGGTATGATTGTAGGTGACGGCCGCTAGATTAGGTGAGCGTAACAATTTGGATGGCTGACGTTCGACCGAAAGGGAGCGTCGCTCGATGAAAGCACGATTGTTGCTTCATGACCTTCCAAAAGCTGCAAGGCAGCCAGTTTTGCGGCAATCCTCGGCTTTATGTTTCCGGATCAAGCACGGCCGACCCAAGGTTTTGTTGGTCACGACACGCAAGTCGCGGCGATGGATCATTCCCAAAGGATGGCTCATCCCCGGTCTGAGCCCGCAGGAAACCGCATTGCAAGAGGCTTGGGAAGAGGCGGGTGTATCTGGCCGGATCAACGGGGCGCGACTGGGGCAGTTCCTGCACCACAAACATCATTCTAACCGGCCCCCATCCTTGTGTCTGGTGGATGTTTTTCCAGTGCATGTAAGCACTGTGTCGCAGGAATACCCGGAAAAGACCGAGCGTCGGCGCAAATGGTTTTCGCCGAAAAAAGCAGCGCTAAAGGTCGATTCTCATGAGCTTGCTGAATTGTTGCGCGACTTTAAGCCGTACTCACATTAAAGTAGCATCTGATAGGCTTGATATTGTCACCTTGATCGGTATCTATTCGCCAATCGTTTTTTTGGACTGAACATGATTCAATACGCGTTGAAATGCAGCGAAGGCCACAGTTTCGACAGTTGGTTCCAATCCGCAGAAGCCTATGACAAGCTGGCCTCTGTGGGTATGGTCACCTGCGCGGTTTGCGGGTGCACGCAGGTCGAGAAAGCGGTCATGACGCCACGCGTCCGCCCGGCGCGGAATGCCCGGAAGGAAAGTGAAATCCGATCCGCCCCGGAACAAAAGATCGACGTTGCAACCCCTTCGCCCGAAATTGAGAAGGTTTTGGCCGAGATGCGCCGCCATGTCGAAGAAAACTCGGATTATGTCGGGAAAGATTTCGCCAGCGAGGCGCGCAAGATTCATCTGGGCGAGGCGCCTGAGCGTGCGATTTACGGAGAGGCCAAGCTGGATGAGGCGAAATCCCTGATCGAAGATGGCGTGCCGGTGGCTCCGCTGCCGTTTGTCCCCAGCAGAAAGACCAATTGATCATGCACATCATGATCACCGGCGCCAATCGCGGCATCGGGCAAGCCCTGGCAAAGCGTTACGTGAACCGGGGGGACAAGGTCACTGGGACGGCGCGTGACGGCAGCATGCAGGTGCGTCTGGATGTGTCCGATCCCGTGCAGCAATCTGCCATGGCAGAACAGATGAAAGACCAGCCTGTCGATCTGCTGGTCTGCAATGCCGGCGTGTATCTGGACAAGGGGCATTCGATCGATGGCTACCCGGCCGACATGTGGGCGCAAAGCTTTGCGGTAAATGTCACGGGGGTCTTTCTGACCATACAGACCCTGTTGCCCAACCTGCGCGCCGCGGGCGGTAAAGTTGCGATCCTTTCGTCGAAAATGGCGTCGCACACACTTGCGCCGGGTGGCAGTTATATCTACCGCGCATCCAAGGCGGCGGCTCTGAACCTTGGGCGGAATCTGGCGATGGATCTCAAAGATGACGGGATTGCCGTCGGCATCTATCATCCGGGCTGGGTTCAGACGGATATGGGCGGTGCAGCGGCGGATATCGATGTGGATCAGGCCGTATCCGGTCTGATTGAACGATTTGATGCCTTGTCTCTATGCACAACGGGCTGTTTTGAAACCTATGACGGGCAATCGCACGCCTATTGAGAGGTCAATGCGGCTTTGGGGATTTCGAAGACCTCACCAGGTTCAATGTAGACCACCATCATATCGCCTCGCGTTTCATGCGAGATTTTCGAGGTCGAATTGCTGGAGTCCGGCACACCATCCTTGAAATAGATATTGCGCACATGTCCGCCACCCAAGGCCACTGCGACCGTAATGTTTCCGTCGTCATGGCGGCGCAGTTCCGCGTGGCAGCTTTGTACGGGATCACCGGCATTCGCAGCGCAGGGGATTGTGCCCAGCGCGTTCTTGCCATCTGTCCCGGCGACACTCGCGACCTGGGCCAGTGCAGGCGATGACAATAGGGCAAAGGCGAGGGCTAGGCGAAACATAAAGAACCTCTTGATCTGGTTGGTGTCCTTAGGCTGACATCGCGCCGATGCAATGTAAAGCGGCCCTGCGTCGCAGGGGCGACCGCTTTGCGCCCTTGCCCTTGCGGTGCCCCTCGCTTATGAGGCACGGAGCTTCTAATCCAAGGCGCGGAGACTTTTGCCCCCATGCCCGTACTCGTAATGAAATTCGGCGGCACATCGGTCGCCAATCTGGACCGCATCCGCCGCGCCGCCAAACGTATCGGCGTTGAAGTTGCCAAGGGCTATGACGTGATCGTCATCGTCTCGGCCATGTCGGGCAAGACCAACGAGCTTGTGGGCTGGGTGAACGAAACGTCACCTCTGTTCGACGCCAGGGAATACGATGCCGTCGTGTCCTCGGGCGAGAACGTAACCGCTGGCCTGATGGCCCTGACCTTGCAGGAAATGGACATCCCCGCGCGCAGCTGGCAGGGCTGGCAAGTGCCGCTGCTGACCACTAGCGCGCACAGTCAGGCGCGGATCGAAGAAATTCCGACCGAGAACCTGAACCAGAAATTCGGCGAAGGTATGCGTGTTGCCGTGGTTGCCGGGTTCCAGGGCATCAGCCCGGAAGGCCGGATCACGACTTTGGGCCGGGGTGGGTCGGATACCACGGCCGTTGCCTTTGCGGCAGCCTTCGACGCCGAACGCTGCGACATCTATACGGATGTTGATGGCGTCTATACCACCGATCCGCGCATCTGCGAAAAGGCACGCAAGCTGGACCGCATCTCGTTCGAAGAAATGCTGGAACTGGCGTCGCTTGGTGCCAAGGTTCTGCAAACCCGCTCGGTCGAACTTGCGATGCGGTACAAAGTCAAACTGCGCGTTCTCTCAAGCTTTGAAGAACAATCCGATGAGGCCGGCACGCTGGTCTGCGACGAGGAGGATATTATGGAATCCAATGTTGTGGCCGGTGTGGCCTATTCCCGCGACGAAGCCAAGATGACCGTTGTTTCCGTGGCCGACCGACCGGGTATCGCCACGACCATCTTCTCGGCGCTCAGCGAAGAGGGGGTGAATGTCGACATGATCGTCCAGAACATCTCGGACGAGGGGCGTACGGACATGACCTTTTCCTGTCCCACCGATCAGGTGGCCCGCGCCGAAAAAGCGCTGCTGGCGATCAAGGAAAAGGGCGAGCTGAACTATGCCGAACTGGTTGCAGACACTGATGTCTGCAAGGTCTCGGTTGT
This sequence comes from Ruegeria sp. HKCCA4008, assembly GCF_013033125.1. NCBI lineage: Bacteria > Pseudomonadati > Pseudomonadota > Alphaproteobacteria > Rhodobacterales > Roseobacteraceae > Ruegeria > Ruegeria sp. HKCCA4008. The sequence continues at coordinate 186,504 of NZ_WQDM01000005.1, forward strand.
GGGTATCGGGATGCGCTCGCAATCGGGCGTGGCGGCCAAGATGTTCAAGGTGCTCTCGGATGAGGGGATCAACATCAAGGTCATTACAACCTCCGAGATCAAAATTTCCGTCCTTGTGGATCGGAAATACATGGAACTTGCTGTTCAGGCACTGCATGATGCCTTTGAACTGGACAAGGCGGCCTGAGCTTATCGGCCAAAGGTAACGCCTGACACACTAAAACGGTTGGGCCATGGCGGACGGCACGGAAACAGAATCCCGCAAGCTGCTGCGGCGGTTGCGCGAAGAAATGGCGAGCGAAGCCGCCGGTCAGGAACGCCTTGACCGGATCACGCACCTGATTGCCGACAGTATCAGGGCCGAAGTGTGTTCCATATACCTGTTTCGCGATGAAGATACGCTGGAACTTTGCGCGACCGAGGGGCTGTCTCCGGAAGCGGTCCATAAAACCCGGATGCGCATGGGCGAAGGTCTTGTGGGGCGGGTCGCCAAGTTCGGCAAGGTCGTCAACACCGCCGACGCGCCGTCGGCCAAGGGCTTTCGTTACATGCCGGAAACCGGCGAGGAACGGTATTCCTCGTTCCTGGGGGTGCCGGTTCAGCGCCTTGGGCAAAAGCTGGGCGTTCTGGTCGTCCAATCCCGCGAGGCGCGCGAGTTTTCCGCAGATGAGGTCTATGCGCTGGAAGTGGTGGCCATGGTGCTGGCCGAAATGGCCGAGCTTGGCGCCTTTGTCGGCGAAGGCGCGGCCCTGTCACCCCTGCACCAGCAATCGGTTCTGCTGCGCGGCGGTCCGGCGCAGGAAGGGTCTGCCGAAGGGCATGTCTGGCTGCACGAACCCCGCGTGGTGGTTACCAACCCCATTGCCGAAGACCCGCACAAAGAGCGCGAACGTCTGGTCGAGGCGGTGGAGGAATTGCGCGTCGGCGTCGACAAGATGCTCGAAATTTCGCAGGGCGGCGACAAGGAACAGCTGAAAGTTCTGGAAGCTTACCGCATGTTTGCCAATTCCAAAGGCTGGATGCGGCGGATGGAGGAAGACATAGCCCTGGGTCTCAGCGCCGAGGCTGCGGTGGAGAAAGAACAATCCCAGGCCCGCGCGCGCATGGGGCAGGTCACCGATCCGTACTTGCGTGAACGTCTTGCGGATCTGGACGATCTCAGCAATCGCCTGCTGCGCATCCTGACCGGGCAAGGCAAGACGAACAGTGCTGATTTGCCACCCGATCCGATCCTGATCGCGCGCAATATCGGCCCCGGCGACTTGCTGGAATACGGACGGGCGCTAAAGGGGATCGTGCTTGAAGAAGGCTCTGTCGGCAGTCATGCCACGATCGTGGCCAGGGCGCTTGCGATTCCTTTGGTCGTGCATGTGGGCCGGATCACCACCGAGGCCCTGAACGGAGATCACATTCTGGTGGATGGTGATCAGGGTGTTGTGCATCTGCGCCCGGAAGACAGCGTGGTCAGTGCCTTCCGCGACAAGATCGCGATGCAGGCAAAGGCGCAGGAACGTTATGCGTCGATCCGCGAAACACCCTGCGTCACGCGCGATGGCTCGCGGATTAACCTGGTGATGAATGCAGGCCTGATGGCCGACCTGCCATCGCTTGGCACCTCGGGCGCCGAGGGCGTTGGCCTGTTCCGAACCGAACTGCAATTCCTGATCCGCAACCAGATGCCGAAACGGTCGGAACTGGTCAGCCAATATCAACGCGTTCTGGACGCGGCGGGGGACAAGAGGGTGGTATTCCGCACACTCGATATCGGGTCGGACAAGGTTCTGCCCTATATGAAGCACGTGGCGGAACCAAACCCGGCGCTGGGCTGGCGCGCCATTCGGGTCGGTCTGGACAAGCGCGGCGTCATGCGGATGCAGTTGCAGGCCCTGCTGCGCGCCGCCAATGGTCGACCGCTGACCATCATGTTCCCTTTTGTCGCGCAGGCCGAGGAATATCGCGAAGCCCGCTGGGAAGTGAACAAAACCATCGAGCGGGAAAAGCGATTGGGTCATGTCCTGCCCGAGATGCTTGAAGTTGGCGCGATGCTGGAAACGCCGTCGCTGGCCTTTGCACCGCAGAAGTTCTTTGACGAAGTGGATTTTATTTCGATTGGCGGGAACGATCTCAAGCAGTTCTTCTTTGCTGCTGACCGTGAGAACGAACTGGTCCGGCGCCGCTATGACACGCTGAATGTCAGCTTCCTGAGCCTGATGGAACGCATCGTCGAACGCTGCGATATCTCGGACACGCCGCTCAGCTTCTGTGGTGAAGATGCAGGCCGCCCGGTAGAGGCCTTGTGCCTTGCGGCGATGGGGATACGGACGCTGTCGATGCGGCCTGCCTCGATCGGCCCAGTCAAAAGCCTGCTGTTGCGGTCCAATCTGACGGAGGTTCGCAAAATCATCGCTGACGCGCGCCACCGCGGAGAGCAATCGGTGCGTCCTGCGGTCATGGACTGGCTGCGCCATCAGACCTGATGCGCTAAACGGCACGGTTTCTTCAAACTGTGCTTGATTTTTCATGGGCGGTTTTCTAATAGACATGCAATGTTAGCGATAACATGTCAGGTTTTGCGGGGTATCACGCCGTGCTAAGCTGATATCGGCAAATTCAGAAGGAGCCTGTGATGGTTTCACGCGTAATTCCGGTAGAGCCATTTGATCTGGTGCTTTTCGGTGCGACCGGCGATCTGGCGCAGCGTAAAATCCTGCCGGGCCTGTACCATCGCTTCGAGGTCGGGCAAATGCCCGACGGCGCGCGGATCATCGGTACGGCACGCTCTGATATCGACAATGACGGGTTTCGCGATCAGGTCCGCAAATCGATGGAACAGTTCGCGCCCGGTTTTTCCCGGGAAACATTGGATCGGTTTCTTGCCCATGTCGAATATGTGCCCGTGGATGCGCTGGGCGAGGCCGGGTGGTCCGACCTGAAAGAACGGATGCGCGAAGACGTCGTGCGGGCCTTTTATTTGTCCGTTGGTCCAAGCCTTTTTTCGGGTATCGCGCAGCGGCTGCACGACGCCGGTCTTGCGACACCGGACAGCCGAATTGTCGTCGAAAAACCATTTGGGCACGATCTTGCCTCGGCGAAGGCGCTGAACGAAGGCTTGCGCGCCTGTTTCGAAGAACATCAGATTTACCGGATCGACCATTATCTGGGCAAAGAGACCGTGCAGAACCTGATGGCGCTGCGCTTTGCCAACTCGCTGTTCGAACCCCTCTGGAATTCGACCCATATCGACCACGTGCAGATCACGGTGGCCGAGACCGTAAGCGTCGAAGGGCGCGGGGCCTATTACGATCAGTCCGGCGCAATGCGGGACATGGTCCAGAACCATCTGGTTCAGTTGCTGTGTCTGACCGCAATGGAACCGCCGTCGAAATTCTCACCCAACGCGGTGCGCGATGAAAAGGTCAAGGTGATCGAAGCGCTGGAGCCCGTGGCCCAGTCTGACATCGCGCGCGGTCAGTACCGGGCCGAAAAGGGCGAGGGCGGTTATGTCGATCATGTCGGCAACCCTGCCAGCCGAACCGAAAGCTTCATCGCCCTCAAGGTTCATATCGGCAACTGGCGTTGGGCAGGTGTGCCGTTCTATCTGCGCACTGGCAAGCGTCTGCGCTCGCGGGAATCCGAAATTGCGGTGTTCTTCCGCGATCCGCCGCACACGATTTTTCCCAATGTCGGCCCTCTGCACGGAAACGTTCTGGTGATCCGGTTGCAGCCTGACGAAGGCATCACCCTGCGCACCACGATCAAGGATCCGGGGCCAGGGGGCTTCCGGTTGTCGGATGTCGCGTTGGACATGAGTTTTGCCGATGCGCTTGGGGCCGAAGCGCAAGCCCCCGACGCTTATGAGCGGCTGATCATGGATGTCATCCGTGGCGATCAGACACTGTTCATGCGTGGGGACGAGGCCGAGGCCGCCTGGGCCTGGGTCGACCCCATCATTCAGGGCTGGGAGCAGCGCGGAGACCGCCCATCCCGATACGATCAGGGCAGTTCAGGCCCCGAAGAAGCATTGATGCTGATGCATCGCGACGGGCGCCGCTGGCGTCAGATCGGAGGGTAATCATGGTTCACTCAGTCATTTCCGATGTCACCAAACGGATCATCGACCGCAGCGCCGATCTGCGCGGCCCACATCTTGAACGGATGGAGCAGGCCAGATCCAAGGGTCCTGCCCGTGTGCATCTGTCCTGTAGCGGTCAGGCCCATGCCTATGCGGGCGCAGGCGAAGATCAGCAATCGATGGCCACCGGCACCGCCGGCAATCTGGGCATTGTCACCGCTTATAATGACATGCTTTCGGCCCATCAGCCGTTTGAACGTTATCCCGCCCTGATCCGCGACGCGATCCGCGCCGCCGGCGGAACGGCACAGGTGGCAGGCGGTGTGCCAGCCATGTGCGACGGTGTCACCCAGGGCGAAGCGGGGATGGAGCTGTCGCTGTTCTCGCGCGACGTCATCGCGCTGGCAACCGGTGTGGCGCTTAGCCACAACACCTATGACGCGGCTGTTTTTCTTGGGGTGTGTGACAAGATTGTGCCCGGCTTGATCATCGGCGCGCAGGCCTTTGGCCATCTGCCGGCCGTATTCCTGCCCGCAGGCCCGATGACCAGCGGCTTGCCGAACGACGAAAAAGCCAAGGTCCGACAGAAATTCGCCGCCGGGGAAGTGGGCCGCGAAGAGCTGATGAAGGCTGAAATGGCGGCCTATCACGGCCCCGGCACCTGTACCTTTTATGGCACCGCCAATACCAACCAGATGCTGATGGAGTTCATGGGGCTGCACCTGCCGGGTTCCAGCTTCGTCAATCCGAATACCCCGCTGCGTGACGCCCTGACCGAGGAAGGCGCGCGCCGTGCCCTGTCGCTCAGCGCGCTGGGCAACAGCTATACACCGGTCTGTCAGGTTCTCGATGAACGCGCTTTCGTCAATGGCATCGTCGGTCTGATGGCGACCGGTGGTTCAACCAATCTGCTGATCCACCTGATCGCCATGGCGCGCGCTGGTGGTATCGTGTTGGACTGGCAGGATTTTTCCGATATTTCCGCTGTGGTTCCGCTGGTTGCGCGGGTTTATCCCAACGGCCTGGCGGATGTGAACCATTACCACGCGGCCGGCGGACTTGGGTACACGATCGGTACATTGCTTGAACAAGGCTTGCTGCACCCGGACACGCTGACCGTTGCAGGGCAGGGGCTGCACAACTATACCAAGGAACCCAAACTGATCGATGGTGAGTTGATCTGGCAGGATGGTTCGGGACACAGCCTGAACGAAAAGATCCTGCGCCCGGCCAATGACCCGTTCCAGCCCACCGGGGGCCTGTCGCGCCTGACCGGTAATCTGGGCACCGGGGTCATGAAAGTATCAGCCGTCGCGCTGGAACATCAGGTCGTCGAAGCACCCGTGCGGGTGTTCCACGATCAGGATGAGGTAAAAACCGCCTTCAAGGCCGGAGAGTTCACAGATGACGTCATCGTCGTGGTCCGCTTTCAGGGGCCAAAGGCCAATGGGATGCCTGAACTGCATTCGCTGACCCCGATTCTGTCGATCCTGCAAGGCAGGGGGCAAAAGGTGGCACTGGTCACAGATGGTCGCATGTCGGGTGCATCCGGCAAAGTACCCGCCGCCATCCATGTCTGCCCCGAGGCACTGGACGGCGGGCCCATCGCCTACCTGCAAGACGGTGATATCCTGCGTGTCGACGCGGTCAACGGCGACCTGGAAATCCTGACCAAAGGGGTATTGGACCGGTCCCCCGCCACCGCCGACCTTTCCGCCAATCAACACGGTGTCGGGCGCGATCTCTTCGCTGCGTTTCGGCAGAATGTCGGGTCCGCCGACACTGGCGCCAGCATATTCGGAGCGTAATAGATGTCCAAAACTCAACGCACCCGCGAAATCTGCGCTCTGGCGCCCATTGTTCCGGTGCTGGTTGTCGATGACGCCGCACAGGCCCGCCCGCTGGCCGAGGCGCTGATCGCCGGCGGCTTGCCCGCGCTCGAGGTGACCTTGCGCACCCCGGCGGCACTGGATGCGATCAAGGTCATGTCCGAGGTGCCCGGCGGCGTGGTCGGTGCAGGCACGCTGGTCACGCCCGAAGACGTCCGCGCTGCCAAACAAGCGGGTGCGCTTTTCGGCGTTTCCCCCGGTGCCACGGATGCCCTGATCGCGGCCTGCGAGGCCGAAGACCTGCCGCTGCTGCCCGGTGCCGCGACGGCAAGCGAGGCTATGGCGTTGCTGGAAAAGGGCTATGACATGCTGAAATTCTTCCCGGCCGAGGCGTCGGGCGGCGCGCCCGCGCTCAAGGCAATCGGCGCGCCGCTGCCCCAGATCAGCTTCTGTCCGACGGGTGGCGTGTCGCCTTCCAACGCCAGCGACTACCTGTCATTGCCCAACGTGATCTGCGCTGGCGGAAGCTGGGTTGCACCAAAGCAACTGGTCGAAAACGGCGACTGGGCCGGGATCGAGACACTTGCCCGCGAGGCGTCGAAGCTGGCGGATTGACGCCGCGCGGCCTCTCGGTAATGTGGGCGTCAATTCATACAGGTTGACCCCATGACACAGACAGTTTCCCTTTCCCAGGGGCGGACATATTTGGCCATTCCGGGCCCTTCGGTCATGCCGGATGCGGTTTTGCAAGCCATGCACCGTCCGTCGCCCAACATCTATGATGGCGAACTCATTGATATGATGCCCGGCCTGACGCGCGATCTGTGCCGGGTTGCCCGCACCAAGCACAATGTCGCCATCTATATCGCCAATGGCCACGGCACCTGGGAGGCGGCACTGTCCAACGTGATCGCCCCCGGCGAAACCGTTCTGGCCCCTGCCTCGGGCAGATTCACCCATGGCTGGGCAGAAATGGCCGAAGGGATCGGGGCAAAGGTCCAATTGATCGATTTCGGCACCTCGTCAGCCTGGGATTTCGACCGGATCGCAGACGCGCTGCGTGCGGATCAAAACCACCAGATCAAGGCGGTTCTGGCGGTCCACGTGGATACATCCAGTTCGATCCGGAACGACATCCCGGCGCTGCGCAGGCTTCTGGACGACCTGCAACACCCGGCGCTGTTGATGGCAGACTGCATTGCCTCGTTGGGTTGTGACAGGTTCGAGATGGATGGCTGGGGCGTCGATGTCACAGTTGCCGCTTGCCAAAAAGGCCTGATGACCCCGGCGGGCATCGGCTTTGTTTTCTTCAACGAGAAAGCACAAGCCAAACGGGCCACCATGCCGCGCGTTTCGCATTATTGGGATTGGCAGCCGCGCGCTAATCCAGATCTGTTCTACCAGTATTTCAACGGCACCGCGCCGACGCACCACCTCTATGGCCTGCGCGCCGCGCTTGATCTGATCCATGCAGAGGGGATCGAGCAGGTCTGGGCCCGCCATGAGCGCCTGGCCAATGCCATCTGGGCAGCCTGTGAGACCTGGGCCGAAGGCGGCATGTTGCACCTGAACGTCGCCGACCGTGCCTTTCGCAGCCACGCCGTCACTGCTTTGCGGTTGACGGAAGGTCGCGGCACGGCCCTGCGTGGGTTCACCGAAACCCGGTTGGGTCTGACACTGGGCATCGGCCTTGGGATGGAGGACTATGACAGCTGTTTCCGTCTCGGCCACATGGGGCATATCAACGGGCAGATGGTCATGGCCATTCTGGGCGGTGTGGAAACGGGCATGGCTTCACTTGACATATCGCGTGGCAAGGGGGCCCTCGAAGCCGCCGCCGCCGTGCTGGCGGCCTGACACTCTAAGGGCGTCTCCGCCCGATCCGCCTCTTCATCTGGCCAAAAATATCCTCGGGGGGAATCGCGCCGTGGCGCGATGGGGGGCAGACAGCCCCCCTTTGCTGTCCGACCGGGCGCAGAGGGATCAATCAGCGCACCCGCGCGACCGCGAGCGCCTTGGGCAACGCGGCGGCGAACGCGTCCAGATCAGACGCCGGGCCACAGCTTACCCGAATGCACCTGTTCTGCGGTGCCGCGAACGGCATTCGGACAAAAATCCCCTGCGCCACCAGGGCGTCCAGCACGGCCTTGGCAAAATCCCCGTCGCGCCCGCAGTCAATCGCCACGAAATTGGTGGCCGAAGGCAGGGCCGCCAATCCGTTTTCCCGGGCAATCGTACCGATCCGCTCACGTGCTTCTGCGATCTGCGCCTGAACATGCTCCAGCCACGCGCCATCCTGCAAAGCCGCCAAAGCACCGGCCTGCGCGGCGCGGTTCATGCCGAAATGGTTGCGCACCTTGTGGAAGGCCGCGATCAGATCCGGCGTGCCCATGGCATAGCCAACCCGCGCACCCGCCATGCCATAGACCTTCGAGAAGGTCCGCATCCGGATTAGGCGCGGATCATCTATACTGACAGGTGCCGCCGTCCCCTCGGGCGCACATTCCACATAGGCCTCATCCAGAACCAGCAGGCAGCCATCAGGCAAGGCATCCATGGCGGCCACGATGTCCGCGCCGGAATGCCAGCTGCCCATCGGATTGTCCGGATTGGCCAGATAGACCAGCTTGGCACCAACCTCCGCCGCCTTGGCAAACAGGGCCGAGGGGTCCTCGTGATCACCTGAATACGGCACTTTGTGAAGAATGCCGCCGAACCCGGCCACATGATAGTTGAAGGTCGGATAGGCCCCGTCCGAGGTGACAACCGCATCCCCGGGCCCGACGATCAGCCGCACCAGATAGCCCAGTAGCCCGTCAATACCTTCGCCCACGACGATATTCTCCGGCGATACGCCGTGATGGTCGGCCAAAGCATGGCGCAGGTCATGGTTTTCGGGGTCGCCGTACATCCAGATCTCTGACGCGGCTTGCGCCATGGCCTGGGTCGCGCGGGGCGAGGGGCCGAAAATGCTCTCATTGGCACCCAGTCGGGCCACAAAGGACGCGCCGCGCTGGCGCTCTTGCGTTTCCGGGCCGACAAAGGGCACGGTGGCGGGCAGGGATTGGGCAAGCGGGGTGTATCGAGGTCCGGTCATGTCCGCAAATAACCCCAAGCCCGATCAATGAGCAAGCGCGCACAGGCGTTGGGCGCGCTGGAAAAGAAGTATGAATAAAGGAGCGCAGATGCGCATTCTCTCGATCGTTATTCTTCTGGGGCTCGCCTATCTTCTGCTCTGGCCGGTCCCGGTAAAACCCGTCGCCGTCGAAATGCCGGAAGATGCCGGGTTTGTCGGGGATTTCGTTGAAAACACGGCACTGGATGCGGTGCAGCTGATCCCCCTGCCGGGTCAAGAGATCGGGCCCGAAGACATCGCCGTCATGCCAGATGGGGCGATCTACACAACCAGCCTGTCAGGTACCCTTTACCGCATCGACGGGGCGGAACCGGTCGAGGTTGACCAGCTTGGCGGGCGTCCGCTGGGCCTCAAGGCCGGACCGGATGGCGCGCTTTACATCGCCGACAGCTATCGGGGCGTGATGCGCTGGACCGGTCCGGGCACGTTGGAAAGGGTGGTGAGTGACATCAACGGCGCGCCGGTGATCTACGCCAACCAGTTGGACGTGGCGCAGGATGGCACGATCTACTTCTCGAATTCATCTGACCGCTTCGATCCTGAAACCATGGGCGGGACCAAACCGACCTCTGTCCTCACCATCTGGGAACAGTCCGATACGGGTTACGTCGCGCGTCGCACACCCGACGGCCGCACCGAGAAAATCACCGAGGGCTTTGTCTATACCAACGGTGTCGCGCTTTCACCTGACGAGGATTTTCTGCTGATCGCGGAAACAGGTCGCGCGCGCGTGCACAAGCTGTGGCTGACCGGACCAAATGCAGGGCGGCAGGAGATCCTGCTGGAAAACCTGCCCGGCTATCCCGACAACCTCGAGGCTCAGGGCGACGGCACCTATTGGATGGCCTTCGCCAGCCCGCGTGTCCCGTCCGAGGCGCTGATGCCGTACCCGTTCCTGCGCAAGGTGATCTGGCGATTGGGTCCGGCAGTACGCCCCGCGCCGATCCATCGTGGCATGATGGTGCAGTTCGATGGCGACGGTACGATCCTGCGCACGCTACAGGACCCGCAAGGCCGCCTGGGCATCACGACCGGGGGCAAGATTGCGGGGGATCAGTTCTATGTCATGACCCTCGATTCCCCGTGGTTCGGGCGAATGCCTGTCACCGACATGCCCTGACGTCGCAGTGGTATTCCTCAGTCTGTCCGGGCATGTTTGTCACGATTGAATTACCGGAGGTCCTCCATGTCACGCGTATCCGTTGCCTATCAAGACCACGTTGCCCATGTCACACTGACCCGAGGCGACAAGATGAATGCGCTGGATGATGCAATGATCAAGGCACTTTTGTCCGCCGGGCAAGAGGTCGCCGCGTCGGATGCCCGTGCCGTGGTCCTGTCCGGCGAAGGCAAAAGCTTTTGCGCCGGGCTCGACATGGCAAGCTTTGCCAAGATGGCCCACATGGACCCCACGGAATGGCTGATGACCCGCAGCCATGAAGACGCCAACGAGATGCAGGAACTGGCGTTGATCTGGCGTCGCGTACCGGTTCCGGTGATCTGCGCAATTCAGGGCGTGGCTTATGGCGGTGGCCTGCAAATCGCGCTGGGCGCGGATATCCGTATCGCGCATCCCGAGGCGAAACTGGCCGTGATGGAGATGAAATGGGGCATCATTCCCGACATGGGCGGCATGGTTCTGCTGCCTCGGCTGGTCCGGTCGGACGTGCTGCGGCTGCTGACCTATACGGCCCGCCCGATCCGTGCGCCGCAGGCGGCGGAGTGGGGCCTTGTGACGCAATTGTCAGACGATCCGCTGACCGAAGCGTTGGCCATTGCCGAAAACATCGCGGGTCAAAGCCCTTCGGCCATCCGTGCCGCCAAGCGTCTGATCGAGGTCGCTGAAACTCAGTCCCGCGCAGACGTTCTGATGGCGGAATCCGCTGAGCAGGTGGAACTGATAGGCAAACCCGACCAGATGGAAGTTGTCATGGCGCAGATGCAGGGCCGCAAGCCCGAGTTCAAATGATCACCGCATGAAGGCCCGCCGTGCGTCGCGGGCCATGTTGTAGCGCATTTACAGATCGGCGATACGAGCCATCGCGGCTTTGCGCTTTGCCGGGTCCGTCAGGGTCGCATAGTCCTGCCGCGCTGTGTCGAGCTGCTTTTTGATGTCGAATTCTTCCGGCAACACGCCTGCCTGCGCCATGATCCGATGGCCGGCGGCGGTGGCCGGATCGCTCAATGCCTCGGATGACCGGTCAGGCAGTGGTTGGCCTTCGCCCTCGAGGCCCTGCAACTGACCCTCGGACTGGGCTTTCTTGATCTGGCGCTCGACCAGTTTTCCCAACGCTCCAAACATGGCCTCTTCATACTTGCTTTGAAGTGCGGTTTGAACCCGTTCACCGAAAGCGTTGTTTCACAAGATAGGCCATCCCGCCTGCCAGCAAGCCCCAGACCGCCGCACCAAGCCCGAACGCGGTGATCCCTGATGCAGTGATGGCAAAGGTCAGGATGGCCGCTTCGCGCTCGGCCGGAACTTCCAGCGCGGCGGATGTGGCATTGGCCATCACCCCGATCAGCGCTACACCGGTCAGCGTGCCCATCAACAGTGGATCGGCATGAATGGCGAACCCGGTAATCGCCACGGCGAACACCCCGAACAGGCAATAGAACAATCCACCCATCACGGCAGACCAATAGCGTTGCGCGGGGTCGGGGTGGCTGTCCTCGTTCGCGCACATCGCAGCGGTGATCGCCGCAAGGCAGGTGGCGGGGGCACCGAACGGAGAGGACAAGATGCTGGAAATGCCCACGGACGAGAACAGTTTGCCGGTTTGCGGCGCATAGCCAAAGCTGCGGATCACAGCGATGCCGGGGATGTTCTGGGTCGCCATCGTGACGATGGACAGCGGCACGGCAATCCCGACGACCGAAGCCACAGAGAAGCTGGGCGTGGTCCAGACCGGAGCCGCGATCCATTGCGTCGGCGTCAGCGACGCGTCCCCGGCGTTCAGGACCACGACGGCTGCCGCTGCCACGACCGCGGCCGGAACGGCAAACAGGCGGTTGATCCGGCCGGCGATGAACCATGTCAGAATTACCGGCAGCGCTTGCCACGGCAGGTCAACTGCCGCCTGAAAGGGCAATATGCAAAGCGGCAGCAACACGCCCCCCAACATGGCCTGCGCCAGGGTCGTCGGTATCGCCGCAGCCATGCGCCCCAATGGTCGCCACAGCCCGGCCAACACGGTCAAAGCCCCTGCACAAAGGAACGCGCCTGTCGCTTCGGCGAACCCCAGTGCAGGTGTGGCGGAAACCGCCAGCAGGGCCGCACCCGGCGTGGACCAGGCCACGCTGATCGGCTGTCGGTACCACAGGCTCAGCACGATGGCGGTCAGGCCCATGGCGATCGCCGCCATCATCAATCCGGACGCCGCCTGCGCCGGGGACGCGCCCATCGCCGCCAACCCCTGCAAGACGATCGGGAAAGAGCTGAAAAAACCGACGATTGCCACAACCAGCCCGGTCGAGACTGTCTGGAGCGGTGGGGCATTGTGCGTCATGACGGCCTCGGAGAAATGTGTTCGCTGATTGCTAACAAGCAGGGGCAGGGTCGGGCAAGGCCCGAGCGTGCAAAAGAAAACCCCGCCGTTGTGGCCGCGGCGGGGTTCCGGATTTGAGTATTTGTGAAAAGATGAAGATCAGGCGATTTCGGTCAGTCGGGCCAGCGCCTCGTTCAGTTTCGCCTCTTCCTCTTCGCGGGCGGCGAGGTTGGCTTTGGCCTCTTCCACGACCTCTGCGGGGGCCGAGGCCACGAATTTCGGGTTGTTCAGACGGCCGCGCAGGCCACCAAGTTCCTTGGCCAGCTTTCCCTTGGCCTTTTCCAGCCGTTCCTTTTCCGCGCCGATGTCGATGATATCCGCCAGCGGCAGGCCAAAGGACGCGCCGGGCGCCGCAATCGAGATGGTGCCCTTGGGCAGCGTGTCGGCTTTGGTCAGGCTGTCGATCCGGGCCAGTCGCTTGATCAGCGCCTCGTTCCGGTCCCAGGCGGCCTGGCCGTGGGCGTCGATCTCGGTCACCAGCATCGGCACGTACAGACCGGCCGGAACACGCATCTGGGCGCGGGCCGAACGGGTGTTCTCGATCACCGAGATCACCCAGTTCATTTCGCGGTCCGCGTCGGCATCGACCAGATCGGCGGCGGCATAGCTGGGCCAGTCGGCATGCACCAGCATCTTGGGCCTCGCGCCGGTCAGGCCCCACAGTTCCTCGGTGATGAAGGGCATGATCGGGTGCAGCAGGACCAGGCACTGATCCAGAACCCAGCGCATGGTTTCGCGGGTTTCAGCCTGGGCCTCGGCGTCATCGCCTTGCAGCAAAGGTTTGGACAGTTCCACATACCAGTCACAGACCTTGCCCCAGACAAAGGCATAAAGCCCGTTCGCCGCGTCGTTGAAGCGGTAGCTGTCCAGCGCCGCGTCGACCTCTTCGCGCACCCGGGCGGTTTCGCCGATGATCCAGCGGTTCACGGCGGCCTTGGGCTGCAACTCGGCCACGTCCAGTTGCGGGACGGCGTCGGTAAAGACCTCGTTCATCTCGGCAAAGCGGACGGCGTTCCACAGCTTGGTGCCAAAGTTTCGATAGCCGGTGATGCGCTCGCGGGACAGTTTCAGCACGCCGCCGATGGCCGCCATCGACGCGTTGGTAAAGCGCAGCGCGTCGGCGCCGAACTCGTCCACGATTTCGAGCGGGTCGATGACGTTGCCGGTGGTCTTGGACATCTTCTTGCCCTTCTCGTCGCGGACGAGCTGGTGCAGATAGACGGTGTGGAACGGGATTTGATCGACCACGGCCAGCTGCATCATCATCATCCGGGCGACCCAGAAGAACAGGATATCGAAACCGGTGATCAGAACATCGGTGGGGAAGTAGCGCTGCAACTCCTCGGTCTGTTCGGGCCAGCCCAGCGTGCCGATTGGCCACAGGCCGGAGGAGAACCAGGTATCCAGCACATCCGGGTCGCGCCAAACCGGATAGACCAGCTTGGTCGGATCCTGATCAACGGCGTACTGCGCAAGGCTTTCGGCGAACCGATGGATCGCCTCCTGCTTGTCGGCGACTTCGATCACGGTCGCGTGGCTCAGAGGGCTGGGAATGTCCGCATTGTCGTCCAGGAACTTTTCGGTAACGGCCTCAAAGCTCGCGGCACATTCCATGACATTGCCACGGTGCAGCATGCCGCCTTCGTTCAGCAAACGACCCAATTCAACCAGATCAAGGTCGCCATCATTCTCGTCGTCAATGAAGTCTTCTGCCGACAGGTCGAGACCATACCAAACCGGAATCTGATGCCCCCACCACAGTTGGCGGCTGATACACCAGGGCTCGATATTTTCCAGCCAGTGGTAATAGGTCTTCTCGCCCGACTCGGGGATGATCTTGACCGTGCCGTCCTTGACCGCGTCCAGCGCGGGGCCGACGACCTTGGCGGCATCGACGAACCACTGATCGGTGAACATCGGCTCGATCACCACCTTCGACCGGTCGCCGAAGGGCTGCATGATCGGTTTGCTTTCGACCAGCGGCACCAGCGTGTCGGCGCCTTCCTGATCCGGCTTCAAAGCGGTTGATCCCAGGCGCGGATCATCCGCGCGGGTCATCACAGCCAGACCATCAGCCGTGATCTCTTCCACCACCTTGGCCCGCGCTTCGAACCGGTCGAGGCCGCGCAGATGATCCGGCACCAGATTGATCGCGTCGATTTCGTTCTCGGTGAACGCGCGCCCACGCGCATAGTCCTGCGCCTTGCCTGCCTCTTCGGCATAAGGGGCCCCATCGGCCCGCATCGCGCCCTTGGTGTCCATCAGGCGGTACATCGGAATGCCGCCGCGTTTGGCGACCATGTTGTCGTTGAAGTCATGCGCGCCGGTGATCTTCACCGCGCCCGAGCCGAAATTCGGGTCAGGGTAGTCATCGGTGATGATCGGGATCTGGCGGCGATGCTCTTTCGGACCAACCGGGATTTCGCACAGCTTGCCGACGATCGGCGCATAGCGTTCGTCCGAGGGGTGCACCGCAACCGCGCCGTCGCCCAGCATGGTTTCGGGGCGGGTGGTGGCGATGGAAATATAATCACGCTCCTCGCGGAAGATCACATTCCCATCTTCATCTTTTTCCAAATACTCATATGTCTCACCGCCCGCCAAAGGGTATTTGAAGTGCCACATGTGGCCGGCGACCTCGATATTCTCGACCTCGAGGTCCGAAATCGCGGTTTCGAAATGCGGGTCCCAGTTGACCAGCCGCTTGCCGCGGTAGATCAGGCCTTTGTCGTACATGTCGACAAAAACCTTGATCACCGCGTCGTGGAAGTTGGGGCTGTTTTCGTGGCCCGTGCGCGGGTCGCCCGCCGCGCCGGCCATGGTAAAGGCGTTGCGCGACCAGTCGCAGGAGGAGCCGAGGCGCTTCAGCTGCTCGATGATGGTGCCGCCGTATTCACCCTTCCATTCCCAGACTTTCTCCAGAAACTTTTCGCGGCCCAATTCGTTGCGGCTGGGTTGTTGGGTGGCGGCCAGCATCTTTTCGACCTGCATCTGGGTTGCGATGCCGGCGTGGTCCTGGCCGGGCTGCCACAACGTGTCAAAGCCACGCATGCGGTGCCAGCGGATCAGGATGTCCTGTAGGGTGTTGTTGAACGCGTGGCCCACATGCAGCGCGCCGGTCACGTTCGGCGGCGGGATCATGATGCAAAAGCTCTCGTCGCGCGATTTGTTCGCGCCTGCCTTGAAGGCTCCGGCCTGTTCCCAGGCCTTGTAGATCCGGGCCTCGGCCTCGGCCGCGTTGAATGTCTTTTCCATCGCCATGGGATGCGTCCTGCGTCAACAAATTCGGGTCAGCGCCTGCAATAGCGAATGCGCGCGGCAAGGGAAAGGCCTAGCGCGCCTACGCCATGCCAAAGCGTGCTTTGAAATAGGCGTCAACGCGTTGATAGGCGGGTTCATGGAAATCCAGCGTCAGCAGCGAATGATCCTTGCCGGGATATTCGATGGTTTCCAGCAGATTGCCGAATGCCTGTTCAAGCGCCCGCATCTGTTTCTTGGGTGCAAGCTTGTCTTCGGAATACCGCATCGCCAGACCGGGGCCTTTCGCGGCCATACCCGCAGAGGCCGCGCCGATATCTTCAGCGCTCATATGCAGATGGCGGCCCCCGAGGATCGGCAGCGCAGGTTGGCTGGCTACCCCGCCCAGAACGGCGTCTTCGGCCATGAGGGTAAGGGCGAAACTGCCGGTCAGGCACATGCCGATGACGCCCACACCGGCGCTGTTTTCGCGTTGCTTGATCTCACGGGTCAGGGCGCGCATCCATCCTGCAATGGGGCTCTGCCTGCCGCGGGCGAAAATGTTGAACTCGCGCCGCACGCAGAACAACCGGGCCATGTTCTTGGCCATTTCAACCTTGCCATAGGTTCCAAACAAATGAGGCAGGTAGACGCGAAAGCCGGATGCGTTGAGCTTGGCGGACAACGCCAGCGTTTCGGGCCCGATCCCTGGCAGTTCCTGAAGGATCAGGATCGGTGGGCCTTCGCCGCCGACATAAACGTCATGTGTGGTCGACTGCCCGCTGGTCATCGGGGCAGAGAAGGGAAAAACGGTATCATGCGTCCAGCTCATGGCCCAAGGCTAGCCGAACATCCTTTGCGCGCAAACGAATTTCGGTGAACCCTGCTGGACATCGCCGGGTCGCGGGCTAGGCTCGCCCCTGATATCGCGCAGGAGGGCCACCCATGGAAAAGTTCGGCAGAAGCCAGCCGGTGAAACGGACCGAGGATCAACGGTTCCTGACCGGGCAGGGGCGTTACATGGACGATGCGGTGCCCGGGAACGCTTTGTTTGCCGCATTCTTCCGCAGCCCGGTGGCGCATGGTAATATCACCTCTCTGGATGTCGAGGCCGCGCGGGTTGCCGACGGTGTTCGGCTGGTCATGACTCTGGACGATCTGGCCGCGTCAGGCATCGACACGGTGCTGAATGCGGCGGTCTTGCAGAACCGGGATGGGTCCAGGGCCGCTGCGCCCGATCGGCACATGCTGGCCAGGGATCGCGTGCGTTTCGTGGGCGAGCCGGTGGCAGTTGTCATTGCGGATACCCTGACGCAGGCGCAGGACGCGGTTGAATTGATCTGGATGGATACGCAAGAGCGCCCGGCCAAGTTGGACGTCGAGGCCGGGGGCGAGATCCTGCACGCGGAGGCGCCCGAGAACCGTGCGTTCGATTGGGGGCTGGGCGACGAAACAGCGACCCAGGCTGCCTTTCAGGCGGCCGCGCATACGGTGTCGCTGAACGTCGCCGACAACAGGGTCATCATCAGTTCGCTGGAGCCGCGCGGATGTCAGGCGAACTGGTCCGAGGGGCGCCTGCATTTCTCTTACGGAGGTCAAGGCGTATGGGCGATGAAGGCCCAACTGGCGCAAAAACTGAAACTGGATGCGGACGACATACGCGTTACGACCCCGGATGTGGGTGGTGGTTTCGGTATGAAAGTGATGCCATACCCTGAATATTTCTGCGCCTCCGTAGCGGCGATGAAGCTGGGTCAGCCGGTGCACTGGATGTCCGACCGGTCCGAGGCGATGCTGTCTGATCATCATGGCCGCGATCTGACCTCGCTGGCCGAGCTGGCCTTTGACGCCGATCACAAGATCACCGCCTATCGCGTCCACAGCAAGGTGAACCTTGGCGCATACAACAGCCACTTCGGTCAGGCGATCCAGACCAGCCTGTTCAGCAAAGTGCTGATGGGTGTCTATGATGTCCAGACCACATATTTGCGGGTCGAAGGCTTCTATACGAACACGACGCAGGTGGATGCGTATCGCGGTGCGGGCCGCCCCGAGGCGATTTACGTGCTTGAACGCGCGATGGACCGCGCCGCGCGTGAACTGGGCGTTGACCCATGGGAACTGCGGCGCAAGAATTTCATCCGCCCCGGCGATTTCCCCTACACCACTTCCACCGGCGAAACGTATGATGTCGGCGACTTCGACATGGTTCTCACCCGTGCGGCCGACCAGACCACAGGGTTCGAGGCCCGCAAAGCTGCGGATGCCGAACGCGGTCTGATCCGGGGGCAGGGTCTCTGTTACTATATCGAAAGCATTTTGGGGGACCCTTCCGAAAACGCTAAGGTCGCGTTTTGCGAGGATGGAACGGTGAATCTTTACGTCGGCACACAATCGAACGGGCAGGGGCATGAGACGGTCTACGCCCAGTTCCTGTCAGATCAGACGGGTATCCCCATGGACAAGATCACCGTCATTCAGGGCGATACCGACCGGCTCGCACATGGCGGCGGCACTGGCGGGTCCCGCTCGGTCACGGTGCAAAGCACGGCCGCCCTGGCCACGATTGACAAGATGATCGCCGCATTCACGCCTTATCTTGCCGATAAGATGGGGGTCGAGGAAAATGATGTGAGTTTTGACCACGAGACATTCCGAGCGCCGGGCTCCAACCTGACGCCGACCCTGACCGAAGCCGCCGAGATGGCGCGTGCCGATGGTCGAACGGATCTGCTGCAACATGAGGCCCGCGCCAATCTAGATGCGCGCAGCTACCCGAACGGCGCGCATGTTGCCGAAGTCGTGATCGATTCTTGCACCGGCGAAACCCGGGTGGACCGCTACACGGTGGTTGACGATTTTGGCAATCTTATCAATCCGATGCTGGCCGAAGGGCAGGTGCATGGCGGGGTGGTGCAGGGTATCGGCCAGGCCCTGACAGAACATGTCGTGCACGATGCACATGGGCAACTGCTCACGGCTTCGTTTATGGATTACGCCTTGCCCCGTGCAACCGACATACCCATGATTAAGTTTACCTCGGCGCCGGTTCCGTCAACCTCGAACCCGATGGGGATGAAAGGGTGTGGCGAGGCTGGCACCGTGGGCGCGCTGGCCGCTGTGGCAAACGCGGTTCAGGATGCGCTCTGGGACCACGGGGTGCGGCAGGCGGACATGCCTTTCACACCTCACAAAGTATGGGAATTGCTGACGCATGAATCTGTCGCGGCTGAGTAGAAAGGTACTGGGATGGCTCGGGCGCCCTTTGCGGTCCGAGCATTCCGCCGAGACGCGGCACCGCGAACCGATCAGCCATGTCATCATTCTTGATGGCACCATGTCCACTCTGGAACCGGGGTTTGAAACCCATGCCGGTCAGACATTTCGCCTGTGCTGCGAGATGGGCAGCAAGGTTTCGGTGTTCTACGAGGCCGGCGTGCAGTGGGAAAGCTGGAAGTCCTCGCTGGACGTGATGATGGGCCGGGGCATCAACCGCCAGATCCGTCGCGCCTATGGGTATTTGGCGTCCCGCTACAAGCCGGGCGACAAGATCTTTTTCATCGGCTATTCGCGCGGTGCCTATGGCGTGCGCAGTCTGGCCGGCGTGATCGACATGATCGGCCTGCTCACGGCGGAACACGCCACCGAGCGAAACATACTGCAAGCGTATCGCCACTATGAATGCAATCCAGACGGCATCGCCGCCAGCGAATTCCGCCGACGTTTCTGCCACGACGGCGTCGAGATCGAGATGATCGGCGCCTGGGACACGGTCAAGGCGCTGGGTTTGCGTCTGCCGCTGCTGTGGCGCTGGGCCGAAGAGAAGCACGCATTTCACAATCATCAGTTGGGCCCAGTCACCCGCCACGGGTATCACGCTTTGGCGCTGGATGAGACGCGCGAAGTGTTCGAACCAGTTCTGTGGACCTGCACGCCCGAGTTCAAGGGCCATGTGGAGCAGGTCTGGTTCCGTGGAACCCATGGCGACATAGGTGGCCAATTGAACGGCTACGAAGAGGCGCGGCCGCTGAGCAACATTTCCCTGATCTGGATACTGGACAAGGCGGAATTGCACGGTCTGCCTTTGCCCGACGGCTGGCGCGATCGGTTTCCCATTGACCCCCATGCGCCGTCGGTTGGCACATGGCGCGGCTGGGGCAAGATTTTCCTGCTGCGAAAGCACCGCAAGGTCGGGCAGGACCCGTCAGAACGCCTGCATGTTTCAGTTTCGCCGGATAAATTACCGGGCTGGGTGGCGATGCCGAACCTACCGACACATCCCGCGCAGTGAAAGGCTACCATGTGTCAGTGACTCCAAGATCACCGGCACTTCAATGTCAGGTTCGAGCCCACTTTACCAGGCTTCACACGCCCTCCGAAGGTCCGTTTTCTGATCTTAATTTAGGTTCGAGGCAAGGCGATTGCGTTTGGAGGTTTTATGGTTATGTGTCAAAATACGAGAGTAGGTATTGAAAAATGGATTAGATTTGTCGGATAAAAGGCAACCAACTTGGCTATTTTGGGTAGAGGGCGTCGCCGCAATATTCGGCCTGATTGTGGTGGCAAACGAAGCTCTCGCTGTATTTATTGACGATCAAAGTCCATTGGCGCCGATAATCAAGTATTATTCGTTTTTTACAGAACGAGCAATTTGTGATCCAGACGTTCTTACATTGGAGGAACTCGACCTATGTCTTTCAAGAGGTGGTGTGGAGCCCTAGCGCTCTTAATATCAGTCTTTTTTGCGACCGAGAGTAGTGCCGATTGTTGGGATGAATTGAATGCTTTACCAAGTGAAACGACGGCTACCAACAAGGTAAACAAGGTTCTTGAGTGCGCAGTAGAGCAGGGCGTTGAGTTGAACAGGCTCCGCTCCGCTATTGATAATGCGGAAGCTGCAAGTGCCTCGGCAAGTCAAGCAAGAGATGCTGCGGTGGGCGCAGTGGGTGAGATCGCCACGACTGCAAAACAGCTGGAAGATGTGACGCAGCTTCTAGAACAACTTCATAACCCATGGATTCAGGACGAGCGAACGTTCAAACGCATAATGTTGGCCCTTGAGCAGGAGAGACAAGGCGGGCTGGCGTTAATTGATCGGGAGGTAGGGCAGTTTGAATTTGCGATCTTTAGAAACGGTGGTTTTCGAGAGCTGACATTCAGTGAATGGAATGGGGGTATTCGTGCTATGACGGACAGCTACATACGCGGTGATGTATCCGAGTTTTCAGATAGTGCTCAATTCTTTTCATTAGGTGGCAGTCTTTGGGTATTGGGCACAGACGATGTAAACGACAACTGTTCAGGAGAGGAGTTGCGACACTACTACTATCAATACCAACAAACTGGTGTTCATATTAGGAACTCTAATGGATGCTCCGTTGAATCAAGCCCGATCTATAAACGAAAGAGAGTTTTTCAATAGCGCATAATTGCATGCAAGACGCCCAGCCGAAGCTACTCGCCCAGCCATGGACACTTCCCAGCGTGTAGCAACTCGCCGACACGGGACTGCTTTGATTGCATCGTGTAAGACGCATTCTGAAAAAAAGAAAAGTACAAATCTCGGTTGATGGAAAGTTATCAGCTTATGAATTGCCTCAATTGTCTAGTACAGTTAACCTAAGTGGTTACTCTGACCGAAAGCCGCCATTGGGACAGGTGCCGCGGAAGTTCGCTAAGTCCGCAAAGCTGACGCTCCGAACTAAAACACCCTCGCAGCATTCAGCGAGGGTGTTTTCTTTGTAAGAACCCGTTACGCCTTGCGTCGCTCTTGACTATGCAACGCCTCCGGTAAGAGGCGTGGCGAAATGCCTGCGCCCTTTTCACGTTCCATAGACATGATTTAGGTTCTTGTGTTCGCAATTACCGCCGACGATCCCTGCGCGAGCTCATCGGCTGGAAGGCCACGCCCACATGCGCCTCGCAATAGGGTTTGCCCGCCTCAACCGGAAGGCCGCAGAACCAGAAATCCTCGGTCGCGGGGTCGCCCACTGGCCATTTGCAGGTCTTCTCGGTCAATTCCATCAAAGTCAGCTTCTTGGCTTTCTTTTCAACCTCGTTGACCTTGGCCAGCGCCTCGGGGCTGATCTCGTTGGCCGATGGCTGCGGTGGCAGCGGCTGACCGGCGGGGATGATCTGACGGCGGGCCGGAACGACCGGTTTCGCCTCGGCGGTCGGGGCCGGGGCCGGACGCGCCGGTTCGGTCTTGGGTGCAGGTTTGGGCTTGGCCTCGGCCTTGGGGGCGGGCGTCGGTTTTTCTTTCGGTTCCGCCTTGGCCGGGGATGCGCCTGCCGTCCGGTTCGATAGGCCCAGGCGGTGCACCTTGCCGATCACCGCATTGCGGGTCACGCCGCCCAGTTCCTTGGCAATCTGGCTGGCCGACTGGCCTTCGCCCCACATCTTCTTCAGCAGTTCAACACGCTCGTCTGTCCAGGACATCGTTAGCCTTTCAAAAGCGGAAAGCGGCCCCGGATTCGGGCCGCCTTGGGAATTCGTCTCAGCCCCCTATTCTAAACACTGCTGCCCGAGTTACAAGCTGTCTTCGAATCAGCTCGAGGGCAAATCATGCAAAATCCCGCAGATCAGACCGCGCGTCGCTTCGGAGCAGTCAACTGGATGGGCCTGTACACGCTGGCGCAGCGCGAAACCCTGCGTTTTCTGGCCGTCTGGACGCAGACGGTTCTGGCACCTCTGGTTACGGCGGGGCTGTTCCTGTTGATCTTCACCATCGCCATCGGACCCAGCCGGCCCGATGTCATGGGTGTGCCGTTTTTGATGTTTCTGGCGCCAGGGATCATGATGATGACGGTGATCCAGAATGCCTTTGCCAATACTTCGTCCTCGATGGTGATCGCCAAGGTGCAGGGCAATATCGTCGATACTTTGATGCCACCGCTGTCACCGCTCGAGATTCTGCTGGGTTACCTCGCGGGTGGCATTGCCCGAGGCGTGATGATTGCCCTGGTGATCTCGATTGCGTTCCTGGTCTTGCTCTCCATTGCGCCTCAGCACCCCCTGATCGCGCTGACCTTTGTTGTTCTGGGTGGGGCATTCATGGGCGCGTTGGGCCTGCTTGCCGGTATCTTCGCCAACAAGTTTGATCAGATGGCCGCGATCACCAACTTTATCGTCACGCCGCTGGCCTTCCTGTCGGGCACGTTCTACTCGGTCGAGGCGCTGCCGCCCGTGCTGAACCGCCTGACCCACCTGAACCCGGTGTTCTATCTGATCGATGGTTTGCGCTATGGAATGATCGGAGTGTCCGACAGCTCTCCGTGGCTGGGGATGGCGGTCTGTACGTTTGCGACACTCGTGATCGGAGCCATCACCTGGCTGATGCTGCGCACCGGATATCGCCTCAAGGCTTAGCGCGGCCCGGCCATCGCGGCCGGTTGCACGGGCTGGGATGCAGACGCACCCGTTCCCGCCGTGCGGGGCAGGCTCTCAGGCGCGGCGCCGCACCGCCTCTCGCCAGACCAGGATCAGCCCGCCGGCCAGGATGGTCGCAGATCCGACCAGACTGATCCAGTCGGGGATCACATCAAAGACCGCAAAATCGTAAAGGGCGGCAAAGATCAGCGTGGCATAGCTGATCGGGGCCACAAAGGATGCATCCGCCCGCGCCATGCCGTTGACGAAACAGGCCTGGGCGCAGGCCATCAGAACGCCGATTCCCACCAATGCGGCCCACTGCTGCGGGGTCGGCATCTGAAAGACGAAGCTGACGGCCAAAGTGGCGATCAGCAAACCCATCGCGTTGTTGATCAGCAGGATCTGCATCGGTGGCTCGCGCCTGGACAGCTTTTTGATGAAAATCAGCTCCATCCCGATCAGCGCAGCCGCCGCCAGCGCCAGAAGGGCGGCGGGCTGAAAGCTGGCGGGGGTCGGGCGCAGCAGGATCATCGCGCCCGTCAAGGCGACAGCCGCCGCCAGCCAGCGCCAAGGACCAACCCGTTCGTGCAGCAGCGGAATGGCCAGCACCATACCAAAGACAGGGTTCAGAAAGGATATGGCCGTCGCATCCGCCATCGGAATGAAGGCAACCGATGCGAACATCAATGTCACCCCCACCCAGCCAAAACTGGTCCGACCGACGTGAAGCCCCCAATGGGGCCGCACCAACCGGGGCCGCAAAGCTGCAACCGCCAGCACAATCGCCAGCAGGGCAAACAGAAACCGCCCGTGACTGATCTGCATGGCGTGCAAGGGCGGGCCCAACGCATCCGTCCCCAGTGCCTTGGCCAGCAGCGTCGTCGCCGCGATAAAGGCGGTGGCGACAAAAATCAGCGCAGCGGCAAGCTGTGGATTGTGGTGCTTGGGTTCGAACATGGCCAAGCGGTGCGCGGTTGCACAGGCTTTGGCAAGGGCAAAACTCGATCCCTGCAAAATACTGGCTTTCCAACCTGCGCAAGCATCGCTATACGGTCAGCCATGATCAAACATGTGCATATCCAACTGCTCCGACGCCGACGCATCTTTGCGTAACCGGCCTGTTTGATCTCGTGTGCCCGGCAAATCGGCACAGACCTCACCAAAATTGTTGACGAACAGGGCCTTCGTGTATCACTCACGAGGCTCATACTACCTGAAAAGGATGATCCCATGATCCCGTCCGTTCTGCCGACCTATAACCGTGCGCCCCTGACCTTCGTGAAGGGCGAAGGCGCCTGGCTGACCGAGGCGGATGGCCGACGTTTCTTGGATCTCGGCGCAGGGATCGCCGTGAACGCGCTGGGCCACGCCCATCCGGCATTGGTGGCCGCGCTGACTGACCAGGCCCATGCGCTGTGGCATGTCTCGAACCTGTACAACATTCCTCAGCAACAGGCCTTGGCTGACAAGCTGGTGGAACACAGTTTTGCCGATACGGTTTTCTTCACGAACTCCGGCACGGAATCCTGCGAACTGGCCGTGAAAATGGCCCGCAAGTATTTCCATGACAAAGCTCAGCCCGAGCGGGTCGAGATCATCACTTTCGATGGTTCCTTCCACGGCCGGTCGTCAGCCGGCATCGCCGCTGCCGGGTCCGAGAAAATGACCAAGGGCTTCGGCCCTCTGCTGCCGGGTTTCGTGCATGTGGCCTTCGGAGACCTCGACGGCGTGACCGACGCCATCACCGACAAGACCGCCGCGATCCTGATCGAGCCAATCCAAGGCGAGGGCGGTATTCGCCCCGTCCCCGACGCCGAACTCAAGGCGCTGCGTCAGATCTGCGACGACAACGGGCTGCTGCTGATCCTTGATGAAGTCCAGTGCGGCGTCGGCCGGACTGGCAAGCTCTTTGCCCATGAATGGGCCGGCATCACCCCTGATATCATGATGGTCGCCAAGGGCATCGGCGGCGGCTTCCCGCTGGGGGCCGTGCTGGCGACGGAGGACGCGGCATCCGGCATGACCGCGGGCACCCACGGTTCGACCTATGGCGGCAACCCGCTGGGCTGCGCGGTGGGCTGTGCGGTGATCGATCATGTGGCAACACCTGCCTTTTTGGAAAGCGTCAATCGCAAAGCAGGCCTGCTGCGCCAAAAGCTCGAAGCCCTGATCGCCGATCACCCCGACGTGTTCGAAGAGGTGCGCGGATCAGGCCTGATGCTCGGCCTCAAGTGCAAGCCTGCCAATATCGACGTGGTCAATGCAGGTTATGACAACCTCGTCATCACCGTTCCCGCCGCCGACAACGTGATCCGCCTTCTGCCGCCTCTCACACTGACCGAGGACGATATCGCTCAGGCCATGATCCGTCTCGACAAGGCCGCCCGGCAGATCGAGACCCAGCTCCAAACCGCCTGATTTTCATCTTTTCCCAAATACTCCGGGGGTCCGGGGGCAGCGCCCCCGGCAACCGACAGCCAGGAAACGAACCGACATGAACCATTTTCTTGATATACACAAAACCGATTCCACCGATCTGCGGGCCATGATCGATCAGGCGGGCGTGATGAAGCAGGCGCGTTTGGGCCGCCCCAAGGCCGCCCCTGACGACGAACAGCCGCTGAAAGATCGCATGGTGGCGCTGATCTTCGAAAAGCCTTCGACGCGGACGCGCGTGTCTTTCGATGTGGGCGTGCGCCAGATGGGCGGGCAGACCATGGTGCTGTCCGGCAAGGACATGCAGCTGGGTCACGGCGAAACCATCGCCGACACCGCCCGCGTGCTGTCGCGCTATGTCGACATGATCATGATCCGCACCTTTGATGAAACCATCCTGACCGAAATGGCCGAATACTCGGACGTTCCGGTGATCAACGGCCTGACCGACCGCACCCATCCCTGCCAGATCATGGCCGACGTTCTGACATTCGAGGAACATCGTGGCCCCATCGCGGGCAAAAAGGTGGTCTGGACCGGCGATGGCAACAATGTCTGCGCTTCCTTCCTGCACGCCGCCGGTCAATTCGGGTTCGATCTGACTTTCACCGGCCCCGCTCAGCTTGACCCGGAAGAAGAGTTCATGGGGTTTGCCCGCCAGAAAG
Organism: Ruegeria sp. HKCCA4008; assembly: GCF_013033125.1. Classification (NCBI taxonomy): domain Bacteria; kingdom Pseudomonadati; phylum Pseudomonadota; class Alphaproteobacteria; order Rhodobacterales; family Roseobacteraceae; genus Ruegeria; species Ruegeria sp. HKCCA4008. The sequence continues at coordinate 212,795 of NZ_WQDM01000005.1, forward strand.
GTTCGAAAATCGTGATCGAAAGGGATCCGCACAAAGCGGTGGAAGGCGCCGATCTCGTCGTCGCGGATACCTGGGTTTCGATGCATGATTCCCAGTCGGCCAAAGAGCGCCGCCACAACATGCTGCGCCCATATCAGGTCAATGCTGAACTCATGTCGCATGCCAAACCGGATGCGCTGTTCATGCATTGCCTGCCCGCCCACCGCGAGGAAGAAGCGACCTCCGAGGTCATGGATGGACCGAACTCGGTCATTTTTGATGAGGCCGAAAACCGTCTGCATGCACAAAAGGCGGTGATGCGCTGGTGCCTGGGCGTCTAAGGGCGTCGACGGATATCCCACACTTTCAATTTGGCGAGCGTACTTGCGCTCGCCAAGAGGACCAGTGCGCAAAGCGCTGTTTTGGTTACGATCTCCATCGTGCCTTCGATCAGCATGGCGTGAACAAGGCTGCCGACGATCGTCACCCCGGCCAGTGCAGTGTGGCTCAGCCGCCAAAGACGAAAGCGCTGGCGCAGACGTTTGCGGAAGACCCCTAACAGGGCCGCCCCGAAAGCGGTCCACATAGCAATGACACCCCAGGCCGAGAACGGCGTTGGCGATACGAACAACAACGCATCCACCACATCCGGCGGGCTGGTAAGCCACAACCCCGCGACATGGACCACAATCGCCAGCACCAGGGTCAGACCGATCCAGCGGTGAATGTGGCGGCTCATCACTGCGGACAAGCCCGGAAGGTATCTTCCGGCCAGAAGCGGCTGCAGCAACAGCAGGCCCAAGCTCAGAATTCCGGCAAACCCGGCGAGGATATAGGTTGGATCGCGCCACGCAAGATACGGGCTGCCTGCCGCAGCGATTAAAGGAACGGCAAGGGCGGCGATCAGGGTCGCCCAAATGACACCGGTTCGGATCACCGGGATCAGAGCGGTTGCAACACGAAATGCGCAGCCAGTGTCTTGTCTTTGGAACTGGACATCACAGGCCGCAGGAACACGGTTTCGAACGCGCCGCTGTCATAGGCCAGATGCCCGTGCGGTTGACCGAATGCAGGAACGATCTGCGGCATTTCCAGGCGGAATTCACCCTTTTCATCCGTCAAGGTCGCCCCATGGCTTTGCGGGTCACGCTCGTGCCCTTCTGTGGTATGGGCCCAGATCTGAATGCGCTGGCCGGGCAGGGGAGCGCCATCGCCCGCCCGTCGTACGGTGCCGGTCATCCAGAACCCGCCGCCACCGATGCGGTCCACGATTGGCGCACCGGGGCGATAGTTGTTCGATCCGCCCCGCATCGAAGGCGTCGGCGCAATCCCGGCTGCGCGGGCAGGCACCAAAAGCCCTGTGGCGCCGGTCGCCAAAACGGCAACACCTTGGGTGATCAGGGAACGACGGGACAGCAACGCATCTGTCATCAAGAAACCTCCAATACGCGATCCAATCTTGTCAGTCTGCGGCTTCCATCTGAAACATAGCATGTTTCTTTCAAAATCCGAGGCCGTGCGCGGTTGGATCCCCGCGCCCTCACGGTTCTGTGAGTGAATCCGGATCGTCGAAACGAATCTCTTTGACCTCTGGCGGTGCGTGGTGCGATGCTTGGGGCCACCGAACCACATCGGGATGATCATTCCATGACGACAGCAAATCTGGTTACACAGGAAGACATTGCCGCCTTCCAACGCGATGGTGCTGTTGTTCTGCGGTCGAAATTCTCATCCGACTGGTTGTCATTACTGGGCGCAGGTATCGACGCCGACCTTGACACGCCGACCGATAATTTCACCCGTCATACCAAGGATCCGAACGCCCCGGGCTATTACGAAGACTACTGGGCCTGGAACAAAATCCCGCAATTCAACGAATTCGTTCATAAGTCCCCCTGCGCACCGCTTGCTGCCGGGTTGCTGGGGGCGCCATCCATCAACCTTGTCATGGACAACTGGTTCCTGCGCGAGGCCGGCTCGACCTCGCGCCCGCCCTTCCATCAGGACCTGTCTTACTTCGACTTCGAAGGCACGATGTGTGTCCTTTGGCTGCCGCTGGAACCCGTGACCAAGGAAAACGGCATCGCATTCGTGAAGGGCTCACACCTGTGGGACAAGCTGTTCATGCGTGTGCGGTTTGCCGATGGACATCCCAGCTATGAGCCCACCGAAGTCGCCGGGCTGACTTATCACCCGCCACCCGATGTCAATGCCGACCCCGGCGCGTATGAGTTGCTGCAATGGGATCTGGAGCTTGGGGATTGTATCTTTTTCGACATGCGCACGCTGCATGGCGGGTTGTCCTCGAGCACGCCGTCGGAAACGGTGCGGCGCTTCACCCTTCGCATGACGGCACCTGATGGTGTCATCCGGTATCGCGGCGACTGGGCCAAGGACGAGCGCGCGCAGTTCGAGGCGGCAGGCTATGGCGAGGGGGATCGGATTGACGGGCCGTTTTTCCCGCAACTCTGGCCGCGTTGATTGGAACGGCGCCGCACTTAATCTGTGCGATTGTGCACTTTATGGGCTGCTTTGCGTGGCTATTTCTTACCTGAGTGAAAGCGGGTGGCCTGACCATCTGCAACGAAGGGAGAGCTGAAATGAGTTGGAACCCGACACACAATCCGGACTGCATCTCGGAGAATCCGGCGCTGGACACATTAATCGTCCCGCGTGCCCGTGACCTGGGTGGGTTCGAAGTGCGCCGCGCGTTGCCTTCGGTAAAACGACAGTTGGTGGGCCCTTTCATATTTTTCGATCAAATGGGGCCCGCTGAATTCATCACCGAAGGCGGCATCGACGTGCGGCCCCACCCCCATATCGGACTGGGCACGGTCACCTATCTGTACCAGGGCGAATTCGAGCACCGTGACAGCCTTGGCACACATCAGATGATCTATCCCGGCGAGGTCAATTGGATGGTAGCAGGGCGTGGTGTCACCCATTCCGAGCGCACCAGTGACGAAACACGCGGCAGGAAACACAGCCTGTTCGGCATTCAGACCTGGATCGCCTTGCCCGAAGCGCATGAGGATATGGCCCCGGATTTCGAACATCACAAACAGGCCGCGCTGCCGCATATTCAGGATGCAGGCGTCAGTGCCCGATTGATCCTGGGTTCAGCTTATGGTGAGACCAGCCCGGTCACGATGCTGTCCGAAACCTTCTATCTCGACGTGCAATTGGAACCCGGCGCGTCTTTGCCTCTGCCTGACGACCACGAAGATCGAGGTGTCTATGTCACGCAAGGTTCGGTCGAAATCGCGGGTGACAGGTTTGACGAGGGCCGCATGATGGTGTTCCGGCCCGGGGACAAGCTGTCTGTCAAGGCCGGTGCGCTGGGCGCGCGGCTGATGCTGCTGGGCGGAGCGACCCTGAATGAAGACCGCTACATCTGGTGGAATTTCGTTTCCTCTTCGAAGGAAAAGATCGAAACCGCAACCCGTGAGTGGAAAAGCGCCGATTGGGCCAATGGTGCATTTCAACTGCCTCCGGGTGACGATCAGGAATTTATCCCTATTTCCAAAGAGCTTGAGCGCACCAAACCCCGGCTGGCCCGCTAACGCGTGACGTCGGGGGCAAGCGGGCTTGTGTCACAGGACGTTTGCGGTGATCCTTTTCGGGTGTACCGGAGGGGGTATCATGAAACTTGTCCTTGCTGGCGCGGGCAGCATTGGCTGCTTCTGCGGAGCCTTGCTGGCCCGGTCGGGGCATTCCGTGACCCTGCTGGGGCGCGCGCATGTGCTGGACCCGATCCGTGAGCGCCGGCTGACGGTTACGGATTTCGACGGCCTTGATTACACGGTCCCGCCTGAATCTCTGGTGCTCAGCGAAGATCCGGCCTGCCTAGGCCGGGCCGAACTTGTCATTGTAACGGTCAAATCGGGCGCAACATCGGATATGGCCGAGCAGATAGGCGCCTTTGCGCCCCGGGATGCGCCTGTCCTGTCCTGGCAGAACGGGATCGAGGCCACCGAGACGTTGCGCAATGCCCTTCCTGGGCGCGACATACGCGCCGGAATGGTTCCGTTCAACGTGGTGCCGACTGCCCCCGCCACCTATCATCGGGCCACGTCCGGAGAGATCGTCATCCAAAGCGGCGCTAGTGATCTGGCCGCGCAGCTGAGCAGCGCAGACCTTCCCGTCACGTCCAGCGACCAGATCGAAGCCGTGCAATGGGGCAAGTTGGTGATCAACCTGAACAATGCGCTCAATGCCTTGTCGGGCCTCACGCTGGTGGATCAGCTGATGAACCGCGACTGGCGCAATCTCATGGCGGATCAGATGTCCGAGGCGCTGACCGTCCTCAAGGCGGCGGGTCATCCCGTAGCCTCGACCACACCGCTTCCGGCATGGATGACCCCGCATATTCTGCGGCTGCCGACACCGCTGTTCACCAGGATCGCGGCCCGGATGCTGACAATCGACCCGAGCGCGCGAACGTCCATGGCCTATGACCTCATGGCTGAGCGGCAAACGGAAATTGACAGCCTGCAAGGTCACATCATCCGGATGGGTCACGAAACCGGAGTGCCGACACCCATCTGCACGCAGGTGTCTGACCTGATCAAACATGCACCCGATCACCCGTTGTCGCCGGAACAGATCCGGCTCTGACGTCATCCCTCAGGCGAACGCGGTCAGCACCCAGTAAATGACGGCCGACATGGTTGCGGCGGCGGGCACGGTGACTACCCACGCGGCCACGATGGTCATGAAATGCGACCGCCGTACCAGCTTGCGACGGCGGTATTCTTCTGGGGCAAGGTGTTGTGCTGTGCGTTGAAGCTTTCCCTGTTTGCGCCGGCGCTCGGAATCCCACTCGCGGTAGAAGCCGACGCCAAAAACTGCTCCAACGGCGATATGGGTCGAACTGACCGGCAGGCCAAGCCAGCTGGCCAGAATCACGGTGATCGCCGCCGACAGGGCGACGCAAAAGGCGCGTATCGGGTTCAGCTTGGTGATCTGGCGGCCCACCATCCGGATCAGCCTGGGGCCGAACAGGAACAGACCGAAGGAAATCCCGAAGGCTCCGATGATCATCACCCAAAGCGGTATTGGAACTTTCGCGGCGAACTCTCCGAACTCGACCGCGTGGACAATCGCGGCCAGCGGGCCGACCGCATTGGCCACGTCATTTGCGCCGTGGGCAAAGCTCAGGAACGTGGCCGAGATCACAAGCGGCAGGCCAAACAGCGTTTTCAGCGACCGGGTCCGGTTCTCCATCCCTTCGGATCTGCGCTTGACCCACGGGACGGTCACGGACCAGGTCAGAAGCCCCACGCCCAACCCGATCAACAGGGCCATCTTGGGGTCGATATGCACGATCCGTTGCAGGCCTTTGACGGACAGATATGTGGCAAAGGCCCCCGCCATCACCGCCAAAAGGACAGGTACCCATTTGCGCGCGGCGGCGATCTTGTCGTCCTGATTCTGGATTTTCGACTTGATCAGCGCCAGAAAAGCCGCGGCAACCGCCCCCCCGAGTATCGGCGAAATCACCCAGCTGGCTGCAATTGCACTCATCGTGCCCCAGCTCACCGCGCTCAGGCCCGCTGCTGCAATGCCTGCACCCATCACCCCGCCCACGACTGAATGCGTTGTGGACACAGGAGCGCCGATCCAGGTCGCCAGGTTGACCCACATGGCCGAAGATATCAGCGCCGCCATCATGGCCCAGATGAACACCTCGCTGTTTTGCACCGAGGCGGGGTCGACAATCCCCTTGGAGATGGTCGAGACCACGTCACCCCCCGCAAGCAACGCACCTGCGCTTTCGGCTATGGCGGCAATCATGATGGCGCCGCCCATGGTCAGCACATTTGCACCGACCGCTGGGCCCATGTTGTTGGCCACGTCATTGGCACCGACATTGATCGCCATATAGGCCCCGAACGCGGCCGCCGCGACCACGACATGGCTGCCATCCGCCCGACCGAACAGGACCGCCGCCGTCAGCCCGGCAAGCGCCATGAAGGCCAGTGCGACCCCCGGTGCCAGCAGGTGGCGCGCGACATGGATGTTGGCGGTTTCGACCCGCGAAATTCTATGCAGGTCGCTGTCCAACGTTTGCCAGCGTGGTTTCGGATTCGTGTCAGACATGAACTTGGTCAGATATTGAAGGATCGTGCGCCACTAGCGGTATCCGGATGCTCAGGCAAGCTGGGTGCCATCGAAATGTTGCGAATTCCTTACAGTCTGCGCAACAAGGCCTGAAGCTCGGGCTCTTGCACCAGAGTGGCCGCTTCAGCCGGCGAAAACCAGCTGCGCTCGCGCTGGTCAGCCTCGGGAAAGTCATCGGCCAGCGCACGCACCGAAATCCTGTAGACATTGGTCAATACCGGTTGCGCCGATCCGTCTTTGAGGATCTTGTCGTAGGTGAATTGGCCGATGGGTTCATCGTGAACCGCATCCGCGCGCACCCCGGCTTCTTCCCAGGCTTCCTGAAGGGCTGTTTCCGCGCCACTCAAACCATCGATGGGCCAGCCTTTCGGGATGATCCAGCGTTTGGTGTCACGGCTGGTGATCAGAAGGACCTGGTCCTGCCCATCATGAACGCGGGTGCACAACGCCGCAAACTGCACCCGTCGGGGGCGCAGGAACAGCGGTCGTCCGACCTCTTCCCAGATGTTTTGCAGCCATGCATTCATCAGTTTTTTTGTCTGTCTACTCTATGCCTTCAAAGTTGATACGACTTAACAACGGAAATGGTGAGTTTCAATTAAACCTTCCAGTTTTGGCCGGGTTTGGCCGATTTTTGAGGTTTTTCTGGGTTGTTTCGTGGATTATGGGCAAGGCTCGGGCTTTGCTGACGGCTCTAGTCGCGTCTGCGTTTTGCCCTCAGCGTGGGATCAGCCTGGGTCGGATCTTCGGGCCAGGGGTGTTTGGGGTATTGCGCCCTCATGTCTTTGCGTACATCCGCGTAAGAGCCTGCCCAGAAACCGGGCAGGTCACGCGTTATCTGAATCGGGCGCTGCGCTGGTGACAGCAGAGTGATCTTCAAAGGCTGGCCGCCGATCGCCGGGTGTCGGGTCACGCCAAACACTTCCTGCAAGCGGACCGAGATTTCCGGCACGGCCGTGCTGTAGTCAATTGGCACCTTGCGCCCTAGCGGCGTTTCAAATGACCCCGGAGCGCGCCGGTCCAGTTCCTGCGTCTGCGCCCAGTCCAGCCGCGCGCGCAGGGCGGGCAAAAGGTCGAATTTCTTCCAGTCTTCGGCGCTTTTGACCCCTGACAGCATGGGCAGCAACCAGTCTTCCATGTCGGCCATCAGGCCTGCGACCGAAAAATCGGGCAGATCGACGCCATCGGCGCGCACCAGCTCGACACGGGCGGCCAGGCGCGCGGCGGCACCCTCCAGCCGCAGGCCCAGATCGCGTATCCCATCCAGCATCGCGCGGGCCACGGCGTCGTCCGGGACGTCCTTCCATATGCGGTCGTCCAATGTGATCGCGCCGAACCGCTCTTGCCGCCGTGACACGACCCGCCGCTCGCGTTTGGACCAGGCGCAGGTCTCGACCCAGCCGATCTGATCCGCGAACAGATCGCGGATGTCGCGTTCTGAAATCTGGGTGGCCATCCGGACCTTCGCCTCGCGCGGGTTGCCATCCGTGTCGATGACGACCAGAAACGGAGCGTTGGCCAGTGAATCCGCACTGTCCAGAACAACGCCTTTCCCCCCTGAAAGCACATAGCGCGGCGCGTCGCCCTTGCGCCGCTGCCCGATGCGGTCAGGATAGGCCAGCGCAGCCATGGCGGCGGGGCTCAGTTCGGCCGAGTCGCCCTTGGCCTGTTTCCGCAGCTGTCTGGTCTCGGCATTGATCCGATCCACTGCGCCCATGTTGACCTGCCAGACCCTGTTGCGCTGAAAGGCCCGGGGATCGCGCAGCGCCTCTTGCCGCAGGGTGATATCCACCGGTGCGCCGCGAAGGGGGTCACGCTCGGCCATCAACGCCGCCAACGGGGCGGCGTTCGGACCGGCCCGCACAAGCATGTGCCCCAGCCGGGGATGCAAGGGCAGTGCCGCCAGGGCGCGCCCATGATCGGTGATCCGCCCATTGGTATCGAGTGCGCCCAGCATTGACAGCAAAGCCCGCGCCTCGGCTATCGTCCCCTCGGGAGGTGGAGTCAGAAAGGCAAGATCGGCCGCGTCAGCGCCCCACAGGGACAGTTCCAACGCCAGCCCGGTCAGGTCCGCCGCTTCGATCTCGGCAGGCGGGTAGGCGGCCAGCGCACCGTCTTCCCCCTTCGACCAGAGCCGGTAGCACACCCCTTCGGCCACCCGTCCGGCCCGGCCCGCGCGCTGTGTGGCCTCGGCCCGGGTCACCCGTTCGGTCACCAGTCGGGACATGCCCGATCCCGGATCGAACCGAGCCCGCCGGGCCTGTCCCATATCCACCACGACCTTGATGTCGGGGATCGTCAGCGAGGTTTCGGCAATCGACGTCGCCAGCACGACTTTGCGCCCATGTTCCACCGGGGCAATCGCCGCACGCTGGGCCGCAAAGGGCATGGCTCCGAATAACGGGCGCACCACGCAACTGTCGGGCAACCGACCGTTCAAAAGGCTTTCGGCGCGTCGGATTTCGCCCTCTCCCGGCAGGAAAACCAGAATTCCGCCGCCGGATTTTCGCGTCTCACGCTCGGCCAGCACCACCAGATCGATCAACGCATCCAACCGTCGCGCTTGCGGCCCCATTGGCCGATCCAGCCAGCGCGTCTCAACCGGAAAGCTGCGCCCGTCCGATGTGACCAGAGGGGCCGCCATCAATGCGCCGACGGGATCCGCATCCAGCGTGGCTGACATGGCCAGCAGGATCAGATCGTCCCGCAATGCGTCGATCACCTCGAGGCACAAGGCCAGCCCCAGATCGGCGTTCAGAGATCGTTCGTGGAATTCATCGAAAATCACTGCGCCAATTCCCGGCAGATCCGGGTTGGATTGCAGCATCCGGGTCAGGATGCCCTCGGTCACCACCTCGATCCGGGTGTCTTTCGAAACCTTCGCCTCGCCGCGCACACGGTATCCCACGGTCTGGCCTGCGCGTTCTCCCAACGACTCGGCCATCCGTTCGGCCGCGGCCCGTGCCGCCAGCCGCCGGGGTTCCAGCATCACGATCCTGTCGTCACACAGACCCGCCTCGAGCATTGCCAGAGGAACCCGCGTGGTCTTGCCCGCCCCCGGTGGGGCCTGCAATACCGCGCGGCCCTGCGCGCGCAATCTGTCCAGCAGTTCGGGAATGGCGTCGTAGATGGGCAGGCGTATCGTCATCCGGCTCTTATCCGCGATCATGCAGGTGTCGTCCAGTTCTCGCGCCGCGCGCGCTTTGGTGACACCGTGGCGGCGGGCCCAACCCTGAATGGCCAAGCAACGCACGAATTGACGCAGCTTTCGCTTTGATCGCATTTCCGGCGACCTGCGGTCTGGACAAACGCCCCCCGAGCGCGGCAACTATTCCTGCCTCTAGGATCGGGACAAGAATGCAGACAGACAGCCTCAGCGACAGGATTTTGAAGGGCGAGCGCCGGGCGCTGGCCCGCGCGATCACTCTGGCGGAAAGCAACCGCGCCGATCATCGTGCACAGGCCAGCGATTTGTTGGCCCGGCTCGCAGGGTCAGGGCGTCAGGCGCTCCGGATCGGTTTGTCGGGTACGCCCGGGGTGGGCAAGTCCACCTTCATCGAAAGCTTTGGCATGATGCTGACAGGGCAGGGGCTGCGTGTCGCGGTTTTGGCAGTCGATCCCAGCTCTGCCCGTTCGGGGGGCTCGATTCTGGGGGACAAAACCCGGATGGAACGCCTGAGCCGCGAGAAGAACGCCTTTATCCGCCCCTCCCCCAGCCAGAGCCATCTCGGGGGCGTTGCCCGACGGACGCGTGAGGCCATCGCCCTATGCGAGGCCGCAGGCTATGACGTGGTGCTGATTGAAACCGTGGGCGTCGGGCAGTCCGAAACGGTGGTGTCCGAATTGTCGGACCTGTTCCTGTTGCTGTTGGCCCCGGCGGGTGGGGACGAATTGCAGGGTGTCAAACGTGGCATCATGGAGATGGCCGATATCATCCTGATCAACAAGGCGGATGGCGACCTGAAGGCCACGGCGACCCGGACATGCGCAGACTATGCCGGTGCGTTGCGATTGCTGCGCAAGCGCCCGCAGGATCCCGAAGGTTTCCCCAAGGCAATGACCGTTTCAGCGGTCGAAGAACAAGGGCTGGAGCAAGCCTGGCACGAGATGCAATTCCTGACCCGGTGGCGCCGCGACAACGGTATCTGGGAAGCCAACCGGGCCGCCCAGGCGCGATACTGGTTCGATCAGGAAGTCCGCCATGCCCTTCTGGCCCGGCTCGACACGCCGCAGGCCAAGGCCGAGATGGAACGCCTGAACGCCGAAGTCTCGGCCGGGCGTCTGAACCCGGCCCGCGCGGCCGAAAAACTGCTTGGCACGCTGAGCTGACGGGGTGAAAGGGGGTAAGGTTTCAAAGGCGGGCGCAAAATGAAAGAATTCGTTCGGTCCGTCTTGACCCTTCCTGCGATTCCCACTACATGCATCCAACCAGTTTTCGGGCGCGACTTCGGGTTGTGCCCCTTGTGATTTGGCCGAGGGCTTTGTGCCCGGCCTCCAGAAACAAAGGAAGAAACCATGTCGCGCCGTTGCGAACTGACCGGAAAAGGCCCGATGACTGGCAACAATGTCAGCCATGCCAAAAACAGAACTCGTCGTCGTTTCCTGCCGAACCTGAATGACGTTACCCTGCAGTCCGAGACCCTGGGCCGCGGCGTGAAGCTGCGCATCTCGGCAGCCGCCCTGCGTTCGGTTGACCACCGCGGTGGTCTGGACGCATTCCTCGCCAAAGCCAAGGATGAAGAACTGTCGGCGAACGCACTGAAAGTGAAGAAGGAAATCGCCAAGGCGCAAGCCACGGCCTAAGCCTTTTCGCTTATTGATTTTCAGGCCCTGCACCTCTGAGGTGCAGGGCTTTTTCGTTTTGAGCCGCCCGCTGCAGCCCGACACTGTTTTCAATTTCGAAATTATTTTCCGCTATTGGTGAATTGCTTCACATACGGAACGCCGAATCTGACCTATCGTCACTGTCATTCATCAGGCGGGGGCCTCACTATGACGTTAAAAAGTTTCTACCTTTTCCTGTTTCTGGCCGCGGTTTTTCGCAAAGCAATTTCGGCTTGTACGCGGATGCAGCGCAGGGTGAATCGTTCCCACACCAGCTTCAATACAAGCAAGGTGAAACGACCGGGAATTGATTACTGAAACCGGCTTCAAGCGCGACCCTTTGGCGCTTGAAGCTACTCTGCCGACTGACCTATACCCGGGTCAGGATGAGACCAGCCAATACACGATTCCTGCCTTATGTTCTGTCCCTGCTTTTGGTTCTGACCGGGCAGGGCCTTGCCGTGTCCCGCGGCATGGACAGGGCCGTGGGGCAGATGGTGTTGTGCACAGGCACCGGTCCGGTCGTTGTCTATATGGACGAAGACGGACAGCCCACCGCGCCACCGCATTACTGCCCGGATTACGCATTGTCCCTGATGGGCGCGGTCGCCGTTGCCCAGCCGCCCATGCCTATGGCGCCAGAGCGGGCGCGGATAGCGCCGCTGCGACATCTGGTCAATCAAATCGCCTTGCCGGTCCCCGGCACCCCGGCGCGCGCGCCGCCTGTACGTGTTTGAAGACACTATTTTTTCAAACCTACAATACAGGAGAGGCACGATGTCCCTCAAAACTACTCTGTTTGCAACCCTGGCCGCCGTGACCCTGGCCATGCCCGCTTTTGCTGAAGGCACTATCAAAGTTGATGACGCCTATGCCCGGTCGTCGGGAAAGACCGCCAAGGCGGGTGCCGCGTTCATGATGATCCAGAATCTGGGCGATGCGGACGACCGTCTGGTCGGCGTGACGTCGGATGCCGCTGCCCGGGTTGAACTGCACACCCACAAAGTCGACGACAATGGCGTGGCCAAGATGGTGCATGTCGAGGAAGGCTTTGCCATTCCGGCAGGTGAAACCCACATGCTGAAACGTGGCGGCGACCACGTGATGTTCATGGGTCTGTCCGAACCGTTCGAGCAGGACGCCATGGTTCCGGTGACGCTGATCTTTGAAAAGGCTGGCGAGGTTGAGATCGAAATCCCGGTCGATCTGGAGCGTCAGGACATGGGCGGACACGGATCTCATTCGAACTAGGGCAACGCCTGTCTTCGGGCCGCGCGGCGGCCGTCATCCATGCGTCAGGCCGGGCATTGCCCGGCCTGTTGTTTCTGCGGCCGCCACTGGTGCTATTTGTTGATGGTTTTCATACCAACACGGTCACCGGCCTGGCGGAATCGGGATGCCAGCCAGAACATGACCGCGGCAATGGCCAGCGCCGAAAAGGCGATGCCCCATCCCAGCGCAACAAGCGCGACCGCTGGCCAGATCATCAAAACTAGCCCGACCACAAGCGCGACAAAACCCGAAACGCGCATGGAGCCGCGTTGAGGGTCTCTCTCGTGCATTTGCCCGGATGCCGCCAGCGAGCCGATCCCGATGATCAGCGCCCAGGCGCCCATCAGGAAAAAGGCCAGTTTGACCGTCCCTTCCGGCCAGATCAGCAGGACAAGCCCGATCAGAAGCGCACCGATTGCAGCGCCGCCCATTACCCCGCGACGCCCAACGCCCAAAAGCGTCAGGCCACCATCGAGGATCAGCAGCACACCAACCAGCCGCAGCAGCAACGCGATGCTGCCAGACGGCCAGAACAGTGCTGCAATACCGACAAGCCCGGCCAATACTCCGCGCAGCAGAAAGGTCCACCACAGGCTGGAAAGCTTCTCTCCCAGCATGTCGCGCCCGGCCATACTGCCTTCATCCAGAATTTCACCGGTCCGGGGGTCCTGATCCGTCATGTCTTGTCCTCCAGTCGTTTCGGGGGCAGTCTAACCGAATTAAGCGAGTGTTGTCTGTACTTTAACTATGCGGTGCAAGAAGGTGCCCGACCCATCGCGGAACTGTCTGGGTCGCTTTGCCGACAAGTCTTTCATCAAACCCGGATGCGCCCGGTGACGGTTCCAGATTGATCTCGATCGTCCGAGCGCCCGCCGCTTGTGCCTCGTGCACGAACGCTGCCGCCGGATAAACCTGACCCGAGGTGCCAATGGCGGCAAAAAGCGACGCGCTGGACAGGTGGTCATAAATCTCGTCCATGAAATAGGGCATCTCACCAAACCAAACCACATCGGGTCGGGCCGTGGGCCGCGCACAGGCGGGGCAGGATTCCCCAACCGCCATTTCGGGCGGGGCGGTCCAGCGATGGCCACAGGCTGAACACAGCGCGCCCGCCAAAGTTCCGTGCATGTGGATGACATCCTTTGCGCCGCCCGCCTCGTGCAGGCTGTCCACGTTCTGGGTCACGATCACGACGTCCCCGGGCCAGTCCCGTTGCAGCCGGGCCAGTGCTTCATGAGCGGCATTGGGTTGAACCCTGGCGGCCTGAACCCGCCGCGCATTGTAAAACCCTTGAACCAGTGCAGGGTCGCGGGCGAATCCTTCCGGCGTGGCGACATCCTCAATCCGGTGCTGGGCCCACAATCCACCCTCATCGCGAAAGGTGCTCAACCCGCTTTCGGCGGATATTCCGGCCCCGGTCAGAATCACGATCTTTTCCATTTCTCCTCCGCGCGGTACAGCATGGTGCATGTCACACCGTATCCTCTTTGTCTGCCTAGGCAATATTTGCCGTTCCCCCGCGGCAGAGGGCGTTTTTCGCGCCCGCGCGCCGCATCACGTAACCGATAGTGCCGGAACCATGGGCTGGCATGCGGGGAAACCGCCCTATGGCCCGATGCAGGCAGCCGCGAAGGTCAGGGGAATCGATCTGGGCGACCTGCTCGCCCGTCAGTTCACCGCTGCCGATTTCGACCGCTTCGACCTGATCCTGGGCATGGACGCCAACAACATCGCGGATATCGAGGATCTGCGCCCCGCCGGCAGTGACACCCCGGTGCGCCTGCTGACCGATTTCGCCCCTGAAGCCGGCGCGGATCATGTGCCTGATCCATATTACACGCGGGATTTCGATGGCGCTCTGGACCTGATCGAAGCGGCGGTCGAGGGGCTTGCCGCCCGTCTGGACAGTTAGCCGCCGATCACCCGCAGCGATCCGCCCAGCCAGGGCAGTTTGGCCAAAGCCGGGTCAACGATCTGGTTCTGCATCAGACGCCGTGTCATGCCCGCCACTTCCTGCGGTACCTGATCGGACCAGCCCGTTCGTGCCAGCAAGGATATGCTGCGCGAGAAATCCCCGAACGGGGCAGGGTGGGCCTCCAGCCCGTCATGGAACCGCGCGGCGCGCATGAAACCCAGCGGCGTCGTGATCGCCCAACCCAGACCCCGTGCAACCATGGCCATCAGCGCCATGTGCGAGCCGATCTCGAACCGTTCCTCGAACTCCTGCGCGCCGCGCGCCATATGCGCCTCGATCTGTCGGCTGATCAACTGCTCGCGGGCATAGCGCAGATACGGCAGGCTGTTCTGTGCCGCCTCCACTCCGCCCGCCCCCTGAGGCGCAACCAGAATGAACGGATCCCGGACCAGAGGGTACTCGACCACCCCTTCCAGCACTTCTCCGCTATGGGCGGTGACGGCCATGTGCAGGCGTTGTTCGGCCAAGGCCTCGAACAGATCGAGGCTGGACAGGGTGATCAGTTTGAAATTCGATCGGGTCAGACTGTCTGCCAGCAACGTTGCCAGCCGCGGGGTCAGATCATTGTCGAAGTCGTCGATCAGCCCGATGGACAAAGTGGTCAGATGCCCCAGATCCATGACCGACAATTCGCTTTGTGCCATTTGCAGCTCGGCCAGAACCGCCTCGGCGCGCACCAGAAAGCTGCGCCCGGCCTGAGTCAGGCGCATCGGTCGGCGCCCGTGATCGACCAGTTCGGTGCCCAGAGCCTTTTCCAGATTGCGCAACTGTTGGGAAACGGATGGCTGGCTGAGCCCCGTGATCTCGGCGGCCTGTGCCACCGATCCCGTCCGCGCCAAAGCCTCGAACACCTCAAGGCCCCGCAGGGTCAGCCCTTTCATCACCATAAGATACACCTTTCGCTGCGCCTTTCTGGGGCGCAGCGTGGATCAGGTCAAGGTTTCAGAAGGGCTTAGCTGCAGATCGCCTGTGCCATCTGGCCAAAGTTCTGATACCGGTCCCACAGCGCATCGTCGCGCGCGGTCTGCGACATCTTCAACTCCTGCGCCTGATGGGGGTCAGTGAACCATTTGGCCACGGTTTTCTGATCGCTGCGGGTAAGCGCCTGATCCGCCACGCGCTGGATGCAACTGCACCGATCCCGCGTCGCTGCTGACCGATCCGACGCCAGACACGCGCGCTTGATCTGCGCCGCATCCGCAACCGGAGCCACAGCCGTCAGCGATGCCGCACAAAATGCGATTAAGAGGAACTGTTTCATGCTCATGCCTCGTTTTTGCCTGCCCGGAGGGATCTTGCGCCCCTCTCGGTCTGCGGCGGAGTATGAATCAAACTGGAGTTTGGATCAACGGACAAGATGCTGTTGATCAGGAATGTTGCCTCTTTTCTCTTCAGCGTCAGCCTCGCGGTTTCAACGGCAAATGAATCCTGATCGACCAGGCTGCGAAAGAATAGATCATCCGGGTTCTCGCCACTGGTGGATGGTGCCAGCAGCAGGCTTTCGGAAATTGCTCCGTTGGCGTTAATGACATTATGTGTCTCAAGCAGCAGATGATGGTAAATTGCACTGTTTTCCCGGCACAATGTTGCAATGCCCGCATCAACAAGGCTGATTGCTGGAACAAACACTTCGTTCTCTGCACAAAGGATTTCAGCCAAAGGGTGCGTGACCAGCATTCTGTGTTGCTGTGACACTTTCAAAGGCGCGAAATTCGAAAGCGTTCCCTCGGGAATTTCGACCATTCTGAAACGTCCGGCTGTGATGACAGCCTGTTCGCCCGTCCAGATGACGGGTAGATAGCCATTGTCACGGGTCCAAATCTCATCACCCGGCTTCAGCATTTCGATGGGGCGGTATCCGGATTTGGTTTCGATCAGTGTTCCGCGGCAGTAGCAAATGGGGCTGACATATGCGTTTGATGCGAAGCTTGGGCCTTCTTGCGTACTGACGACCGTCAGAGGGACTCCGGCTGGTGGAAACTGTCCGGGTCCGCCGATGAATGCGATGCCCTCGACGGTTCCATATGCCGGTGATGAGTTGTTCACGTTGAACGCAACCGCCTGCCACGTGGTTGTCCCATCTGTCAGCGTAATACCATATTCGGCTTCAACACGCGTGCCGCTGGCGAAAAGCGTACCATCGATTGTCTGATCGCCGTTTAACCGCTGATTGCCATCATTGTCGGAAAAGTTGGTGTCCGATCCGGCATCCGTGATGAAAACTTCGGTCGCAATGCGCGAATTGATGGTAATCGTCTCGCCAATAAGATGTATCCCCGTGCCCTGATTGATCCCGTCCAGACCCTGCGCCACAGAGACGGACAATTGACCTTCACCCAACACAAAGATCGAATAATCGGCCAAGTCTTCCCTGCTTTCTGTTTTTGAAACGGCCAGATGATGCGATCATCTTAACTATTCACTGATTTCGGGTAAATGCCGCTGAACAGAAAGGCGCGGGTGGGACCTTTTTTGCAACGCTTCAACGCTTGACGAGGGGCAAAACTCCCGACATATCCCACTCCATGACAGACCTCGCTCATATCCGCAATTTTTCCATCGTCGCGCATATCGACCATGGCAAATCCACCCTTGCTGACCGGCTCATCCAAGAGACCGGAACGGTCAAGGATCGCGACATGAAGGAACAGCTGCTCGATAGCATGGATATCGAGCGCGAACGCGGCATCACCATCAAGGCCAACACGGTTCGCATCGACTATACCGCCGACAATGGCGAACAGTACGTGCTGAACCTGATCGACACGCCCGGCCATGTGGATTTCGCCTATGAGGTCAGCCGGTCCATGCGCGCGGTCGAAGGCTCTCTGCTGGTGGTCGACTCGACCCAAGGGGTCGAGGCGCAGACGTTGGCGAATGTCTATCAGGCCATCGACGCGGATCATGAGATCGTGCCGGTGCTGAACAAGATCGATCTGCCCGCGTCCGACTGTGACCGTGTGGCAGAACAGATCGAAGATGTGATCGGCATCGAGGCGACCGATGCCATTCAGGTTTCCGCCAAGACGGGGCAGGGCATCCACGAAACTCTGGAAGCAATCGTGCAGCACCTGCCCGCACCGAAGGGCAATCTGGACGCGCCTCTCAAGGCGATGCTGGTGGATTCATGGTACGACGCCTATCTGGGCGTGATCGTTCTGGTCCGCATCATGGACGGAACGCTGAAAAAGGGCATGCGGGTCAAGTTCATGTCGAACGGCACCCTGCACCACGTCGACCGCGTCGGCGTCTTCCGGCCCGAGATGGAGATGGTTGACAGTCTCGGCCCCGGTGAGATCGGCTTCCTCACCGCATCCATCAAACAGGTCCGCGACACCCGCGTCGGTGACACCATCACCAATGACCGCAACGGCACCGAAGAGGCCCTGCCGGGCTTCAAACCCGCGCAGCCGGTGGTGTTCTGCGGCCTGTTCCCGGTGGACAGCGCCGAATTCGAAGACCTGCGGGATGCGATCGACAAACTGGCCCTGAACGATGCCAGCTTCAGCTTTGAAATGGAAACTTCGGCCGCACTCGGCTTTGGCTTCCGCTGCGGCTTCCTTGGCCTCTTGCACCTCGAGGTCATCCGCGACCGCATCGAACGCGAATATGATATCGAGCTCATCACCACCGCGCCGTCGGTGATCTATCATGTCTACATGAAAGACGGCGAAATGATCGAGCTGCACAACCCCGCCGACATGCCCGACCCCTCGAAGGTCGATCATATCGAGGAACCGCGCATCAAGGCGACCATCCTTGTGCCGGATGAATACCTGGGCGACGTGCTGAAACTGTGTCAGGACCGCCGCGGCATCCAACTGGATCTGACCTATGCGGGCAGCCGCGCCATGGTCGTTTATGACCTGCCGCTGAACGAGGTTGTCTTTGACTTCTACGACCGCCTGAAATCGGTGACCAAGGGTTATGCCAGCTTCGACTACCAGATGACCGGCTACCGCGAGGACGCGCTGGTCAAGATGTCGATCCTTGTGAATGACGAGCCTGTCGATGCGCTGTCGACGATGGTTCACCGCGACCGGGCCGAGATGCGGGGCCGGGCGATGTGCGAAAAGCTCAAGGACCTGATCCCGCGCCACATGTTCAAAATCCCGATCCAGGCCGCCATCGGAGGCAAGGTCATCGCCCGCGAGACCCTCTCGGCGCTGCGCAAGGACGTGACCGCCAAATGCTACGGCGGCGACGCCACGCGGAAACGCAAATTGCTGGACAAGCAGAAGGCGGGTAAGAAAAAAATGCGCCAGTTCGGGAGGGTCGATATCCCGCAGGAGGCGTTTATTTCGGCGTTGAAGATGGACAGCTGAGGCTGCCCATTTTAAGTGATGGTCGGTCAAGGCGATTGGTGCAGCTAACTGTCTGTCCACTTCGCGGGGCAGGAGAACAAGCAAAATTTTAGGTAGGGTGCTCTACTATTGGCACTATCGCTCGGTGAAGCCTAATTGGCAAATCTTCTTGGATATGGCCGATCATTCCAAGGACAATATGGTAAATCCGATTTGCATCTATAAGCGCCTCGTCAATGTTTTCTTGCGTCACGGCACTGGTTGCGCGCTTGTAATTGGGATTTTTTCTCGAACCAGTGTTTGTAACATAGTCGACACGTAGAAATCCGTTTGGCGACCCGAAGAACGCCCCGTGCGCAGCCATATGACGGTTTTGGACAAACCTTTCTATCCAGTCAGCAAGGGCGGACAAGTCATCAGAGAACCCAAACTTTTTTGCGGGTTCACTAGATTTTCTTAGTTCTTTGATAAGCTTTTTCGTGGAGAGTTTTCTCACCCGGCAGTATTCATTGAACCAGTCGTCTTGTTCCGGCTCCAAGCCCCGAAGGCAAACGGTCAGAGCGCTTGCTAGCAACTCGATGTGCGCGCAAGTCTGCAAATATACACCCAGATCATAGACGAACTCGGGCGGAAGAAGACCTTCGATAGCTGTGCCTTTGACAGGAAAAAAACTGTTCATCAGTTGTCTCGATTTCCTCGCATGCCGAGATGTTTGGCCGCTAGAAGAATTGCTGGAGTAAGGTTTCGTTGCAACCCACATTTGAACTTGGATTTCCTCCATCACCCCACCCGCCCGGCGGCGCCGCCGGGCCGCGCCGACCCGCCCCCGTCAAACCGAAGGTTTGTCTCCGGCAAAACGGGCGGCGCGTTTGCGCCTCCCCTCGGCTCGGTCGCTGCCCTTAACTCTGTTGACTAACCACTGTCCCAGATTTCGAGTTTCGGCCATCAGATGTTACAATCCCGTCATTGCGATCAATAAATTCAAATTGGGGGAAGTGTTATGGATCAGACTTTGCGTTCAAGAACGTCTATGGGACGTCTGGATCATTACTACTACATCATGCGGACGACAATTTTTGCCTATGTGGCGCTCGCCGCCATTATCGGGTTTGGCGCTCAGGGCATTTCGCTGGTTCTGATCGTTCTGGTCATTGCCACTGCGGCCTATGGCATTCTGGCTGGCAGCACCGCTTTGGCCGATGTCGCGAACCTGCGCGACGACATGGATGAGGACATGGCGGCGTCGAATTTTGGCAAGGGCGTCAAATCCCATAACCTGAAAGGGCTGATCCTCACGTCAAATGTATTGCTCGGTCTGATTGGGCTGTCCGAACTCATCGCAATCGTGTTCTGACCGGAGTCTGTGACCAACCTCACAGCCTCAACTTCGCCCACCTGCTAATGTTGACGCAACGGCAACCTCGGCAGGAGGCCCCTATGTCCACATCGCTCATCCCTCTCATCGCCCTCGGATCGGCGGGCCTTTATTCCGTGGCCATGATCTCGATGAAGTTCTGGTGGAAGATCCCCGGTGTTGGCCTGACCCTTCTGATTGTTGCCACGCTGCTGGCCGCCGCGACGCTGGAACTTGCCGCGCTGCGCAACGAACGATTGGGCATCATCTACACCGGCATTCTGGGGGCCGAGGTCGTGCTGATCGCCATCGCCTCGTATTTCCTGTTTGGCGAGAACTTTTCCTATCGCGAGGGGATCGGCATCGCGCTGGTCATTGTCGGGACA
The DNA here is from genome assembly GCF_013033125.1 of Ruegeria sp. HKCCA4008. NCBI lineage: Bacteria > Pseudomonadati > Pseudomonadota > Alphaproteobacteria > Rhodobacterales > Roseobacteraceae > Ruegeria > Ruegeria sp. HKCCA4008. Next base: position 233,012 of record NZ_WQDM01000005.1, read on the forward strand.
GCTCTGGCCTGGGCCTGAAACTCCATTCTAAGCCGCCGCTGAACCAATCATGAAGTTTCCCTTAAGTAAGTTGTAACCTGCCCGGGCTCTCCCAATCTGTTGACCAGACGAAAAGGAGAGAGCCCATGACCAGATACATGACTGCCGGAGCAGCCGCTTTGGCCACGACCCTCGCCCTTGGAACGGCCGCGCTGGCCGATACCACGCCCGACCTGCGCGGCACCTGGCTGGGGTCCTACACGACCGTTCAGCCCAGCCATTACTACAAAGGCGATCAGCCCCGGTTCAATCAGGCCGAATGGATGCTGGATGTGCAGCTTCAGGACGGCAACGTTTTCTGGGGGCACAGCAAATGGCGTCGCGATGGCGATACCGACTGGAATGAGTACGAGGCCACCGGCACCATCAGCCTCGATGGGACGGGCAGCATCGGCATCGTCGAAACCTCACCTCTGCTGATCGGCGCGAATGCGTTGATCGATGCGCGGTACGAAGATGGCAAGATCTTTGCCGATTTCCGTAGCCTGCGGAACGGAACGACCTACAGCACCGTTCTGGAACGTCAGGTGAACTGAAGCGTGTCCGGCCCGGGCGATTGTAGGGGGTAAGTATCGCTGCTGCAATTTTGACTGCGGCGGAGGTTAGTAGGTTGCCACGCGCGGGTCGGACCGCTTCTCAAAAACGAAACCATCGTCTCCACAGCGAGGAGACGGGCCGGGCGGCCAGTTCACCGCCTGCGACAGGATCCAGACCACCCCGCGCAAGAATGCGGCGTTCCTCGGCACGGGTCATCTGGATCTCGCGAACCTTCAGCGCGGCTTCGCGCGCGGTGACATAGCTGCCGTCCGGTCCCGGTTCCATTCCGGGGATGTTGCGTCCCCGCGACCACATCCCGCGAATGCCCGACAGCGGATGTTTCCACCCGATTTCGTCATCATCCTGCAAATGCCAGATCCGCTTCGCTTCGGCGACCGAGACCAGAGCGGCCAGCGGTTTGCCGTGCCGGGTCAGTATGATCACTTCGCGCGGGTCCTGTGCGCGGGTGACCAGAGCGCCCAAATGGGCGCGCGCATGGGAAATGGTGCAACGCATCGGCGAATCTCCGTATGTACGATTCGAAAGATTGGTGGCCCGAGAGTTGTACAAATCCTGCAATTCTCAACTAATGGCGCGTGCGGTGGCCTTTGCGCCCGCAGCATAGGGCCAAAAACCGGGCTCAGGTTCAGGCCTGAAAATGTCCCGGGACAAACATGCGTGGAGTCGAAACTTCTCGGATTATCCACAAAGATTTCCCGGCAGATACCAACAATTTATCCCCGTCTAATTTTCATGCTGCAGTGCTATTTTCTTGTCAGATACAAGGCGTGCTGCAACAGTCTGAACACCACACAGGTTATTAGGAACCGAAGGTGGGACGCAAAGGCCCGGGGGTCTTGGCAGAGAGACTGGATCTTAGGATTTGCGTTGAACTGCAATGGCTTACCGGTGGGTGACCAGCCGAGTGAGGGTTTCGTGCCCAAGTCGGATGGCTATCTTCTCAGAAGGCCGATGCACGCTGTGATGTCTCTTCGGGGACAATGCAGCCGCTGCAGTCTCTCAGGGGGCTGTAGCAACTGGATCGGGTGCTCTTCGGAGCGCATCGACCCGGTAAGGCGTCAGGAGTGTCCGAAAGGATGCATGCAAAGACCGCGTCTGCGCACCTGGCGCCTTTTCCTTTGCCGGATTTCGGTTTCATACAGGCTACCACTCACCCCTGCCGAAAGGGACCGGGGCTCTTCTGCGTGTGCGAAAGAGCCCCGATTTAGCGTCAGATGATGCAATGCCGCGTCTATGCACCTGTAAGGGAAAGCTACCGCGGCATGCCAAGTCTTTCAACTATATATTGAGAGAAAGCCCGCGCGCGGCGCAAAATGAAGTTTATTACAGGCTTTCCTGCACGTCGGTTGCTGCGCCTTGGATGGCATCTCCGGCTTTTTCGATATCCTTGCCGGCGCCTTTGGCGGTTTCGCAGGCAGTCAGTGCAAACAGGCTCAGGCCCATCAGAATTACGCGGATCATGTTCGTCTCCTTGGTGCTCGAATATTTTTCGGTAACACCTTTTTTCAGCCGGAGCCAGTTCCTAGGTCCGGTCGTCGCTGCAGAAGAGCTCGTAAACGACTTCGAGCATGCGGCGGGGACGATCATCCGCCAGACGATAATAGATGGCTTTGCCTTCCCTGCGAGGTATCACCAACCCTTCAAGTCGCAGACGGGAAAGTTGCTGTGATACAGCGGCTTGTCTGGCGGACAGCAATTCTTCCAGTTCGGTGACGGATTTTTCACCGGACACCAGATGGCAGAGGATCATCAATCTGCCTTCGTGGCTTATTGCCTTGAGAAAATTGGAAGCGCGTGTCGCGTTGGTGACCATGCGGTCAAAATCTTCTTTTGACATGTCATTGGACAGCTGAGGAAGTGCCATCGATTGAGTTCCTTGCAAACCCGTTGGCCGGGTGTTGTTTCCGTTACGTAAAGAGACGTGAGTGTGAGACCCTTCAGTACATGTTTCGTACATTCATTTCTATATGTATGAATCAAAATAGCGTGATGTATGAAAGGGGAATTCGGATTGAACGTTCCCGCAACGCGAGGGGGCAGATGATTCACTTTAAGGCGATCTGCTGATCGTCGCCGGAAACAACAGATGGTTCGCCTTGACGATTGATGATGATCGACATTCGGTCAGCGTTCTCACTTGCCCCCCTTGCAGCCCCCCTTAGCCGACACTAAGACTCAGGTAACACTTGTTGGGATACTGTCCCGATCCATAGCTAAACAGGCAGGTTACGAATGTTCGATCCCGTAGAAACCTACATGAATACACTTGTCCCCATGGTCGTTGAGCAGACCAGCCGGGGCGAGCGCGCCTATGATATTTTCTCCCGCCTGTTGAAAGAGCGGATCATATTCATCAACGGACCGATTCATGATGGGATGAGCCATCTTGTTGTGGCGCAATTGCTGCACCTCGAGGCGGAAAACCCCAACAAGGAAATCTCGATCTACATCAACTCGCCGGGCGGGGTGGTGACCAGCGGTTTGTCGATTTACGACACAATGCAATACATCAAGCCGAAATGTTCCACGTTGGTGATCGGTCAGGCGGCTTCGATGGGCTCGGTCCTTTTGGCCGGGGGCGAGAAGGGAATGCGCTTTTCACTGCCCAACAGCCGCATCATGGTGCACCAGCCCAGTGGCGGATACCAGGGCCAGGCCAGCGACATCATGATTCACGCGGCCGAGACCCAAAAGCTGAAGGATCGCCTGTATGATATTTACGTACGTCATACGGGGCAGACGAAAAAGGCGGTCGAAAAAGCGCTGGATCGTGACAATTTCATGAGCCCGGAAGAGGCCAAGGAATGGGGTCACATCGACGAGATCGTCGAAAACCGAGCGAAAATGGACACGTAAGAGGCCTGAGGCCAATACCCCGCGTCACCGGCGCGGGGGTCATTTTGAGATTGTAGCCGCCAGAGTGCTGGCCTAAGCTGCACACACAGGTGTAAGCGCCCCCGAAAAGGGGCGCAGGGACGAAGCCCGAAAGGTAGATCATGGCGACGAATTCAGGCGGCGATGGGAAAAACACGCTCTACTGCAGCTTCTGTGGCAAAAGCCAGCATGAAGTCCGTAAGCTGATCGCAGGCCCCACAGTTTTCATCTGTGATGAATGTGTTGAGCTGTGCATGGACATCATACGTGAAGAGACCAAGGCCAGCGGGTTGAAGTCATCTGACGGTGTTCCGACGCCCAAGGATATCTGCGAAGTGCTGGACGATTACGTAATCGGTCAGGCCACGGCAAAGCGGGTTCTGTCGGTTGCTGTTCACAACCATTACAAGCGTTTGAACCACGCTCAGAAGGCGGGCAGCGATATCGAGCTGGCAAAGTCGAATATCCTGCTGATCGGTCCGACCGGTTGCGGTAAGACGCTGCTGGCGCAAACGCTGGCGCGTATTCTGGATGTGCCGTTTACCATGGCTGACGCGACGACCCTGACCGAAGCCGGCTATGTCGGTGAAGATGTCGAAAACATCATTCTCAAGCTGTTGCAGGCGAGTGAGTACAACGTCGAACGCGCGCAGCGCGGCATCGTCTATATCGATGAGGTCGACAAGATTACCCGCAAATCCGAAAACCCCTCGATCACGCGTGACGTGTCGGGTGAGGGCGTGCAGCAGGCATTGCTGAAACTGATGGAAGGGACAGTGGCCAGCGTCCCCCCACAGGGTGGCCGCAAGCATCCTCAGCAGGAATTCCTGCAAGTGGACACGACGAATATTTTGTTCATCTGTGGCGGTGCATTTGCGGGTCTGGACAAGATCATCGCGCAACGTGGCAAGGGCTCGGCCATGGGCTTTGGTGCCGATGTGCGCGACAATGATGACCGCGGTGTGGGTGAGATATTCAAGGATCTGGAGCCCGAGGATCTGCTGAAATTCGGACTGATCCCGGAATTCGTCGGTCGTCTGCCGGTTCTGGCGACGCTTGAGGATCTGGATGAAGACGCGCTGGTGACCATCCTGACCAAACCCAAGAACGCATTGGTCAAGCAATACCAGCGTTTGTTCGAACTGGAAGATGTTGAACTGGCCTTTACGGATGATGCACTGAAGGCAATTGCCAAGAAAGCCATCGAGCGCAAGACCGGTGCGCGCGGCCTGCGGTCTATTCTCGAGGATATTTTGCTGGATACGATGTTCGAACTGCCGGGCATGAAAAATGTCAGCGAGGTTGTGGTGAACGAAGAGGCGGTCATCTCTGACTCGCAGCCGCTGTTCATCTATGCCGACGCGGCACCGGAATCGGCATCGGCGGGCTGAGGCCGGGCTGTTTGCCGCGACGGTGGGACTTCACTTGAACCGGTTCAGGGGGCTCTGCCCCCGCTGCCCTTCGGGCATCCCCCCCGGGATATTTTTAGCCAGATGAAGCTGTGGATCCGTCGCTCGCACATGAGTGTCGGTGCAGTCAGGCGGCGGAAGCTTAAGCAAGTTTTCGAACAACAAAGGTGACGGATTATGGCAGTGAAGCGCATTTCTTCGGGCGGTGAGTTCGAAGCCAAGGTCGGGTACTGCCGTGCGGTGGTTGCGGGCGGCTGGGTTCACGTCGCCGGTACTGTCGGGCAGGGCGAGGACGTGGTGGCGCAATGCCGGTCTGCGCTGGACATCATCGGCAAGGCGCTGGCTGAGGCAGGCGCAGGCTTTGACGATGTGGTTCGGGTCACCTACATGCTGCCCGATCGCAGTGAGTTTGAGCCGTGCTGGCCGATCCTGGCCGAAACTTTTGGCACCAATCCTCCGGCAGCGACAATGATCGAATGCGGTTTGATTGATCCGAAATACAGGATCGAGATCGAAGTGACCGCCTTTCTGCCGGAGTGACGCAGTTGGTATCAGGGGCACTGGACCTTGGCGGGCCTTTGGTCCATACCTTTCTTCGACGAAATGCCGGAGGCACCCGATGGGAATCCTGAACAGTCTTTTGCGAGCCGTGACCTGGTGGAATGGGTCAACTTTGAACACTCAGATCTACACTGCACGCAAGGGCGTGAAAGTGGGCGAAGACAATGAAGGCAACGTGTTTTATCGCAATGCCGATGACAGCAAGCGTTGGGTTATCTTCAATGGCGAGGCCGAAGCCAGCCGGGTTGATCCTGAATGGCATGGTTGGTTGCATCGCACTTGGGACGAGCCTCCGACAGATAAACCGCTGCCGCATAAGTCCTGGGAAAAACCACATCAGGAGAACCTGACCGGCACCGCGCTGGCCTATGCTCCTGCCGGCTCACTGCGTCGCGCGGAGCCGGTTGAACGTAAGGACTATGAGGCCTGGAGCCCGGAATAAACGAGGCGATAATGTCGACCCATAACTGGACCGAAGTTCTTGTCGGCGGCGTCGTTTTGGCCGGTGCTGTGGCATTTGGTGTCTATGCCAGCCAATCGACGGGCTTGTCGCAAGGGGCTGCTGGATACGAACTGGGCGCGTCTTTCAGGTCTCTGGAGGGTGTGGGTGTTGGCACGGATGTGCGCCTTGCCGGCGTCAAGATCGGAACCGTCACGGGTGTCACCCTGAACCCTGAAACCTACCGCGCTGACACGACTTTCACGATTGCGGACGGGATTCTTGTGCCGGACGACAGTGCCATTGTCATTTCCTCAGAAGGTTTGCTGGGGGGCAACTTCGTCGAGGTGATGCCCGGGGGGTCGCCATTCTACTTTGAACCCGGCGACGAGATCGAGGATACGCAGGGCGCGGTCAGCCTGATTTCTCTTCTGGTCAAGTTCGTAGCCGGAGACGGCAGCGAATGATACGCGCCGCGTTTCTTGCCTTGTTGCTGGCCGGCACTGGTGCGGCCGCGCAGCAGAAAGTTCAATCTGGGCCCGGGGCAATGCTGCGGGGCCTGGACAAGGTGAACGGACAGACCGTCGATGTTGAATTGAAGACCGGCGAGACGGCAGCGGTTTTCGGGCTAGATGTTGCCTTGGGAGATTGCCGTTATCCCGTGGACAATCCAACGGGTGATGCGTTCGCCTATCTGACCATCTGGGAGAGCGGGAAGGCCGATCAGCTGTTTGACGGTTGGATGATCGCAACCTCCCCTGCGTTGAATGCGCTGGATCACGCGCGTTATGACGTTTGGGTCATTCGGTGTATCACACCCGCCGCCGACTGAGTCAGCGGTGCCGAGAAATCGGCGCTGTGGTTGAGGGCCTCTTCCAGCTCGTTCTTGTAGGCGCTGCGCGGAATCTCGATTGCCCCCAACGAGGCCAGGTGCGCGGTCAGAAACTGCGTGTCAAACAGACGGAAGCCGGTTTGCCTCAGGCGGTCCACAAGATAGGCGAGGGCGATTTTCGAGGCGTCTTTGCGCCTCGAAAACATGCTTTCGCCAAAGAATGCCGCGCCCAGGGTCACGCCATAGACGCCCCCCACCAGCGCATCGTCTTCCCAGACTTCCAGTGAATGCGCATGCCCGGTTTGGTGCAACTGACGGTACAGGTCATGAAGTTCGGCGTTGATCCAGGTATCTGCCCTGTCGGCACACCCGTCGACGACGCCGGAAAAGTCCTGGTCGATCGAGATATCGAACCCGCAGTTTCGGATGCGGCGCGCCAGGCTTCGGGAAATGTGGAAACCGTCCAGTGGAAAGACGCCGCGGAACTTGGGGTCGACCCAAAACAGCTCGGGGTCATCGCGATGCTCGGCCATCGGAAAGATACCGATGGAATAGCCATGCAACAAAAGTTCGGGGGACAGGCTCATGTCAGGTATGAGGCAACCGGAGGGCATTGGCCCTCCGGTCCTTGGTGACTATTGTTCCATGTTCTCCGCAAGCCAGCGCTCCAGCCAGTGGATGTTGTAGTCGCCGCTGCGCAGATCGGGTTCCTGCAACAGTGCGTGGAACAGAGGGACCGTGGTATCGATGCCGTCGACAATCAATTCCCCCAGTGCGCGTTCCAGTCGGGCCAGCGCTTCGGCCCGGTCACGACCCTGCACGATCAGCTTGGCGATCAGAGAGTCATAATAGGGTGGAATCGAATACCCGTCATACAGAGCCGAGTCCATTCGAACGCCAAGGCCCCCTGGCGCGTGGTACGCGGTGATCTTGCCGGGGCAGGGCGAGAAATTCGGCAGCTTTTCGGCGTTGATCCGAACCTCGATGGCGTGGCCGTTGATTTCCAGGTCGTCCTGACCGAACGACATCGGTTCACCCGCTGCGACAAGGATTTGTTCGCGCACCAGATCGACGCCAAAGATACCTTCGGTGACTGGGTGTTCCACCTGAAGTCGAGTGTTCATTTCGATGAAATAGAACTCGCCATTTTCGTAGAGGAACTCGATGGTGCCGGCACCGATATAGTTGATTTTCGCGACCGCATCCGCGCAGATCTTGCCGATCCTGGCGCGTTCTTCGGGTGTGATGCAGGGGCCGGGGGCCTCTTCGAACACCTTCTGGTGGCGCCGCTGAAGCGAACAATCCCGTTCGCCCAGATGAACAGCCTTGCCTTTACCGTCGCCAAACACCTGAATTTCGATGTGGCGCGGCGTGGTCAGGTATTTCTCGATATAGACTTCGTCGTTGCCAAAGGCGGCCTTGCCCTCGGCCCGTGCAGTCATGAAGGCGCTTTCCATTTCGTCAGCGTTCATCGCAACCTTCATGCCGCGACCGCCACCGCCTGCGGTAGCCTTGATGATGACCGGATAGCCGAATTCCTCACCGATCTTCTTGGCCGTCGCAAGATCAGGCACGCCGCCGTCTGATCCCGGCACGCAAGGCACGCCCAGAGCCTTCATCGTGTCCTTGGCCGTAATCTTGTCGCCCATGACGCGGATGTGTTCCGCGGTGGGGCCGATGAACGTGATGCCGTGATCTTCGACGATCTGCACGAACTCGGCATTCTCGGACAGGAAGCCATAGCCGGGGTGGATCGCCTGCGCACCGGTGATTTCACAGGCCGAAATGATCGCGGGCACGGACAGGTAGCTTTGGGGGCTGGGCGGGGGGCCGATGCAGACCGATTCGTCCGCCATGCGCACATGCATTGCGTCGCTGTCCGCGGTGGAGTGGACGGCTACCGTCTTAATCCCCATCTCGCGGGCCGCGCGGATGACGCGCAGGGCGATCTCGCCTCGGTTGGCAATCAGGATCTTGTCGAACATGGGCCCGCCTTACTCGATGATGACCAGAGGTGTGCCGAACTCCACAGCGTCTCCATCGCCGACCAGAACACGCTTGATCGTGCCCGACTTGGGCGCGTGGATGTGGTTCATGGTCTTCATCGCTTCGACGATCAGCAGCGTGTCGCCTTCGGACACGGAAGCGCCGACCGAGATAAACGCGGGCGCGCCGGGTTCGGGCTGCATGTAGACGGTTCCAACCATGGGAGAGGTCACGGCGCCAGGGTGGCTGGCCGGATCTTCCTGAGCAGCCGGGGCTTCGGCTGCGGCAGGCGCAGCCGCGGCGGCAGGAGCCGGTGCTGCCGTAGGAACGGCAACCTGAACCGGTGCGGCTGCGGCCTGTGTCATGCGGCTTACGCGCACGTTCAGGCTGTCTTCCTCGCCATATTCGCGCTTGACCTGCAATTCGGTCAGGTCGTTGTCACGCAGCAACTCGGCCAGAGCCTTGATGAATGCCACATCCGCTTCGTGTTTGGTGTCTGTCATGAGTGTCCTCGACGGTTCCCCTTTGGCCCGTCTGTTTCTTGCGGGCTCTGATCAAATTACGCAGGGTTATAGGCTAAGCGGCGGTGCATGAAAAGCGCCGACTCGCACCATCACAGGCGGGAATCCCGTATAATTTAAAGGGGCGGACAGGTTACAGAGGCATCCCTGACAATTTGGCGACAAGCTCAGACAGTTTGCGGGCGCCGAATTTCTCAAGCAGTCGGGCGCGATAGGCTTCGATTGTGCGGTAACTCAGGCCCAGTTCGGCGCCGATTTCCTTGGCGGACAGGCCGCGGCAGGACAGGATCGCCACTTCGCGTTCTCGAACGGTCAATTCGACAAGGGGACGTTCTTCCGAGATGTCGGAAAAGCTCCAGATTCCATGGCGGAACGGGTCATCGGGCGTCAAAGAGCGGCCACGGGCGCGGCACCAGAACAGATCGCCATTGCGCCGGCGCATGACACGCTCATCCGTATAATACCCGGTGTCTCGCATCACTTGCAGGCTGCGTTCCCCGATCCTCTCCCAATCCGCGACCGAGGGATAGAGATGCAACAGCGGCATGTTGCGGTAATCGGCCTCTTCCCCGCCGAAAGTGCGGGCGAATTGCAGATTGCAGCGTCTGATGATCCGGTTTTCCAGCTCAACAAGCCCGATCGGTGCATATTCAAAGGCGGGGTCACTCATCCGCTTATCGTGCCGGGAAACCACGCGGAATAGAAGGGGAGATGCGGTTTCTTGTGGTCATTGATGCGCATTGGCGGCTGCCACTTTTGTCAAGATTGTAAATATGGTTTGAAAATCTCTCGGTAAAGCAGCGAAACACATGATATGTTCTGAAAAAAGAGGCTGAATCCTGGTCGGGAGAATACGATCATGCGTGATATGTTGACGGGAAGCCGTATTCGGGAAAGACGGCAGATTGCCGGGCTTCGGCAGGCGGAACTTGCCCGCCTTGCCGGGATATCCGCGTCCTACCTGAACCTGATCGAACATAACCGCCGCCGGATCGGTGGCAAATTGCTGGTGGATATAGCGTCTGCGCTTTCCGTCGAACCCTCTGTCCTGACACAGGGGATCGAGGCAACCCTGGTGTCGGCCCTGCGAGAGGCGGCGGATGACGCCGTCGGGCAGCAGGCCGAAGTGGACGGGCTGGAGGAATTTGCCGGGCGCTTTCCCGGGTGGGCCGGAGTTCTTGCGCAGATGCACCGCCGGGTTGTTTCGCTTGAGCGGAATGTCGAGATCTTGTCGGACCGGCTGACTCATGACCCGCATCTTGCGGCATCTATGCACGAAGTGCTGTCGACGGCGGCGGCGATTCGGTCAACAGCGGCAATTCTTGCAGACACAGAGGACATCGAAGCAGAGTGGCGGGAACGGTTTCACAAAAACCTGCACCAGGATGCAGAGCGGCTGGCCGGGAGTTCAAAGGCACTTGTAACCTTTCTGGACGAAAGCGACTCGTCAATTGATCCGCGCGGTGTTCCGCTTGAAGAGGTCGAAGCGTTCTTCGAAACCCGCAGGTACAGTTTTCCGGAATTGGAACAGGGCGAGGACGTGGATGCCGTTGATCTGAGCAGTCTCAACACGTCGGCGGCCCGAACTGTGGCGCGTGAAGTTTTGAAGATGTATCGCGATGATGCAATCGCTTTGCCGCTGGATGCGCTTCGATCGAGCCTGCAAAAAGGCGACACGGATCCCATCGCGTTGGCTTATCGCTTTTCCGTGGACGTCGCCACCGTTCTGCGTCGATTGGCGTTCATACCCGATGACGTGTTGCCGCAGCCGGTTGGCATGGTGCTGTGCGATGCATCCGGCAGCATATTGTTCATCAAGCCGATTCCGGGCTTTGCTTTGGCGCGGCATGGTGAGGTTTGCCCGCTGTGGCCGTTGTTCACGGCTTTGAGCCGCCCACTTGTTCCGGTGCGCAAGCAGGTTGTCCAGATGGGGCGGACCCCGGCTGAATTCGAATGTTTCGCCTATGCATGGCCTTATGCGGTATTGGGGTATGATCAGGATCCCGTTTATCGCTCGGTTATGCTGGTCCGTTCGGGCAACGAGGCGGCAGGTGACGCTCCGGTCACGCAAGTCGGGCCGAACTGCCGCGTCTGTCCCAGCAATGCTTGCAAGGCCCGCCGCGAACCGTCGATTTTGAGCGAAGGCTTTTGACACTTTCCCGACAGAAGGCTTAATCTGGCGGGGACCGATCTGAGGACGGAGGAACGGTCTTGGGGAGGAACTGAAAATATGAGCCGTAAGGTTCTGTTAATCGAGGACGAGCCGAACATTGCCGAAGCAATCCGGTTTCTGCTGACCCGCGAGGGTTGGCAGGTGGACACGCATGGCGATGGCACGGATGCGGTTCAGGTGATTCAGAGGGCACAGCCCGATCTGGTCATTCTGGACGTCATGCTGCCGGGCAAGAGCGGCATGGATATCCTGCGGGACATCCGAGAGATGGAAGAACTGGCAGGTTTGCCGGTTTTGATGCTGACGGCGCGCGGTCAATCGCGCGACAGGGAAATGGCGGAAAGCGCTGGTGTCAGCCGTTTCATGACCAAACCGTTTTCCAATGCCGAAGTTCTGACGGCCGTGCGCGATCTTCACGCGCAGGCGACGCGAATATGATGTCTGGCGAGGGCAAAAAGGGCGCACCACAGGGCGCACGCCCCTCGCTTTTTCTCGAACGTCAAAGCTATCGCCGACGTAGGCTGGCGGATGCGGCGCGGCTGCTGCCGTTCTTGGGGGCGGCTCTGCTGGCGCTTCCGTTGCTGTGGCCCGATCAACCCGGCAAGGGCGAGGCTGTCCCCTTGTCGTCGGCAATGTATTACATCTTTGTCTGCTGGGGTGCTCTGATCCTGGTAGGGCTGGTTTTTGGAATTGCCGCCCGCCGTTTGGGCGTGCGCGAGGATCAAGACGCGGACGCTGAGTGATGGCAACCATTAACACGCTGATCCTGGTCTGCCTTGGCTATGTCATCTTCTTGTTCGCCGTGGCTTTCGCTGCTGACCGGATGGCTGCGGCAGGGCGGGGCAAGTGGCTGCGCTCGCCCCTGATCTATACCTTGTCGCTGTCGATCTATTGCACGGCGTGGACGTTCTATGGTGCGGTGGGCAATGCCGCGCGGTCCGGGTTGGAGTTTGTAACGATTTACCTTGGCCCAACCCTGGTGATGGTCAGTTGGTGGTGGGGGCTGCGCAAACTGGTGAGGGTCGGGCGCAGTCAGCGGGTGACCTCGATCGCGGACCTGTTGTCATCGCGCTATGGCAAGTCGAACACGCTTGCCGTGTGTGTGACCGTTCTTGCCGTGCTTGGCGGGACACCCTACATCGCGCTCCAGTTGCAATCGATCACCCTGTCCTTTTCGATTTTCGCCGAAGCCGATCCATCGGGTCTGTATCGCGAAGGGTCCAGCGTATTCTGGATGGCAGCGGGGCTTGCCGTGTTCGCAATTCTTTTCGGCACGCGCAATCTGGACGTGAACGAGCGTCACCACGGTGTGGTCACCGCCATCGCCGTGGAGGCCGTTGTCAAACTGTTTGCTCTTATCGCCGTGGGCGTTTTCGTGGTGTGGGGCATCGCCGGTGGCATTGGCCCGATGATGGAGAGGATAGATGCCTCGGAAATCGGACAGTGGAACGTCGACGCCGGGCGCTGGACGACTTTCATATTCCTGTCCGCCGCGGCCTTTATCTGCCTGCCGCGCATGTTTCAGGTGATGGTGGTCGAAAATGATGACGAAAGCCATCTGCGAACCGCTGCCTGGGCGTTTCCGCTCTATCTGCTTTTGATGAGCCTTTTTGTCGTGCCAATTGCCGTCGTTGGTCTGGATCTGTTGCCAGAGGGGGCCAATCCCGACCTGTTCGTGCTGACGGTGCCGCTGTCGCAGGGCAATGACTGGTTGGCCATGCTGTCCTTTATCGGCGGGTTTTCGTCCGCAACGTCGATGGTCATCGTCAGCGCAATGGCCTTGTCGACGATGGTTTCAAACCATGTGGTCATGCCCATTTGGTTGAACACGCATGAGGGTACGGGCTCGGTCTCGGGCGATGTGCGCAGCATCGTTCTGGTTGCGCGCCGCGTGTCCATCGCCGTGATCATGGCGTTGGGATACTTTTATTATCGGTTGTCCGGTGGGGGTGCGGCACTGGCCTCGATCGGGTTGATTGCCTTTGCCGGAATCTCGCAGATTCTGCCTGCTTTGGTCGGAGGGCTGTTCTGGCGCGGAGCAACCCGGACAGGGGCGCTGGTCGGGTTGAGCGTCGGTTTCGCACTTTGGATATATACGCTGTTGTTGCCAGGTATGGGCGCGCCGTGGATGCCGGAGGCCGTCATGCAGAATGGGCTGTTCGGCCTTGCCTGGTTGCGTCCTCACGCCCTGTTCGGGATCGAAGGGATCGATCCGATGGTCCATACCGTGATGTGGTCCCTGTCCCTGAACACCATTGCCTTTTGCATAGCGTCCCTTCTGAGCTTTCCCAGCCCCCTGGAACGTTTGCAGGGGGCGCAGTTCGTCAATGTTTTCGATCACTCGGTTTCACCCGGTGGCTGGTCCGGCTCGGTGGCGCAAAGCGAAGACCTGATGATCATGACACAGCGTATTCTGGGCGCCGCCCCGGCGCAGGAGTTCTTTCAGGCAGAGGCTGAAAAACAGGGCGGCCGGTCGCATATGCCGGAACCGACCCCGGGTTTCCTGAACCGGCTGGAGCGAGAGTTGAGCGGGTCGGTCGGCACCGCCACGGCGCATGCGATGATTGCGCAAATCGTCGGTGGGTCTTCGGTTTCCGTAGAAGATCTGCTGGCGGTGGCGGATGAATCGGCACAGCTTCTGGAGTATTCGGGGAAGTTGGAAGAGAAGTCGTCGGAATTGTCCCGTACGGCGCGTCAATTGCGCGAAGCAAACACCAAGCTTACGCAGATTTCCGAGCAAAAAGACAGCTTCCTCAGCCAGGTCAGTCACGAGTTGCGCACGCCGATGACCTCGATCCGAGCGTTTTCCGAGATCATGCGGGATACAGAGGGCCTGAGCCGAGAGGAGCAGACCCGCTATGCCGCAATCATTCACGATGAGGCCTTGCGCCTGACCCGGCTTCTCGACGATCTGCTGGACTTAAGCGTGCTGGAAAACGGGCAGGTCAATCTGAACCTCAGCGATGACAGTTTGCGTTCGGTTCTGGACCGGGCGGTGTCCAGCGCACTGGCCGGAGCAGAGCGGAAAATCATGGTCCGGCGGACTCTTACGGCAGAGCGAATGCGCCTGCATACGGATCTGGACCGGTTGGGGCAGGTGTTCATCAATCTGATCTCGAACGCGCAGAAATACTGTGACGCGGAAGATCCGGTATTGGTCATTTCAGCCCACGACGTCGGCGGCAGGGTCATCATCGATTTCATCGACAACGGCAGCGGCATTCCACCCGGCGCGCGTTCGATGGTGTTCGAGAAATTTGCCCGTGTCGGGGTCGACAAGGCGGGGGGCGCGGGTCTGGGCTTGGCCATTTGCCGTGAGATCATGCAACGGTTGGGCGGTGAGATCACCTATTTGCCCGGGCAGGGTGGCGCGGCGTTCCGGGTCAGCTTGCCTTTGGCTTTCCAGCAGGCCGCGCAATGACACGGCCATAAAGAACTTCGTAACGCTCGGCAGGGTAAACCAATAGCCAGTTATTGAAACAACTGGTGATCGGGCGCCATGTCACAAACCGTCAGCGCTGCTTTGGCGCGCAAACTGTCTGTTGGACGAAAAGATCTGGGCGATCGCCCGCGTTCGGTTCTGCGGGCGCTGCGCTTGGGGTTTGCGCGGGCGGCAAGTGATCGATTGAACCTTCCCTTGGCTGTCATCGGGGCAAAACAGGTCAGCCGCACGCAGGATGACATGGTGGAATCAGTCGCTCAGGATTGGCTGATGTTGGTGTTTGACGGGCCGGAGGGGCGTGCAGGGATTTGCCTGAGCCCGCATGTGGTGTCCGCCATTGTGCAAACCCAGACCATCGGTGAAGTACTGCCCGGTGATCCCGATCCAAGGGCCTTTACGGATACGGACGCCGCGATGGTGGCGCCATTTATCGAAACCGCTCTGACCTTGACCGCCGGCTCAATAGACGCCGCGGCCGAGCAGGTCTGCCTGACGGGATACGAGTTCGCGGCACGTACGAAAGATTCGCGCGGCTTGTCGTTGGCCATGACTGAAGATGAATACCGCGTCTTCGATCTGACGGTTGATCTGGCCGGCGGGGCGCAGCAGGGACAGATCTCGATCTTTCTTCCAGAGCATCCTGCCACGCCGGAAAAGGCAGAGGAGGTCACGGACCCGGCCGGACCCCGGCTTGAGCAGGCATCGGGTGTTGTTCGGGCGGAACTGAACGCCGTCTTGTGCCGGATGTCGCTGCCACTGTCCGACCTGTCAGAGATTCAACCTGGATGTGTCTTGCCATTGCGCGGGGCGCGCCTGGACAGAACTGAGATTTTGACCATCGACCGAAAGCCAACGGGCATTGGCCGCCTCGGTCAATGTGGTGGGTTGCGCGCCGTTCGGTTGAACGAACATTCGACCCTGCCCGCCTTGTCGGGGGACGACGCGCAGGAGTTCATCGAAAGCCGAGGGAGAATGCAGCCGCACGATGGCCTGGTCGAACCGGTTTCCGGCGCGGTGGATGTCATGCCTCCGGAAATAGAGGACGCGGGTTTGGACCTCACGGACAACGATCTGTCACTGAACGATTCCGAACGCATGGTCGCAGAGATTTCGCAATTGGCTGGCCTTGACGCGGCCGACACGAATCCCGGCGCGGAGGAATAGGGTCTAGTCTGCCTTGCTGCGGAAGTGTTCCAGGGCAGGGCGCAGGTTTTCCAGTTGATACCCGGCATTTGTCGTGGCGGCCAGAATGTCGTCCGTGCTCATTCGGTCGCATTGACCAAGGGCCCAGACCACCGAACACCGAGTGCCCGAGGCGCAATAAGCCAGAACCGGGCCATCGCAGCTTTCTGCCAGGTCACGCTGCTGCTTTGCAATCTCGGGCGTCATGGTCTGGTGAGTCAGTTCCAACACCTCGTATTCCATGCCTGCCGCACGGACGGCTTCACCGATCGCGTCGGATTGCATGATCGCGGGAACCTCAACATCGGGCCGGTTGCAGATCACCTTGACGAAGCCTGCCTCGGCAATTGCCGGGACGTCTTCTACCGTGATCTGCGGTGAGACAGCATAGCGGGGCGTGATCGGTCGAATCTCCATGCCAAATCCTTAGGCCGCGTTTGCGGCTCTGTCCAGTTGCGCTCCCAGCGTTGGCGCGATGAACATGCCTGCAACCATCGCGATCAGGAAGACCAGACCACCCAAACCACCATATGTCAGCGAGGCCATCGCCGGTCCCGGGCAAAGCCCGGCCAAGCCCCAGCCCATTCCGAACAGGACGGAACCAATGATGAGCCTGCGATCAACCTCGGACCTCGGAGGAGGTGGAAAATCGCATCCGGTCAAGGCCTTGCGCCCAGTGGTCAGCCTCCAGGCCACAAGCATCGGCAGGATGGCGCCGCCCATCACAAAGGCCAGGGTCGGGTCCCAGTTTCCGAAAACATCCAGCCAGCCCTGAACCTTTGTCGTGTCCGTCATGCCCGAAACCAACAATCCGGCACCGAACAGGGATCCTGCGAGCAAAGCAATCAAAAGGCGCATCAGATCAACCCCCAAACATGGCGCAGCAGGACGAGGGTCATTCCGCCGGCAAGGATATAGAATACGGTGGCCACGATGCCGCGCAGAGAAAATCGCGAGATGCCACACACCCCGTGACCCGACGTGCAGCCATTGGCGATACGCGTTCCCACACCGACCAGAAGCCCGGCCACAACAACAAGGCCCAGATTGCTGGTGAGATGCGTTTGGGCCTCGGGGGCGATCAGTGGCCGCAGCAGAAGCGGCATACCGATCAACCCGGCGATGAAGGCCAGGCGTTCGGCTTTGGTGTCGCGGGCCTCACCGTCGACAAGGCCACCCAAAATGCCGCTTGCCCCCATGATCCTGCCATTTCCAAGCAGGTAAACGGCTCCGCCCAGGCCAATCAGCAGGCCACCGCACAACCCCCAGATCCACTCGATGTTCATGTGGGTTTATCCTTTTTTGATTGACTTGACTTGCGTCAGATTTTGTTCACCGGCAGCTTCAGGAATACATCGCCTTGCTCATCAGCAGGCGGCATTTGCCCCGCCCGCATGTTGACCTGCAAAGAGGGCAGGATCAGGCGCGGCATGGCAAGGGTGGCGTCCCTTGCGTCGCGCATTTCCACGAATTCTTCGATGCTGCGTCCTTGCCCGATATGGACGTTCAGCGCTTTCTGTTCGCCTACCGTCGTTTCCCAGGCATATTCATCGCGGCCCGGCGCTTTGTAGTCATGTCCGACAAAGATGCGCGTTTCGTCCGGCAGCGACAGGATTTTCTGGATCGATTCAAACAATGTGGCTGAGGAGCCGCCGGGAAAATCGCAGCGGGCCGTGCCGAAATCCGGCATGAACAGCGTGTCGCCTACAAAGGCGGCGTCGCCTATTACATAGGTCAAGCAGGCCGGGGTATGGCCCGGGGTATGAAGTACATCGCCGCGCATCTGCCCAATGTGAAAACTGTCCCCCTCCGAGAACAAGGCGTCGAACTGGCTGCCATCGCGCTGGAACTCGGTTCCTTCATTGAAGACTTTGCCGAACGTGTCCTGCACGGTGACGATCTGAGCGCCAATTCCGATTTTGCCGCCCAGTTCCTGTTGCAGGTAGGGGGCAGCAGACAGGTGATCGGCGTGAACGTGGCTTTCCAGAATCCACTCAACCTTTAGATCGTGCGCGCGCACAAAGTCGATGATTGCGTCAGCCGATTTTGTCTCTGTGCGCCCCGAAGCATGATCGAAATCCAGAACACTGTCGATGATGGCGCAGGCACGCCCTTGCGGTTCATGAACAACGTAGGACACCGTGAAGGTTTGATCGTCAAAAAACGCTTTCACTGCGGGTGTCATGATTTTCTCCGTATCGGTTGTCATTATCATATATGTAAAATGGAATGTGATGCAACATCGAACCTGTGTTTGATGCGCGTCAAGGCATTCACGATTAAATCAGCTTAAACTTTAGCCCATCCGCGCCGGATTGCCGAAAACGCGAATGTGTTGGGCAATATCCCGCACAATTTCAGGTTAATATCAGCGGGTCTTATTCCCGTTACCTATATCTGGGATACTGGCGACACTTGGGAGGGTATTATGACATCTACAAGTCTTTATTCCGAAGCAGAACGGCTTGAACAAGAGCTCAGAAATGCGTGCCTTGATACGCGTTTGGCGCTTCAGCCGAGTGTGAGCAAGGTTGTCGACCGTATGCGACAGCAGGGGATGCAGGTGCCGTCCCGCCTGCGGCGTCTGGATGCAGCCCTGTGCGAAGACGCTATGGAAGCGCAGTTCGATAACCTGCCGATTTGAAACAAGTGGTCATCCAAAGGATATCCCGAGGATGAGCAGCATCAATCCAAGGACGGACAGGAACAAAGACGCCAGGTTCCAGGGCAAAACGCCCTGAACGGTCGCGCGCAATTCGTCGTCTGACAGACCCGCCTTGCGCGCTTTCATCACGCGAAGAATACACCAGATCAGGCCGGCGAGGCCGGTCATAGAAAGGGCTGCGCCGCCCCAAGTGATGAATTCGAACATGTTGCCCTACATCTCTTCGTGAACTACCCTGGCGCTTACCGGAACGGATCACTCCGTACAAGTGCGCTTGGGGATTGTGTGGGATTGGGTGCTTGCGACCCGGGCGGCGGCATTGTATCCGGCTTCCTGCATCAGATTTCAGCCCTTGGGACGGACGCTTATGGAAGGCATCATCAAAGATCAGACTGCCGCCAACTGTCGCGTGACTGCCGATGAGCCGTGCCAGTTCATCGAACGGTCTGAGGGGCTGGATGCGGTGAATACAACTTGGTGGAACAACGGAAAAAAGCCATGGCCGAGGCCCGGGCAAGTCGTTGCTTCTGCCTCTCGAGAACTGTTTTGTGTGTAGCAACCAAAGCTTGAGGCGAATACACGAGGTATGAACTGTATTCTCTCAGCGGTGATGATCCAGAATTGGGAAGAATTGGATGAGCATGTCGGAAGAAGCAGAAGCAAGTTACAAGGTCACCTCTGGGGAGTTGCGCCAATTTGTTGAGCGTATCGAGCGCCTGGAATTGGAAAAGAAAGACATCGCGGATCAAATAAAGGAAGTGTACGCAGAGAGTAAATCGCGCGGCTACGACGTGAAGGCTCTTCGCAGCATCATTTCTCTCAGAAAAAGAGATAAGGATGATATTGCCGAGCAAGAGGCTGTCATCGAGATGTACAAAGAAGCCTTGGGCATGAACTAAGGCCGGTTCTTGGCAAAAGCGCTAATTCATTCAGGCTGACGAAAGCTTCAGCCCGAACAGCGTGTCACTGGCCAAGACTGCAACATGTACAGCCAGACAGGGCAGAGATTTCAAAAATCGCAGACTTGGCTGGCTGTCCGGTGATAACTTTTGCCTCAGTTGCCTTGTGGGTTTGCAGGGTCCTTGTTGACGACCAGATCTGTTTTACACAGGCAGATATTAAATGTGTCAGAAAGCCGAAGCTGCGGTTGCTGAAGTCCTTGTTGCCTTTTTGATAGTTTATCCGAGGCAAGACCTGCCTCGTGATTGCCTGAAGGCTTGCGGCTCAAAGGCTGGGTTCTTTTGGCATTGAAGATCGTTGAAGATTCCTGTTCCGCCTTTTGCGGAGTGACGCATGCGATTGGGCTGTGCAGAATTCTCGACCGACCCTGGGACATTGCGGGTGCGAGAGCCGCAAACCATTCTTTAGATCAACCAAAAGACCGGTCATGTACCAACCAACAAAGCCTGACCACTCAAGTAGGGCTACTCAGCGCGACCGACACCTTTTTGGCATAAGGCATGGTGGTGTTAAGAACTCAGCGCTCGGTAATGAAGGACAGCCCGGACACGAGTTGTCTCAGTCCAAGCGCCGCGCCTGCAAAGATCGCGGCGAGTGTCACAGGCGCGCTGTAGGCCAGAAGTGAGAAGGCAGATATGCCTTGTCCGACGCTGCAACCTACTGCGATGATCGCTCCGGGGCCCATGATCGCCGCGCCCAGCATCTGCCGTTTCAATTCGCGCGGATCTTCGCAGGCTTCCCAGCGAAAATGACCCTTTGACCAAGACCCCAAAAACGCGCCGATCAAAACGCCCGAGACTGATCCGACGGCAAAAGACAAAGTGTTTCCGGACGCTGTCATCAAATAGAATATCGTGTCACCCAAGGGTGCCGCGAAGGTATGCGTCTGCACCGGCTCACCGTCAAAACCGTGGGTTGCTACCCAGTTTGTGCCAAGCCAGCCCGAGACGATCGCCAGTCCAACCACAGATCCCCAGAACACCTGCGCTGGCGTACGGCGGAACTGCTGGTTCGCCAAAGCGAAGACCACCAAAACGACACCGACGGCAGAACCGACGAACCACGCCGGAACAGAGGTCATCCGTTCAGCAAGAAAGCTGACGCTTTGGGGCGCGCTGATATCCATTTCTACTGGCAACAGCCAAACCCGCAGATATGCCAGGGGGCCGGACATTACGACATACGCCGAAAGGCCCATGATCAGAACGATGACGAAGGATCGAAGGTCGCCACCTCCCAGCCTTGCCAGCGCCCCATAGCCGCAGTTCCCGCTGATGGCCATTCCATAACCGAACATGAGGCCGCCCACGATCGAACCGATCGGGCTCCAGGTCTGGGCAAGGTAGCGTGTTCCCACAGGGTCAAGCCACCCGAACGCCATGGCGGCATGGCATCCAACAATCGCGACGCCAATCGCAACCGCCCACATGCGAAGTCGCCGGTCATCATCCGCGTAAAGGTAGTCTTCGATGGCGCCCAACGTGCAAAAGCGACCGATGCGTGCAGCCAACCCCAATGCGATGCCCCCAATCAAACCGATCAGAGCAACGGCATTTGCGTCTCCCAATGCTTCGAACATTGCCAGTCTCCTCCCAAAGCTGGCGGCGTCTTGACCGGCTTCTACGTGTCCCGGCAGAAAAGATCGTAAACGACTTCCAGTATTTGCGTCGAACGATCGTCAGCCAATCTGTAATAAATTGTCTTACCCTCACGCCGTGTTTTGACCAAGCCTTCAAAGCGCAGTCGGGACAATTGTTGGGATACGGCGGCCTGTCTCGCCGACAGCATCTCTTCCATCTGGGTGACGGACTTTTCACCCGATGAAAGATAGCACAAGATCATCAGACGCCCCTCGTGGCTGATGGCCTTCAGGAAGTTTGATGCCGTCTGGGCATTCTCCATCATTCGGTCCAGATCTTCTGCACACATGTCCTTTGTGAACACCGGCAGTTTCGATGGTTTGTCCAAAAGGATCGCCTCGCTTTCTCAGCTTCACGCATTCAAAACAGTTTATGTAATTTGCCGCCGATTAGCCAGAGGTCTCAACCTGTACCCCTGCGTCACGCAGCATCACGCCCAACAACCCCCAGAAAAAGTCTTCGCCGGGGTAGCCTTCGATCCGGCCGATTTCATGGCCGTTGTCCAGCAAAACAAAGGTCGGCGTGTAGTAGAGAGGTCGTTTCAGGGTGATCCCATCCGGCAGGGTTTCATGGATGTCGACACGCTGAAGCGGGGCGGCATTTCCTTCCTGTGTTTTTGGGTAGATCCCCGAGATTTCGGAATCCCATCGGGCGCACCACATGCACCCATCTTCTTCGGCCATCAAAAGCGTCATTTCCGCCCGCAAAGCCAGGGGCGAAACAAGCAACGTGACCGCAAGCACAAGCAGGAAAAGGTGGCGCATCTCAAGCTCCGATTGACCGCAGCGTTATATCTTTATTACTTTGAATGTATGAATGATAGCGTGCCAGGACGGGTTTGACCATGCTCGACATCACATTTGCAGGGGCTTTGGTCGCAGGGCTGTTGTCATTTCTGTCCCCGTGCATCCTGCCGATTGTGCCGTTTTACCTCAGTTACCTGGCGGGTGTCGGGATGGAGCAGATTTCTGCCAGTTCAGTCATTTCCGGCAACGTTCGCCGCAGGGCAACGCTTTCTGCAATCGCTTTTGCAGCAGGGATCATAACGATATTTATGGCGCTTGGGGCCACGGCTTCGATATTCGGTCAAATGATCCGCGAATACTTCGATATCCTTCGTTGGATTGCCGCGGCCATCATCATGGCGATGGGCTTGCATTTCCTGGGGCTGATTCGCATCGGGTTCCTGTATCGCCAGTTTCGGGCAGATGTCGGTGAAACATCAAACCCGAGCCTAATTGGTGCGTATGTTCTGGGACTGGCATTTGCTTTTGGCTGGACGCCCTGTGTCGGGCCCGTGCTTGCTGCAATCCTGTTTACGGCGGCCGGAACCGAGACGGCTTGGCGCGGTGCGATGCTTTTATTCGTTTACGGGGTGGGAATGACCGCCCCCTTTGTTCTGGCGGCTTTTTTGGTGCGCCCCTTTATGCAGTGGATGGCGCGGTTCAGAAAGCACTTGCCCCTGATCGAGAAGGCCATGGGCTGTCTGTTGATTCTGTTCGGCGTTCTGATCGCAACCAACTCGATCAATCGCGTGGCCCAATGGATGCTGGACCATATGCCCTGGCTTGCAGCCATCGGATAAAACGGGAGGACAACATGAAGCGAACATTGTCAGTTTTGATGGCGTGCTTAGTGGGCGTGGCGGTTTCCGCCGCCGAGCTTGGCGACGACGGGTTGCACAAAACACCGTGGATTCGCGACACGTTCAAAGACCTTCGCGAGGATCTTGACGAGGCGTCAAATGAAGGCAAACGCCTGGTTTTGTTTATCGAGCAACAGGGCTGCATCTATTGCAAGAAAATGCACGAAGAGGTTTTCCCCCAGCCCGACCTGACGGCGTATATCGAAGAGAACTTCTTTGTTGTCCAACTGGATCTGCACGGAAGCACCACGGCCACCGACTTTGACGGGGAAGAGAGCGAGCAAAGAGCGCTGATGCGCAAATGGGGGATTCTGTTTACGCCGACCCTGGTATTTCTGCCGGAAGAGGTTCCCGAGGACGCCACCGCCATTGATGCAGCGGTTGCAGTCATGCCGGGGGCGTTTTCGAAAGGAACAACCTTGGATCTGTTCACCTGGGTCTTTGAAAAGCGGTACGAACTTGAAAATGGTGAAGATTTTCAGCGCTACCACGCACGGCGCATTCAGGAGCGAAACAATGTTTCGCAAGACTGAGGCTGGGGGATATAAATAAAAAAATTCATTGTAATGAATTTAATGTTGCGACAGACCGCCCTCGTCGACTACGGTACACAAATGCTTTGGGTCGCAAAGCGCCGTCGGCGTGTTAGCAAATGGGAGGGATCATGAAGCTGAGACTCTTAACATTGGTCTGCGCAATGACAGGGGGTGCCGCGTTTGCTGCGGATACCGACCCGAAAAACGTAACCTATGACGAAAATGGTGCCGTAGAGGTGTCTTTGACCGGCGCGGCCGGTGATGCGGCAAATGGTGCGTTGATCGTTGGCGGCAAGTCTAAAGGCAATTGCGTGGCCTGCCATGCGGTCTCGGCTTTGGCGGATATTCCATTCCAGGGCGAGGTCGGTCCGGCGCTGGATGGTGCCGGTGACCGTTGGTCCGAAGCCGAGCTTCGTGGATTGGTTGCAAATGCCAAAATGACGTTCGAAGGCACGGTGATGCCGGCATTCTACAAGGATGACGGCTATATCCGGCCAGGCGACGCCTATACCGGCAAAGCCCCGACCGAGCCTTTGACGCCGATCCTGACAGCGCAGGACATCGAAGACGTGGTCGCGTTTCTTGCGACCCTGAAAGAGCAATAATCGCGCTTCGCTAGTGTGATTGTCGAAGATTCAAAGGAGATTGAAAAATGGAACTCTCTCGCCGCGAAACTCTGGCCCTTGGGCTGGGCGCCGCGTTCCTGACAATGATGCCGTTTCGCGCAAATGCGGCCGCTGAGGATGCGATTGCCGCGTTTACCGGTGGGGCGGATGTGGCCGACGGCGGTGTTACACTGACGGCACCTGAAATCGCCGAAAACGGAAACACCGTACCGATCGAAGTAAGCGCCCCAGGTGCAGCATCGATTCTGATCGTTGCAGCAGGCAACCCCGAACCGGGCGTCGCAACGTTCAACTTTGGCCCACTGGCCGCTGAACAGGCCGCTTCAACCCGTATCCGCCTTGCCGGAACGCAGGATGTCATTGCCGTGGCGAAGATGGCAGATGGCAGCTTTGCCAAGGCATCCGCGACCGTAAAAGTGACAATCGGCGGCTGCGGCGGCTGATAGCCACGCGCGCCTCAAAGAACAGGAGACTAACCAATGGCATCCGGTGTGAAACCCCGCGTCAAGGTTCCCAAGAAAGCCGCAGCTGGCGAAACCGTCACGATCAAGACATTGATCAGCCACAAGATGGAAAGCGGACAGCGCAAGGACAAAGAAGGCAACGTCATACCTCGGTCGATCATCAACCGTTTCACCTGTGAGTTTAACGGCGAAATGGTGATCGATGTGACGATGGAGCCGGCAATCTCAACCAACCCGTATTTCCAGTTTGAGGCAACCGTGCCCGAGGCAGGTGAGTTCGTGTTCACCTGGTACGATGACGACGGCTCTGTCTACGACGAGAAGAAATCGATCGAGATCGCCTGACGGCTCGACCACTGAGGCAGATCAGTGTCGGGCATGACGTTTGGCGCTGGTCGACCAAGGGAGGAACGTAATGAATACAAAGGCATTAACGGCGATCGCGGCAGTTCTGGTTTTCCCAGTGGCAGCAATGGCCGGACCTGACGAAGACAATCTTGTGATCAATGACGAGCTGGACATGACCTCGGTCACCGAAGCGCCGGCGCATCTGGAAAACCTGGACACGATCTATTCCGGTTGGCATTTCCGTACGGATGAAACCCAGGCCCTTCAGATTGATGATTTCGACAATCCGGCGATGATCTTCGTCGATCAGGCTGCCGACCTTTTTGAGACAGTCGATGGGGCTGCTGGCAAAAGCTGTGCCTCGTGCCACGACGGGGTGGAAAGCTTCAAGGGATTGCAGGCTTCCATGCCGAAGGTTGATGCCAAAACCGGCAAGCTGGTGGTCATGGAAGATCTGATCAACGCGTGCCGGACCGAGCACATGGAGGCCGATGCCTGGAAATGGTCCAGCGGCGATATGCAGGGCATGGTCGCTTTGATCGGACTACAGTCACGCGGGATGCCCATGAACGTTGCCATCGACGGTGATGCCGCCCCGTATTGGGAACAGGGCAAGGAAATGTACTATACGCGCTATGGCCAGTTGGAGCTGAGCTGTGCCAACTGTCATGAAGACAATTGGGGCAATATGATCCGGGCAGATCACCTGAGCCAGGGAATGATCAACGGGTTCCCGACGTATCGCTTGAAACAGGCCAAGCTGATTTCGCGACACAATCGTTTCCGCGGTTGTATTCGTGATACGCGGGCGGAAACCTTTGCCGAAGGTTCAGACGAATTCCGTGCGCTGGAGCTTTATGTTGCCTCGCGTGGCAACGGGCTTTCAGTCGAAACCCCGGCCGTGCGCCAATAACGAACGACCCGCGTGGGCGATGTCCGACGCGGGTTTTTCAAGAGCATAACATTCACACATTAATATGTGTAACAGGAAAGCCGAAAGATGATTTCTCGACGTGACTTCTTGCAGGTTTCAATGGCGGCATCGGCTCTGTACGGAGCGTCCGGGTTTGGCAATTGGGCCAGGCTTTCCGCGCAGCAAAGTCTGACGCAGGATCAGCTGCTGGAGTTTGAGACCTTTGGCAATATCAGCCTGATCCATGTCACTGACATCCACGCGCAACTCAAACCGATTTACTTCCGTGAACCCGAGATAAACCTGGGTATCGGCGAGGCGAAAGGGCAGATGCCGCACGTCACGGGTGCCGCGTTCCGCAAGGCCTACGGGATCGAAGATGGCAGCCCGTCCGCCTATGCGTTGACTTACGACGACTTTGCGGCCCTGGCAAAGACCTACGGTCGGGTCGGTGGTTTGGATCGGGTCTCGACGGTGATCAATGCCATCCGTGCGGACCGGCCCGATGCCCTGCTTTTGGATGGCGGCGATACCTGGCACGGGTCTTACACCTGTTACCAGACGGCTGGTCAGGACATGGTCAATGTCATGAACGCGCTGAAACCTGATGCAATGACCTTTCATTGGGAGTTCACGCTGGGCAGCGACAGAGTTAACGAAATCGTCGAAGGGCTGCCCTTTGCCGCCTTGGGTCAGAACATTTTTGATGCCGAATGGGATGAACCCGCGGAATTGTTCAAGCCCTACAAGTTCTTTGACCGAGGCGGTGCAAAGGTTGCCGTGATCGGGCAGGCGTTCCCTTACATGCCAATTGCGAACCCGGGTTGGATGTTCCCTGAATACTCTTTCGGCATTCGGGATGAGAACATGCAGGCAATGATCGACGAGGTTCGCGATGCCGGTGCCGATGTCGTCGTCGTCCTCAGCCATAACGGCTTTGACGTGGACAAGAAAATGGCCGGCCGGGTGCAGGGGATCGACGTGATCCTCAGTGGCCACACCCACGATGCGCTGCCCGAGCCGGTTCTGGTGGGCAAAACGCATATCATCGCGTCAGGCTCGAACGGCAAATTCGTCAGCCGCGTGGATCTGGATGTGCGGGATGGGCAGTTGATGGGGTTGAAGCACAAGCTGATCCCGATCTTCTCTGATGTTATCGCTCCGGATCCTGCGATCACCGCCCTGATAGATGAGCAGCGCGCGCCCTATGAGGCGACGCTCAGCGAAGTGATCGGCAGAACGGACTCGTTGCTCTATCGTCGCGGCAATTTCAACGGAACCTGGGATGACCTGATCTGTGATGCCCTGCTCAAAGAGCGGGAGGCAGACATTGCCATGTCCCCCGGTGTTCGTTGGGGGCCGTCGATCCTGCCTGGGCAGGAGATCACGCGCGAGGACATCTGGAACGTCACCTCGATGTCATATCCGAATGCCTATCGCACGGAAATGACGGGTGAGTTCATCCATGTGATCCTCGAGGATGTTGGCGACAACCTGTTCAACCCTGATCCCTACTACCAGCAAGGCGGCGACATGGTCCGTGTCGGTGGGCTGGGCTACCGCATCGACGTGACCAAGCCGCAAGGGCAGCGGATCAGCGAGATGACCCTGCTCAAGACGGGTGAAGCGATTGATCCGTCGAAAACCTATGTCGTGGCCGGCTGGGCCAGCGTCAACGAAGGCACCGAAGGTCCGCCGATCTGGGATGTCGTCGAAAACCACATTCGCAACCTTGGAACCGTAACGGTGCAAGAGAACACCAGCGTCGATGTCGTCGGCGCCTAAGAAACAGATGGAGACCTAAGAGATATGGATGACGCGTTCAAACCGTCCCGCCGGGCCTTCCTGAAAGGCAGTGCCGCGGTCGCCGCGGGGTCAGTTGCAGGTGCGGCAGTGGCAGAAACGCCCGACCCCCTGATAACAGAGCTTCAGGATTGGGCATCGTACACGGGTGCAGGCGTTGACGAGACACCCTATGGCATGCCGATCAGCTATGAATCCCATGTCGTGCGCCGCAATGTGGAATGGCTGACCGCCTCTCCGATTTCGTCGATCAACTTCACGCCGATCCACGCGCTTGATGGTACCATCACACCCCAGGGCTGCGCCTTTGAACGGCACCACTCGGGCGCAATCGAGTTGCGCAAGCAAGACTATCGGCTGATGATCAACGGGCTGGTCGATCGCCCGCTTGTCTTTACGTATGACGACATCGAACGTTTCCCGCGGGAAAACCACGTGTATTTCTGCGAATGCGCGGCGAATACCGGGATGGAGTGGGCAGGCGCGCAGCTCAACGGTGTGCAATTCACCCATGGTATGATCCACAACATGGAATACACCGGTGTTCCGCTGCGCACACTGTTGCAAGAGGCCGGCACCGATATCTCGCCCGACAAATGGGTCTATGTCGAGGGCGCGGACGCGTCGTCCAATGGCCGCTCCATTCCGATGGAAAAAGCGCTGGATGATGTGTTGGTGGCCTTCAAGGCAAATGGCGAGGCCCTGCGGATGGAACATGGCTATCCTGTGCGCCTGGTCGTGCCAGGCTGGGAAGGCAACATGTGGGTCAAATGGCTGCGCCGGATCGAGGTCGTCGACAGGGCGGTCGAAAGCCGCGAAGAAACGTCGAAATACACCGATGTCTATGCCGATGGCACGGCCCAGAAATGGACTTGGGTGATGGATGCGAAATCCGTCATAACCTCGCCCAGCCCGCAAATGCCGATCAAACATGGGCCCGGGCCGCTGGTGATTTCAGGGCTTGCATGGTCAGGTCACGGACAGATTACCCGTGTCGATGTATCCAAGGACGGCGGCATCACGTGGGAAACGGCACGCCTTGGCAAGCAGGGCGACACCAAGGCTTTGACACGTTTCTATCTCGACACGAATTGGGACGGGGCACCTATGCTCCTACAGGCCCGAGCAATGGATGAGACCGGCTATGTACAGCCAACCAAAGACCAGCTGCGCGAAAAGCGCGGCGAAAACTCGGTCTATCACAACAATTGTATCCAGACGTGGTACGTAAGCGCAGAGGGGATCGCCGAGAATGTCGAAGTCTCTTAGTCATGTTTTCCTGCCCGTATTCGGCGGCACAGCGTTGGTGCTTGCGGGGGCGTTGGTGTTTGCCAACCGAAACTTCGGCCAATCGAAGATCGAAACTTTGGAAACCCGGATTGGTCAGGTCGAGGCCCACGCAGCAGCCGCACAGGAAAAAGCGAAGGCAGAAGCCGAACGAGCAGCCCAGCTTGAGCTCGAAGTCCAGGAAATTCAGGCCGCCGCGGCGGAACGGGTCGCGAATGGCGCGAACCTGACCGCACCTGCGCCCAGCCGCGAGGGCACCTATGGGCTTGGACGGCCTGCGCTGGAGGAAGAGATCGCGGCCTGGGACGTTGACGTTTTGCCGGACGGGCGGGGCTTGCCTGTCGGATCGGGCGACGTTTGGACCGGGGAAGAAGTGTTTGCCGACCGCTGCGCGTCCTGTCACGGAGAGTTTGCCGAAGGTGTGGACAACTGGCCCGTTCTTGCCGGTGGGTTCGATACGCTTGCAAACGAAGATCCCGTCAAGACCGTCGGGTCATACTGGCCGCATTTGTCTACTGCCTGGGATTACATTTCCCGATCCATGCCATTTGGCGAGGCGGGCACTTTGACCGCGGATGAGACCTATGCGATTGTTGCCTACATCCTGTATTCAAATGATTTGGTGGATGACGATTTCGAACTGAGCAACGAAAACTTCGCCGAATTCGAGATGTACAACAAGGACGGTTTTGTCGTCGATACACGGCCCGAGACCGAGTATGCTGAATGGCGCAAAAAGCCTTGCATGGAAAACTGCAAGGCAGAGGCCGCTGTCACGATGCGTTCCGTTTTTCTGGTCGAGACGCCGCCCGAAGGTGGGTCGAACTCGGTGATGAATGATGCCACCGTTGAGGGGTTGCCGACATTCACTGCGGACGGCCCGTCTTTCATTCCGGCAGCGGCACCCAAGCCCGAGGAAGAAGCCGCTGCGGAGCCAGCCGTTCAAGAGGCCGAAGAGACCGACGAAGCAACGGAACTGGTTGCCGCCGGAGCGAAAGTCTTCAAGAAGTGCAAAGCCTGCCATCAGGTGGGTGAAGGTGCAAAGCACGGCACCGGGCCGGCATTGAACGGGGTTGTCGGATCCAATGCAGGATCGGTCGAGGGGTTCAAATACTCCAATGCAATGAAAGCCGCAGCCGAGGCCGGCCTTGTCTGGACGGATGAGGAAATGGCGGCCTTCCTGACGAAACCCAAGGATTACATGAAGGGCACGCGAATGTCTTTTGCGGGTCTCAGGAAGCCAGACGACGTTGAGGCCGTGATTGTCTACCTCAAATCGTTCGGAAGCTGATCATGCGGTGGTCGGACATACTGGCGTGCGCGGCGGTTGTGGCGGCTTTCGCCACATCGACCTTCGCAACCGAAGACCTTGGTGATGCCGAGGCCGGGAAAACAGTGTTCGCCAAATGCAAAGGCTGCCATCAGGTTGGCGAAGGAGCGGAAAACAAAATCGGCCCGCATCTGAATGGTGTCTTTGGGCGCAAGGCCGCGGGTCTTGATGGTTTCAATTATTCCAAGAGCCTTATGCGCGCGGGAAATTCGGGTTTGGAATGGCACGCTGACACCTTGTCAGCCTATATCGAAAATCCACGTGCATTCGCCTCGGGCACAAGGATGAGCTTTCGCGGTCTGAAAGACCCGGAAGACCGGGCCAATGTGATTGCTTATTTGCGGGGGTTTTCAGACAACCCTCGGGACATTCCCGAAGCGGACCCAACCGCGAAAGGCACGGACCACTCCGTCGATCCAGCGATCTTGGCGATTCAGGGAGACCCCGAATACGGCGCATATCTCAGTAGCGAATGCACGACGTGCCATCAGATCGAAGGAAGTGACGAAGGTATCCCGTCGATCGTGTATTGGCCCGACGAGGATTTTGTCGTCGCCATGCACGCATACAAGGACAAAAAGCGGCCACACCCGGTTATGCAAATGATCGCCGGAAGGCTGAGCAACGACGAGATTGCGGCGTTGGCCGCATATTTCAATAACCCAGAGTAATTGTGCCTAAGGGGAGGAAACGCGATGACACTCAATAGACGTACATTTCTAGGAGCCGCCGGGGTGGCGGCAGCCGGATTATCTGCGCCGATGGTTCTGGCTCAGGGCAAGCCCCGGGTCGTTGTTGTCGGCGGCGGTGCAGGCGGCGCTACGGCTGCCCGTTACATTGCGAAGGACAGCAAAGGTGAGATCGACGTGACGCTGATCGAGCCGTCGCGGACTTACTACACCTGCTTCTTCTCGAACCTGTATCTTGGAGGGTTCCAGGAACTTTCAGATATCGCGCACAGCTATGGAACGCTTGCTGCCGACTATGGGATAAACGTGGTCCACGATTGGGCCATCGGTGTTGACCGCGATGCCAAGACTGTATCCTTGGCCGGGGGGGGCTCGGTCCCGTATGACAAACTGATCCTCAGCCCGGGTATCGATTTTGTCGACGGGGCTGTTGAAGGCTGGGACGTCTCGGCGCAAAACAAGATGCCGCATGCGTACAAGGCCGGCTCGCAGACAGAGCTTCTGAAAGCTCAGATCATGGCGATGCCCGAAGGCGGTACTTTTGCGATGGTTGCACCACCGAACCCGTACCGCTGCCCGCCCGGACCCTATGAGAGGGTCTCGATGGTTGCGCATGTTCTGAAAGCAAACAATCCCACCGCGAAAATCATCGTGGCGGATCCGAAGCCGAAGTTTTCGAAGATGGCATTGTTCCAGGAAGGCTGGGCAAACCATTACGAAGGCATGGTCGACTGGATTGGTGAAGACTTCGGTGGTGGCAATGTCTCGGTAAACCCGGACGCGATGACGGTGACCATCGACGGAGAAGAGACCAAAGTCGACGTCTGCAACGTGATCCCGGCGATGAAAGCCGGACGCATTGCCGAAATGGCCGGAGTGACCGAAGGCAACTGGGCGCCGGTGAACGCCGCAGACATGTCCTCCAAGGCGGATCCGGACATCTATGTCCTGGGCGATGCCAGCCAGCAGGGTGACATGCCGAAATCGGGTTTCTCGGCCAACAGTCAGGCGAAAGTGTGCGCGAATGCCGTGCGGGGCGCGTTGACCGGATCCAAGGTGTTCCCGGCCAAGTTCTCCAACACCTGCTGGTCGCTGATCGACACGGATGATGGCGTGAAGGTTGGCGCAACCTACGAGGCGACGCCGGAAAAAATCGCCAAGGTGGACGGCTTCATCAGCCAGACCGGCGAAGATGCCAATCTGAGAAAAGCAACGTATGAAGAGTCGCTGGGTTGGTATGCCGGTATCACCTCGGACATGTTTGGATAGAAATTTTCGGGGGTTTTGACACGGGTCAAAGCCCCCGAAGCTCAATCTGAGAAACTGCGGCTCAGGAGGAGGATCAAGATCATGAAACACTTAATCATCACGGCCGCGTTTTTTGCGGTCACTGCCAGTCTAGGGCTTGCCGAGGATATCATCACGACCCCCTTTGACGGAAGTTTTGATGATGCCACCTTCGCGGTCGAATCCGCCATTGTCGGGCAGGGGCTGGTCATCGACTATGTGAGCCACGTTGGCGAAATGTTGAACCGAACGGGCGCTGATGTCGGCAGCGACAAACAGATATTCGCGGCGGCGGACATCTTTATTTTTTGCTCGGCAAAGATTTCGCGAGAGGTGATGGAAGCTGATCCGATGAATATCGGCTATTGCCCATACGGGATTTTCGTGGCCGAGGACGATGACGGGGTGAAGGTCGGATACCGAAGCTATCCGGATGGCCCAATGCAAAAGGTCCAGACCCTGTTGTCTGGAATCGTTGAAGAGGCCGTTGGGGATTGAAATGAACTACCGGCAGTATTTTCGAGATCAACTAGATCAACTGAAACAGGAAGGAAACTACCGGATTTTTGCTGACCTCGAACGTCAGTGCGGCGCGTTTCCTAAGGCGCGCAGTTACGCAGGGGGTGGTCCCGAAAAAGTCACTGTCTGGTGCTCGAACGACTATCTTGGAATGGGACAGCATCCCAAGGTTCTTGCGGCCATGCACGAGGCGATCGACAAATGCGGTGCAGGTGCCGGTGGGACGCGGAATATCTCGGGGACCACGCACGAACATGTGCTGTTGGAGCAGGAGCTTGCGGACCTTCACGGCAAGGACGCAGCATTGCTGTTCACGTCCGGCTATGTATCCAATTGGGCTGCGTTGGGAACCTTGGCGTCCCGCATCCCCGGCATCACGGTTCTGTCCGACGAATTGAACCATGCCTCGATGATCGAGGGGATTCGTCACAGCCGTTGTCAAAAGCGGATCTGGAAGCACAACGATCTTGAAGACCTTGAAAGGCAACTTGCGGACTTGCCTGCAAATGCGCCCAAGCTGATCGCGTTTGAAAGCGTCTATTCCATGGATGGCGATATTGCACCGATTGCCGAGATCTGTGATCTGGCGGACCAATATGGCGCGATGACCTATCTGGATGAGGTTCACGCGGTCGGGCTGTACGGTCCGCGCGGCGGTGGCATCGCCGAGCGCGAGGGCCTGATGGACCGCCTGACCGTGATTGAAGGGACTTTGGGCAAGGCGTTCGGCGTTGTCGGCGGATACATCGCGGCGTCGAAGGAGCTTGTCGACTTTGTCAGGTCCTTTGCCAGCGGGTTTATTTTCACCACTGCTTTGCCTCCGGCCGTGGCGGCAGGTGCTGCGGCTTCGGTGAAGCACCTGAAGCAAAGCAATGCAGAGCGGCAACAGCACAAAAAGCGCGTGCGCGACGTCCGGGACAGGCTGGACGATCTGGGTATTCCCCATACACCCAACCCAAGCCATATCATTCCGGTCATGGTCGGCGATCCGGTCAAGTGTCGATTCATTTCGGATGTGCTGATGCGTGACTATGGGATCTACATCCAGCCCATCAACTATCCAACTGTCCCCAAAGGAACGGAACGTCTGCGGATTACGCCGTCGCCGGTGCACACCTGTGAAGACGTGGAACGTCTGGCATCTGCATTGGGCGAGTTGTGGACGCAATGCCAATTGGCACGAACGCCAATGGCTGCGCAATGACACTGACGAATTGACCAAAGACAAGGACGCACACGCAACGAAGTGAGAGTTTCTGTCCATGGAGAGGCTCATCGATTTGCTGGGAGACCCGGGCACCCTGGCGTTTGCCGGAGTGCTGGTCGGTATCTTGTTCGGCGTGACGGCTCAGAAGTCCCATTTTTGTTTGCGCGCATCGACTGTGGAAGTCGCCGAAGGTAAGTTTGGCCCCCGCCTGGCGGTTTGGCTGATTGCCTTTACCGCGGCACTGACGCTGGTACAGGCGCTTGTCTCGCTTGAATTGCTGGACCTTTCCGAGGCACGCGCGATCGCGTCAACCGGCAGCCTTAGCGGTGCGGTTTTTGGTGGGGCGATGTTTGGCATCGGAATGGTTCTTGCGCGTGGATGTGCATCTCGCCTGCTGGTGTTGGCATCGTGCGGCAATCTGCGTGCACTTGTGACAGGGTTGATTTTGACTTTGGTGGCTCAGGCCGCCTACACAGGCGTTCTCAGCCCGGCCCGTGAAGCGATTTCCGGTCTGTGGACAATCTCAGGAGGCGCAGAGCGCGATCTTGCAGAAATAATGGGGTTCCCCCCATCGGTCTATTCGGCCGTTGCCGCAATTGGATTTGTCCTGTCGATCGTGTTTGCCCTTCACAGGAAAGTCGCGCTTGCAAAGATCGTGACAGCCGCCGGAGTTGGCGGGGCAGTGGCGCTTGGATGGTTCATGACGTTTTCCATCGCGCAGGCATCCTTTGAGGTCGTACCCGTGTCTTCGGTGACTTTTACCGGTCCGGCCACTGATACGCTGATGGCGTTGGTTGCAGAGCGAAATGTGGTGCTGTCTTTCGGTATCGGTCTTGTGCCGGGCGTGGCCATTGGCGCAGCAGGATCTGCCATCATTTCCGGTGAGTGGGGGATCGAGCGTTTTGGCTCGGACACTCCGATGGAACGGTACCTCGTCGGAGCTGTCCTCATGGGGTTCGGGGCGATGCTGGCCGGAGGTTGCGCCGTGGGCGCCGGACTTTCAGGCGGGTCCGCCCTGTCATTGACAGCCTGGCTTGCCGTTTTCTTCATGTGGGTTGGGGCGATAGGAACGCACAGGTTTTTGATGCGGCTGCCGGTATTGCAGCATTCCTGACTTACTCGAACTCCATCTGTTCGAAAACGCGCCCGGCGTTCTTGGTTGCCAGCTCCTCGAACGCGTCCAGATGGGCATAGGGGGACTGATCGACATAATAGGCTTCGGTCAGATCGCCGCCCGCATCCATATGTTCTTGAATCCTGGTTCGTAGATACAGCAGGTAATCGCGCGTATAGCGGCGCACCTGATCCATATTCGTGGGATGACCGTGCCCGGGTATGACATATGTGGCATTCAAAGCCTCGAACTCGTTGTCCCAGGTTTCCAGCCAATCCGCGGTATAGGTATCCTGAAAGATCGGCAGCATGCGCTCGTGGAATGCCATGTCACCTGCGATGACAAGGCTTTGGTTCGGCAACCAGATCGAGATATCGCCGGGGCTGTGGGCCGGTCCGAGGTATTTGGCCTCGATCCGGAAGTCGCCCATCTCAATCACGTATTCATCATCGAATGTCTCGGTTGGGCCTGCCAGAAACGTGCCCTCTGCCTTGTCCTGATTGTATCGTTTCATGCCCTCCAGAATCTGAGGGCCATATTCCTCGAACTCAGCTGCTGCATCCGAATGGGCGACGATTGGAACCCCGATTTCCGACCAGTAGGCATTGCCAAGCATCGCGTGCCCCTGACCGTTCTCGTTGAAGACAAGCGTGACCGGCTGATCCGTAATCGCCTGAATTTCCTTGTGAAGGGCCTCGGCAAGGACATAGGCGGCACCGCCGTTGACAACGACCACGCCCTCACCTGTTACGATGAAGCTCAGGTTGTTGTTGTGACCAGAGTTTTCGTAGGTCGGCGGAGCGGTTGCGCCAATGCCGGAATAGACGCCAGGGATGAATTCGACCGGCTTGGAATACAGAACGCTTTGCGGATACTGGTCTGCAATATCCTCGCTTGCCCAAGCTGGTGCGACGAAAGCAACCGCAATCACGAATGATCGTATCATGACGCCTCTCCAATGAATCTGTAGGCCGAACCGGTCTTTTCGACGCGGCCAATTCCACCGTTCGGCAAGTGGAAGCCAATTATTCTCTTTTTTTCTTCGGAAACCTGATCCAGCAGAGAGTAACGCGCAGCTGCGGCGACCTGGGGATCCTGATCCGTTCCACTGTGCCAATCGGGGTGCTCAAAGGCCACGTGCGGATTCCCCAGCGCGTCGCCGACGACCATCACGGACTCATTCCCATTTCGAAGCTCAAAAGCCATGTGACCGGGCGTGTGCCCAAAGCTTGCCCGTGCCGCAATGCCCGGAAGTATCTCTTGCCCATCCTCGAAGAACGCGACCTGATCTTCAATTGCTTCCAATCGCCGTTTTGCACCGGCCGCGAACGCGGTGCGATCTTCACCTATCGTGTCCACCGTTGAGGGGTTCCACCAATAATCCCATTCTTTGCGCCCAATGAGGTGCGTCGCATTTGGGAAAAGCAGGTCGTCGAAATCATCCAGAACACCCCAGATATGATCCGGGTGCGCGTGGGTGAAAACCACATGCGTGACACTTTCGGGCGACAGACCGATTGCTTCAAAAGTTTCCATCAGTTTGCCCGATGTGGGCATGAAGTCCGGCCCCGCTCCAGCATCGAACAGCACGGTGTTTTCATCATCTCGATAAAGCGTGACGTTGCACTCTGGCTCGTACTTGGTCGCGTCCGCTTGAGTGCGGGTCAGGATTTGCTCGACCTCCTCTTTGGGCATGGCTCCGAAAACAACATCAGGTGGCAATAACAGGTGTCCGTCTGACACGGTCGTAATTCGGGCTGAAGGTCCGAGCCGCAGCTCTGCCTGCACGATCCTGGCTTGAGCTCCAAGTGCCGCAAGACACGTGGCATTGAACAGGAAGCTGCGTCGGGACAAAGAAATTCCACTCATACGCAATCATTAAAATGAATATTATTATTTGTAAACGATGGAAGTACCAACAAAGGATCATTCCAAGAAGTTGGAAAACCGGCCGGGTCTTCTTTGTGATTGGGCGAAGAACGGTTTTCAGTGGTGGCAAATGAACACGACACCAAGGTCATGCGCAAAGTGAACGCGCAGAACAATCCGCGCGAAGATGGATTGCCGAGGAAGGGATGACGTCGGAAAGGCGATTGTTACGTGACCTCGAAACAGGGGAGGGGCCCAGCCGCAGAACGACGGCGATGGCAGACACGGCATTCCACCGAAAAATCCCGGCCCATCTGCGTCAAAGCGCATTGTTCTCATCCCGCTGTGCTTGTAAGGAAATTGCACGGCCCCAGGGGCTGCGCCGTGCGGGCGTGATGGAATGGTAGACATATCAGACTTAAAATCTGAAGGGCGTATGCCCGTGTGGGTTCGAGTCCCACCGCCCGCACCAAAAAACCGTATTAGCGTTTTTGAAAAAAACAAATAAAATATGGCAACTTTCGTGCCCCACATTCTGCCCCACACTTGTTGAGGTATGCTTGCCAATCAGGCGGCCTTTTCTTCGATTAGATTTTCCAGTTCAGCAACCTTCGCCAGATTGACGCCTGTGCCCTGGTGAAACATCAATTTGCGGTCTTTCTCGGTGCACAAGAACGATTGATCCGATTGAAATGGCGTGTAGACCATTCACTAATGATCCAGGGAGGAACGCATAGGCTCTGAAACTCGATCAGTCTGGAGCCTGGTCTTCGCTTGGCCTACAGTGTTGCTGGGCAACTCTCCAACCGAAAAAGGAGCACTTATGTCCCGACTTTCAGAACGCAGAGACTTTGCCACCGAAATCTGCAGGCAGGCTGGGGTAGTGGCCAAAAAGTTCTTTGCAGATCGGGTCAATCTTGTCGTTGATCAAAAAGGCGCTCAGGACTGGGTCAGCGAGGCGGACAGGAGCGTCGAGACTTTCATTCGTCAAAAGATCGCGGAAGCTTGGCCCAAAGATGGCGTTTACGGTGAAGAACATGGCGCGGTAGCGGGAGAGAGTGGCTTTGACTGGGTTATTGATCCAATTGATGGAACCACGAATTTCGTGAACGGTATTCCAGCATGGACCATTGTTCTCGCCGGTGTCACCAACGGCCAAACGGAGATTGGCGTGATCCATGATCCAAACGTGGATGAAACATTTGTCGCAACGCGCGGAGAAACAGCGACACTTAACGGATCACCGATACGCGTCGCTTCAGGAGTGCCGTTGCGCGACGGTACTGTGGCCGTAGGATACTCGAACCGGATTGAAAGCCGTCATGTTTTACCCGTGGTCGAGAATCTGATCGAACACGGGGCGATGTTTCACAGAAATGCCAGCGGAGCGCTTTCATTGGCTTACGTCGC
Source organism: Ruegeria sp. HKCCA4008 (assembly GCF_013033125.1). Classification (NCBI taxonomy): domain Bacteria; kingdom Pseudomonadati; phylum Pseudomonadota; class Alphaproteobacteria; order Rhodobacterales; family Roseobacteraceae; genus Ruegeria; species Ruegeria sp. HKCCA4008. The sequence goes on from NZ_WQDM01000005.1 coordinate 271,340, forward strand.
TGCCGGACGCCTTTTGGGTTACGTCGAGGAACACATGAATGCTTGGGATTGTCTGGCTGGGCAATTGCTGGTCGCGGAAGCGGGCGGCGTTGTCGAGGATCAGAACGCCGATGCGATGATCCGAGACGGCGGACGCGTGATCGCAGGCACGCCAGATGTGTTCGAGACGTTGCGTGAAATCGCAGAAAACGCTTGGAGCGCTTAACGTCTAAGTCAAAGAGACCCAACCTGAATCAGGTTTGAGTGTCGCTAGATCAGCCTGCCAGAAATGGCCTTGTGAGGGCTGGTCATACTTGCGGTCTATCGAACAATCCGAAAATGCGCACCAAAGCAATGTGCCTACTGCCCCGTGTGTCGCGATTGCAAGATCGCCGGCATGATGCGTCTGGATTATCTCTGTTACTGCGCGATGAATGCGTCTCTGCGCCTCGACAGCTGTTTCCCAACCGCGATAGCTCGTATCCGGCTGAGCAAAGAAAGCATCGGTCGCGGCCTCGAAATCGTCCCGAGGCAAGTAACCGGTTGCGCTGCGGTCGTTCTCACCAAGACTCAAGTTGCAATTCACGGGTAGCGCTCGTGGTGCAGCAAGAATCTCACCTGTTTCGCGGGCCTTCCGCTCGCCACTGGTCCAGATCTGCGTCACGTTGGACAAGACTTCACTGGATGCAAATTCAGTAGCGCGTTTGCGGCCCACAGCATTCAAGCCCCACTCTGTTATCGGGACGGCCGGATCGACAGAAACCTCGGGGTGCGAGATGAGAATGAGTTTCGGCATTTAATCCGGCAAAAGAACGGGGCCTTTGTCAGCAAAGCCCATTTTGATTTCGGTGCCAGGATCAAGCGGCGCATCGACGTCATCGTGTACGGCAAAAACCTGACCGAATTCACCAGTCAGCGTATATTCCATCCGAACGCCAACATAGGTCGCCTTGGCCACCGTGGCTGGGATGCCTTGGTCTGAGCCGATGATCAGACGTGAGGGGCGCACGGCGATGGTCGCAGCTCCTTCGGACAATCCGCGACGTGGGAGCGTGTGGCGGTAGCCTTCTATTTCTATCGTTGCCGCGTCGCCGTTGATTTCGACGATTTGGCACTCCAAAAGATTTGCCTCGCCTATGAAATCGGCGACAAATCGGTCGTTCGGGGCATCGTAAAGCTGGCGTGGGGTGCCCATTTGGGCGATTGCTGCATTGCGCATGACAACAATTTCATCCGAGACCGCCAGTGCCTCCTCCTGATCGTGGGTCACGTAGACAACTGTCAAACCAAGATCTTGCTGGATTGCCCGAATATCCTCTCGCACCTGACGGCGAAGCTTGGCATCGAGGTTGGACAGCGGCTCGTCGAACAGCAGAACCTGCGGCTCAAGAACCAGCGCGCGGGCGACTGCGACACGCTGTTGTTGACCCCCTGAAAGTTCAGAGGGAAGACGGCTGTCGAACCCCTGAAGGCCAACCAGTTCCAATCCATTCAGAGCGCGGCTGCGGGCTTCATCCTTTGCAAAGCCCGAGAATGTGAGGCCATACATCACGTTTTCCAGCACGCTCATGTGAGGGAAAAGCGCATATGACTGGAACACCATGGATACGTCACGGTCGGTGGCAGGCAACTTGGTCACGTCCCGATCTCCGATCAGGATCTTGCCCGAGCTTGCCATTTCCAACCCGGCAATCATGCGCAGAGTCGTTGTTTTCCCACAGCCTGACGGGCCAAGCAGTGTGACGAGTTTCCCAGCCTCGACGTTCAGGTTGATGTTGTCGACAGCGACGACATCCTTGCCGAACACTTTCGACACGTTCTCAAAGCGTACTGGGGCAGCCTTGGAACCGATTTTGGTGTCGGTCATGGCGATGTCTCCGTTCCGTGCTGCGTGCGTCGGCCAATCTGGACCCGACCGACGAGAAGTTGCAATAAGCCGACCGCCGCGAGCATCACGAAGATCAGCGTCGTCGAATAGGCGATCGCAAGGCCATAGTCGTTGTTCTCGACCCGACCGATGATGTAGCTGGTCGCCATGTCATATTCTGCACTGACCAGAAAGATGACGGCCGAGATCGCCGTCATGGCGCGCACAAAGCTGTACACAAGCGCGGCAAGTATCGCAGGGCGCAACAGCGGCAGAATGATGTTTCGGAACGTCTGCCACGAGTTTGCACCAAGGGTCAGCGAGGATTCATCAAGGCTGCGGTCAAGCTGCGACATGCTCGCGATCCCCGCACGAACGCCGACCGGCATATTGCGGAAGATGAAGCTGACAACGAGAATGACACCCGTACCCGTGATTTCAATTGGCGGAACGTTGAAGGCCAGGATGTAGCTGACGCCGATCACTGTCCCGGGGATGGCGAAGGACAGCATTGTTCCAAATTCGAAAGCGTTCTTGCCTGCAAAGCTTTGTCTTGTCAGCAGATAGGCGGTCACCAGGCCAACGGCGGCAGTCAATGGCGCAGCAATGGCCGCGATGGTTATGGTGGTCCAGAAACTGTCCCAAGCTGCCCCGGTCCAGCGAATACCCTCTTCTTCGAAGCGGACCGAGAATGCAGTGATATAGTGTTTGATCGTCAGCGAGTTATCGACGCCCCACAGCTCGACAACACTGCCGTAGATGATCATCGCGTAGACAACAATTGTGAACAGCGCCCAGCCCAGAGCGATGAGCAGTACCGGAACAGAAAGTCCAGTGGGCATCAGTGGATGAACGCCGGCATCCCCTTTGCCGGTGACGGTTGTATAGCTTTTCTTCCCCAGCCAGACGCGCTGCGCGTAAAAGGCGGAAAGAGTGAAGAACAGCAGCACCATGGCCAGAACCGCGGCCCTGCCCTGATCGTACTGAGCGCCGACGATGGCAAAGAATATCTCGGTCGAAAGCACGTCGAAATTCCCGCCCAATACAAGCGGATTTCCGAAATCGGCCATGCTTTCGATGAAGCCCAGAAGAAATGCATTCGCAAGACCCGGCCGCATCAGGGGCAAGGAAACCGTCTTGAATGTCTGCCATCTGCTGGCGCGGAGCGTTTGCGCCGCTTCTTCCATCGACGGAGAGACACCTTCAACCACACCGATCAGAACAAGAAACGCAATTGGTGTAAACGCGAGTGTCTGCGCGATCAGGATGCCCGGCATTCCGTAAAGCCAACGTGTCGGTTGCGTGCCGAACAGTTCGGCAACGAACCGGGTGACAGAGCCGGACAGGCCAAAAAGCAGGATCAGCGCCAGGCCGATCACGAATGGCGGGGTGATTATTGGCAGAACGGTCAGAGCCCGCAGCGCGCGCTTGTAGCGAAAGCCTGAGCGCGTCACGACAAGTGCAAAGCAAAGACCAAGAACCGTGGTGATGACGCCAACGAGGATGGCGAGGAACAGTGAATTCCAGGCGGCGCCACAACGCGCGCCCTGAAAACACCCCAGACCCCACAATCGATCATCGAAAAACTTCGAGAAGAAGACCGCGATGGAATACGCGCCGTCTTCGGTGATGAAGGCAGCGAAAAGCATCTTCGCGATGGGAAAAAAGACAAACGCGGTGACAATTGTAATAACGCCCCCGATGGCGCTTACGACAAAGACGTCACCGTTAATGGCACCCCTTGCCGCAATCCCCTGAGTAAGCAGGAACAGAAAGCTCGAGGCGCATATCATCGCGCCATAGCCCATGCCGAACTGAAGGTCGCCAAGTTCGCCAAACATCGCCTCCAGCCAATTGAAGTTGAAACCTCTGATGCCAATGCTGAACCCCTGAGCGATCAGCCAGCCAAAGCCAAGCGCCCCTGACAGGATCAGTATGCGGGCGTAAACTGGATCAGATTTAGCGCGCTTCAACACCAGAAGCGGCAGGGCCAGTGCGATCAAAAGCGGCGCGAGCCAAAGTTTTTCACCTTGCCCAATCAGAAACGCAGCGGGGGCGTAATCCCCATCGAATGGATAGCCGTCCAAAAGCCACTCGAACGACCAAAGGCCGCCGTCGACCATATACCAGGGCAACAGGCAGAATCCGACCCACCCGGCCGTGATCCAGAAGATCAGGACCGGATGGGTCGTTTTTGAAGTCCGGTCAGTCATTTACTGCGGCAGAGTCGAAACCTCTTCGTCCCATTTCTGCAACAGACGCTTCCGTTCGTCCGAGGACCCATACTTTTTGAAGTCATAATCAATCAGCTTGATCTGACTCATGTCTGGCGCGCTCTCCGAAGTTTTTGCGTTCTTGTTCGACGGTACCTGAAACGCGTTGACCTGAAGAGCAAGATTCTGAGCTTCTGGAGACAGCGCCCAGTCATAGAACTTTTTTGCCTCTTCTACGTTGCGCGCCCCTTCAATAATCGACATCGAGCCGATTTCGTATCCCGTGCCCTCGCATGGCGCGACGACCTTAATCGGGAATCCTGAAACGGCCTGCTTCACGGCGTCATGCATGAAGACGATACCAATGGTGTTCTCACCACGACCGGCCGCCTTGATCGGCGCGGATCCGGACTTGGTATATTGGTTGATGTTCGAATGCAGACCTTTCATGAACTCAAAGCCTTCATCCTCGCCAAAGATCTGAACCATCGACGCCAGCGTGGTATAGGCCGTACCTGATGAGTTCGGATTCGCCATCTGAACGTGGCCCTTGTATTCGGGCTTCAGCAGGTCTTTCCAACAGGCCGGTTCGGGCAGGTTGTTTGCAGCGATAAGATCGGAATTGTAGCCGTAGCCAAGTGCGCCCGAATAGATGCCGATCGTTCTGTTGCCCGCGCTTTCTGCCTGGGATATCGCCCAATCATGAAGTTGGTCGCGCATCGGCGAAATGTATTCCATCGTCAGGCCCTCTTCGGCGGCCTGCAAATGCGGATCACCCGTACCACCCCACCAAACGTCTCCTTTCGGGTTCGAGCTTTCGGCGCGTATTTGTGCAAAGGTTTCCCCTGATGACTTCCGGGTCATGTTGACGTCGATGCCCGTCGCATCTTCAAAGCTGCGCGCCATCAGTTGGCACCAGTCTTCTTGCGCCGAACAATAAAGTGTCAGCTTGTCGGCCTGTGCCGCCGACAGTGACGCAGCCAGGGCGATCACCGATCCAACCGTGGTGGATATCAATTTCCTCATTTTCTTCCTCCCTTTGAGCTTGATGCGTCCGGGTTTCCCGGTTCTTTCATGCCCTTCCTCATGCAGCCTGTCGAAGTTTCTTTATGACAGTTTTGACTTCTGGATTGTCCGTCAGATTGTTCAGTAAATCTGACAGGTCGCTTTCTTGAACCAACTTTGCGGCCTTTGCCGGTGAAAACCAGTGACGCGTGCGTTCACCTTTTTCCTTCCAGCGTCGCTTCAGCTTTTCGACGACCATCGGATAAAGGGTGACGCGGCAGCGAACGCTGCTTCGCCCCTCGTATCGTTTATCATAGAAAAAATGACCGATTGGCCGTTTCGATATGGTGCCGACGGCGCCTGCTTCTTCTTGCGCTTCGATTTCAGCAGCTTGCCATGGTTTTTTGCCGTCCATTAGCCAGCCCTTCGGGATAACCCACCGGCCGGTATCCCGCGAAGTAACCATAAGAACGCGTAACTTGCCAGTCTTGTCCCAGCGCATCGGAAGCGCCGCAATCTGATCTGCCGTTTCGCTGTCGCTCATGCCGCCTCTCAATGCCACACGATCAAGAACCAAAAGGAAGCTGTTTTGTTGGCAAGTTGGCCGGTCAACGCTTTGCCTTGGCTCGTATTCTGAATTTGATCAGCCTGTGCATCTTTGCTTTGCGCTTCGAAATACTTGTGATCGCTCGAATTCTCACAACCTTCCGAGGGTTATGCAACAAAAAATATTGCATTATGACCGAAAGCCCACAAAAGTGGATTTCGAAACCTAGTCGGGTCGTCGGATGTCCAAAACTAAAACGCGCGGCAAAATGTCTGAAAAGAACCACAGCCGGGTAAAGAAATCCGACCGGCGCCAGCAGATATTGCTGGAACTGAAGCTGCGCCCGCACGTTCGCATCAACGAACTGGCGCAGCGGTTCAACGTCTCTACCGAGACGGTACGCAGAGATTTTGATGCTCTGTCGAATGATGGCTTGATAGCGCGGGCACACGGGGGGGCATCGGCCGCCGCGCAAGGGCACTATCCGGGTTTGGATGAACGAACAAACGCACAGGTTGAGGAGCGCGAACGGATAGGTACCACAGCGGCAGAACTGATCCAGAGCGGTGAAACGGTCATGATCGATTCCGGCTCGACCACAATCGAAATGGCACGTGCACTGGCTTATATTGGCACATCCTGCACCGTAATCACCAATTCCATTCCCGTAGCCATGACCCTTGGCCATGGGGCTGCACAAGTGCTGTTATGCCCGGGGGAATACTTGGCAACTGAGTCTGCAACGATCGGAACCGAGACGCTGGAGTTTCTGTCCCGTTTCAACGTCGACAGGTGCATGATCGGTTCCTCGGGGTTTTCGCCCGATGGCCCTTCAGAAACGGTGCGCGGCTTTGCGGCAATAAAGAGGGCAATGCTGTCGCGCGCCCAGAAACGGCACCTTCTTGTTGATTCCGGGAAATTCGGCCGGAAAGGCCTGTCTCAAGTGGGGGGCCTTGACGACCTGGATTCAATAATCACCGACAAAAAACCAACAGGAGAATTGCATAACGCCATTGAAGGCGCCCGGGTCGACGTTCTCGTCGCCGGGTAGATATGAAATGACTGATTAACGGCGGATAAAAAGCACCGCACTTGACTGGGAGGAAAACATGAAGATCGATATCAAACTATTGCTTGGGGCATCTGCAATCGCGCTCATGTCGATAAGTGGAACGGCGTCGGCGCAGGATTGTCCACGCGGTGACTTGGACGAGCGTTTTTGTGATGCCGACGGGGATTTGATCGCGGATATCCCCACGGATCCTTCCGAGCAGATAGATCCAGACACTTTGATTTTTGCCTATACGCCGGTTGAAGATCCCGCCGTATACAAAACCGCGTGGTCAGATTTTCTTGACCATTTGAAAGCGGAAACTGGCAAGGACGTCGTCTTTTTCCCTGTTCAAAACAACGCGGCCCAGATCGAGGCGATGCGTTCGGGGCGTTTGCATATTGCAGGTTTCAACACCGGTTCCAACCCACTGGCGGTAAACTGCGCCGGGTTCCGTCCGTTCACGATCATGGCTTCGAAGGACGGAAATTTTGGTTACGAGATGGAGATCATCACCTATCCGGGTTCGGGCATCGAAAAGGTCGAAGACATCAAGGGGAAGCAACTGGCTTTCACATCGCCTACATCGAACTCGGGATTCAAAGCGCCCTCGGCGATCCTGAAAAGCGATTTTGATCTTCTGCCCGAACGCGATTTCGAACCTGTCTACTCGGGCAAGCACGACAACTCGATCCTGGGTGTCGCCAACAAGGATTACCTGGCGGCATCGATCGCGAACTCGGTAAAATCCCGGATGATCTCGCGCGATGTGATCAAGGAAGATGATGTCGTTACGATCTACAAGTCGCAGACCTTCCCGACCACGGGGTTTGGCACCGTCTACAACCTGACACCCGAGCTGCAGGAAAAGATCCGCAATGCCTTCTTCAATTTCGATTGGGAGGGGACGACACTTGAAGCTGAGTTCTCAAAATCAAACGAAGGCCAATTCCTCGAGATGACCTATCAGGAATTCTGGGACGTTATTCGCAAAATTGACGCGGCAAATGGCGTCTCTTACGCCTGCCAGTAATTTTTGGCTCATCCGGCGGGCCTGAAAGGGCCCGCTGTTCACCCTAATCTGGGGCATTTCATGCTGCGTCTTCAAAAGCTGACGAAAACATACAAGACCGGAGATCAGGCGCTGAAGGCCATCGATCTTGAGGTTCCAAAAGGACAGGTTCTGGCGTTGATCGGGCCCTCGGGCGCGGGCAAATCAACCATGATCCGCTGTGTCAACCGGTTGGTTGAACCGACAAGCGGCGGTGTCCTTCTGGATGACGTTGACGTGACCAAACTCGGCTCGGGTGCGCTGCGGAAAGCACGCCGCCAAATGGGCATGATCTTTCAGGAATATGCTTTGGTTGAACGCCTCACGGTGATGGAAAACGTATTGTCCGGCAGGCTGGGATACGTGGGATTCTGGCGCAGTTTCCTGCGACGGTATCCGCAGTCTGATGTGGACGAAGCCTTCCGCCTGCTTGATCGGGTGGGGCTGTTGCACATGGCTGATAAGCGGGCGGATGAACTGTCGGGGGGTCAACGCCAAAGGGTGGGCATCTGCCGCGCCTTGATTCAAAACCCGAAACTGTTGCTGGTTGATGAGCCAACCGCGTCGCTGGACCCCAAAACCAGCCGTCAAATCATGCGGCTAATCACCGAGTTATGTCAGGAACGCGGATTGGCAGCCATCATCAATATCCATGATGTGGCGCTCGCTCAGATGTTTGTTCCCCGCGTTGTGGGACTCCGATTTGGCGAAATCGTGTATGATGGGCTTCCCACCGGCCTTACCCCTGAGAAGCTGACCGAAATCTATGGGGAAGAGGACTGGGAGGCAACCATCGAAAAAGTGGACGAAGATGAAGATGTCGAGGCCGCAGAATGAGCCATCGAGAACTGGACGACATGTTGGGGAAAGGCTGGCGTAAGCCTGCCTTTGTCAAGAACCCAGTGCTCCGCTGGGCATTGCTCCTTGGATTTTTCGCCTACCTGATCGCAGCTTTTATGACCATCGAAGTCGATTGGGGCCGTGTCTATGAAGGGCTGAATCGCGGTTGGGCGTTTGTTCTTGCATTCACCAGCCCAGACTTCATTTCACGGTGGTCAGATATTTGGAGCGGCCTTCTGGAAAGTATCGTGATGACCGTGGCCGCGTCGGTCGTGGGCATCCTGATATCGATCCCGATCGGGCTGGGGGCTGCACGCAATATCGCGCCATTGCCAATCTACATGATTTGCCGAGGCATTGTTGCGATAAGCCGGGCATTGCAAGAGATCATCGTTGCCATATTGCTTGTGGCGATCTTCGGCTTTGGCCCGTTGGCCGGATTTCTGACGCTTTCCTTCGCCACCATCGGGTTTCTCTCGAAACTTCTGGCCGAAGATATCGAAGCCATGGACAAAGTTCAGGCCGAGGCGATCAAGGCCTCTGGAGCGCGTTGGCCACAATGGATCAACTATGGTGTCCAGCCGCAAGTGATGCCGCGACTTGTGGGCCTTTCCATGTATCGGATCGACATCAACTTCCGGGAAAGCGCGATCCTCGGGCTTGTCGGGGCTGGTGGAATTGGTGCGACTTTGAACACCGCATTCGACCGCTATGAATACGACACCGCGGCGGCCATTCTCATTCTGATTATCGGCATCGTGATGGCTCTGGAATACCTTTCGGGAATTATTCGAGCGAGGGTTCAGTAATGCCGATACTTGAACGCGACGATGCACAAATCTGGCGTCGCCGGACAACAGGTCAGAGCTTGGTTCGTTGGTTCGGCTGGCTGTTGGGCGTGGCGATCTTTGTTTACTGCTGGCAGCTGATTTCGGAATCGACCACTTGGTTTTTCGTCTGGGACGCGCCCCGGATCGCCAATGATATCTGGACCCGGGCAACGCCTCCCAAATGGGAGTACATCACCCAACTGGGCCGCCCGATTTGGGACACGCTGAACATTGCCACCTTGGGAACAATCATCGCCCTGTGCATGGCAGTGCCCGTCGCCTTTTTGGCGGCCCGCAACACCACGCCATCGGCCTTGTTCATCCGGCCGATTGCCCTGTTGGTCATTGTCTCGACTCGGTCCATCAACTCGTTGATCTGGGCGCTTCTTCTGATCGCGATTATTGGTCCCGGAGTGTTCGCCGGTGTCATAGCAATCGCCATTCGTTCAATCGGGTTTTGCGCAAAGCTTCTTTACGAAGCGATTGAGGAGATTGATCACACGCAGGTCGAAGCAATAACGGCAACCGGTGCTTCACGCTGGCAGGTCATGGCCTATGGGATCGTACCGCAAATCCTGCCCGCGTTTGCAGGCATTGCCGTTTTTCGATGGGATATCAACATCCGCGAATCCACGGTGCTCGGGCTGGTTGGTGCTGGTGGTATCGGGTTGCAATTGTCGGCCTCGCTCAATGTTCTGGCTTGGCCACAAGTCAGCCTGATCCTGATTGTCATTCTCGTCGCGGTTATGGTCAGCGAATGGGTTTCGGCGAAAGTACGAGGGGCCATCATTTGACCGGTTTCTCTGTGCAAGATGCTTTTGACGCCTACGAGGCTGTACGACATCGCCTGCCGCAAACCAGATCTACCGAATTGAGCTATCGCCAGGCGGATACGCTGGAGGACATAGCTCATGAGTTTGACGTGTTCCTCCTCGATGCTTTCGGGGTTCTCAATATTGGTGATACGGCAATCCCGGATACGCCAGATCGGGTCAGGTCGCTGACAGCCGCTGGCAAACGTGTTCTGGTCGTGTCGAATGCCGCCGGGTTTCCCCACGCAACTCTTTTGGAGAAGTACAATAGGCTTGGTTACGATTTCGCACCACAAGACGTGATCACCAGCCGAGCCACGTTGTTGTCTGAACTGAACGGCCAAAGTGATTTGCATTGGGGATTGATGGCGGCCCCCAGTGCCGGCCTTCGCGATCTGGAGGGGCTGAAATTGTCCTATCTGGAGGATGAGCCCAAGCCCTACGAAACCGTCGACGGGTTCTTGTTGATCGGGTCAGCGGTTTGGAATGAAGCGCGACAAGCCATGTTGGAGGCCACTTTGCAAGAGCGTCCCCGCCCGGTATTGGTTGGCAACCCTGACATTGTCGCTCCGCGCGAGTACGGTTTTTCCAAGGAACCCGGTCTTTACGCGCACCGGCTGGCAGACCGGACAGGCGTCGCCCCTCAGTTCTTTGGCAAGCCTTTCGCCAATATCTATGATCTTGCTTTCCAATGTCTCGGGCACATCGACAAGTCCCGGGTTCTGATGGTGGGCGACAGCCTGCACACCGACATACTGGGCGCACGAGAAGCAGGCATAGCTTCCGCCCTCATCTCGGGATACGGTTTCTTCGCAGGGCATGATGTTGAAGCAGCGATCATAAAGGCAGGGATAGTCCCTGACTTTGTCGTAAGCCGGCCTTGATGCCAGGGCGTTACCCTTAGATGCGTTTTCCTGTTCACTTTAACTCGTATGTCGGCTGACTTTGCGTGGCAAACATGCCGACCATACACATGCAGCGCCACGTGCGAGCGGCGGCTTTGGAAAACTCCTCCGCAGCCACAGAACTCTGAACTCATGTCTGGATTGGACTGTTATCACACATCCCAACAAACTGACGTATCGGCCGCTTTGACTGCAATTCGCAGCATATCTCAATCAGGTTCACGGCCTCAGTCCACAGCGGGTTTCAGAAACCGTGTACTTTTTCCCTTAGCTTTTTATGGGTTCTTTCGGGACTGTTCACAAGTCGCCGTCTATCTCATCGAATCAAGTCCCCGAACCAGCGACCGCGCGCACCGTCGCCGCGCAGCCGTTTCTTGAACCGATCAAACGCGATGAGCGCCATGTCCTCAAATGTCGGGTCGTTCGGGTTGTTTTCTGCATCAAGACGCCGGAGTTCAAGTTCCGCAATCGGATCGTCGTCGCGTTCCGTATTAGAGGACCGTTTTTTCGTTCTGTGCGCGCATCAAACAGGGACATGTCAAGGAAAGATCCAATCCCCCATGCTGGCGCTTGCCGTTGTCTTAGAACTGATAGAACCAGCGACTGCCGTTCTGCGACTTCTTGAGAAAGAGCCCGCCACCGTATTGAACAACGATACAAAGCGCGGCATTTATTACCTGCGCTGCTGATAGTCGGTTTACGCCTCTTGCTTTAACTGCCCCACGCTTGCGGCGCGGTGCTTTCCCAAATTCTGTTGCAGTGTGCTGCAGGTGCCGGATTAATTTAATAATAGTATTAATGTGTTAGAGATTAAATACAGCATAATGTACTAGCCACATGGTGCTCACCGCCCGCACTAAAAAGAATAAGAAAATGCCGTGACTTATGTGTGCGTGGCAGAACGCGCGGGTGCTGCGAAGCCCCCATAAAACTCTGCTGTGCGACTATGCTTAAACCGGAAACCCCAATTGTCGGATCAGTTTCCAAATGTCCCTGTTCGCGGCTGACAGCTGATCAACGACTGCTTCGATCTGGAGCAGCGCGTTGTCGTCCACGGTATCTTCGCGGCCGAGTTTTATGTCGGTTTTGCGGTCAGCGATCCGCATAAGGATCGTTTTCGGGTTTCCGCTTTCAGGGTCGAAAGAATAGATGCAATGGTTGTACTTGTTGCGGATGCCAGAAAGCTTGGCCAGCCTTTGCGTATGTTCAAGGATCGGATCGCGAACCCGGGCAGGGCGCCCTTCCATTTTTGCAAGTCTTTCAACCAGATCTATTCGCGCGCGGGTGGTGTTCAAAGTCAGAAAGATGATTACGGCCACGTCCTTGGACGTTCCAGTCAGGCCGGCGATCAGATGGATCAGCAGGCTCTCGGTGTTTGTCCACATGTAGTTCAGCCTGCCGACCAAAAGGATCAGGCGGTCGAACCGGGCTTCAAAGCGATCAGTCAAGGGCGGTCTGCTGCGCCTCATGAGGCGCAACCTCGAAATAGAAATGAGCAGCCGCCGTACGGTTGCTGACACCGATCTTTCCGACAACGTTATGCATGTGCAGCTTGACCGTGTGTTCCGTGATGCCCAGCTTGGCCGCAATCAATTTGTTGCTTTTGCCTTCTGAGACCAGTTTCAGAACCTGTTTTTCGCGGCGTGTCAGCTTAGAGTACTGTGCGTGCCGATCCGCGCCGTTGGATGTAATGGCTTCCCGTTGCCGTGGTCTCTCGGGCGCGCGCTGACAGGGAGTTGAAACACAGTCAGCCAGAAAGCTGGGAAGATAAAGTTCCTCGTGCATCAGCAGTCTGAGGATGGCGCGCCACGCGTCCGGTGCCACGTTCATCGGCAGAAAGCCGACATCGCCAAACTGCGCGCGGTTCCAGCCTTCGAACAGGTGCCGGGCCGATTCCTCTTTGCGGTAGGCGAAGGCAAGACAGCCGGAACCTGCACTTTTGGTGTATGCATCTGGGCGCGCCAACAGGTCTTCGATCAACATCTGATCCACGACGACGATCTTGCCGCTGTCCGGAACACTTGTACTCATCGCCTCGAGTGTTTCGAAGCGAAAAGCTCGGACACCAAATTCGGTTTGAACGCTTCTTAGGGTTTGATTTGAATAGAATAGTTCTTTCCCGAGGAAGACAATTGAAAAATCTTCTGAATAAAAACTCTGATTGCCAGATTCATTGTTCAAAGACTCACTCATTATATTCCCTCACAAAACGGGGTTAACCGGAAATGGCTTTATCGAAATGGAATTGCCAGTGCAAAAGTAGTTAACTAATCAAAGAATTACGTGAGGTTTATTGTAGCTGAAAACGTGATTTTCTACAACCAGACGGTATAGTTCAAGTGCCTTAGATATAGAACTATTGTTTAGGTTTTTCGGTGTGGCATTGTGTAACCAGCGGAAACAATTGCATTATTTTTTATTGCTTTCTTAAACTAGAACTTTTTGTTCCAGCCCGGCGAAAGTTCCGCAATATCCTCAAAATAAACCTAAAAAACAATATTTTACCCTCATCAGAACTTTCAGTTAGCTAGTCGCAAGCGTGCGTCGCTGCGAACATGGTCAGGCTTTAATTGTGAAAGCGTCTGTCCCTGCCGCGCCCGTTCCTTGCGCATTTCAGCATCGATTGTGAACGGCCGCGTATTCGGCTTAGCCGGGAAAGGAGGTGGCCTCAGAAAAACTACCGTGAACCGCATTCAGCGTGCTTGAACGCTGTGCGGGTATTTCAGTTTCAATCACGCCCGTTGCCGCTTTGTAGATGAATGGCGGTCAGGCGTTCCAGAAATGGGAATTTGTTATGAGACGTAATGTAAACAATACAAACGTAACGACCGTTGACGAAATTGTTGTCGAAAACCTGGATGCTCCGGTGGATGTTGAAATTCAGGTTGATGAGGCTCTTGTCGAAGCCGATGTGACTGCGCAGCAACAGCAGCAGGACCAGAATGTAGAAAACGCCAACGAGCAAGGTCAGGATCAGGGCCAGGACCAGGGTCAGGATCAAGACCAGGGCCAGGATCAGGACCAGGGTCAGGATCAGGACCAGGGTCAGGATCAAGACCAGACGCTTAATGCCGGCGACAACACCAACGACAATTCCAACAGCAATTCAATCAACATCGATTTCGGCGGCGGTGAGTGGATTCCGCGCGACGATGATCAGGTTGATCTGGATCTTGGCGACTCGTCGACAGTGGGTGACGTGATCACTGCTGGCCGTGATCTGACCTATGATCCGGGCGATGACATGAATCTGGATATCTCGATGGACGGCGCCGGAACGGCAATGTCATCCGTGAACAGCCAGGTCGCCAGCCTGAGCGACGACGACACGCTTGATTCACCGTCCGTATCCAACAACGCTGACTTTTACCAGAATGGTGATGCCAATGGTGGCACGGCAACTGCGGCTGAAGGTATAAGCTCGGATGCCGGCGGTGGAAAATCGGGCGACGGTGGAACCAGTTACGGTGGCGCGGCCGATTCATCAACCTTGGGCAGCCACGCGTGGGCTGACGGTGGCGATACCGGCAGTGCGGATGCCGATTCCAGCGCTGGCCAGGGCGGATCGACCGGTGACGCAAGCAATGCCAGCAATGGTGTTGGTATGGCAGGCGCAGGATCCGACGGTGACAGCGCCGGTGGAGATGGCGGTGCCGCAGATGGCTCAGCCTCGTCCGACAATGATGGCAGCACAAGTGCCGATGGCAGCGGAACCGGCGGAGCCGGCGGCAGCGCGGATTCGTTTGGTCTGGGTCTAGGCCTGGGTTTGTCCGGTTCGAACGCAGCCGGTAACGCAAACGGCGGCGACAGCGATTCCGACTCGACAGGAACCGGGACCGGAACGGCGGACAACGCTGCGGACGCGTCCGGCGCGGACGGTGGCGATGGTAATGCTGCGGCAGATGGTTCGGCTTCGAACACAAGCGACAGCAACACTGATGCAAATGATGCCACTGCGGGTGACAACACTGCGGACGGCTCTGCTGACAGTGGCGCGGACAGCTCGGCTGACGGCTCTGGCGGAACCGGAACCGGTGGTGACGGATCCGGCGGTGACGGCACTGGCGGCGACGGCACCGGTGGCGACGGCACCGGCGGCGACGGCGAAGGTGGATTCGGCGCGATGGTCGAAGCTGCAATCATGGCTCTGCAGGAAGAGCTGGGCATGATTGATGCCGAAGCGGGCGAAGGCGGCGACGGAACCGGCGGTGACGGCACCGGTGGCGACGGCACGGCCGGCGACGGTTCAGGTGGCGACGGCTCAGGCGGCGACGGCTCCGGCGGGACCGCTGACGCGGATTCCGATGCGCAGGGTGTTGGCGATCAGTCGGCAAGCGGGCCGGATATCGACCAGAGCCCGGGCGACGTGAACGGCGCGGCCAGCAACTCGCAAGACACCGACGGAAGCGGCGGTGACGGCGGGTCGAACGCAGCAGATGGCGCAGCGGATGCGGCCGGTACCGGAACATCGGCTGCCGACGGTGACGGCGGCGCGGGCGGTAGCACAACGCCGACCTCTTCGTCTACCGGCAACGGAGCCGGGTCTGCCGACGCGGCCAATACCGCAGGCAACGGCGGAGCTGCCGACATCTTCGGAGACGCCGACACAAACGGTGCGGCTGACAGCTTGGCCGAAGCAATTGCCGGATACGGCGGCGAAGGCAGTTCCGACAATGATGCCACATCGACTGGGTCCGGCGACGCAGCTGGTGCGGCTGACTCGGGCAACGGTGGTGCCGGTGGCGCATCCGCCGCGAACGGCGGAACCAGCGGAGCTTCGATGGGCACTGCAACGTCAGGCGACACCATGGGTGGCATGATCACCGGTGGTAACGGTGGCGGCGCCTATTCAGGTGACGGTGGTGCCGGCGGCAATGGTGGTGCCTGGGGCGCGAACAATGGTGGCGATGGCATCGTGACCGGCGAGTCCTATGCATCGGCGGCAGCTGTTGTTGATACGTCTGCGTTCAACCAGTCGATCATTATGGGCGCCAACGTCCTGGGCAACACGGTCGATACGACCATGGTGGGTGGTTCGATGAACATGTCCCACGCCAGCGACGACACGGACGTTTAAGTCAAAAGGCGGGGCTCGCATTTTCGGGCCTTGCTACCTTTCGAAAATGCCGGGGCCGCAAAACGCGGCCCCGGCCCAACTGAACCCAAAGCGGAAATTACGAGCCGCCGCGGGCAAAAAGGATAACCGACATGGCACTTGACGGTATTACGGAAACGATAGCGCATTTTGTTGGAACTTTTGAGCTTACGATCGAACAAGCCCGCCTGAGGGATCAGTACGAGGAATTCAGCGCCCTGAGGCGCAAAGCCGAAATAGACGGGCTTGACGAGCCTACCTCGATCAACCTCAAAGCTGATCTGGATATCCCAGCGGGCGAATACAAAGCCCTACCATTCAATTTTCTTCCCTCTCAACCGGAACTTCCGTTGCCAAAAGCTCCTGTCGGGCCGGTGCATGAGTCGGTCATCATCCTTAACGGTGACAGCGCGGAATCCACGCGATTTGTCCCAGACAGCGTATCCGGCCCGTCTTCTGCACCTGAACTGATTATTCTGCGACCGGATACGGTGCCATTGGGTTCGGCAATGACGTTCACCGTGCAAAAGGTGGTCATGCGCGACAACGACACGGTGGGGGAAGGGGACTTTCGCGATACCGAGGCGCTGATCGCCCAGGGCGAAGAGATGCTGGACATGGCGCTGTCGCTTCATGCCATGGCAGCCCCTTCGCTTTCGCTCGCGGATTACAAGTCGACCGAAATGCTCGAGGCGCTGGCCCAACAGATGTCGGCCCCGGTAAACGCGAATATCGATGGGGTCACGATACATCAGTTTCATGGCAATGATGCGTTGGGGGTGATCGTGAACGGCAAGTACGTTGACGACGCTCCGGTATGGACGGACATCCTGCCTGCGTTCCATCAGCCGGATGAAGCCGGAGAGGATGAGGCCGAGGCCATGCTTCCGGCCGAGTGGGATCAGTCGAAAGATCCTGACTTTGACGACGGACACCTGGTCGTGACCGGCGGGAACCTTGCGATCAATGCTGTCTCGGCATCTGTAGGTTGGGTTGATGCCCCCTATATCGCCGTCGGAGGGCAGGCGATCAGCCTGACCGCCATCAGCCAGGTTGCGCTTGTGTCAGATTGGGATGTGGGGGCGCCGGGAACGGGCAGCGGCACCAATGTGATCCAGTCCTCGAAGATTGAAGTCGAAGGCCGAAATGCCCCCTGGCTGGACAATGGCGCCGGAACAACAGGACAGCCTGACTTTATCGTTGTGGATTGGGTCCACGGTGATCTGGTTGTGGCCAACTTCGTCAAGCAAGTTATCGACGCCACGGATATTGACAACATACAGACCGAGATTTCGGCCGCATCGACCTTGTACGCGCTGGGCGACAACGAAATGTTCAATGTCACCGACATCGTGCAGCTGGGCAGTTTTTACGACCTTATCATGATCGACGGGAATATGATCTCCGTGGACATGTTGTACCAGACCAACGCCCTGATGGATGACGATATCATCAGCGGCGGTATGCCCGGTGCAATGGCCGGAGATGATGAAAACGTGATCATGAATGACGCGTCGGTCAAAACGGTAGGCGCCGATACACATCAGGATTTGCAGCAGAACCTGTCCGACGCCATGGCGCTTGATCAAACGGATATGGATGCGTTGGAGAATGCGCTGCTCAACGATCCCTTGTTCGCAGGGATGGAGCAGTTGCGTGTGCTCAAGATCGACGGAGACTTGTTGCAGGTGAACATCGTTGAACAGGTCACCATGATGCTGGATCAGGATCAAATTGACCTGTCCGGTCCCAGTGCCGCCGATACCGATGTCGTCGCAGGCAGCAACGCCCTTTTGAACTCCGTCAATCTGACCAAAATGGGTGTGGATTCGACGGTCATGGCCGCTGACGGATCTTATTCTGACCTGCTGCTTCATCAGGCCAGCCTGATTGACGTACCGGACAACCAGGAAATCACAGATATGACCAACGAGGCGATCGCCGCAATCATGGCGGACATGTCTGTGCCGCAACCGGATGCGGCCCTGGCACTGGACGCACAATCCACTGACACAACGACACCAGATGACGGCCTGCAATCCATGCTGGCCTGACCCCCCAAGTTTTTATCGAGTGACCAGAAGGTTTGTATATGTCGATTGTTTTTTCGTCGCGCCGTCCACTCTTATCCAGTCCACTGGACAGGCAGGGCGGTTTGGGCCCGAAGCGCCAGCGCGCAGACGGTGGGGCAGATCCAGCGAGACAACGGGTCAAAGCCCGTTTGCACCTGACGCAGGAGATGCGCGTGTCTGAGTCAGATCCAGATTCGACGGTTGAAACCGAAGCGCCACAGCAATCCGAAGACCAAAAACACTCACGCGAACAACGGCGCGCTGATCCTCCCCATCAGCGTGCGCAGCCGCAATCCGCGCAAGATGAAGACCCGGCGGGTGGCGGCAATGGGGTGGCCGATGCCGACGGCCCGGATCCGGCATCCGCCGGGGACTCGACTGCGCGCAAGACCCCCTCTGCACGCGCATCCGGTGAGAACGGCATAGGCACCACGATCGAGGCCAAGGCAAACCAGCCACTGTTGCAAACGAATTCTGGCGGCGGTGATGGGAACGGGCCACCCCAAACCTTCCACAAACGCACCCCGCCCGAAGATTTCCAGCGCACGTTGCGCGTTTCGATGCGGGCGATCCGGCGCAATCTTGCGTTTGTTCTGGTCCTGACCTGCGCCACGAACATTCTGATCCTGGCGATCCCGATCTATCTGTTCCAGATCAGTGACCGGGTTCTGACCAGCCGGTCGCTGGACACGCTGATCATGCTGACGGCCATCGTTGCAGGGGCGGTGATCTTCCAGTCTGCCTTTGATGCGGTGCGGCGGTTCATGCTCATGCGGACCGGGGTCGAAGTGGCGGCCCGGCTGGGCGCACCGGTTCTGAGCGCGGCGGCCCATGCGTCGCTGCACGGAAACGGGCGCGAGTATCAGACATTGGGCGATCTGCAACAGCTTCGTGGTTTTCTGGTCTCGGGCACGCTGCTTTCATTTCTAGACGTGCCGTTTGCACCCCTGTTCATTCTGATGATTTTCCTCGTGCATCCGCAACTGGGCATGATCGTGGTGGTTACTGCGTTGATTCTTATGACGATTGCACTGATCAACCAGAAAACGACTGCCAAGCCATTTGCCGAGGCCAACAAGGCGCAGTCCATGGCGAACCTGCATCTGGATTCGATGTCTCGCAACAGTCAGATCATTAATGCTCTGGCAATGATACCCGAGGCCGTGCGGATCTGGGGGCGGGATACCGCCCAATCGCTGACCTGGCAGGTGCGGGCGCAGGACCGCAACGTGATCTTCGCTGCAATCTCGCGCGCAGTTCGCCTTTTGACGCAGATCGGAATTCTGGGTTGGGGCGCGTTTCTGGCGCTGCAAGGAGAGATCACAGGCGGTATGGTGATTGCGGCCTCGATCATTGCCGGGCGTGCCTTTGCGCCGATTGAAGGTTCGATTGAAGGATGGAACAGCTATCTGCTGACGCGCGGAGCCTACGGCCGGATCAAGGCGCTGCTGTCGACCTCGGCCCTGCAATACGAAAAACTGCGCTTGCCACGGCCCGAAGGTCGTCTGGATGTCGAACGTCTGCTCTTTGTACCGGGCGGAACCAAACGCGTGGTTCTGAACGGCATCACGTTCTCGCTGGTTCCCGGCGAAACTTTGGCCATCATCGGCAATTCCGGTGCCGGGAAAACCACGCTTGGGAAAACTCTGGTGGGATCCATTCTGCCCACATCGGGCAGCGTCAGGCTTGACCTGATGGACATCCGAAACTGGGACCCGCGCCAGTTTGGCGAAAGCATCGGCTACCTGCCGCAGGATGTTCAGCTGTTCCCGGGCACGATCAAGGACAATATCGGCCGGATGCGGGCGGATGCCACTGACGAACAGATCCACGATGCTGCCGTTCTGGCCGATGTTCATAACATGATTGCAACGTTGCCGCAGGGATATGAAACCGTGGTGGCCGCTGATGGTTCGCCTTTGTCCGGTGGTCAGAAGCAGCGTATCGCACTGGCTCGGGCGTTTTTCGGCAACCCCAGGATGGTTGTGCTGGATGAACCGAATTCAAATCTCGACGTCGCGGGCGACAAGGCGCTGGCATGTGCAATCGAACAGGCACGTCAAAGCAAGATCACCGTTGTCGTCATTACGCAGAAGCCGACGTTGTTGAATGTTGTCGATAAGATCATGTTGCTGACGGACGGGCGTGTGGCCCTGTTCGGTCAGCGTGATCAGGTTCTTCAGCAGATCAACGGGCCGCGCAAGCAGACTGGAATTGAAGGCCAGCAGGGGGGCTGACCATGAATGACCTCGTACCTGTGAACAACTCAGCCAATGAACCAGAAGTCTGGTATGCCGAGGTTCCGCGCTCGATCAACAGGTTGATAGTGATCGGGGTGGTATTGCTTGTCGTGTGCTTCGGCGGTTTCGGGGTCTGGTCCTTCAGTGCCCCACTGGCCGCAGCGGTCATCGCGCAAGGCAGCTTTGTGGCCACAGGCCGCAACAAGATTGTCCAACATCTTGAAGGCGGCATCATCGAAGACATCAAGGTTGTGGAAGGTCAGGCGGTTCAGGCAGGTCAAGTGTTGATGACCCTGGACCAGACCTCGGCCCAGGCCAATGAGCGTGAATTGCATATTCGCAAGCTGCGCCTTCAGGCCATGACCGAACGGTTGCTGGCCGAGTACGGGGAACGCGACCGCCTCGTGTTTTCGCAGGCGCTTGTCGAAGCATCCGAAGATCCTGAAGTAATGGCCATTCTGGATGGGCAAAAGCTCAGCTTTGATGTGTCGCGCAAGACGCTGCTGAATGATTTGGCCCTGCTGGAGCGCAACATGGAAGCGCTGAAAATCCGATCCAGCGGATTTGAGGCGCAACTGGATAGCATGGCCCGGCGCGCCGAGATTTTGCAGGAGGAGTTCGAGGCCAAAAGCCAACTGTTCGAAAAGGGCCTTGTCCGCAAAGGAGAGCTGAACACCATCCGTCGTGTCCAGGCCGAAGCCGAAGGTCAGCAGGCCCGGTTGCAGGCGGAAGCCGCTGAAATCAATCAGATGCTGCTGAAATATGACGAACAGATCGCTCGTACGCGGTCCGCCTATCGTGAGGCCGCACTGGATGAACTGGGCGTGATCGAAGCTGATCTGGAAAGCGTGCGTGAAAAATCCCGACAGGCGCGCAGCGTTCTTGACCGGGCCGTGGTACGCGCGCCGGTAACCGGAACTGTGGTGCGATTGCATTATCACACGCCGGGCGGTGTGATTGAGACCGGGGAACCGATAGCCGAAATCCTGCCCGCAGATGCGCCCCTGATCATCGAGGCACAGATTCCGCGTACCGAGATTGACAGTGTCGTCACGGGGCAGACCGCCACAGTCCGCCTGATCGCGTTGAACCAACGCACAACGCCTGTTTTGTATGGCGAGGTTTTCTATATCTCGGCCGATGCGCTGCTTGAGGATTCGACCGGTGTTCCGCAGGAAGTCTATCTGGCACGAGTCTCACTGACCCCGGATGAGTTGCAGCGCGTGCGCGGCTTTGTTCCGACACCGGGGATGCCCGCAGAAATCATGATCCAGACCGAGGAGCGCACCTTTGCGGCCTATATCGCCAAACCGGTATCAGACAGCATGTCGCGCGCGTTTCGCGAGCAGTAACACGCGCGTTTCCTTCCATGTCTACACCTTCCAAAATTCGCATGTTAACCTCTGCGCGGTGACGTAAAGGAGAACTCACATGCCGGTGACGGTGAAAGAGATGATGGAAGCGGCCAACGCGGTGGTCGAGCGTATCGATGCGGCCAAGGCAAAGGCGATGACCGAACAGGGGGCGCTGCTGTTGGACATTCGCGATGCGAATGAGCTGGAACAGACGGGCCGCGCCGTCGGGGCGCATCATATACCCCGCGGCATGCTGGAGTTTCGGGCAGACGATGCATTGCAATCACATGACCCTGAACTGCGCAAGGATCGCCCTATCGTGTTGTACTGCGCATCAGGCGGGCGCGCGGCTTTGGCCGGAAAACTCCTGAAGGATATGGGATACCAGAGGGTGTACAATCTTGGTGGATTGACGGACTGGGTGAATGGTGGCGGTGAAATCGCCAAGTCCTAGCTTCGGAACCGTCTGAAACTGACACAAATCAAAGCACAACATATTCGAATCGTGAAATATTTGGCCGGAAGCCATCAAAAGGAAAGCCCGGCCATGTTTCGCCTTGCCGCTATGCTGTATTCACTGATTGCAACTGCTCTGTCTGGTTCGGCCGTAATCGCCGTGCTGTCGGCCGGAATGGTGTCCGTCAGCGCAATTGTGGGCGCCGCGGCCGCTGGGGCCGTAATCGCCGCTCCGGCATCCTGGATGGTGGCCAGGCGGCTGTATCAAGGCGCTTGATCAGGCGTTCAGGAAGGTCCTGACGGCAGCTTCGAACTCGCGCGGTTTTTCGGCGTGCAGCCAGTGCCCGGCGCCGGGGATCTTGGCAAATCGCGCGCCGGGAAACAGCGCGCGGATTTTGGCTCGATGTTCCGGCAAGACGTAATCTGAATCGCCCCCCGACAGGAACAGCGCGGGGCCTTGCCACTGTGCGTCCAACTCGGGAAAGCCCATGATATTTGGCATCTGGTCCGCCAACACATCCAGGTTCAGCAGCCAACGCTTTCCCTTGATGTCCAGCGATTGGGTAAAGAAGCTCTGCAATGCTTTTTCAACGCCTTGCTCGGCCAATTGCTGTTCGGCATCCGAGCGGCGCGCAATGCGCGAGAAATCCACGGCACGCATGGCCTCGATAAATTGAATTTGGCTGTGCGTGTATTTCACCGGCGCAATATCTGCGACCACCAGTTTGTTCACCAGCGCGCCGTGTTGCAGCGCAAGTGTCATCGCGGCCTTGCCGCCCATTGAATGCCCAAGTACGTCCGCCGTCCCGCCAGTCCTTTCGATGACCTCGGCGATATCCTGCGCCAGATGGGGATAGTCATGACAAGCGTCCCACGCGCTGTAGGCGTGGTTACGCATATCGACGGCCACAACCTGCCGCTGGTCTGATAGCCGTCTGGCAATCACGCCCCAGTTTCGGGCCGATCCATACAGGCCGTGGGCAATGACAAGGGGCGGTCGGGCGGTCGGTTCGCCATGTATGATGGTGTTCAGCATGGACCGCGTGATACAAGTCACCGCCGGAAACGACCAGCCCCATTGTAGGTCATGGGCGCTGCCGCTAGATTGCCTCCGCAGGAGGCCACCAATGGCGCAGGACCCAGACATTCAGACCCGGATCGCCGAAACGGTTGTGTTGCTGCGCGCAAAGCTCGGGGTGCGCGACAAGACGCTCGAGGCATCAATCCGCAAGGCCAAGCGCCGACTGCCGCGGCGCGTCTACAAGCAGGCCTTGATTCTGGCCCGGGCCGAGGCGATGGCCTCTCATCCCAAACTGAGGCTGGTTCTGGATAACCCCAGGCTGATCAAGGCGTCCGACGTGGTGCAGGAACATCTGGGGTCCATCAATCTTGCGGATCGCAGATGGGGTTGGTTCCTTGGCCTGCTGGGGGGGCTGGCCTTCAACATGCTGGCACTGACGACACTTCTGTTGGTTTTTCTGTGGTGGCGCGGCTTGATCTGAGCTTGGATTCTGGACTGCGCGCCAAGGCCGGAACATGGCGCAAACCCCTGTGTGCGGTAACATCGAATGCACGGATCCGGTGTGAACAGCTGCGCGAAAGGCTGGTCGGGGCGGAAAAAGCGCGTATTGACCAGAATGGCCTTGGCGACCGTGGGGCCCGGGACCTTGCCCAAAACACCGGATATGCGCTGGGCGAGATCCAGAACGTTTTCAGGGATCTGACGCATAAAAACGGCGCCTCATGGCGCCGTTCCGTGTTGGAGGATGGACCAGTTACAGGTTCGGATAGATCGGGAAGCGTGCGCAGAGGTCTGCGACTTCGGCCTTGACCTTGGCCTCGACGGCGCCGTTGCCGTCTTCGCCCTTGGCGGCCAGGCCGTCGACCACTTCGATGATCCAGTCGGCGATCTGGCGGAATTCGACCTCGCCGAAGCCGCGCGTCGTGCCGGCGGGCGACCCCAGACGGATGCCCGACGTGATGGTCGGCTTTTCGGGGTCAAACGGCACGCCGTTCTTGTTGCAGGTGATATGCGCCCGGCCCAAGGCTTTCTCGGTGGCGTTGCCCTTGACACCCTTGGGGCGCAGGTCGACCAGCACCACATGGGTGTCGGTGCCGTGGGTCACCGTGTCCAAACCGCCCTTGATCAGCTGATCCGACAACGCCTGAGCGTTGACGACGACCTGTTTGATGTAGTCTTTGAACGAAGGCTGCAACGCCTCGCCAAAGGCCACGGCCTTGGCCGCGATCACATGCATCAGTGGGCCGCCCTGGATGCCCGGGAAGATGGCCGAGTTCACTTTCTTGGCGATATCTTCATCATTGGTCAGGATCA
>NZ_WQDM01000006.1:0-248224 GCF_013033125.1 Ruegeria sp. HKCCA4008
TCGCTCTTGTCTCCCCTCCGTTCTGGGAGCCGTGAGTCACGCAGCGCAGCTAAAAACAATGCATCCTGAGCCTAGGGGTTAACTTAGAACTTGTATGGAAGTCTGTCGCCCAGCAAAAAAACAGTAAACGGATAGAATATTTGGCTGAACCCGATCAGGTAACTCATAGTCAGTTTGAACTGACGAGTTATTTCCCGGTATCAATCCGTCGATGTCTACAGGCCATTCGAAACTAGCCACCACTTTGGCGGGCATGTTGGAGAGTAGCTAATCAAAACCGCCAAGTTTCCCAATAGTTTCAAGGGAAAGTGGCGGACCGAGGAGGATTCGAACCCCCGACCCCTTGATTCGTAGTCAAGTACTCTATCCAGCTGAGCTATCGGTCCGCGTTGGTGAGGCGGTGTTTAGACCTGCTGCCCGAGACGTGCAAGCCGATTCTTCAAAAAAAAATCAAAAAGTCATGTCCCCGCGCGGAAGGCTGATTTCAAAGACTGTTCCCTCGGGTCCGGTCTCTTTCAAAACTAGATCCCCGCCATGGCCGCGCACCAGCTCCTGCGAGATTGCCAGCCCCAGACCCGAGCCACCCTTTCGGACGCCGCCCTGGAAAGGCGTGAACAGGTTTTCGCGCGCCTTGGGGGGAAGACCCGGCCCCGTGTCGCGGATTTCGATGCACCAAGCGTCGTCGTATTCACACCCCGCAATCGTGACCCGGCCAGGTTTTCCAGAGGCAACCAGAGCCTGTCTTGCGTTGCGCACGAGGTTCATGATGACGCGGTACAATTGTTCGGGGTCGGCGCGTGCCACAAGCGCGTCCGGCACTTCGTTCACGATCTCGACACAGGCATCGGCGACGGCGAGTTGTTCGCTGGCCGCGACATCCGCCGCGATTGCGCGGATCGGAACCATTGTCAGGGTGGGCGCGGGCTCTTCCGCGCGGCCGAAGGCCAATGTGCTTTCACAAAGGGACACGGCTCGGGTGATTGAATTCACCAGTTTCGGCGCCATCCGCCGCACCAGCGGATCATCGCTGGCCTCGATCCGATCGGTAAACAGCTGCGCCGACGTCAGGATATTGCGCAAGTCATGGCTGACTTTGGCGACGGCCCCCCCAAGCTGCGCCAGCCTTTCCCGCTGTTTGAGCGCCTGGGTCAGGTCCGTTTGCAGCATCTTCAGTGCCTCCTCGGCCTCGCGCAGCTCCGTCACCTTCGAATTCGGCGAGATTATGCCACGCGCATCCTCTGGCGCACTGGCATAGCGCTGCATGTAGCCGACGACGCTTTTGATGGGCCGCACAAGTACGACGCGCACGGCGAGAAACAGAAAAAACGCCGTGATGATGGAGATCACAAAGGACAGACCGAGAATACGCAACCCGTAGTCAATCATCGCCGTTCGCAACGGCATGCTGTCCATGGTGACTTCGATCAAAAGGCCTGCCCCCTTGACCGGTTCTCCGATGACCCGGATGACTTCGTTTTCGGGTTTGAGAAAGCGGCTGAGCGCATCCCGGATCAGAACCCAGGGGCTTGCATCCCGCAAATCGAACGTGTCGGCGATTGGATCGGGAATCGGTGACGACAGCATCAGTTGCCGAACCTCATCCCGTCGCAATACGACATTGTAGACGCCTGCGTTTGCCAGCAGTTCCGCCTCAAGATCTTCGGCCAGCATATCATCCGCCAGCAAAGCCAGCGAGGCGATCTGCGCGCGTTCGAGCCTGTTCAGCAGAAAGTCCTCGCGGAACCGGGCGATCGACGGGACAAAGATCAGAACCTCGGCCAACATGACGAAGACCGTCGTCAGGATCAGAAATCGGCCCGACAGCGAGTTCAATTTGCGCCCCTCCTCAGGTCAGGGAATCCAGCGCTGGACGAACCTGACCACTCGTTTAACTGTCTGATTCTCAAACAGCCTTGGCGAGAAATAAGCACCCGCCACACGTTTGTTAAGCTCTCCGATCGTCGGATAGGGTGAAACCATGGCGGCGATCTGCCCCATCTTCAGGTTATTGGCCAAAGCCAACGACCACAAGTTGATCAACTCACCCGCCTGATGCCCGACGATTGTGGCGCCGACGGGTCGGCCTTTCACGACCATGACCTTGACGAAGCCTTTGGTTTTGCGCTCGGCAATCGCCCGGTCATTGTGGTGATAGTCAAAGCGTGCGATTTCGAGCTTTTCACCATGCGCCTCGCGGGCCTGCGCTTCGGTCAGTCCGACCTGCGCCAGCTCCGGGTCCGTATAGGTGGCCCAAGGTATATGTGCCGTTTTCGCCCTGGACGGCAGACCGAACAGGGCCGAACGAATGATGACACCTGCATGATACCCTGCAACATGGGTGAATTGCAGGCCACCCGCCACATCTCCGATCGCATAGACGCGGCGATTGGTCGTGCGCAGCGCGTCATCCGTTCTGATGCCGGTTTTCGTGCGTTCAATTCCGGCTGCTTCCAGGTTCAGACGCTCGATATTGGCTTTGCGACCGGCAGCGATCAAAAGGTGAGAGCCCCGGTGAATTTCACCGTTTTCGGCAACGACTTCCACAGCGCCCTCTGTTCCGCGCACCAGCGCGATCATGGCGTTTTGCCGGATGTCCACGCCTTCACTGCGCAGGGTATCCAGCACCACGGACGCGGCCTCGGGATCGTCTTTGCCCAAGGCTCTGAGCCGTTCGACGACCGTCACCTTGCTGCCGAGGCGTATATGGGCCTGCGCCATCTCCATCCCGATCGGGCCGCCCCCGATGATCAGCAGGTGATCTGGCCGCTCTCTCAAGTCAAAGATGGTTTCGTTCGTGTAATAGGGCACTGTGTCCAACCCCGGAATCGGCGGCACCAGCGGTGATGAACCGGTCGCGATGACGATGCGACGCGCACAGATGACATGATCCCCGGCCTGCACCTTTTCAGGGGATATGAACATGCCATATTCGCGGATGACCTTCACGCCGAAGCCTTCGAACCGCTGCTGACTGTCCATCGGTTCGATCTGCGCGATCACATCATGAACATGATCCTTTACTGCGGCGTAGTCGATCTGAGGGATTGTATCAGCGACGCCAAAACGAACGGAATGCGCCTGAGCGTGGGCCGCTTTGCCACTTGCGATCAGCGCCTTCGACGGGACACAGCCGAAATTCAGGCAATCCCCACCCATCTTGTGCCCTTCCAGCAGGACAACATCCGCGCCCATCTGGCTGGCACCCGCGGCGACGGACAATCCTCCGGACCCGGCGCCAATGACCAGGAGATCGGTTTTCAACTCTTTCATGGTTCAGGTGCCTCTTTTCGCGCGCAGTGCTTTGAAAACGATGGGCAAGGCGGCCAATATACACAACCCGATAATCGGCCCGATCACGAACGGTTCCCACAGCAACGAAACATCAGGCGTTCCCCCACGGTCGAATACACCGCCCAGACCGACCCCGATCCACGTGTACACGATACCTCCGGGAATGATGCCCAGCGCGGTCGTCAAAAGAAAATTGCGGAACTTCACACCGACCAAAGCCGGCACGAGATTGGCAACAAAGAACGGCACGACCGGCACCAGTCGCAGCAGAAACAACACCGAGATTTCGTTTTCCCGCAGACCGTCCTTCAGTTTCCTGACCGTGCCTTCTGATGATTCCAGGCGCGACGTCAGGGCTTCGCCCAAGCCCCAGCGCGCCGCCAGAAAGATCGCCGACGCACCGATGGTGGCGGACACGACATTGAAAACGGTTCCCGCAAAAAGACCGAAAAGAAACCCCCCCGTCATCGAAGCCACCGCGGCACCGGGCAGTGAAAAGGCCACTATGACGATATAAATGGCGACAAAAGCGGCTGCCATGACCCAATAGTGACCGTCCCGCCACGCCAGAAGCGCCTCGCGATTGTCCCGCAAGGTCTCGAAAGTCAGGTAATCCCCAAGTGTGAAAAAGCCGACAACGGCAACGCTCAGGATTACAAGCAACGGAATGTGGCGCGCGAAACCATTGCGCGGCGCCTGGCTTGTGTCGGACATCAGATTTTCCGGTTCTTTGTGCTTCATCTTATGCCCAAGATGCGCTGACTGACGGGCCGGCAACAGGGGGATCACGGGGCCTTGATCTGTGTGGCACCGAATGTGAGGGATTTCGGCGATAAACGGGTAATTTGAAACCTTTTGCCGTTGCCGGTTACAGAATTGTTGCAAAAGCTGCGAAAACCTGGCCGTTGGGGTTTGACTTACCCCCCGCTTGGCAGTAGAGGACGGGCTTCGAACACCACGGGCAGGCGAATCCGCGCCGCACCCGACCGCATAGATTGGAGACGGAGCGATGAAACGCACCTATCAGCCTTCGAACCTGGTTCGCAAACGCCGCCACGGTTTCCGTGCACGCATGGCCACTAAGGCCGGCCGCAAGATCCTGAATGCACGTCGCGCACGCGGCCGCAAATCGCTGAGCGCGTAAATCGCTCACCGATCAGGTTATGAACATGACGCCGCCGGAGGCCCCTGAGGTTGGTAGGAACCACCCCGGGAACAAGCCCCCGGCGGCGTCCGTTTGTGCATCTGCACCCCTGACCGTTCTCAAGAAACGGTCCGACTTTCTGAAAGCGGCGCGTGCCCGCCGACAAGGCACGTCGTCGATGATGGTTCAGGCCCGCAAGCGCGCGCCCGGCGAGGCCAATGGGATTCGCGTGGGGTTCACCTGCTCGAAAAAAGTGGGCAATGCCGTGGCCCGCAACCGCGCAAAGCGCCGTCTGCGCGAAGCCGCACGGGCCGTGTTGCCCGAAGCCGGCCGCGACGGGTGGGATTACGTTCTGATCGGCGGTGCCGAAGTTACCGCCAACCGCCCCTATGACGCATTGTTGGACGACCTGCGCTATGCGCTCCGCAAGATGCATGCGGCCGAAAAATGACCTTCCTGTCCCATATCGTCGCCCTGCCTGTTCGGGCGTATCGGCTGATCTTCAGCCCATGGGTCGGTTTCAACTGTCGCTACCAACCCACCTGTTCCGCCTATGCGCTTGAGGCGCTGGAGAAACACGGGGCGGTCAAAGGATCCTACCTGGCCGCTCATCGGATCTGCCGTTGCCACCCTTGGGGCGGCGACGGATATGATCCGGTACCTGACGACAAGCATAATGACCCTTCGTCCTGACCCCTCGTCAGACTTGACCGGCTAGTGCCGCGCCTGAACAGTTGGACCAGCACAACCCGAGGTCCCGATGAAATCCCCAGCGCGCGACACCCTGCCAACCCACGATGTCCTGAACCAACCGCCCGCGCGCGGCGGCATCGATCTTTGGCTGTCCGATCCGGTCCTGCAAGACGCAGCAAAGACAGCGGGCGCGCGCGCTTTGGAACTGGCGGCATATGGCAAAACACTCGGAACCGAAGAAACGCGGGAACTGGGGCGGGAAGCCAACCGGCATCCTCCAGAGCTGCGGCTGTTCGATCCCGGCGGTAGGCGCCTGGACGAGGTGCGCTTTCACCCGGCCTATCATCAGATGATGCAGATCAGCCAATCGGCGGGCTATGCCGCACTGGCCTGGGATGGACAGCCCGGAGGGCACGCGACCCATGCGGCGATGGTCTATTTGGCCGGACAGGTCGAACCCGGGCATTGCTGCCCGATGACCATGACCTATGCAGCAATCCCTGCACTGGCCGCCAATGAACACATTGCCTCGCTCTGGCAGCCAAAACTCATGGCCCGCCACTATGATCCTTCGAAGGAACCGATCGGTCAAAAGACCAGCGCGACGCTAGGGATGGCGATGACCGAGAAACAGGGCGGTTCGGACATACGCGCCAATACGACCATTGCGACACGCGACGGGGATCATTGGCACTTGCGCGGGCACAAGTGGTTCTGTTCCGCGCCAATGTCGGATGGGTTCCTGACACTGGCGCAGGCGCCCGGCGGGTTGACCTGTTTTCTGGTGCCCCGCTGGCTCGAGAGCGAACGCAATGCGATCCACCTGATGCGTCTGAAGGACAAGCTGGGCAACAAATCCAACGCATCCTCGGAAATCGAGTATCATGACGCGCTGGCCTATCAGTTGGGCGAAGAAGGCGCGGGCGTGCGCACCATACTGGAAATGGTGCACCACACGCGGCTTGATACAGCCATGGCGCCGGCCGGGCTGATGCGGGCCGCGCTCAGCGCAGCGCATCATTGGGTGGAACACCGCAGCGCATTTCAGCGCCGATTGATTGATCAACCGCTGATGCGAGCGGTCCTGTCCGACCTTGTTCTGGACTGGGAAGGCGCAGTGACCCTGGGAATGCGTGTCGCGCAGGCATCTGACGGCCAGACACCCGAAGACAAGGCCTTTGCCCGGATCGGCGTCGCATTGGCCAAGTTCCTGAACAACAAGCGCTGCCCGGTCGTCGTCGTCGAGGCGATGGAAGTGCTGGGCGGCATGGGGTACGTCGAAGACACGCCCTTGCCCCTGATCTATCGTGAAGCGCCCCTGAACAGCATCTGGGAGGGGTCAGGCAATGTGATCTGCCTCGATATCCTGCGCACCCTGACGCGTCAGCCGCTGGCCGCCGAGGTTCTGGGGGCCGAATTGGATGCGGTGAGAGGCACGGACAGAAGGTATGACGCAGCTCTGACCGCGTATCGCAGCCGCTGGCCCGGTCTGCCGCCCGAGGCCGAAGCGCGCTGGTACGCTGAACGTACGGCTCTGCTGCTGACAGCCTCGCAATTGCTGCGCCATGCACCCGGCGCTGTGGCTGACGGCTTTGTTGCCACACGTCTTTCCGGTGACAGCGGTCACATTCCCGGAGCAGTAGCCGGGTTGGATACCAGCGCCCTGCTGGCGCGGCTTGGCTGACCCGCCACTTGCCCGGTTGCGCCATCTGCTGTAGGGGCAGCGCATGTTTGATGATGCAGACGATATCCACCCGCTCTTTGCCGGCGCGCCCTCGAGCACCGAGTTCAAGAAACTGCGCAAACGCATCGTGCGCCAGACCCGCGAAGCGATCGAGCAATACGGGATGGTGGACCCCTCCGCCCACGACAAGGACGGCAAACCGCCACGCTGGCTTGTCTGCCTGTCGGGCGGCAAGGACAGTTATACGCTGCTGGCCGTCCTCTACGAACTCAAATGGCGCGGATTGCTGCCCGTCGATCTTCTGGCTTGCAATCTGGATCAGGGACAACCCGGATTTCCGGCAACGGTTCTGCCAGAGTTTCTGGACCGCATGGGTGTGCCACACAGGATCGAGTATCAGGACACATACTCTGTTGTGATGGACAAGGTCCCGCAGGGCCGAACATATTGCGCCCTGTGCTCGCGACTGCGCCGCGGCAACCTGTATCGCATTGCCCGGGAAGAAGGCTGTTCCGCCGTCGTGCTGGGCCACCACCGCGACGATATTCTCGAGACGTTTTTCATGAACCTCTTCCACGGAGGCCGTCTGGCCACCATGCCACCGAAACTGGTGAATGAAGAGGGAGATCTTTTTGTCTTCCGCCCGCTTGCCCACGTCGCCGAAGCCGACTGCGAGAAATTTGCAAAGGCCATGCAGTATCCGATCATCCCCTGCGATTTGTGCGGCAGTCAGGACGGGTTGCAACGGCAGCAGGTCAAACAGATTCTCGATCAATGGGAATCGAACAGTCCGGGTCGGCGTCAGGTTATGTTCCGCGCGTTAACAAATGCGCGCCCGTCGCACCTTTTGGACGCAAAGCTCTTTGATTTTGTTAATCTTTCCGTAAACTCCGGCGAAAAATCGGAAAATTTGGAAGAAATACCGCTGCTGCGTTAACGACTGACTCAGACTGGTTTCCTAGGCTCGGCATACCATTCATGCCCAAGGTCAGGACCCGATGCGGAATCATCCTTTCGTCGACCGTATTATTGAAGCTTTGAGAAATGTGGCATACGGCCCAGCCGTTCTTGCCTTTGTTCCGGCAACAAGCCTGGGGGCGTTCTGGCTTGGCGGTGAACGCGCTTTGGTCGCGGTGGCCCTGGGTTTGCCCCTGATGTTTGCCGGCGTAGCTGCAGTGGCCCCCAACCCGGCAGACAGGAAACGGCAACAAGGTGGCCTGCTGCCGAATGACCAGTTCGAAACCGTTCTGGCAGAGGTGCTCTCGGATAGTCGCCGCAGCCGTGAAACGTCGGCCTGTTTCGCTGTGATCCTGGACGACTATATGCAAATGCTCGATCTGCATGGCCAAGCAGCAGCAAACCATGTGGCACAGCAATTCTGCTCTCGTGTCATGTCCATGATCCGCGCCAGTGACTCCGCGACCCGGATCGATGGAAACAAGATGATGGTTGTTCTGCACCCGGCGCAACAGCTTGATCTGGAAACCTGCATTCAGATGTCGGGACGAATGCAATCCGCGGTCGAAGACCCCATCATGCTGAACGGAACCGGAGTTTACATGTCCTGCTCAATCGGTTTCTGCCTCAGCAGCAATGTCCCCGACGGCACCGCGACGGATTGGTGCAACGCTGCAAACAACGCGCTGCAAGAAGCACAGCAAAACGGGCCGTCGACGATTCGTGCCTTTTCGTCCGAAACACGTCGCCGGGCTCAAGTCAGAACCAATCTGCGCAAGGAATTTGATGCGGCGCTGGAAAGCGGTGAAATTCGACCATGGTTTCAACCGCAGATCTCGACGGATACCGGTCGCGTGTCCGGGTTCGAGGCTCTGGCCCGCTGGGAACACCCGAAAAAAGGAGTGCTGGGTCCCAACGTCTTTCTGCCCTTTGCCGAACAGGCCGAGTTGATGGGCAAACTGGGGCAGGCGATGCGGCATCACGCTTTTTGCGCAATGCGTGAATGGGATCGCGCCGGTCTGACCGTACCACGCATCGGCATCAACTTTTCGTCGGACGAATTGCGCGACCCGGGGCTGATCGACCGCCTGAAATGGGAATTGGATCAATGCGATCTGACCCCGGACAGATTGGCGGTCGAAGTATTGGAGACCGTGTTTTCCAGAGGGCCGGATGACGTAATCACCCGCAATGTCACGGGCTTGGCCGCGATGGGGTGTTGTATCGATCTGGACGATTTCGGCACAGGGCATGCCTCGATCGCGTCAATCAAGCGGTTCAACGTGTCCCGGATCAAAATCGACCGCTCTTTCGTGACAAAGGCGGACCAGGACCCAAGCCAGCAACAGTTGGCTAGCGCAATTCTGACCATGGCAGAACGGCTGAACCTGGAATCCCTTGCTGAAGGGGTCGAGACACCCGGGGAGCACGCCTTGATGGCGCAATTGGGATGTGACCATGTTCAGGGGTTCGGCATCGGCAAGCCCATGCCTTTCGAAAAAACCAAGGGCTGGATCACGTCTCATCGCAACAAGATCGACGGAATGCCCAAAATCGGGCGGCAAACCGGCTGAAGAACCGGAAACTGCGCCACAGAAGACCAATCCGTGACGAAATGACGAGCGATTCCGCTTGACCTTTGGGCCTGCACTCTGTTGAACCCTGCGGGTGTCTTTCACTGCTCAAGGTGGCTGTCCCAGATGGACGATCAGAACAAGAATCTCATCCTCGCAACCGCGCTCAGCTTTCTCGTGATCCTGGTCTGGTTCGTGCTGTTCCCCCCGCCGGAACCCACACCAACCACGGAACAGGCTGAAATCGCCGGCATCGAAGGGAATGAGGTTCAGACGCCCAGCGCCGCCGATACCGGTACGGTCGGCGAAGCAACCGCAAGCGCCACTGAAGCCGAAGCCGAACCCGAGGCGCCCCGCGTCAGCATCGACACGCCCCGCCTGACGGGCAGCCTGTCGCTTGCCGGTGGCCGAATTGATGAGTTGTCGCTGAAGGATTACAAGGTTTCACTGGCCGAGGATTCTCCGATCGTC
Source organism: Ruegeria sp. HKCCA4008 (assembly GCF_013033125.1). Lineage (NCBI taxonomy): Bacteria > Pseudomonadati > Pseudomonadota > Alphaproteobacteria > Rhodobacterales > Roseobacteraceae > Ruegeria > Ruegeria sp. HKCCA4008. The sequence continues at coordinate 9,815 of NZ_WQDM01000006.1, forward strand.
GAACTTCTGTCCCCGGTTGGAAGTGACTCTGCCTATTATGCCCTTTATGGGTGGGCCCCCGGCGCGGGCCTGTCGGTCACGGACGTTCCCGGCCCGAACACTCTTTGGACGCTTGAGCAGGGCGAAACTCTGGGTGTTGACACTCCGATCACGCTGGCCTGGGACAATGGAAACGGCCTCACCTTCCGCCGCACCATTGCCGTGGATGAAGACTATATGTTCTCGGTCACCCAATCGGTCGAGAACACCACGGACGCCGAGGTCGGCATGGCCCCCTACGGCATTCTGGCACGCCACGGTATAGGCGAAGACGGTGACCTGCCGGGCCTGAAGAACTTCTTTATTCTTCACGAAGGCGTCATGGTTATGGCTGACGGCGTTCTGGATGAGATCGACTATGGCGATGTACGCGATTTCGATATCGACCCCAATGAACGCGCACAGGCCGAGGTCTATCAGGTCAAAGAAGGCGGCTGGATCGGGTTCACGGATCACTACTGGATGACCACCCTGATCCCGGCCGAGGGTGCAGCGTTCAAGGCCGCTGCCAAATACGATTCACGTCGCAAGATCTACCAGACGGAAACGGTTCTGCCGACGCTGACAGTCGCGCCCGGTACGACGGAAGAGGTCACGACCAGACTGTTCGCCGGTGCCAAGGAATGGGAAACCATCCGGGAGTATCAGGCAGAAGGTGTTCAGAAGTTCATCGACAGCATCGACTGGGGTTGGTTCTACTTTCTGACCAAGCCGATCTTCTGGCTGCTGCACAACATCAACGCCCTGATTGGAAACATGGGCTGGTCAATCATCGGCCTGACGCTGATCATCAAGGCCATCCTGTTCCCGCTCGCCTTCAAGTCCTACGTCTCGATGGCGAAGATGAAGGAATTGCAGCCGCAAATGGAAGCCCTGAAAGAAGCCGCAGGCGATGATCGCCAGAAAATGCAGCAGGGCATGATGGAGCTGTACAAAAAGGAAAAGGTGAACCCTGCCGCAGGCTGCTTGCCAATTCTGTTGCAGATTCCGATCTTCTTCTCGCTGTACAAGGTGATTTTCGTGACGATCGAGCTGCGTCAAGCCCCATGGTTCGGCCCGTTCCAGGACCTGAGCGCGCCGGATCCGACGTCGATCTTCAACTTCTTTGGCTTGCTGCCTTGGGCCGCACCTGCACCCGAAAGCCTGATGGCGCTGATCTTCATCGGTATTCTGCCACTGCTGCTGGGTATTTCGATGTGGTTGCAGCAGAAACTGAACCCGGCGCCAACCGATCCGACGCAGGCCATGATCTTTGCCTGGATGCCTTGGGTCTTCATGTTCATGCTGGGTGGTTTCGCCAGTGGTCTGGTCGTGTACTGGATCGCGAACAACACGATCACGTTCACACAGCAATATCTGATCATGCGCAGCCAGGGCTATAAGCCGGATGTATTCGGAAACATAAAGTCCGGTTTCAAGCGGACGCCAAAAACGGACAACAAATGAGCGGAACGGTCTCAAGCCTTTGGCGCCACCCGATCAAAAGCCATGGTCGAGAAGCCCTGAGCCACGTCACACTCATCCCCGGGCACACCATGCCCGGGGATCGCGTTTGGGCGGTCGCTCATGAGGGCGCCAAAACCGATGGTTCGGAATGGGCACCTTGTTTCAATTTCAGCCGCGGTTCAAAAGCGCCTCAGTTGATGGCCATTTCGGCCGAATTGCAGGACGACCGGGTTACATTGCGTCACCCACAGCGACCGGATCTCAGTTTTGCGCCGGACACCGAACAAGAGGCTTTTCTGGACTGGGTGAAACCGATTATGCCGGCGGACCGCGCTGCATCTGCGCGGATCGTTCGGGTTCCGGGGCGCGGTATGACGGACAGCGACTTTCCATCGATCAGCCTGTGCAACATGGCATCGCATCGCGCAGTCGAACAGAAGCTGGGCCAGACTCTGTCCATTGTTCGGTGGCGCGGCAATATCTGGTTCGAAGGTCTGCCGTTATGGGATGAGTTTGACTGGCTGGGTCGTGACGTGCGCATTGGCGAAGCCGTGCTTCGCGTCCGCGAGCGGATCACGCGATGTATGGCCACCACCGCCAATCCCGAAACCGGTGAGAGGGATGCAGACACCCTGCGCGCCCTGAACAGCTGGGAGCATCAGGATTTCGGCGTTTACGCCGAGGTCGTCCAGGGTGGCGAAATCCGCGTCAACGATGAGGTGCAGCTGCTATGACCGCGCTTCCCTTCCCCCTGGCCGAAGACCCGGATGAATTCGCCCAGGAGCGAGGCCGCAAACTGTTTGCAGGCCCGTCCGAGTTCGTCAAAGGCGTTGTCGCCATGAATGGCCTTCCCGCCCCTGACCGGTTGGAAGTCTGTTTTGCGGGGCGTTCGAACGTGGGCAAATCCAGCCTGATCAATGCCTTGACCGGCACGAAGGGTCTGGCCCGCGCATCCAACACGCCCGGCCGCACGCAAGAGATCAACTTTTTCACCCAGGGCCCTGAACTCTATCTCGTGGACCTGCCGGGCTATGGCTATGCAAACGCCCCGGTGAAAGTGGTCGAGAAGTGGCAGAAGCTGCTGAAACAATATCTCAGCGGGCGCCAGACACTGCGCCGTGCCTTTGTCCTGATCGACTCGCGCCACGGGGTAAAACCGGTCGATGACGAAATCATGAAGTTGCTGGACACCAGCGCCGTGACATTTCAATGCGTTCTGACCAAGGCAGACAAGGTCAAAGCCAAGGATCGCGAGAAGGTGCTGGAGCAAACCCGGGCCGCGTTGTCCAAACATCCCGCGGCTTTTCCGGAAATTGTGCTTACCTCATCCGAAAAGGGTGACGGCATCGCGACCCTGCGGTCCATCATTGCGCACCTTGAATAGCTTCGCCCTTGGCAGCGTGGGGCAAAGGTCCTAACACGGTTTTCCAGAAGGACTTTAGCTATGAAGACACGAGATATGAACCGGGACTGGATCGCCACCGCAGCCACACTCAACAGCGCCCTGCCCTATCTGCAGCGCTATGACGGAGCCATCGTCGTCATCAAACTTGGCGGACACGCCATGGGCAGCGACGAGGCGATGGAAAGCTTTGCCCGGGACGTGGTTCTGATGCGCCAGGTGGGTGTGAACCCGGTGGTCGTTCACGGCGGTGGTCCGATGATCAATGCAATGCTGGGCAAGTTGGATATTCAATCCGAATTCGTGAACGGAAAACGAGTGACCGACAAGGCCACGGTTGAAGTGGTCGAAATGGTTCTGTCCGGGCTTGTAAACAAGCGCATCGTACAGGCGATCAATGATCAGGGCGGATCAGCCGTGGGCCTGTCTGGCAAGGACGCAGGCCTGATGGTCTGCGATCAAACGGATGCGTCGCTGGGCTTTGTCGGCACCCCTGCCGAGATGAATCCGAAGATCCTGCATGATCTGTTTTCACATGACGTAATCCCGGTCATCGCCCCGCTTGGTGCAGGCCGCGACGGTGAAACATTCAACGTCAATGGTGACACGGCAGCCGGAGCAATCGCTTCTTCGCTCAAGGCAGACCGTCTGTTGCTGCTGACGGATGTTTCCGGTGTCAAGAACGCGGCGGGCGATGTCGTGACCGAACTCAAGGCCGGTCAGATAAGGGAAATGACCCGCGAAGGCACCATTGCAGGCGGTATGATACCCAAGACAGAAACCGCACTGGACGCCCTGCACAGCGGCGTTCGGGCTGTCGTCATACTTGATGGGCGCGCACCCAATGCCGTGCTGCTGGAGCTGTTCACCGAACATGGGGCCGGGTCGCTGATACGCCCGGACTGATCCCCGCAAGATAGGAGGAGGAGACATGACACATCTTGCACAGCCTTCCTCTGATCCTGACGCGACGCCTTATGAACAGGTTGAAAACGCCGGCCGTGATGCTGGATTGTTGGTCATGGGCGCGCTGCATCCTCGCCACGTTGCAGCCAAAGACCTCGAAACCGGTACGCTGATCCTGTTGGGGGCCGGGCCGGAATTCTGGCCCGTACTAAAGGCCTCACCGGAATGGCACCAGGCCGACCCCGTTGACCGATGGTCGCAAAGGATCGTCGGTCAGATGGCCGAAAGGCTGGGCGCACAGGCGTATTTCCCGTTCGGCGGCCCTCCGTACACGCCATTCATTGACTGGGCGCTCAAATCTGGGCGGACGTTCAGCAGCCCGGTCGGGGCATTGGTGCATGATACCGTTGGGATGATGATTTCCTATCGGGGCGCACTGCATTTTGCCGAAGAGTTCGCCATCCCGGCCCCTTCCGGCGTGTCGCCTTGCGAAAGCTGCGCCGCGCCTTGCACGACGACCTGCCCGGTCAGCGCGCTGAACGCGCAGGAGTTCTATGACGTCGCTGCATGCCACGACCATCTGGGCACCGCTGAAGGTCAAACCTGTATGGCGGGCGGGTGTCTGGCCCGCCTAGCCTGCCCTCTGAGCGCGGGCGCAGGACGCGACCCGGAACAATCGGCCCATCACATGAAAGCCTTTCATCCGTCATGACCCGAATTCTGATCCTGACACGTCATGCGAAATCCAGCTGGGATAGCCCGGGTCTTAGCGATCATGACCGCCCGCTGAACAAGCGTGGACGAAAGTCAGCCCCGGCCATCGCTGCTTGGTTGCGTCACCACGGTTGGTTGCCGGATGAAGTCCTAAGCTCTACATCAACCCGCACCCGCGAGACATGGGATCGCATGGGTTTACAGGCCGAAAAAGTCAGCTTTCACAGCGCTCTCTACCACGCTGGTTCAAAGGTCATGCTGCGAGAGCTTTCAGGTGCTACGGAACCGGCGGTATTGATGCTGGGCCACAATCCCGGGATCGCCGATTTTGCCAACCGTCTGGTGCGACAACCGCCAAATCATACACGCTTTTTCGATTATCCAACCTGTGCAACAACCGTCATGTCATTCGACATAAACAGCTGGGCCGAGGTCCGATGGCAAACCGGGACGGTGCTTGGGTTCACCATCCCGCGTGAGTTGATCGAATAGAAAAAGGCGGATCGGCGGCCTCGGTTTTGCAGCACATTCAGGCTAAGAATTCGATTGCCTTCACACCAATTTCCGATCTTTTGTGCCAATGACGGCAAAGATCACCCGTCTTTGACAACTGCGCGCAACCTCCCTGTGGGGGATCTGAATTGCGTCCACCGTATGCCTTCTGGTCGGGATTTTGGTGATTAATAGGCTCTATGCTATTATCTGGCCGTTGAGCACTCGCAGCATTTCATTGCGGGAATTATTACTACGATTATAGATTTACTGGAAAGGATTTGCTTCATGTCTTACGGGTTTCGTATCTTTCAGCTGAAAAATGTGCGCCCTGTCATATGCGGGGTAGTGGCTGCCGCGGCCTTTGGGGCCATGGCGCCAACAATGTCATTTGCACAGGAATTCATGACGCAAGAAGAGCTTCTTGCCACAATACCCGGCAACCAGTTTTCAGGCATTTCCAACAACGACGGAAAGACCCCGTGGGTGCAAGCCTACAGCAAGGCGACACGTAAGAAGAATGGCAAACTCAACGGCCTTTGGAACGGAAAAGACAAATATTCCGGAGACTGGTTCGTCAAAGATGACCAATGGTGTGAAAAAGGGGATTGGGGCCAGAAGTGTTGGAGCATTGAACGGATCGGTTCAAACGAATTCCGAATATACGAAGGCGGACAACCGATGAAAAACACCTGGAAGCTCAAGTAGGCAAACTTTTGTAAACTGGGCTTGATCGGGTTTGTGCGAAAACTCCTTTGTCTGGCAACACGACCGATCAAATCACCGAGGTTCCGTCAGCCTAAAATCATCAGGTGTTTACCAAACCTCTGAGGCCCCAAAAAAAAAGCGAGCCGCCATTTAGGCGCGGCTCGCTCATCTCGATATTGGGCAGCGGGTTAGTGACCTGGCCCCCGCCGTGTCTCAATCAAAGGGGTCAGTGACCCAGAATCTGGCTCAGGAACAGTTTGGTCCGCTCGCTTTGCGGGTTGTTGAAGAACTCTTCGGGTTCGTTCTGTTCCACGATCTGACCGGCATCCATGAAGATCACGCGGTTGGCGACCTGACGGGCAAAACCCATCTCGTGCGTCACGCACAGCATGGTCATGCCTTCCTCGGCCAGTTCGATCATGGTGTCGAGCACCTCTTTGATCATCTCGGGGTCCAGCGCCGATGTCGGTTCATCGAACAACATGATCCGTGGCATCATGCAGAGCGAGCGGGCAATCGCCACACGCTGCTGCTGACCGCCGGAAAGCTGACCGGGAAACTTGTCAGCCTGCTCGGGGATTTTCACCTTTTCAAGGAAATGCATCGCCCGCTCTTCGGCCTCTTTCTTGGGCGTCTTGCGCACCCAGATTGGGGCCAGCGTACAGTTTTCCAGAATGGTCAGATGCGGGAACAGGTTGAAGTGCTGGAACACCATTCCGACCTCGGAGCGAATCTTGTCGATGTTCTTCAGGTCATTCGACAGCTCGATACCGTCCACCACGATCTTGCCTTGCTGGTGTTCTTCCAGCGCGTTCAGGCAGCGGATCAGGGTGGACTTGCCCGAACCCGACGGGCCCGCGATCACGATCCGCTCGCCCTGATTGACGGTCAGATTGATGTCGCGCAGCACGTGGAAGGACCCGTACCACTTGTTCATTTGGTTGATTTCGATGGCGACCTCGTCGCTCACCTGCATCTTGGAGCGGTCGATTTCGCGGTCGATTGCAAGTTCAGACATGTGTTGAACTCCTTAACGATGATCTGTGGCAAGGCGACGCTCGAGCCACTGAGAATATTGAGAGATGCCGTAACAGACGACGAAGAACAGAAGAGCGGCAAAGCCCAGAAGCTCCCAGTAGACGCCGTTCCATTCGGTCGACGCCAGGATGGGTCCCCGGATCATGCCCACCAGATCGAACATCGAAATGACCGAAACCAGTGTCGTATCCTTGAACAGGCCCACGGCCACGTTCACGATTCCAGGGATCGAGATCTTCAGCGCCTGCGGCAGGATGATCAGCCGCATCGCCTGCGGATAATCAAGGCCCAAGCTGTCTGCCGCCTCGTACTGCCCGCGCGGAAGCGCTGCCAGACCGCCGCGGATCACCTCGGCGATATAGGCGGACGAGAACATGGTGATCATGATCACCACGCGCAGGAACAGGTCGACCGTGCTGTCAGGCGGGAAGAAATAGGCCAGCATCACCGAAGCCACGAACAGCAGCGTGATCAGAGGCACGCCGCGGATGAACTCGATGAAGATGACGCAGACCCACTTGATCAGCGGCATGTTCGACTGTCGCCCCAAGGCCAGTGCGATCCCAAGTGGTACCGACAGCGACACACAGGTTACACCCAGCATCATGTTCAGCATGAAACCGCCCAGGTCACGGCTGGGAACGGCCGTCAGCCACGCATTCTCTGATGCGCCTTCCGGGATCAGGGCCCCTCCGACGTTCCAGATCACAAGTGCCGTTACAATTGCTCCGAAGAACCCGGCGGCAAAGTTGTTGTTGCCCAGCTTCTGGAAGACACCACCGGCGGCTATGCAGCCAACTAGTGCAACCAGAGGCACGAGGATCGTGCCACCCCAGATCAGCCAGAAAGCCAGGAAGGGATAGACCGCAGTGAACAACAGCATCTTGCGAGGCAAGTCAAAGAACAGCACCGGAGCAATCGCCACCAGCATCAGCACAAAGGCCAGGTTCGGCCGCCAATAGGCATCGACGGGGTACTTGAACCCATAGATCAGCTGCGGCCAGCGTTCCGTCAGAACCGCGAAACAGGCTCCGGTCTTGTCCCCCAGAATCTCGCGGCATTCCGCGAGCGAGTTGGCATTCCACACACCGTTCAGAATCCATGGCAAGGTATTCTTGAGAAGAATGTAGATCAGGATCAGCGACAGAACTGTCAGGATCGAATTGACGACCCCTGAAAACAGATTCTCGCGCAGCCATTTGATGACGCCGGTCTCATTTGCCGGCGGCGGTGAGGGCGGGATGGTGCCTTCGGCCACGAAGGCGATCGGGTTTGTTGCTTGATCACTCATGGCTCAGCGCTCCTTCAGCTTGACGGAAGCGTTGTAGATGTTCATCCCCGTCGAAATCAGCAGCGAGGCCGTGAGGTAGAACAACATCAGCAGCAGAACGCATTCAATCGCCCGGCCGGTCTGGTTCAGGGTAATACCACCCAGTGTTGCGGTGATATCCGCATAGCCAACGGCAATCGCGAGAGACGAGTTCTTGGTGATATTCAGATACTGCGAGATCAGCGGCGGGATGATGACCCGCAATGCCTGGGGCAGGATGACCAGTTTCATGATCCGTCCCTGACGCAGGCCCAACGCGGCGGCCGCCTCGGTCTGACCTTTGCTGATCGCCTGAATGCCCGCACGCACGTTTTCCGCGATAAAGGCACCCGTATAGATCGACAGGGCAAACCACAGCGCAATCAAAGGACCACCGGCATTCAGTCCACCGCTGAAGTTAAAGCGCTTCAGCTCGGGGACATCCCAGGTCAGGCCCATGATGATCATCAACAGCACAAAAGGCACCAGCCAGATTGCCAGTTTGGGCAACAGCGTCGCGGGGCGCTCGCCGGTTTCTTCCTGCTTCTTGGTCGCGCGTTTTTCGACTTCGCCACTGACGAACCACGATCCGATCAGGACGGCGATGACCAGCAACCAGTTCAGGGCTGTCGATGCAAACAGGCCATTGGCGAACTCGGGACGGGGAAAATAGATGCCTCGATTGGTAAAGGCAAAGGACCCAAACAGCATTGAAGACGTCGGGTTTTCCCCCCGGAACGCGCTGGGCGCCGGCAACACGGCCGTCATGATCGTGAAGATGATGATGATCCAGATCAGAACCGGGATGTTCCGGAAGATCTCGACATATACTGCCATCAGCTTCGACACGAGCCAGTTGTTCGACAGTCTCAGAACACCCGCGATCACACCGAAAACCGTTGCGGTGATACAGGCCAGGAAGGCCACGAGCAGTGTGTTCAGCAAACCGACAAGTGCCGCGCGTGCATGCGATGACTGACTGTCATATTCAACAAGACGCTGGTTGATGTCGTACCCGGCGGAATCGCCGAGGAAAGCATAGGAAATATTGAGCCCTGCGGCCCTGAGGTTCTGGATCAGGTTGTTGCCCAGATACCAAATGGAAAGCGCAATGACGATGGCCGCAATCACCTGAAATGTAAGAGAGCGATAGCGGGTATCGTTTATGAGCATAGACAACCGAAAATCAGCTTTCGGTGGGTCAGTCATAGTCGACATATTTTGGGATCCCCGTGGCTTGCGAGCTGTTTCATTTCGGCGAGGTTTTCCCCGCTCTGCATCTGCCCGCAGCAATTTATTGTAGAAGAGGGCGCAGGTTGCCCCACGCCCTCTTCCATTGATGCCTTAACGGAACGGTGGCGAGTACAGCAGGCCGCCTTCGGTCCACTGTGCGTTCAGGCCGCGCGCCAGGCCGATCGGTGTTTCTTCACCGATGTTCTTGGCGAAGATTTCACCATAGTTGCCGCCAGCTTTGATCGCTTTGGCCGCCCAGTCGGCGTCCAGACCCAGCATTTCACCCAGAGTGCCTTCTGTACCCAGCAGGCGGTTGATTTCCGGGTTGTCGGTGCCGGCGCTCAGCTCGTCGATATTTGCCGAGGTCACGCCCAGCTCTTCAGCCGAAATCAGTGCGTTCAGGGTCCAGCGGACAACGTCGCCCCACTCGTGGTCGCCATGACGGACCAGCGGGCCCAGCGGCTCTTTCGAGATGATTTCGGGCAGCAGGATGTGCTCGTCCGGCGCTTCGAAGGTTGCGCGGGTTGCGGCCAGGCCCGATGCATCAGTGGTGTAAACGTCACATGCACCAGCCAGGTACTGCTGCTGCGCTTCGGCGTTGGTTTCGATCGGAACCGGCTCGTAGCTGATGTTGTTGGCACGGAAGAAATCGGCCAGGTTCAGCTCGGTGGTGGTGCCGGTCTGGATGCAGACACGGGCGCCGTCCAGTTCCTTGGCCGAGCTGACGCCCAGCGCCTTGGGAACCATGAAGCCCTGACCGTCATAATAGTTCACACCGGTGAATTCGAACTTCAGGTCGACGTCGCGGCTGAAGGTCCAGGTGGTGTTTCTTGCCAGCATGTCGATCTCGCCCGAGGCCAGAGCGGTAAAACGTGTCTTACCAGTGGTCGGAACGAATTCAACGGCGTTGGCGTCACCCAGAACGGCAGCAGCAACGGCGCGGCACAGCGATACGTCAAAGCCTTGCCATTCGCCATTTGCGTCGGGCGCAGCAAAACCAACCAGACCGGTGGTCACACCACAATTCAGCTTGCCGCGTGCTTTAACGTCGTCAACGGTCCCTGCCATGGCTGCGCCAGCAGCAAGACCGGCAATCGTTGCCGCGCCCAAGATTACGGATTTTTTCATTTTTACCTCTTCCTGATTTTCCGCCTCGTCCGAGACGGCTCTGCCCGGCAAGTGGATGCCGGATAGGTTACCCCAAAGGTGTCTCCCCTTTAGTGGCACTGAGTTTGGGCGTATTCATAAACAAACGTCAAGGGCCGGATCATCGAAATCGATGGATCAGGCCCCAAGCTGTTTACAGATTTGCTCAAAAAACCGGAATTTAGGATCAAACCGATAATTCAAAGAAGCGTTTGGCATGCATAAAGGCTGCTTTCTTGGCCTCGGCAACCTGATGGGCTTCTTCGTCATGGCCCCATTGTTCAATTTGCCAGGTTTCATCCAATCTTGAAATGCGCCATATTTCGTCCGGATTGCGCCAATTCATGGCAGCCGCAAAGCCAAGAATCAATGACCCCGACAAGCTGACAAGATCGTGAAAAGCGGCCAGTTGGAACGCATCCAGCCCGTGCACCCGAGAACGCAATTTCGCCAGGGCGGATTCCGGCTGCGGTTGATGCAAGACGCCCGCAACCGGAACCAGACGGGCAGACAGCGCGGTCTCGGCCCAATCCAGGGCGGGGTCCCATTCGGCGCTCTGACGATCCTGCAACTCCTGCGGGTGGGTTGCGCGATAACACAATAAATCGGAATCGCCGTAATCGGCCAGCATGTCGGCTACTTCCCCGTGCTGGATGCGGACTTTGTCAATCGCTGCATTTGCAGAACGGGTGAACGGCATCACGGCAGGATCAACTTCTTTTTCCTGTGCGTCCCATTCCCCTGCCACCGCTTCGGCCATGGGGCGGGTTGGCAAGATCAGGTCTGCTTTGGCGGGTGTTTTGACCCTGCGGCCATCCAGTTCGACGGTGAAGCCGCCATCAACCGCGGCAACGGTGCTGTCCTTCCAGAAGCGTTTCGGTTTCCAGTCACTCATCTTTCAATTCCACATCCCAGCCAGCGCATTGGGCAACTGGTCAAAGGTTTCGATAATGCAAGAAGCTGCGGTCAGAGCCGATCGGTCATGATAGCCCCAGATGACGCCGATGCCGCGAACACCGGCGGCCGCAGCCATATCCATGTCAAAGCTCGTGTCGCCGATCATCACTGCGCAGGCCGGATCGACCCCGGTTTCCGCCAATGCGGTCTGCACCATGGACGGATGCGGCTTTGACGGGTGGTGATCCGCGACCTGCCGGGTCACGAAATACGGTTCCAGCCGGTGGGCTTCGATCAATGCGTCCAACCCGCGCTGCGACTTGCCGGTTGCCACGCCAAGAAGCACTTCGGGCACGGCATGCAACGCTTCAATCGCCTCGCGCGCACCGGGGTACAGCGGCGAACTTGCCGCGCCCAATTCAAGACGATGGGCGTGATAGGCCTCTTTATACCCATCGACCAGATCGTTCTGTACCGAAAGAGGCTGTTCCGGCGCCAACCGGGCGATGGCATGCGGCAGCGACAAGCCGACGATGGACAGGATCGCCTTTCGCGTCGGAACCGGCACGGAGGCGGCCTGAAAGCTGGCGGTCATGCAATGAACGATACTGCCCTGACTGTCGACCAGAGTGCCGTCGACGTCGAACAGGACCAGCCGCAAGGGTGCGCTCATTGCAGCGCCTCAAACGGGTCGTCAGCCGCCAGATCCTCGCTCCATCCGAACGTGTCCCAGCTATGCTTCATATGCTCGGGCAAGGGCGCCGTCACGGTCACTGGTTTCCGCGTCACCGGATGCAGGAAGGACAGCCGCCGTGCGTGCAGATGCAGCTTTTTGCTGATGATCCCACCCAGTTGCGCGCCCCATCCGTCGCCAAGGTTTTCCTGACCCGAACCGCCGTATTTTCCGTCGCCGATAATCGGATGTCCGATTGCGGCCATATGCGCCCTCAATTGGTGCGTACGTCCGGTGATCGGCTCCATCGCGACCCAGGCGGCGCGGCCGGCAACTCGATAGAGTGTTGCATAATGCGTATGCGCGCGTTTTGCGCCCGGAGTGCTGTCAATTTCGTTCATATGCACGGGGATCATCTTTTCACCCTCGCCGTGCTTGCCATGACCGGGCGCCTTGACAAGGCCGGTCTTGATCTCACCCAGGTACGGCGTTGGAACACCGGCAACCAGCGCCCAGTAGATCTTGCGCGTATCACGGTGACGGAAAGCGGCCGTCAGACCCTTGGCGGCCTCACGCGTGCGTGCCAGCAGCAGAACACCTGACGTGTCCTTGTCCAATCTATGAACCAGCCGAGGGTTCTCGTCATAGCCGAACCGCAGCGCTTCGGACAAGCTGTCAACATGCCTTGTCTGCCCGCTGCCGCCCTGCACCGGCAGACCATGCGGCTTGTTCAGCGCCAGAATGTGATCGTCGCGGTAGATCACGCAGGATTGGATCATCTTGGCATCCGCATCCGAGATGTGATGCTTGACCTCAGCCGGTTTGTGATCAGCGTCCGGCAAAGGCGGCACGCGAACAACCTGCCCTGCCTCCAACCGGGTCGAGGCCTTGGCACGGCTACCGTCAACACGCAATTCTCCCTTGCGGCACATCTTTTCAATGCGCCCCTGGCTGACATGCGGAAACAGGCGGCGCAGCCAGCGATCCACGCGCTGGTCCCCATCCCCTTCGGCGACTGTAATCATCTGCACGCCACTCATGCCGTTACCCCTTTTTCCGCGCGGGTGATCCGCCCGGATTGCGTGTTTATCCGTGTCCCAGAAATCATGGGCGTCTGTCGCGCGCAACGCGGCAAGAGTCAAGGTATCAGGCTCTGGATCTCAGATGTTCGAGAAGTCGCCGTGCCGCCCCGCTCCATCCCGAAAACGGGCCGCACCAGCGGTTCCTTCGCGGCGAATGGCATCCAACCCGTTGGCCCATTCAACCTTCAGCGCGTCACGAACCGGCATTCCACGGGTTTCGATGATCGACCGGCGGTCTGCCCGAACGGCCTCTTGCGGGAAACGGGCGATATCATGTGCCATGTCTTCAGCCGCCTTTCGTGCTGCGCCATGCGGAACGACCTTTTCCGCCAGCCCAATCCTGTAACACTCCTCCGCCTCGACCTTGCGACCGGTCAGAGCAATCTCCAACGCCTTGCCCTGCCCCACCAGACGCGGCAACCTGACCGAACCACCATCCATCAGGGTAATCCCCCAGCGGCGGCAAAACACACCCAAGTAAGCCGTTTCCGCCATGACCCGGATATCGCACCACAAGGCAAGCTCCATTCCTCCGGCCACTGCCGCGCCTTCTATCGCGCCGATGACAGGTTTCGAAAGCTCCAGCCGCGACGGCCCCATGGGCCCCAGCGTTGACGGGGCCGAACCGATGGGAAAGCCATGTTTGTCGAAATACGCCTCGCGCCGTTCGGGATCGGCCAGCGATGCGGCAAGTTTCAGATCCCACCCTGCACAGAAATTGCCACCTTTGCCCCAGAATACCGCAGCCTTGGCCGAACTGGCCTCGAAACTCAGAAATGCCTCAACCAGAGCCTCGGCATGTTTCGTATCAACGGCGTTCCGCGCATCCGGCCTGTCATGAATGACGGTCCAGACATCTTCGGATTTTTCGATTGAAACCGGCATATCAAGCCCTCCCCTGCAAGCGTTGACCCAAGGGAAGCGTCCAATTTCAATCCTGTCGCCTGTGACGCGGCGGAACCTTTACGACTGACCCTACGTTACTAGCTGTTCCGCTGTGTCCGCAGCTTGGCAAAATAATCGAGGCGTTTCTTTAGTTCACGCTCGAAACCGCGCTCGACCGGCTGATACAAAACCGGGCGTTTCATCGTCTCGGGGAAGTAGTTCTGACCGGAAAACCCGTCCTCGGCATCATGGTCATAGGCATAGCCCGCGCCGTAACCCTGATCCTTCATCAAAGAGGTCGGCGCGTTCAGGATATGCTTGGGCGGTGGCTCGCTGCCGGATTGCTTGGCCAGCCGCATTGCCGCCTTGTAGCCGACATAGGCGCCGTTGGATTTTGGCGCCAGGGCAAGATAGACCAGCGCTTGAGCAAGCGCCAACTCGCCCTCGGGTGAACCCAGACGTTCGTAGGTTTCCCACGATTGCAAACAAATGGCCTGCGCCTGCGGATCGGCCAGGCCTATGTCCTCGACCGCCATGCGTGTGATCCTGCGCGCAAGATACCGCGGATCTTCGCCCCCGGTCAGCATGCGCGCGAACCAATACAAGGCCGCATCGGGGTCAGATCCGCGCACCGATTTGTGCAGGGCCGAGATCAGGTTGTAATGCTCATCACCGGATTTGTCGTATTTTGCAGCTCGCCGCATCAAACGCGTTGACAGCGCGTCGGGGGCCAGCGGCGCGTCCACCTTCCACGCCGAAACCTGTTCGATCAGGTTCAGCAAAGCCCGACCGTCGCCGTCGGCCATCTCTTGCAACGCATCGCGGGCGGCAGGCGTCAATGGCAACGCGCGGCCCAACTCTTTCTCGGCCCGCTGGGTCAGACGCTCCAGATCGGCAAGGCTCAACCGTTCCAGCACCAGCACCTGCGACCGGCTGAGCACAGCGGCATTCAACTCGAATGACGGGTTCTCGGTGGTTGCGCCGACCAACAGGATGGTCCCGTCTTCCATATGGGGCAGAAACCCATCTTGCTGAGCCTTGTTGAAGCGGTGAATCTCGTCCACGAACAACAAGGTGCCCTGCCCGTTCTCGCGGCGTATCTTCGCGGCCTCGAAGACTTTCTTCAGATCCGGCACACCGGTGAAGATCGCACTGATCTGAACGAAATGCAGATCGGTTTCCTGTGCCAACAGCCGTGCAATCGTGGTCTTTCCAACTCCGGGTGGGCCCCAGAAGATCAGGCTGGACAAACTGCCTGCCGCCAGCATGACACCCAGAGGGGCCTCGGGGCCCAGCACCTGCTCCTGCCCGATCACCTCGGCCAGGGATCGAGGCCGCAACCGGTCAGCCAGAGGCCGGCGAGGAGAAGCGGCAGGTTCTGCCGCCCCGGTATCGAACAGATCACTCACAGGTCACAGCCGGAACCGCAAAGAGACGGACCGCCCCCCGCGCACCAGACCTATCTGCACGTAACGGCCCGGATCGGTCAGCGCGGTCTCAACGTCCCGAGGGCGCTGGATCTCATCGGCATTGATGCTTTCAAGAATATCACCGGTTCGCAATCCCGCCCTTCCGCCATACGGGCCGGGATCCACCACGATGACACCGGTCAGCGACAGCGACAATCCCATCCTGGTGATCACCGCGGGATTGACCCGGGACACCACCAACCCCGGAAGAACGGTTCTGTCATTCAACGTCGTTTCTTCGGCGGCCGGAACATCGGGGGCTTTGATAAGCGCCACCTCGACATCTTCACTTTGGTCGCCGCGCAGACGGGTCAGAACCGAGGTTCCGCCCACTCCGGCGACCGACATCCGAAACTTCATCTCGGCGGGTGAATTGACCTCATCCCCGTCCACATGGGTTACCACGTCTCCCACTCTGAACCCTGCGTCGCGCAAAGGGCTGAGCTCATGCAGATCAGAGATCACAACGCCCAACGGGATGGCCAGACCAAGGGATTCCGCGATATCCGCGCTCATGTGTTGACCCGACATTCCCGCCCACGGGCTGACGAAGGTTTCGTTTCCCTGCTGCGCCTGCTTGAGGAATTGCGCCACCAGATTGGCGGGGATGGCAAAGCCTATTCCGTTTGACCCACCCGATCGGGTCAGAATCGAGGTATTGATCCCGATCAGTTGGCTATTCACATCGATCAGCGCCCCGCCGGAGTTGCCCGGATTGATTGCCGCATCCGTCTGGATGAAATACCCGCGACCATTCCCGGTTGCCGTGCCCGTGCGCGCCAGCCCCGAGATGATTCCGGACGACACCGTCTGCCCCACCCCGAACGGGTTTCCGATGGCCAGGGCCAGCTCTCCAACCTCGACCTGATCGGAATCGCGAAGGGTCAGATAGGGCAGGTCTTCGGCCTCCTTCAAACGCAGGATCGCGATATCGCTTTCCTCATGGCCCAGCACAACCTCGGCCGAGAACTCGCGCCGATCCGTGGTGACAACCCGGATCTCGGTCGCGGACCCGACCACGTGATAGTTGGAAACAACATACCCATCGTCAGACAGGATAACCCCGGAACCCAACGAGTTTTGAACCCGCTGACGTGGTTCGCCAAACCCCCGGCCAAAGAAATCCTGAAAGAACGGGTCCGAGAAAAACGGGCTTGCCCGGCCCTGCCGGACGATCTTGGCATAGATGTTCACAACCGCCGGCGATGCCTGTTTCACGACCGGGGCAAATCCCAACGAAATCTCGGCCTGTGACTGCGGAACTTTCGTTTCGGCCATTCCTTGCGTCGCGCAGGTCAAGGCAACAAGGGTCAGCATTACGCGGATCATGGTGGCTCCGTTTTTTGCGATTGGCCCAGATATGCTGACACAAAATCTGAATTGCAAGTCGGCGGTCGGGTATGCCCCGCAACATGTCGGACATGCCATAACGAAAAAACCTCCGTCCGGTTTCCCGAACGGAGGTTCGACCGTGACCTTGGGTCAGATCTTATTCTTCGTCTGCTGCCTCTTCGGCGGCAACGCGGGCTTTGTCAGCCGCACCTTTGGCGTCCAGATCACGATCAACGAATTCGATGATCGCCATCGGGGCCATATCGCCATAGCGGAAGCCAGCTTTCAGAATGCGGACATAACCGCCCTGACGCTCGGCGTAGCGGGGGCCCAGAACTTCGAACAGCTTGGCGACGTCTTTGTCTTCCTTCAGCTGTGCTGCGGCCTGACGGCGGGCGTGCAGGTCGCCGCGCTTGCCCAGAGTGATCAGTTTTTCAACGATCGGGCGCAGTTCTTTTGCCTTGGGCAGAGTTGTTTTGATTTGCTCATGCTCGATGAGCGAGCCAGCCATGTTCGCAAACAGCGCCTTGCGGTGCTCATGAGTACGGTTCAGGCGGCGATAACCACGTGCGTGACGCATTTTCTAGTTCCTTCTTTTGCGTTTTGCTTTGTCTGGCCGGCGATGCGTGTCACCGGCTCTCCTTGGGGCGGGAATGCCCATATGGTCCCCGGATATTCCCACTTTGGGCCGGGCATTGGGGAAGACGCGCTTAGAACGCGTCTTCGAATTTCTTGGCCAAATCTTCGATGTTGTCCGGCGGCCAATCCTCGACATCCATGCCCAGGTGCAGGCCCATGCCGGACAGCACTTCCTTGATCTCGTTCAGCGACTTGCGGCCGAAGT
Source organism: Ruegeria sp. HKCCA4008 (assembly GCF_013033125.1). NCBI lineage: Bacteria > Pseudomonadati > Pseudomonadota > Alphaproteobacteria > Rhodobacterales > Roseobacteraceae > Ruegeria > Ruegeria sp. HKCCA4008. Next base: position 27,430 of record NZ_WQDM01000006.1, read on the forward strand.
TCGGGGTGCGCAGCATCTCGGCTTCGGTCTTTTGGATCAGGTCGCCGATATAGACGATGTTGTCGTTCTTCAGGCAGTTTGCCGAACGGACCGACAGTTCCAGCTCGTCCACCTTCTTCAGCAGCAGCGGGTTGAACTCCAGACCATCGTCCTCGTCCTGACGGCTTGCCGATTCCGGCTCGTCGAAGTTGACGAAGATCGACAGCTGATCCTGAAGGATACGAGCGGCAAAGGCCAGTGCGTCTTCCGGCGTGATCGAACCATCGGTTTCGATCTTCAGGGTCAGTTTGTCATAGTCCAGAACCTGACCTTCACGGGTCGGCTGAACGTCATAAGCGACCTTTTTGACCGGCGAATAGATCGCATCAATCGGAATCAGGCCGATGGGTGCGTCTTCGGGCTTGTTCTTCTCGGCCGAGACATAGCCCTTGCCGGTGTTGACGGTCAGCTCCATGAACAGGTCAGCGCCATCGTCGAGGTGGCAGATGACGTGATCGCGGTTCAGAACCTCGATGCCGGCGCTTTCGCTGATGTCACCCGCAGTGACAACCGCGGGGCCTTTGGCATTGATCGACAGGCGCTTGGGGCCTTCGACTTCCATGCGCAGGGCAACCTGCTTGAGGTTCAGGATGATGTCAGTGACGTCTTCACGAACGCCTGCCACGCTCGAAAACTCGTGCAGGACGTTGTCGATCTGGACGCTGGTGATGGCCGCACCTTGCAGCGAGCTCATCAGGACGCGGCGCAGGGCGTTGCCCAAGGTCAGACCAAAGCCACGCTCCAGCGGTTCGGCAACCAGGGTGGCTTGACGTGCAGGATCATTGCCCGGCTTGGCTTCCAGCTGGGTCGGCTTGATCAATTCTGCCCAATTCTTGTGGATCATGTAATCCCTCCATTCCTGTCCGCGCCCCATGACCAACAAGGTGCAGACGCCCGAGGTTCAAAATGACGTGCTGGGGCCGTGCAGAAACACAGCCCCAGCTCAATTCAAAATCGCTTAGACGCGACGACGTTTCGGCGGGCGGCAGCCGTTGTGAGCAATCGGTGTCACGTCGCGGATCGACGTGATGTTGAAGCCCACGGCAGCCAGCGCGCGCAGTGCCGATTCACGGCCCGAACCGGGGCCCTGAACTTCGACTTCCAGCGTCTTGACGCCATGTTCCTGCGCCTTCTTGCCTGCGTCTTCCGCAGCCATCTGAGCGGCGTAGGGGGTCGATTTCCGCGATCCCTTGAAGCCCATGGTACCGGCAGACGACCACGAGATGGCGTTGCCCTGTACGTCCGAGATCAGGATCTTGGTGTTGTTGAAGGTCGAATTCACATGGGCAACGCCCGATGCGATGTTCTTACGCTCTTTGCGCTTAACGCGAGTCTTGTCACGTGCCATCGGTCAGACCCTCCCTTATTTCTTCTTACCAGCGATGGCCTTTGCGGGGCCTTTGCGGGTACGAGCGTTGGTGTGGGTACGCTGCCCGCGAACCGGCAGGTTGCGGCGGTGACGCAGACCGCGATAGCAGCCCAGGTCCATCAGGCGCTTGACGTTCATCTGAACTTCACGACGCAGGTCACCTTCAACGGTGAAATTTGCGTCGATGTGCTCGCGGATGGCCAGAACTTCGGCGTCGGACAGTTCGTTGACGCGACGGTGCGCTTCAATGCCCACGGCTTCGCAGATCGCTTTGGCCGAGGTGTTTCCGATACCGGTGATATATGTGAGGGCGATAGGTACCCGCTTTGCAGTCGGGATGTTTACGCCGGCAATACGTGCCACGTGTCACTTTCCTTTTCGTTGCGGTTCCGTAACTCCAGAACCTTTTTTCACAACGCTTTACCGTGGCAGTGTGGCCAGAGGGTTCAGCATTATTCGAGGTGGTCGGGGCGGTTGGGACGAATCCCGCACGCGGTCTTGATTCCCTTTAGGGATGGGGGTCGATATGGGCTTTTGGCGGTGCCGTCAAGCCCATATTGAAATCAGCCGAGAATGGCCTCGATCGACGCTGTGACTTCCTTGATGTCCGCCAGCCCGTTCACGGGGCGCAGATCGCCCTTGGCGTAGTAATAGCCAATCAGCGGTGAGGTCTTCTTGTAGTATTCCATCAACCGAGTGCGCAGACTGTCTTCGTTATCGTCGGCGCGACGAACGAAGTCATTTTCCTTGCCGCAATTGGTGCACTTGCCGTCAGCCGGGATCGGCTTGGTCTTGTCGTTATAGACCTCACCACATCCGCCGCAGGTTGACCGCGCGGTAATCCGCTCCACCAGAGCATCGTCATCCACGCGCATCTCGATCACGGTATGCAGGGACTGGCCCAGCTTGGTCAGCAGAGCCGACAGCGCGTCGGCCTGTGCCAAAGTGCGGGGGAAGCCGTCAAAGATGAAACCGGCGCCTTTTTCGGTGGTCAGTTTTTCCTCAATCAGGCCGATCACGATCTCATCGGTGACCAGCTTGCCCGCGTCCATGATCGCGGCAACCTTCTGGCCCATTTCGGTTCCGCTGGTCTTGGCCTCGCGCAGCATATCCCCGGTGCTGAGCTGCACCATCCCGCGGGTCTCTACCAGGTGACGCGCCTGCGTTCCCTTGCCTGCCCCCGGGGGGCCCAGAAGAATGATGTTCATCGGCGAGCAGCTCCCTTTCTGCCGCGTTTCTTGCCTTTGCCGCGCAGCTGGGACTTTTCGATAAGCCCTTCGTATTGATGCGCCAACAGGTGGCTCTGGACCTGCTGGATCGTGTCCATGGTCACAGAGACGATAATCAGAACCGAGGTGCCACCGAAATAGAACGGAATGGCAAACTGGCCCCGCAGAATTTCGGGCAGCAGACAGACCGCCGCCAGATAGGCCGAACCCAGAACCAGCACGCGGTTGACCACGTATTCCAGATACTCGGCGGTTTTCTTGCCGGGCCGGATGCCGGGCACAAAACCGTTCTGCTTTTTCAGGTTGTCCGCCACATCATCCGGTTTGAACGACACGTTGAACGTATAGAAATAGGCGAAGAACACGATCATCGAGGCAAAGAACAGAAGGTAAAGCGGCTGTCCGGGGCCGAAATTGGCCAGCAGCCACGACATGACCGGCCCGTTGGCAGCACCGGACGAGAAGGTCGAGATCGTGACCGGCAGCAGCAGCAGCGAGCTGGCGAAGATCGCCGGAATGACACCCGCAGGGTTGACCTTGACCGGCAGGTGGCTTGAGCCGCCTTCGTAGACTTTCATACCGGCCTGACGACGCGGGTACTGAATGTGGATCTTGCGCAGGGCGCGCTCCATGAACACCACGAAGGTGATCACGGCGATCACCATGACGATCACGCCAACGATCACGGCAGGGCTGATCGCACCGCTGCGGCCGCTTGCAAAGAACTGCGCCAGAGCAGCCGGAACTTCGGCAATGATGCCGACGAAGATGATCAAAGAGATACCGTTGCCGATCCCGCGTGCAGTGATCTGCTCACCCAGCCACATCAGGAACATGGTACCGCCAACCAGCGTTATCATGGTCGACATGCGGAAATAGAGCCCCGGATCAGTCGCCAGATCGCCCGATTCCAGCGAAACGGCCAGACCATAAGCCTGAACGGTGGCCAGAGCCACGGTGCCGAACCGGGTGTACTGGTTGATCTTCTTGCGCCCCTGCTCGCCCTCTTTCTTGAGCTGTTCGAGCGCGGGAACCATGGATGTCAGCAGTTGAACGATGATCGAGGCCGAGATGTAAGGCATGATGCCGAGGGCAAAGATGCCCATCCGCCCCAGCGCCCCGCCGGTGAACATCGAAATCATGCCGCCGATGCCCTGCCCCGCCTGCTCCATGAATTCGCGCAAAGCCGCTCCGTCAATCCCCGGCACCGGAATAAAGGTGCCCAGACGATAGACGATCAGCAAACCCAGCGTAAACAGGATGCGGTTGCGCAGATCGGTGGCCTTGCCCAAAGCAGCCCAGCTTGTGTTGGCTGCCATTTGTTCTGCTGCTGATACCATAAATCGGTCTCTCTTATGCAAACGCCGCCCGGAACCGTTTTCCGGCTCGGACGGCGTCTTGGAAAACTCTGAGGTCTATGTAAGCGGGTCTTTGCCCGCTCACAAGCGATTACTCTGCCGCAGCAGCTTTTGTGACCTTCAGTGAACCGCCCGCTTTTTCAACTGCCTCAACGGCAGACTTCGAAGCACCGGTTACTTCCAGGTTCACTTTGGCGCTGATTTCGCCTTTGGCCAGAACGCGGATACCGTCCAGCTTGCGGCGGACCAGACCGGACGCAACCAGAGCGTCTTCGGTGATCGCAGCCGAAGCATCCAGCTTGCCGGCTTCGACAAATTTCTGGATCAGGCCCAAGTTAACAACGGCGAATGCTTTGCGGTTCGGCTTGCTGAAGCCACGCTTTGGCAGACGCTGGTACAATGGCATCTGACCGCCTTCGTAGCCGTTGATGGCCACACCCGAACGGGATTTCTGGCCTTTGATACCACGGCCACCCATTTTACCTTTGCCGGAACCCGGACCACGGCCAACGCGGGTGCGTTTCGGGCTGGCGCCTGGATTGTCGCGCAGTTCGTTCAGTTTCATGTCGCTTCTCCTAAGCCGGATATGACCCCGAAGCGTGATGGGCCAAACACGGCATTTCTTGGTTTTTGATTCTCGTGGCGGAAAGCCACCGCAGGCGTATAGGCCCGATAACCGCACTTGACAAGCCTGTAGATTGCCCTGCGCCCCGGGACGCCGGCATGAGGTCTTGAGCCAGGTGTTACGCAAAGGGCACCTCTGCCGGCCTTTGACCGAAAAGTGACCGTGAAATGCAGCGCCTTTAAGAAAAACCGCTTGCTATGTCGGGGTGGTCGTCTATCCGGTGGCCTACAAACACTAGACTGGCAGGCGTATGACTGAACCCTCTCTCTCGCTCCGCGACAAGCCGGAGACCACCGCCGCACGTGACTGGGTAACAACGCTTGCCAAATATCGCGAACCGGACCAAATGCGCAGCGCTTTTGAGCTGGGTGTAAGCATTATCCCCTTTATCGGACTGTGGGCATTGTCCTGGATGTCACTTTCAGTCAGCTATTGGCTGGCCTTTGTGATTTCCGCCCTCAATGCGGCCTTTCTGTTGCGCTTGTTTGCCATCCAGCATGATTGCGGGCACGGCGCATTCTTCAAAAACCGGGCCGTCAGCGACTGGATCGGGCGCGGCATCGGAGTTCTGACACTGACACCATATGATGTCTGGCGCCGCACGCATTCCACGCATCACAACAGTTCCGGCAACCTGGACAAGCGCGGGATGGGCGATGTCCACACCCTGACCGTGGCGGAATACCGCGCCAAAACACCACTGAACAGGTTCTGGTACCGCGTGTACCGGAACCCGATCACTCTGTTCGTGCTTGGCCCCGGTTATCTGTTTCTGTTTCAAAACCGCCTTCCGCTGGGCCTGACAAACAGCGTCAGGTTCTGGGTCAGCGCGATGGCGACCAATCTTGCCATTCTGATTGCCCTTGTGGCCATCTACTATTTTGGCGGGCTGATGCCGATGTTGCTGATCTTTCTGCCGTCGACTCTGATTGCCGCAACGGCCGGAGTTTGGCTGTTTTATGTACAACACCAGTTCGAGAACACGCATTGGGACGCCGATGCAGACTGGCAACTGCATGAAGCAGCGCTGCACGGAAGTTCGCACTATATCCTGCCCTCAGTGTTGCAATGGTTCAGCGCCAATATCGGCATCCACCATGTACACCACCTCTACAGCCGCATTCCGTTCTACCGCCTGACCGAGGTGCTGCGCGATCATGAAGAACTGGCAAACAGCAACCGGATGACCATCCGGGAAAGCCTCGCCAATGCGCGGCTTCACCTGTGGGACGAGAAGAACCGTCGTCTGTTGTCCTTCGCCGAGGCCCGCGCACTTTATGGGTAACGGGCATGCCCGGCGCTTTCGTTTCTGGAATCGCAGCGCATGCCTTGCGTCAACGGCAGGCGTGTGGCGCGGGATAGCCTCTATCCATCACGACGACTTTCTCGGGCGCGATTTTGACAAAGAATGCGCGCGTCACAAACCGGTATTCAACCGGTGCAAACGCAGGCGCGACTAAGGTGCCTTCATCCGGATCTTGGCTGGCTTGATCGCCCGCGCCTGGACGGGAAAGCGATCGCGATTGACGCAAGCCGCATCGCGCCCTGCATTGCAGTGAAAAAGGCGGTGACCATCTGGTGACATGAACACCACTCTGCACGACATCAGTGATAACTAGGATTGACCGTTCAACCTGTTCGTCGATGCTGGGCAAGGCTGCGGCACCGTGAAAGAAAACTAGCCTCCCCGGGGCTGTGGGCACGGCGGAAATCCCTCATGCCCCTGCACAAATCAAACAAAATCCCTTGTCACACCCCCGCCCCGATGCCATATGCAAAGTGCTTACGTTTTTCTATTCGACCTACTGTCTCCTTCATCGGCAGTCAGTCTATCGATACAGACCGACGACGCCAGGCTGCCGCAACTCCGTGGGCAGCACTCAAACAGGAGACACGGATATGCCAGCAGGCACCGTAAAATGGTTCAACACCACCAAAGGCTTCGGCTTCATCGCACCGGAAGAGGGCGGCAAAGATGTATTCGTACACATCTCGGCTGTCGAACGTTCGGGCCTGACCGGCCTAGCCGACAACCAGAAAGTCACGTACGAGCTGCGCGCCGGTCGTGACGGCCGCGAAAGCGCCGACAGCATCCAGCTGGCCTGAGCTTGATTTCGGGTGAGGGGATCCCCCTCGCCCCTTTCCCGCCACCACCTCGGGTGGCAGGCAGGACACATCACGTCCACGTGATGTCTGCCCTAGAATTGACCAAATATCGTATCATGATGAAATTGGTTTCAGTTTCATTGGTCATTCGACGAGGGTTTCGATGTTTACACGCCGTATTTTTCTGGCCGGAACAGCAGCAAGCATGTTGCCAGGCATCGCCAGCGCCAAAAAGGCGGTCGAGTATGATCCGGCACCGCAATTCGTGCGCATCAAGAAACAGTTCGTACCTGGTCAGCTGCTGGTCGCGCCCCGGTCGTTCTACCTTTACTACGTCACGGAACCTCGCAAGGCGATCCGCTATGGATGCGGCGTCGGCAAAGCGGGGTTGGAGTTTACCGGCACGGCCACCATCGATGTGAAAAAGGAATGGCCGACCTGGCGCCCGACCGATGAGATGATCGAACGTGATCCCGTCGCTTACGCCAAATTCAAGGACAACGACTATGTCCAACCCGGCGGCGGAGATAACCCGCTGGGCGCGCGCGCGCTGTATCTGTTCCAGAACGGTGTCGATACGTATTTCCGCATCCACGGCACGACGCAGCCGCAGACCATCGGCCGGGCAGTGTCCAACGGGTGCATAAGAATGCTGAACGAGCATGTGATCGATTTGTACAACCGGGTCCCGATCGGAACAGTTGTCACGGTCGTCTAGGCGCCCATGGATGGGCGCCTATTCCGCTTGCCCCGCCTGATCAACAAGCTTCAGAACGGACGGCCCCAGTGATTCAACGATCTTTGCCACCCCATCCGCGTTTGGATGTATTCCGTCCGGCTGCATGAACTGCGATACCGCACCGGGGTCGCCCTCGGCCGCAAGCCCTTCAAAGAAACTGGCGGCGAAGAGGACGTCGAACTCCTTCGCAATGTCTGGGTACATTCCGTCGAAAGCTTGCTTGTAATCGGCCCCGTAGTTGCCCGGCGCCTGCATACCGATCAGCAGAACCGGTACATTCGCGCTCCGCGCCACGTCCAGGATCCTGCGCAGATTGGCCTTTGATACTGCAGGGTCGATCCCCCGCAGCAGGTCGTTGCCGCCAAGGGCAACGATCATGCCATCCACATCCGGTGTCAGGGTCCAGTCCACACGCGCGGCCCCGCCCGCCGTCGTGTCACCCGAAACACCTGCGTTGATGACGCGGACATCCGCGCCCTGCGTCTGCAACCAGCGTTCAAGCTGCGGAACAAACCCGCTTTCCTCCACCAGCCCATAACCCTGAGTCAGCGAGTCCCCCAATGCCGCAATCACCACTTGTTCGGCTGTGGCCGCAAAACCGCACCACGTGAAAAGGCCTGCCATCAAAGCCTTGCGCAACGTGGTGATCGCTCCATATCCCAAAAGACCGCTCCTTTTTCGGGTAGACCCATGACGACTGCTGTTCTCGCCCTCCAAGATGCCTCTTTGTCCCTGGATGGCAATGCCGGGCGGGTCGATATTCTGCATGACATTACGTTGACTGTGAACAAGGGCGAGACGCTGGGGCTGATCGGGCCTTCTGGCTCGGGCAAGTCTTCGCTGCTGATGTTGATGGCGGGGTTGGAACAGGCGACGCACGGTCAAATCATGGCGCTGGGTCAGGACCTGACCGACATGGATGAGGACGCTCTGGCCCGGTTTCGACGCGACAGTATGGGGGTGGTGTTTCAGAACTTCCACCTGATCCCGACGATGACCGCGCTTGAAAACGTGGCAACCCCACTGGAACTTGCAGGGCACAAGGATGCGTTCGACCGGGCCGAGCAAGAGCTGGACGCCGTTGGCCTGTCGCACCGTCGCGATCATTACCCGGCGCAACTGTCGGGCGGAGAACAACAGCGTGTTGCCTTGGCACGAGCATCTGCGCCGCGCCCCAAAATCCTGTTGGCTGATGAACCGACCGGGAACCTGGACGAAACCAACGGGGCCGCAATTGTTGATTTGCTGTTTGGTCTGCGCCGGAAATACGATGCAACCCTGGTTCTGGTGACACACAGCCATTCATTGGCCGAAAAATGTGATCGGGTCGTTCGGTTGCGTGACGGCAGGATCGCCGAAGAGACCCGGCAGGAGGCTGCGGAATGAGCCTGCGGATGGCCGGGCGGCTCGCCCGCCGCGAGCTGCGCGGAGGCCTGAGTGGTTTTCGGATCTTTCTGGCCTGTTTGGCGTTGGGGGTCGCAGCCATCGCGGCCGTCGGGTCGGTGCGGCAGGCCATACAGGCTGGGCTTGCGCAAGAAGGGGCCTCACTGCTGGGGGGCGATGCCGAACTTGAATTCACCTATCGTTTTGCCGATGAGGCCGAGCGCGACTGGATGCAACAGACATCCGTCCAGATGTCCGAGGTTGTCGATTTCCGCTCGATGGCCGTTGTGCCCGGCGCGACAGGTCCGGAACGAGCGCTGACTCAGGTCAAGTCGGTCGACAACGCGTACCCACTTGTCGGCTCGGTACGGCTGGAACCCGAAATCCCGCTGGAAGACGCCCTGAACGGCAGTTTCGGCTTGCCCGGGGCCGTGATGGAACCTGTGCTGATGGACCGGCTTGGGTTGTCCGTCGGTGATCGGTTTTCACTTGGGACGCAAGAGTTCATCCTGACGGCTGCCTTGCTGGACGAGCCCGACAGCGCGGCGGATGGGTTTGGCCTTGGGCCGCGCACTCTGGTGCGAACCCAGGCGTTGCAGGCGTCCGGTCTGCTGGAACCCGGAACGCTGTTTACGACAAAATACAGGATGATCCTGCCCCGGAACGCAGATCTTTCAGAGGTATCCGCAAGGGCTGACGCGGCATTCGAAGGCACGGGAATGCGCTGGACGGATGCACGCAACGGTGCCCCCGGGATATCCGAGTTCGTCAATCGCCTGAGTGCATTTCTTGTCCTTGTCGGGCTGTCCGGGCTTGCCGTCGGAGGCATCGGGGTTTCTGCCGCCGTGCGTGCTTATCTGGCGCAGAAGACGGAAACCGTTGCGACTCTGCGTACCTTGGGGGCCGATCGCGCCACCATTTTTCAAACCTACATGATTCAAATTGGCGTTCTGTCCGTCTTCGGGATCGTGATCGGCCTGACGCTGGGTGGATTGGCGCCGCTTGTTCTGGCCCCGCTGCTGGAAAGTCAATTGCCGGTTCCAGCAGTGTTTTCCCTTTATCCACAGCCGCTGATCGAGGCAGCAATATACGGTCTGCTCACAGCGTTCCTGTTCACCCTTTGGCCGTTGGCCCGCACCGAGGATGTGCGCGCCGCGACGTTGTTTCGCGACGCGTTAAGCTCGGCCCGCCCCTTTCCACGTCTGATTTACGTCGTGGCAACCGGTGCCGGGCTGTTGTTGCTGATCGCCCTGGCATCATGGTTCAGCGGCTCGACGCGGCTTACTGTCTGGACCGGCGGCGGGCTTGTCGGTGCACTGGCGCTGTTGGCCCTCGCCGCTTATGCCATTCGCAAACTGGCCCGGGCTGGGACTTCGTTGGCCCGCGGGCGACCCACGGTCAGATGGGCGTTGTCGGCCATCTCGGACCCACGCGAAGGTGCAGGATCTGTGGTTCTGTCACTGGGACTGGGCCTGTCGGTGCTGGCTGCGGTCGGGCAGATCGACGGGACCCTGCGCAACGCCATTTCGGGCAACCTGCCGGATGTTGCGCCGTCGTACTTCTTTGTAGACATCCAGAAAGATCAAATGCCCGGCTTTACCGAACGCCTGCAAAGCGACCCCGCGGTCAGCCGCATTGAAAGCGCGCCGATGTTGCGCGGGATCATCACGCAGATCAACGGCCAGCCCGCTCGGGACGTGGCCGGAGATCACTGGGTGCTGGAAGGGGATCGCGGCGTGACCTATTCGGTTCAACCGCCGCCGAACGCACGCCTGACCGCAGGGGAGTGGTGGGCCGAAGATTACGCAGGTGCGCCGCAGGTCAGCTTTGCCGCCGAAGAAGCCGAAGAGATGGGCCTGAACCTGGGCGACCAACTGACCGTCAATATCCTGGGACGTGACATCACGGCAGAGCTGACGTCACTGCGCGAGGTGGATTTCTCTACCGCGGGAATCGGCTTTGTCATGTCGATGAACCCCTCTGCGCTGGCTGGTGCGCCGCACAGCTTTATCGCGACGGTCTATGCCGAAGAACAGGCCGAGGCGGCCATCCTGCGGGATCTTGCCGGCCAGTTCCCCAATATCACGGCCATCCGGGTGCGCGACGCCATTGATCGCGTCTCGGGCCTGCTGGCAGGCATCGCCGCAGCGACCTCGTACGGTGCAGGAGTATCGCTGCTGACAGGATTTTTGGTTCTGATCGGCGCAGCGGCGGCGGGCGAACCTGCCCGCAGATACGAAGCAGCGATCCTCAGGACATTGGGTGCAGATCGTGGCAGTATCCTGCGCAGCTTTGGCCTGCGATCCGTTTTGCTTGGGGCCGCTGCGGGTTGCGTCGCGCTGTTCGTTGGTATTCTGGGCGGATGGGCCGTTGCCACCTACATCTTCGACACAGAGTTCACGGTCATCTGGTCATCGGCCTTCGGCATCGTACTGGCCGGGATAGGCGTCACGTTATGCGCTGGGCTGGCATTTGCCCTGCGTCCGCTTGCGGTGCGTCCGGCGCGTATATTGCGTGCGAGCGATTGAAATCAGCGCACGCAGGCCACGGGCTGCAAGAGCCTCAGCAGCGGATCGTTGTCACATACCAGCGCATCCAGGGTAACATCGTCCAGGGACGCATAGAACACCTCTGCCGCGTCCTGAAGCGCAAGCCTCAGCCGGCAGGCATCCGTAAGAGGGCACGTGTTGTCTGCATCGGCGAAACACTCGGCAATGGGCAAAGCCCCTTCAACATGCCGGAACACCGCACCGATGCGGATCTGATCCGCCGGGCGCGCCAGCGACATGCCACCGTTTCGACCGCGCTGCGTGCTCAGATAGTTCAGCTGGCTCAGCTGATTGATCACCTGCGCCAGATGGTTTTCCGAAATGTTGCACACTTCGGCGATTTCGGATTTCGTGACCAGCCTGTCCGGGTGAGCTGCGCAATACATCAACAGGCGCACAGCGATATTCGTCCTTTTGGTAATCCGCATGAGGGCCTCCCTAAATACAAGATGCAACCTTATTGCATGTCCGGGAAAAAAGCGGTTTGACATACATCAATCGACCCAAAGGACACTTCTTGGATGGCCGACCCCTATTTCTTTGGCTATGGCAGCCTCGTGAACCTCGCGACGCATGATTTCCCCGATCCGCGCCCCGCGCGACTGAAGGGTTGGCGGCGGGCCTGGCGGCATACCGATCTGCGACCCGTGGCGTTTCTGACTGCCGTGCCCGACCCGGAGTCAGAGATCGAAGGCATGATTGCGCATGTTCCAAAAAATGACTGGGCCGCGCTGGATGAACGGGAATGGGCGTATGACCGAATTCCTGCAACGCAGTCGGTTTCGCATCCCCTGACGCACGATGTCGAAATAGCTGTCTACGCCGTCCCTCAGGATCGGCACAGCGAGCCCAGCAATCACCATCCATTGCTGCTCAGCTATATCGACGTTGTCGTGCAGGGTTACTTGCGGGCATTCGGCGAGGACGGCGCGGATCGATTCTTTGAGACGACAACCGGATGGGATGCCCCGATCCTGAATGATCGCGCCGAACCGCGTTATCCACGCCACCAGCAACTCAAACCTGTCGAACGTGATTTTGTCGATGACCGCCTGACCAGTTTGTCGGTTCGATTTGTGCAACCAGCGTAAACAAAAAAGGGCCACGCCAAAGACGTGGCCCAGAAATCTGATGTGCCACCACGTTAGCCGCGCGCGCGGATCACCTGTAGCAACGGCATCAGCGCTGCCATTTCCGGGCCGCGCTCCTTGCCGGTCAGCGCTTTGCGCAGCGGCATGAACAGGCCTTTACCCTTGCGACCGGTTGCTTCTTTCACGGCTTTGGTCCAGGTGCTCCAGGTCTCACCGTCGAACGGACCTTCGGGCAGCAAAGCCATCGCCTGGGCAATGAATTCCTGATCTTCATCGGCGATCAGGGGATCTGCCCCGTCACGGCACAGTTCCCACCAGCCCTTGAGATCGGCCAGGGTGGTGATGTTTTCACGGGCCATGGCCCAGAAAGGTTCTGCCAATTCATCGGGAACACCGGCATCCGCAACGGCACCGGCCACATCGGACAGCGGCAGCGATTGCAAATACCTGGCGGTCAGCGGGAACAGGTCCTGTACATCGAACTTGGTCGGCGCGGCACCAAACCGGTTCACATCAAATCCGTCGATCAGCTCGGCCATTTCCGAGCGCAGCTCAACCGGATCAGACGAGCCCAGACGCGCCATCAGGCTCAGCAACGCCATCGGTTGCACACCCTGTTCGCGAAGATCGCGCAAAGCCAGCGTGCCCAGCCGTTTCGACAATGCCTCACCCTGCGGACCAGTCAGCAGAGAATGGTGGGCAAAACGCGGACAACGCCCGCCCAGCGCCTCGATGATCTGGATCTGCGTCGCCGTGTTGGTCACATGGTCCGAACCCCGTACGACATCAGTTACGCCCATTTCAGTATCATCCACAACCGACGCAATCGTATAGAGAACCTGACCATCGCCACGGATCAGAACCGGATCGGAAACCGAAGCCGCATCAATCGAGATGTCGCCAAGAATGCCGTCATTCCATTCGATACGTTCATGATCCAGCTTGAAGCGCCAGACGCCGTTGCCACGTTCGGCGCGCAAGGCTTCTTTTTCGGCCTCCGACAGGTTCAGCGCAGCGCGGTCATAGACCGGCGGCTTGCCCATGTTCAGTTGCTTCTTGCGTTTCAGATCCAGTTCGGTCGGCGTTTCGAACGCTTCGTACAAACGACCCATCGCGCGCAGCTTGTCGGCCGCTTCGGCATAGCGGTCCAGACGGTCCGACTGACGCTCGACCCGGTCCCAATGCAAACCCAGCCATTCCAGGTCCTGCTTGATGGCATCGACATATTCTTCTTTCGACCGTTCGGGGTCGGTATCATCGATGCGCAGGATGAACGTACCTCCTGCCTTGCGGGCAATCAGATAGTTCATCAGGGCGGTGCGCAGGTTGCCCACATGGATGTAACCGGTGGGCGACGGGGCGAAACGGGTGGTTGTCATGGGTGTCTCCTGTTGGCGCGGCTCTTGTCACATGGGGGCGTTTTTGTCCAGCCGCCGCTTGATCCATCAGGTGATTCAGAATGGTTTCACCGGCCACACCCTGTCGAGGTCGTCCAATCCGGCGCGAATGAGTTCGCCCAAAACGCCCGTATCGATATCCGCCAGTTTGTTGACGTAAAGACAGGACTTGCCCAGTTTGTGCTTTCCCAATCTGGCCATGAGATCCGCAAAATCTGCGTAACCCGGCATGATGTAAATCACCAAAGCTGATTTGCGCGGCGAAAAACCGGTTGCCAGAAAGTCCCCTTCCCGACCCGATTTATAGCGATAGTGGTAGCGGCCATACCCGACGATCGACGGCCCCCACATCAGCGGTTCAAACCCGGTGGTGGCGCGGAACAGCTTTTCAAGCTGGTGCGCGTCTTCGGCACGGCGCGCAGGTTGAACCGTTGTCAGGAAATGCTCGACGCTTTGATCCGTCGGAACTGTCTTGTTGTCTGATCGCGCCATGAACAAAAATTAACACGTATTATTCATCCATGCACCCCATCTGAATGGCGTATACACTGGCAACAGACTCTCGACGCCCTAACTGCAACAATGATGTCCTGACAGGGAGAACGAAGATGACAATAAAACTTACGCGCCGCGCCGCTTTGGGAACTGCCGCCGCCTTGCCGTTTGCAACCGCAGCCGCACCGGTTCTGGCCGCAAGCCCGGAAACCAAAGCAAACTCGACCATCGCCAAGTCATTTCATGTTGGCGACTTCACGGTCACGACCCTGCTGGATGGCAGTTTTCCACGCGACGGAGCCAAAGAGATTTTTGGGGGCGGAGCGACGGACGAAGAATTCGCCAAGGTTTCGGCTGAGAACTTCATTCCCGCAGACGTCGCACAGTTTTTCTTTACCCCCTCGCTGGTCAATACAGGCTCAGAGCTGGTTCTGTTTGATACCGGTCTGGGGCAAGGTGGCATACAGGCCGCGCTGGCAGATGCGGGTGTAACCCCGGATCAGATCGATGTGGTCGTGATAACGCATATGCACCCTGACCATATCGGTGGCATGACGACCGAAGGCGCGCCCACCTTCGCCAATGCGCGCTACGTGACGGCTTCTCCGGAATATGATTTCTGGGCTGCGCAGGACGCAGGCAATCGCGTGGGCGATCTGGTCGCTGAAAAAGTCACACCACTGGCCGAGAAAATGACCTTTGTCGAAGACGGGGGCGAGGTCGCCTCGGGCATTACCGCGGTTGCCGCTTATGGCCATACACCGGGCCACACGGTCTATCATCTGGAAAGCAACGGGCAACGTCTGGTGCTGACGGCGGATCTGGCCAACCACTATGTCTGGTCTTTCGCTCATCCCGAATGGGAAGTCCGGTTTGACATGGACAAGGCCGCAGCAACTGCCGCGCGTCGCAATGTCCTTGGCATGCTGGCTGCCGACAAAGTGCCCATGGTCGGCTATCACATGCCTTTCCCCGGTGCAGGCTATGTTGAGGCGCGCGGAGAAGGCTTCCGCTTTGTCCCGGTCAGCTACCAGATGATGGGTTAGGCTGTCAGTACCCCGGATCCGGTCGCACTTTTGAACCGTCGCTGAACCGCGACAGGCGAAAGGCGGCCGGGTCGACGCAAGGCGTTGTTTCGGCAACCAGATCAGCCATCAGCTGCCCCGCCCCGGGGCCGATTCCAAAGCCATGGCCTGAAAACCCCGTGGCAATGTACATTCCCGGCAGATCATCCACGCCCGAGATGACGGGAATGGCATCCGGCGTCACATCGATCATACCTGCCCAACTTTGTACGATCTCGCCTGTTTGCACAGCGGGGTATCCCTTGCATGCACTGGCCCAGGCGCGTCGCAACGTTTTTTGAGACGGCTCAGGGTCCAGGATCCGGCACTTTTCGAACGGGGTCACATCGGTTGGCAGCCATCTCCGGTGTTGTTGTGCTTCGATCGTCCAGCGTTTGGACAGGCGAAAGCGAAGAGATTTCCACTCCTGCACAAAAGCCGGCAGAAACTGCATCGCCAATCGAAAACTGTCCGGCACGATGTCCACGGTATTCTCATGGCCGGATGCAATTGTGTAACCGCCATCGGCCCGTTTTCGGATCGCAAAGTCATCCGACCACAACGACGTCTCGGGCCCCTCTGCGATGGGGGATGTGCGCAGGACCGTATTCAGAACCTTCAGCTGCGGCAGTTCGATCCCCGCATTGCCTGCAAACAGGCGCGACCACGCACCCCCGGCCAGAACGACGCGGCCGCTGGCAACTTTGCCGCGCTCGGTGAAAACACCGGCGACACGTCCAGCCTGAACGTCCACACTGCGCACGGCGCAATTCGTCATGATCACTGCGCCCCGAGCCCGCGCGGCTTCGGCGATAGCGGGGGCTGTCCATTGAGGTTCGGCACGACCGTCCTGCGGCATGTACAAACCGGATTCAAAGCCCGATTGGTTGCCGTGCAAAAGGTCTGCCAACTCTCCGCCCGAAACCATCCGCGCGCCGGTCTGCATTCCTTCGACATGGTGCAGCCAACGTTCCATGTTGCCGGCATCCCGCCTGCCGGATGCGCCAAAAAGGATACCGGAGCGGGTGTAACCTGTCTTGCGGTCCAGCCGGTCATCGAGCGTCTGCCAGATGCGCAACGATTCCTGCATCAGGGGTATCTCTCTTGGGTCCCGCATCCCAAGACGGACCCAACCCCAATTGCGTGAACTTTGTTCGGCTGCAATCTGCCCTTTTTCGCACACAAGAACCGAAGCGCCCCTCTCTGCCAGTTCCAACGCGGTTGAAACGCCGATGATTCCGCCGCCGATGACCACGACATCAACGGTTTTGGGCAGGGCAAGATCAGGTTCTACAGGAGTCGGTTTGGGCGCGGTCATCAATAGGCCTTACTCTGTCGCTTGGACCGCTATGGAGACCAAAAGACAAAGCATGGGCAATACAAACTGCCACCGCAACATACGATTTTCGGCATCTGTGACCCAGACGCCTGAGGTTTAAAGCGCGGGCCGAAGGTTACGCTGCGCCGGACAGTTCCGCCCATTTCTGGCGCAAGATCGCGGACAACCGGTTTTCCTTCAGCGCCGCTTGCGCGGATACGTCTTCCTGAGGAAGCAATTGCGGAAACTCTGGCCGCAACATGGCCGCTTTCTGATCTTCCGACTGCCGCTGCTCATTCAACAGATCGGCAATTGCTGTATCCAGCTTTTTTTCATCCAATTCTTGCGGCGGAGATTCCATTGTGCGCCATTTCAAAGGCGCATGAAGCGATTTTTCATAATCCTCGTACATTTTAACACCAAACCATTCACTCAGACATCCAACCCCGGATACGCTGCGTTCGCCACATTCGGCCTTCGCCATCAACGGCAATGCGTCGCATCCGCCCCACATTGGGCAACTTCCAAGCAAAAATGTGTCAGAAAAATGTCACCCAAGCAAGCCAGGGATGGCCTTTTTCGCCCGGTTGCACGGGCTTTGCCCTTCGATCAGGGAACAATGTACAACACGGAAACTTCACTGTTTCCGATCTGGCGGGCTTGGCTTCGATTTCAGCGACGATCACGCCAGCGATTTACGATCGGGTACCGCCGGTCCAGCCAGAATGCCCGCTTACTCAAGCGCGTGCCCGGAGCGGACTGGAACCGTTTGTACTCGCTCATATAGATCAGGTGCTCGACCTTTCGCGCGTCCGCCTCGTCAAATCCGGCGGCGACGCAATCCGCGATGGAGCCATCCTGATCGACCAGAATGTCAAGTATCGCGTCCAGCACGGGATAGTCCGGCAGGCTGTCACTGTCCTTCTGATCTTCGCGCAGTTCGGCGCTGGGGGGTTTGTCGATGACGGACGGGCGAATGACCTCTCCGTCAGGCCCCATCATCCAGTCTCGATGGTTGGCGTTGCGCCAGCGGCAGGTTTCGAACACGCGGGTCTTGTACAGATCCTTGATCGGGTTGTACCCGCCATTCATGTCGCCATAGATCGTGGCATAGCCCACCGCGACCTCGGACTTGTTGCCGGTGGTCAACAGCATTTCGCCGAATTTGTTCGAAATCGCCATCAGCAAAAGCCCGCGCAGGCGCGACTGAATGTTTTCCTCGGTCAAGCCTTCATCCAACCCCGCAAATAGCGGAGCGAGCGTGTTGGTGACGGCAGCCCGGCTTTCCGAAATCGGCACATGGTCATAGTGCACACCCAGCGCCTTGGCGACGGCCTCGGCATCGTCCAATGACGCTTGGCTGGTATATTCCGACGGCAACATCACACAGCGAACATTGTCGGCCCCGATGGCATCCACCGCGATGGTCGCCACCAAGGCGGAATCGATCCCTCCGGACAGTCCCAGAACTGCCTTTTTGAAACCGGTCTTGCCCATATAGTCCCGCAGGGACTGCACCATCGCGCGGTAATCCTGCTCCCACACATCCGGCTGGGGCACGATTTCTGCCGGCACAATGCGCCAGCCATGATCGCCGCGCTCAAGATCCACCTGAGAAACCACTTCGTCGAATACCGGCATCCGGAAGGCCAGCTCTCCGCCCGGGTTGAGACCGAAGCTGGCGCCGTCAAAGACCTGATCGTCCTGCCCGCCGACCATGTTCAGGTAGATCAGCGGCAGGCCCGTTTCGACCACGCGCGCGACCATATGGTTCAGACGTACATCGTATTTGTTCCGGAAATAGGGCGACCCATTGGGGATCAGCAGAAACTCGGCACCGGTTTCCTCAAGCGTTTCCGCCACATCCGGGTGCCAGCCATCCTCGCAGATGGGGCTGCCGATCCGGAAGTTGCCAACCGAATACGGCCCGCCCAGAGGACCCGCATCATACAGGCGCACTTCGTCGAAAACAGTCTCATTCGGCAAGTGGTGCTTCAGAACCTTGCTGGTGATCCGCGCCCCCTTCAGGATCAGATAGGCATTGTACAACTTGCCATCATCGACCCACGGGCCACCCAGGGCAATCGCGGGCCCATCGGCGCATGTCGCGGCCAGAGACTCGACCGCATCCATGGCCGCGCGATGAAATACCGGCTTCAGCACCAGATCCTGCGTGTTGTATCCGGTGATGAACATCTCGGGGAACGCCACCAGATCGGCCCCCGCCGCCTTGCCCTGTTCCCACGCGGAAACGACCTTGGCCGCATTGCCGTCGATATCCCCTAAGGTCGGGTTCAGTTGCGCCAGAGTGATGCGGAAACGGTCGGCCATGCTGCCCTCTTGCCTCGTCAGTCCTATTGCCATTTAGCAGATCATCGCGCGAGTAAAAGGCCAATGCGGCAAAACCCGTTGCCCTGCCCGCGACGGTACCCTAGTTTTGCGCCCAGGGATGCAACCAACGATGATCCGGCAGGCAGGACCAAAATGAACGTGATCCGAAACTCAATTGGGGCTGTGGCCATGAGCCTGGCAGCTGCGACCGCTTTTGCGCAGGACGGCACGATTATCGTCAAGGATGACGAAGTGGGCGGCGTCTACGAGGGCACTTATGAGAATGGCCTGCGCCACGGGACGGGTACGTATCGGCTGCCCAACGGGTTCGAATACACCGGCCAGTGGGTGGAAGGCGAGATTCAAGGCCAAGGCGTCACCAAGTACCCGGATGGATCGGTTTATGAAGGCGCGTTCGTCAAAGGTCAGCCGGAAGGACGCGGCAAGATCGTTTACGCCAATGGCAGCAGCTATGATGGAGAATGGTCCAACGGATCCATCAATGGCACGGGCATCGCTGAATTTGCCAATGGCTCGCGCTATGAGGGTGAGTTCAGGAACGCACAAAGGCACG
The DNA here is from genome assembly GCF_013033125.1 of Ruegeria sp. HKCCA4008. Taxonomy (NCBI): domain Bacteria; kingdom Pseudomonadati; phylum Pseudomonadota; class Alphaproteobacteria; order Rhodobacterales; family Roseobacteraceae; genus Ruegeria; species Ruegeria sp. HKCCA4008. The sequence continues at coordinate 47,097 of NZ_WQDM01000006.1, forward strand.
GCAAGGGCAAACTGACCTTTCCCGACGGATATGTATACGATGGCGACTGGGTGGACGGTCAGCGGCAAGGCAAGGCCACGATCACCTATGCCGATGGCAGCGTTTACGAAGGCGATGTCAACGCCGGCTTGCGCGATGGCACGGGCACCCAGACGATGCCTGACGGAATGGTATACGAAGGCGAATGGACGCAGGACCAGATCACCGGGACAGGTCGCCTGACCTATGCCAATGGTGATGTGTATGAAGGCGAGCTTGTGCAGGGGCGCCGTCAGGGCAAAGGCAAAGTAACTCACGCGTCAGGGGACGTCTATGAGGGCGACTTTGTCGATGATCGCCGCCATGGCAAAGGCACGTTCACCGGAACCGATGGATTTGTGTACACCGGCGACTGGAACCAGGGTCAGATAGAAGGCCTGGGTGAGCTGACCTATCCCGACGGTTCGGTTTACGTGGGCGATTTCGTGGCCGATCTGGCGGAAGGAAACGGCCGCATCACCTATCCCGACGGCTCCACTTACGAGGGTGAGTGGATCGCTGGCGTCATCGAAGGCCAGGGTACGGCGACCTATGCCACCGGCATGATCTACAAGGGCCAGTTCAAAAACGCGCAAAGCCACGGCAAGGGTGTGATGACCCGCGCGGACGGTTCGATCTATGACGGAGACTGGGTCAACGGGGTTCGTCAGGGAAAAGGCAAGGCGACCTACTCTGACGGCACGGTATACACCGGGGATTTCGTGAACGGTAAGCGCCACGGCAAAGGAGAAATCGTGACCCCTGCCGGGTTCAAGTATGTCGGCGACTGGTCCGAAGGCAAAATCAACGGCGAAGGCATAGCGACCTATTCGAACGGCGACGTCTATGAGGGCAACTTTGTCGACAACAAAAGGCAGGGCAGCGGAACCATGCGCTATGCCAACGGGCAAGAAGAAACCGGTATCTGGGAAAACGGGGTTTTGCCAAATCAAACCCAGGACCAGCAGGGCGACGCAGACGCTCCGGCACAGCAGATAGACCCGGATTCAGAGACGGCACAACCAGATCCGTCTGGCGAATGATCGTTCACCAGGGAACAGGTTTTCCGGCCCAGTCAAAGAACCCACCGGTATCCGCCGGGCGCAACCCGCCGATCACGGACATCAGGTTGCGCGCGGCTTCACCGGGTTCAACGGCGGGATGCCGGCCCAGATATTTCCGAGTAAACTCTGTTTTGACCGTGCCGGGATGCAGCGCAACACATATCGCCTGTTTATGGGTCCGGGCCAATTCAATTGCCGAAGTATGGACGATTTGATTGACCGCGGCCTTGGCCGCGCGGTAGCTGATCCAGCCGCCCATCCGATTGTCGCCAATGGACCCGACCCGCGCGGACAATACAGCAAATACCGAACGCCGCTGTCGCGGCAACAACTGATGGGCCCGGCTTAGCACCAACGCCGGACCAACAGCGTTCAGAGCAAACTGGTCCATCATTGCCCTTGCCGAAACAGACCGAATGGTCTTTTCGGGCGCATTGCCTGAAATTTCCAGCGCCCCGGACGCGACAAGAACAAGATCGAACGGGCCCGATAGGCGATCAAGCATCCGGCTTGCTCGATCTGGCTCAATCAGATCGAACCCCTCGACAGAGCGCGAGAGGCACGTCACCGCAACGCCCTGCGCCTCCAATTGCTCGCGTACGGCCGCACCAATCCCGCCGGACGCACCAATGATCAAAGCAGTATCCATCTGTGACCAGCTAGCGGCAAGGACGGATCAATCAAGGGACAGGGAATTTCCAACCCCCTACACCGCAACTTGTCGAAAATTGGTTCTTTTCATTCCCGGCGGCGTCTGTATAACCTCAAACCCATGATCAACTGCGCAGATATCCCTTTTGCCAAAGCCGCCCCTCGCGGCGCGGTTCTGCGTGGCCTACTGATCCTAATCCGCCTCTGAGCGTGCCATCCGGCGCGCCCGCTCAGAGGAGGACGCCAGCGCGCCAAAAGGCTTTAGGACAGACAAGAAAGAGATTCCCATGACCAACGTGACCGACCAAGACCGCGTCTTGATCTTTGATACCACTTTGCGCGACGGCGAGCAGAGCCCCGGCGCGACCATGACCCATGACGAAAAGCTCGAGATTGCCGAACTGTTGGATGACATGGGCGTCGACATCATCGAAGCCGGTTTTCCGATCGCATCCGAAGGTGACTTCAAAGCGGTGTCCGAGATCGCCAAGAACGCCAAGAACGCCCGTATCTGCGGTCTGGCCCGCGCCAATTTCGCTGATATCGACCGCTGCTGGGAGGCGGTCAAACACGCGGAACAGAACCGCATTCACACCTTCATCGGCACCTCTCCGCTGCACCGCGCCATTCCGAACCTGACACAGGACGAGATGGCTGACAAAATTCACGAAACGGTCAGCCACGCGCGCAACCTGTGCGAAAACGTGCAGTGGTCGCCGATGGACGCGACCCGGACCGAATGGGATTACCTGTGCCGCGTCATCGAAATCGCGATCAAGGCCGGGGCAACCACCATCAACATCCCCGACACCGTGGGATATACTGCGCCTCTGGAATCCGCTGACCTGATCAAACGCCTGATCGAAACGGTTCCGGGCGCAGATGAGGTGATCTTCGCCACCCATTGTCACAACGACCTCGGCATGGCGACAGCGAATTCGCTGGCGGCGGTCATCGGTGGCGCACGCCAGATCGAATGCACCATCAACGGCCTGGGCGAACGCGCCGGCAACACCGCCCTGGAAGAGGTCGTAATGGCTATGCGCACGCGCAATGACATCATGCCCTTCCACACCGGGATCGACACGACCAAGATCATGCATATCTCGCGCCGGGTCGCTACGGTGTCGGGCTTCAACGTGCAGTTCAACAAGGCCATCGTCGGCAAGAACGCGTTTGCCCACGAAAGCGGCATCCATCAGGACGGCATGCTCAAGAACCGCGACAATTTCGAGATCATGCGCCCCGAAGATATCGGCCTGTCGGGCACATCCCTGCCTCTGGGCAAGCACTCGGGCCGCGCGGCTCTGCGCGACAAACTGGAAACGCTGGGCTTTGAAGTTGGCGACAATCAACTCAAAGACATCTTCGTGCGGTTCAAGGATCTGGCGGATCGCAAGAAAGAAGTGTTCGACGACGATCTCATTGCGCTGATGACGTTGGACGAGGCGGACGACTATCTGCAATTGGTGTCGATGAAAGTCACCTGCGGCACCGGCGGGCAGGCGGAATCGACGGTTGAGCTGGAAGTCGACGGCAAGGACGTCATCGCAACTGAACATGGCGACGGGCCGGTAGACGCGACCTTCAAGGCAATCCGTGCGATTCACCCCAACACGGCCCGTTTGCAGCTGTATCAGGTTCATGCGGTGACCGAAGGCACCGATGCGCAGGCCACGGTTTCGGTCAGGCTGGAAGAAGATGGTATGATCGCCACGGGTCAGTCGGCGAACACGGATACCGTCGTGGCTTCGGCCAAAGCCTATATCCACGCGCTGAACCGCCTGATCGTGCGCCGGGAAAAGACCGGCCCGGGCGCGGATGCCCGCGAAATCAGTTACAAAGACTTGACCTGATCCAAAGTGGCGCGGTGAGGGGCTCCCGCATCTGCGGTTGCCCAGCTGCGCCGAGCACCCTTGCAGCTTTGGGCCCGGCAGCGCGCCTGCGGCGCGCTGCCGGGCCCAACATGTTTGACGGCATCTCTGATGCAGGCAAACAGGGCGGGAGTATCGGTTGCATTTCTTTGGCTGGCCTCAGAGACCTGCAAATAGCTGCGACAGGCGTGTCGTTTCTTCCTCGATGCCGAATGGTGCGTTCAGAATGAACATCCCTGATCCCACCATCCGATGCCCTTCGCGCACCGGTGGAAATGTCACCTCATGACAAATGGCTTTGGGGAAGTTTTGCGCTTCAAGCGTCGCGATCATCCGGGCGTGGCGTTTGTCCGACAGAACCGGGTACCACAGCGCGATCACCCCGACATTCCATTTCCGGTGCAGTTTGGCAATCACTCCGGGCAGTCGATCGTAATCGGTCTTCACCTCATAGCTTGGGTCTATCAGCAAAAGCCCCCGTCGCGGCGTCGGAGGCAGCAGGGATTGCACCAGTTCAAACCCGTCCTGCCGATACACCTTCGCCCCGAACGGTGACATTGCCAAGGACAGCGCGGCATGTTCCTGGGGGTGCAGCTCGGCAAAATGCAGACTGTCCTGATCCCTCAACAGATGTGCTGCAATCATCGGCGATCCCGGATAGGCCGCGTCGCCGTGCCGGGCCTGTATGTTTTTCAGAACCCGCGCCATCGGATGTCCGGGGCCGAACCACCCTTCTCGTTTCGCGCGCTCGATTCCCGCTGCCGCCTCGCCCGTCCGCATGGATTCGTCCGCGTCCAACTGGTACAGCCCCCGCCCGGAATGCGTTTCGACATAGCTGAGCGGCTTGTCCTTCTGCGTCAAATAATTCAGCACCCAGGCCAGCAATGCGTGCTTTTGGACATCAGCCAGATTCCCGGCGTGGTAAATATGTTGATAAGAGAGCATTTTGCCTTCTAAAGTCCCATTCAATAAGGCGGAAAGGTGCTGATTGTCGCGGAATCAGCCCTTTTACCGGGCGTGATGGCACCCTATAAGTCATCCGTCCCGGAACCGTCGAGTCGCGGGCAGTAGAAAACCGACATACAGGATCAGGGGAAACATGGGGATCTTTGGCAATCTGGGCGGCCTGTTCACAGCGGACATGGCCATCGACCTTGGAACGGCAAACACGCTGGTTTACGTCAAGGGGCGCGGTGTCATCCTGTCTGAGCCTTCCGTGGTTGCCTATCACGTCAAGGACGGCGTGAAGAAAGTTCTGGCTGTCGGCGAAGATGCCAAGCTGATGCTGGGCCGGACGCCCGGTTCGATCGAAGCCATCCGCCCCATGCGCGAAGGTGTGATTGCTGACTTCGATACAGCCGAAGAAATGATCAAGCACTTCATCCGCAAGGTTCACAAGCGTTCGACTTTCTCGAAACCCAAAATCATCGTCTGCGTCCCCCATGGCGCGACACCCGTTGAAAAGCGGGCGATCCGTCAGTCGGTTCTGTCCGCTGGTGCCCGCCGCGCCGGCCTGATCGCCGAACCGATCGCCGCCGCCATCGGCGCGGGCATGCCGATCACCGACCCGACCGGCAACATGGTCGTCGACATCGGCGGTGGTACAACCGAAGTGGCGGTTCTGTCGCTGGGCGACATCGTCTATGCCCGCTCGGTCCGCGTAGGTGGCGACCGCATGGATGAAGCCATCATCTCATACCTGCGCCGTCAGCAGAACCTGCTGGTCGGTGAATCCACTGCGGAACGCATCAAGACGACAATTGGCACGGCGCGGATGCCTGATGATGGCCGCGGCCAGTCAATGCATATCCGGGGTCGTGACCTGTTGAACGGCGTACCCAAGGAAATCGAGATCAGCCAGGCCCAGGTCGCCGAGGCGCTGTCGGAACCCGTCCAGCAGATCTGCGAAGCGGTGATGACTGCGCTGGAAACCACTCCGCCCGATCTGGCCGCCGATATCGTGGATCGCGGCGTCATGCTGACAGGCGGTGGTGCATTGCTGGGTGATCTGGATCTGGCCCTGCGCGAACAGACCGGCCTGGCCGTGTCGATTGCCGACGAAAGCCTGAATTGTGTGGCTTTGGGCACCGGCAAGGCGCTAGAATACGAAAAACAGCTGCGCCATGCGATTGACTACGAAAGCTGAGGCGCGCACCTTTTAGGGGCAGTCTGAATTCGGCACGAGCAGCACGGGAAGGTAACCTGTGGCAAAAGACCGATCACAGCGCGATGACTACACGACCCCTCTGCGCCGCTTGTTGCTGGGGATCATCATCCTGTGCTTGCTGGGTATCTTTCTGGTTTGGCGGATCGACAGCCCACGCGTCGAGCGGTTCCGCGCGCAGGTGGTGGACGCGGTCGTACCGTCGATGGATTGGGCCATGGTGCCCGTGACTGCCGCTGTGAACCTTGTGCGTGATTTCCAAAGCTACCAGCGTCTGAGCGAGCAAAACCGCGAGCTGCGCAGCGAACTGCGCCTGATGCGTGCCTGGAAAGAGGCCGCACTGCAATTGGAGCAGGAAAATGCGCGGCTGTTGGATCTGAACAATGTCCGCCTCGACCCGCGCCTGACATACATCACGGGTGTTGTGATGGCCGACAGCGGGTCACCCTTCCGGCAGTCCGTCCTGTTGAATGTGGGGGAACGCGACGGGATCGTTGATGGCTGGGCCACGATGGATGGCATCGGGCTGGTTGGCCGAATTTCCGGCGTCGGGCCAGATACGGCTCGGGTGATCCTGGTGACGGATGCCACCAGTGCCATTCCGGCAACGATTCAGCCTTCTGGCCAGACCGCGTTGATCAAAGGAGACAATACTCCGGCCCCAGTGGTCGAATTCCTGGAAAACCGAGAGCTGGTCCGCCCCGGTGATCGGGTGATCACATCCGGCGACGGAGGCGTTTTTCCGGCAGGCCTTTTGATCGGCCAGATCGCCGCGGATCCGGGCGGCCGTCTGCGCGTTCGCCTTTCAGCGGATTTTGAACGGCTCGAGTTTCTTCGCGTTCTGCGCTTCCATTCGCCCCCACCGATTCAGGATCCGGGTGGGATCGTCGGGCCAACTCGGCCCGAAACTGCGCTTGTACCGGATGAGGTCAGCGATGGATAGGCCCGCCTCATACAACTGGGCCATGCGCGGCCTTTACGTTGCGCTGGCCTTTGTCGTGCTGTTCATGCACTTGCTGCCGCTCGATGCGCAACCGGATCGCTGGCCTTTTCCTGATGTATTGGTTGCGCTGACCTTTGCCTGGGTATTGCGGCGCCCCGATTATGTGCCCACCCTGTTGGTCGCGTTTGTCATGCTGATGGCGGATCTTTTGCTGCAACGCCCGCCCGGCCTTCTGGCTGCGCTGGTGGTGTTTGGCACAGCCTATCTGCGCTCTGCCGCTCCGGGTATGAAGGACACTGGATTTGTCGGAGAATGGATGTCCGTCGGTGTGGTGATTGCCATGGTGTTTTTGACGAACAGAGTCGTTTTGTCGATCTTGTCGGTGCAGCAGGCCGCTTTGTGGCCAGTCGTGATGCAACTTGTGCTGACAATCGCCTTCTACCCGTTCATCGTGCTGTTGAGCCAAAGCGTATTTGGCGTCCACCGCCTGTCTGCTGCGGATGCCGGAGCCGTAGGGGGCGGAACATGAAACAACGCAAACCCAAGTCGCAGGGCCTTGCCTATAAACGCCTGCCACGCCGGGCGCTGCTGCTGGGCGGTTTGCAGGCGGCTTTTATCGGCGGGCTGGCCGCACGGATGCGTTTCATGCAGGTGGATCAGGCCGACGAATACCGCCTGCTGGCCGAAGAAAACCGCATCAACATTCGACTGATCCCGCCAACCCGTGGACGTATCTATGACCGCAATGGTCAGATCATCGGTCAGAACTCACCATCCTATCGCATCGTTATCGTGCGTGAGGATGCGGGAGACGTCGACAAGGTGATTGCCAAATTGTCGGAACTCATCCCGCTGAACGACGATGAGATCGAACGCGCCCGGACCGAAATGCGCCGATCAGCGCCGTTCCTGCCGGTCACTCTGGCGGATCAGGTCACTTGGGAAGACATCTCGAAAGTCGCGGTCAATGCTCCGGCCCTTCCGGGTGTGACGCCCGAGGTCGGCCTGACACGGCAATACCCACGCTATGAGGATTTCGCCCATATCGTCGGCTATGTCGGCCCGGTCAGCGACTACGATCTCAGCAAGCTCGAAGACCCCGAGCCGGTTTTGCGAATTCCCCGGTTTCAGATTGGCAAGGTCGGGTTGGAAGCCAAGCAGGAAACAGCCCTGCGTGGCAAAGCCGGCGCAAAGCGTGTCGAAGTCAATGCCACAGGGCGCGTCATGCGCGAGCTGGACCGGCAGGAAGGTCAGCCGGGTGCGGACTTGCAATTGGCGATCGATGCCGACCTGCAACAATATGCGCAAGCGCGGCTGGCAGGTGAAAGCGCGGCTGCAATTGTTCTGGATTGCGAAACCGGGGACCTGCGCGCTGTTAGCTCTACACCCAGTTTCGATCCTAATCTGTTTGTGCGCGGTATCTCGGTCGCTGATTATCGGGCATTGACGGGGGACAAGTATCGCCCTCTGGCCAACAAGTCCGTACAAGGCACTTATCCTCCGGGGTCGACGTTCAAGATGGTCACTGCATTGGCGGCGCTGGAGGCCGGCGTAATAGGCCCTGGAAACACAGTGTATTGCCCCGGACATCTGAAGGTCGGCAGCCGCAGGTTCCACTGCTGGAAGCGCGGCGGGCATGGCACGGTCGATCTGAACCTGTCGCTTAAACGCAGCTGCGACGTCTATTACTACGACGTGGCATTACGGGTGGGCATCGACAAGATATCCGAAATGGCCCGTACATTGGGGCTGGGCGTCAAGCACGATATTCCGATGTCGGCGGTTGCCGCTGGACTTGCCCCCAATCAGGAATGGAAGCAGCGGACACACGGTCAGGATTGGCTGGTGGGCGACACGGCCAACGCGTCCATCGGGCAAGGGTTCATGCTGGCATCACCGCTTCAACTGGCCGTCATGGCGGCTCGTATAGCCACCGGCCGATCGGTGACACCGCGCCTTGTACGATCGATCGACGGTGTCGAGCAGCCTTCGGGCGCAGGGGAACCGCTGGACATCAACGCCTACAATCTGGAACAGGTGCGCAAGGCCATGTACTCGGTCTCGAACGATCGGCGGGGGACGGCCTATCGCAGTCGCATCATCGCAGACGAGTTCCGCATGGCCGGCAAAACCGGCACCAGCCAGGTCCGCAACATCACTAAGGCCGAGCGTGCCGCCGGCGTGATCCGCAACGAAGACCTGCCATGGGAACGTCGCGACCACGCCTTGTTCGTCTGCTTCGCGCCCTATGACAATCCGAAATACGCGGTTGCCGTGGTCGTTGAACATGGCGGCGGCGGGTCCAAGGCGGCGGCACCGGTCGCCCGCGATATCATGCTTCAGGCGCTCTATAACGGTACTCCGCCGCTTGAAGCATATCCGGTTGCCGACCGCGAGCGCATCAAGGAACAGCAAAAACGGCTCGAGGGCGACCGTCGCCCCAAAGCGCGTCCCGATGGAAAGGACCGCGCATGAGCTATCTTGAATATGCCGTGAAATCCACGCCGTCGGGGTTTCGGAAATTCCTGTACATGAACTGGCCGCTGACCCTGTTGTTGATCAGCACGGCCAGCGCAGGGTTCCTGATGCTGTATTCGGTTGCAGGCGGGTCGTGGACACCCTGGGCAGAACCGCAGATGGAGCGGTTCGGGCTTGGCCTGATCGCGATGTTCATCATTGCTTCGGTTCCGATCTGGTTCTGGCGCAACATGTCCGTGCTGGCCTATCTCGGGTCGGTTGCGTTGCTGGTATTCGTGGAATTGTTCGGCACCATCGGCATGGGCGCGCAGCGTTGGATCGACCTTGGATTCATGCGCCTGCAACCCTCAGAAGTCATGAAGGTGGCCCTGGTCATGGTTCTGGCGGCGTACTACGACTGGCTGCCATCGCACAAGACGTCGCGCCCTCTTTGGGTCGTTATTCCCGTGGCTCTGATTGTCCTGCCCACGCTGCTGGTTCTGAAGCAGCCGGATCTCGGCACGTCGATCCTGCTGTTGGCTGCCGGTGGCGGGCTGATGTTTCTTGCGGGTGTCCACTGGGCTTACTTTGCAGCCGTCATTGCCGCCGTCGTGGGCCTGATCGCCGCCGTGTTCAACAGTCGCGGGACCGACTGGCAGTTGCTCAAGGATTATCAGTTCCGCCGGATCGACACGTTTCTTGACCCCTCTACCGATCCTTTGGGTGCCGGATATCACATCACGCAATCCAAGATCGCCCTTGGTTCCGGGGGCTGGAACGGGCGGGGTTTCATGCAGGGTACGCAATCCCGGCTGAACTTCCTGCCCGAGAAACACACCGATTTCATCTTCACCACCCTCGCAGAGGAGTTCGGGTTCGTCGGTGGCATCACGCTTTTGATTCTCTACGCCCTGATCCTTGTGTTCTGCATGGCGACCGCATTGGCCACCAAGGATCGGTTCTCGTCACTGGTTACTCTGGGCATCGCGCTGAACTTCTTCTTGTTCTTTGCCGTCAACATGTCGATGGTTATGGGCATGGCACCGGTTGTGGGCGTCCCTCTGCCAATGGTCAGCTATGGCGGATCGGCCATGCTGGTGCTGATGGCCGCGTTCGGCATCGTCCAAAGCGCTCATATCCATCGTCCCCGCTGATCTGAAAGGCCCCCGATGCCCGTAAACGTTCTGTTTTCCGCGCGCCCTGCCCTGTGGCCCGTGTATGAACCGCTGCTCACTCGATACCTTGCGGAAGCTGGCGTTGAGGCGCGGCTCGGTACGGAATTTGACCCGGATCAGGTCGATTACGTTGTCTACGCTCCGAATGGCGGGTTACTAGATTTTTCGCACTTTACACGCCTGAAGGCGGTTCTGAGCCTCTGGGCCGGGGTTGAAAAGATCGCGGACAATGACACGCTGACCGTCCCCTTGGCGCGAATGGTGGATCACGGGCTGACGCAGGGTATGACCGAATGGGTGGTGGGCCATGTGCTGCGCTATCATCTGGGAATGGATCGCCAAATCACCATCCAGGATGGCGTCTGGGCCCCGGATGCCCCACCTTTGGCGCAAGAGCGCAAAGTGTGCATTCTGGGCCTCGGCGCGTTGGGAGAAGCCGCGGCCCGCGCCCTGGCCTCGCTGAATTTCACGGTCACAGGCTGGAGCCGCACCGCCAAGGACATCCCCGGCGTAAATTGCCTGCATGGTCCTGACGGTCTACGTGACGCGCTTTCCCAGGCCGAGATACTGGTTCTGCTGCTGCCTGACACCGCTGCCACCGAAAACGCGTTGAATGCTGAAACGCTGGCCCTGCTGCCCAAGGGCGCGCGGATCATCAACCCGGGTCGCGGACCTCTGATCGATGACGATGCGCTGCTGGATGCCTTGAACGCGGGTCAGGTCGGTCACGCGACGCTGGATGTGTTCCGGGTCGAGCCCCTGCCCCCCGATCATCCGTATTGGGCACATCCGAACGTGACGGTGACCCCTCATATCGCGTCCGAGACCCGCCCGGCCACAGCCGCGCAGGTCATTTGCGAAAACATCCGGCGCGGCGAAGCCGGAGAGCCCTTCGTGCACCTGGTGAATCGCGCTTTGGGCTACTGATTTCAGGCCGCGATCAGACCGCGGCCTTTCAACAGGGCGTCAACCCCCGGCAATCTTCCCCGGAACGCCAGATACAGGTCTTCTGCCTCGCGCGAACCGCCAGCGGACAGGATGTTGTCCTCCAACGCTTTGGCGCGTTCGGGGTCAAAGGCACCTCCCGCCTCTTCAAAGGCGGCAAAGGCGTCGGCATCCATCACTTCGGACCACATATAGCTGTAGTACCCCGAGCTGTAGCCATCGCCTGCAAAGACATGCGCGAAATGCGGAGTAGCGTGGCGCATTCCAATGGCCTTCGGCATCCCCAACCCGGCCAAAACTTCTGACTGTTTCGCCATCGGATCTGTCGGCGCCTCGCCATCGTGGAAGGCCAGATCAACAAGGGCCGAGGCGACATATTCCACCGTCTGGAATCCCTGATCGAAATTGGCCGCTTTCAGCACCTTTTGCAGCATTTCCTGCGGCATCGGCTCGCCCGTTTCCGCATGGGTCGCAAACTCGGCAAGAACCTCGGGCACTTCCAGCCAGTGTTCGTAAAGCTGGCTGGGCAATTCTACGAAATCGCGCGCCACAGACGTGCCCGAGATGCTTTCATATGTCACGTTGGACAGCATCTGGTGCAGGGCATGGCCGAATTCATGAAACAGAGTCCGCGCGTCATCATAGGACAGCAGGGCGGGATCCCCCTTGGCAAAGTTGCAGACATTGATGACAACCGGTGTCTGCTTCTTTGGGAATTTGGCCTGCGCCCTCATCGCGCTGCACCAGGCACCTGACCGCTTGGACCCTCGTGCAAAGTAGTCTCCGATAAATACGGCAACATGCTGCCCGTCGCGGGTAACGTCCCAAGCCCGGCAATCCGGGTGATAGAGGGGTACGTCCAACGGTTTGAATTCCAGCCCGAAAAGCCGGTTGGCGCAGGCAAACGAAGCCTCGATCATACGATCCAGTTGCAGATAGGGTTTCAACGCGGCCTCATCCAGATCATGTTCCGCCTTGCGCCGCTTTTCAGCATAGTACCGCCAATCCCAAGCTTCCAGCGGGCCGTTGATGCCGTCTTCCTGCATCATCTGCGTCAGAACATCCGCGTCGGCGTCGGCGCGGGACTTGGCCGGTTCCCAGACCTGCATCAACAGTTCGCGCACCCGATCCGGCGTGCGCGCCATCTCGGTTTCCAGCTTGTAGTCGGCGAAGGTGTCATAGCCCAGAAGCTTGGCACGCTCTTCGCGCAAGGCCAGGATTTCGGCCGCGATGTCTCGGTTGTCGGTCTCGCCCCCATTGGCACCGCGCGCGGCCCAGGCGCGATAGGCTTTTTCACGCAGGTCCCGGCGGGGCGAGAATTGCAGAAACGGCACGATCAGCGACCGTGACAAGGTGACCACCGGCCCCTTGGCTTTCTTCTCCTGCCCCGCGGCACGCGCCGCATCCACGACGAAATCCGGCAGGCCGTTAAGATCCTCTTCGGTCAGATCCATGTACCAGTCCCGCTCATCCGCCAGCAGGTTCTGGGTAAACGACGTGCCCAGCGACGCGAGGCGCGACTTGATCTCTTGCATACGGGCGTCTTCGTCCCCTTCCAATGCCGCGCCGGCACGCACAAAGCCCCGGTGGGTCAGCATCAGCACACGCGCCTGTTCTTCGGTCAGGTCAAGATCATCGCGCCGTGCCCATAGGTCGGCCACACGCTTGAACAGCAACTTGTTGGAAGAAATGCCCGAAAAATGCGCCGAAAGCTTGGGGGAAAACGCGCGTTGCAGTTCTTCCCGCTTGGGGTTGCTGTCCGCGCCCGCAATCGTGAAGAAGACCGACAGAACCTTGTCCAGTTGCCCGCCCGCAGCCTCGAGCGCCTCGATCGTGTTGGCGAATGTGGGGGTATCCGGATTTGCCGCTATCGTGTCAATCTCGGCGTTATGCTCTTTCATCGCCTGCTCCAGCGCGGGCGGGAAATCATCATCCGAGATATCGGAAAAAGGGGCGATTTCAAATGGTGTGGTCCAGTTGGACAGGATCGGGTTGGTCATGCGGATCTCCTTTGATCCCATAGCTATGTCGCCATGGCCGGGTGTTCCAGAACACCCAACCCATGTGAAGAAAGGTTAATCGTTTCTCATGCCACAAATGGGGCAATCGTCCCGGCGGGTCAGAGCAATCTTGCGGCTTTCGCCATACAGCGCGTCATAGATCAGCATCTCGCCGCGCAGCGCCATGCCGGCGCCCGTTATCACCTTGATCGCCTCGACCGCCATCATCGATCCGACGACGCCCGGCAGCGGACCGATCACCCCGGCCTCGGAACAGGACGGGGCCAGACCGGGGGCCGGGGCCTCTGGGAAGATGCACTGATAGCAGGGGCTGCCATTGGCCGGGTCAAACACACTCAGCTGACCTTCCCACTGCGACAAAGCCCCCGAAATCAGCGGTTTGCCCAGCGCGACAGCGGTTCGGTTTGCCAGATACCGGGTCTCAAAATTGTCGGTTCCGTCAAGAATCAGATCGAAGTCTGCAAACAGGTCGGTGGCGATTTCCTTGCTTAAGCGGCGGTGATAGGGCAGAACAACGACGTTCGGGTTTTGCGCCTCCATCGCCTGTTGTGCCGAAAAGACCTTGGGCATTCCAATATCCGCGTCGCGGTGAATGACCTGTCGTTGCAGGTTGGCATTCTCGACGACGTCATCGTCGATGATCCCGATCGTGCCGACACCCGCAGCCGCCAGATATTGCAGCGCAGGTGCACCCAGACCACCTGCGCCGATTACCAGTACGCGGGCTTTTTTTATTTTTTTCTGACCAGGCCCACCCAGTTCGCGCAAAACGATATGACGGGCATAGCGGTCCAGCTCGGCCTCGGTAAATCGGTCCGAGGGCAAGTCGGGCTCCGGGTCAGCAGCTGAAACTGCGCGGTTGCGCAAGGCTTTGAGTATTCTGCCATACAGCAAAGCCAGCGCCGCAAAACCCACGAGGATCAGCCAAAGCGCCGCAGACCCACCCGTTGCTTCGCGAAGAGGGTGCCCATCCGGCAAGATCAGATGGGACAGTATGACGCCGGCCAGCAACACACTCACGGAAACCACCCGCGCTTTTTTCGACGTGCCGGCGATATAACCGACACCCCAAAGCCCAGCAGCCAGGATGAAAACCAACAGCATCAGCCGCGCCCGGTCGAGCCGAAACCGCCAGCCCCGCGATCGGTTTCGCCCAGAGCCTGAGCCAGTTCAAACGTTGCCTGCACTACCGGCGCGACCACAAGCTGCGCGATACGATCCCCGTGGGCGATCTCGAACCGTTCCTGTCCCGCATTCATCACGATCACGCCCAAAGGCCCACGATAGTCGCTGTCGATAGTGCCCGGCGTGTTGGGCAGTGTAATCCCATGCTTCAACGCAAGGCCCGAGCGGGGCCGAACCTGCACCTCATACCCTTGTGGGATTTCAATGCGCAGGCCGGTCGGCACCAGCGCCCGCTGACCGGGGTCCAGCGTAATCGGCGCGCCGCCGGGCAGATTGGCACGCACGTCCGCGCCAGCCGCCCCCGAGGTTTCGTAAGAGGGAAGCGCCACGGCGGGGTCTGCCCCGTCTTCGCGGATCACCCGGATTGCAACCATGCCCTTGCCTTTCCTTCAGCCTGCCAATGCGTCCGCGATTTTCGCCGCCAGACGCCGGGCAACTTCGCCTTTGCCCATACGGGGCCATTCCTCGGCCCCGTTGTCCGAAATCAGGATGACCGCATTCTCTGACCCGCCCATAATGCCTGTTGCAGGGCTGACATCGTTTGCGACGATCCAGTCGCAGCCTTTGCGCAGACGCTTGGCCGTGGCGTGTTCGATCACATTGTCGGTCTCGGCCGCAAAGCCTACAACCAACGGCGGGCGGTTCACGCCCATCCCGGAAACACGTTTCAGAATGTCCGGGTTTTCGGCGAATTCCAGTACCGGCAGGCCATCGCGGCTTTTCTTCAGCTTCTTGTCCGATGCGCTGGCGACCCGCCAGTCCGCGACCGCAGCCGCGAATATTCCGGCATCGACGGGCAGAGCTGCATCAACTGCATCAGACATCTGTTGCGCGGTTTCGACAGGTACGACCCGCACACCCACCGGGGGCGGCACGTCTGCCGGGCCGGTCACAAAGGTCACCTCGGCCCCCAATTCCGCCAGCGCCCGGGCCACGGCGGCACCTTGGGCCCCGGACGAACGGTTGGCTATATACCGGACCGGATCTATCGGCTCATGCGTCGGGCCGGACGTCACCAGCACCCGCCTGCCCGCCAAGGGCCCCGCAGACAACCGAGCCTCAACCGCCGTGACAATTTCCAGCGGCTCTGACATGCGCCCCGGACCGTATTCGCCACAGGCCATGTCGCCTTCGTTCGGGCCCACAAAGCGCACGCCATCCGCTTGCAGTTGCTTCAGGTTTCGCTGTGTTGCCGGGTGGGTCCACATGCGCACATTCATCGCGGGCGCACACAGAATGGGTGTGTCCGTGGCCATCAGAAGCGTCGAGGCCAGATCGTTGGCCAGCCCTGCGGCCATCTTGCCCATCAGATCCGCCGTTGCGGGTGCCACGACGATCAGATCCGCAGAGCGGGACAATTGAATATGCCCCATCTCGGCCTCATCAGTGAGGTCAAACAGATCGCGATAGCCTTTTTCACCTGCCAGAGCCGATACCGACAGCGGCGTCACAAACTCTTCCGCAGCGCGCGTCAATACAGGGGTTACGTCCGCGCCACGCTCGCGCAACCTGCGGATCAGGTCCAGCGATTTGTAGGCCGCGATTCCGCCACCGATAATCAGCAGAATGCGTTTGGATGACAGCATGTTCAGCCCTTCCCGTCCCGGTCGGCCCCGACATTAGGCAAGGCCCGCAGGTAGTTCCAGCGATTAATTCTGAACCTGAAATGCCGCACAGGGGTCTTCGCGCTCGGCCGTAGGGCTATCAATCACGATATCGAATTCTCCGTCGATCACTCCATCTTCGGATTGTCCGACGGCCACGACTTTCCAACCTGGCCTGAGGCGCGCAAGATAAGTCGGTATGCCCCGATCCTTTCGCGCATGACCGTTTCCGGTGATCACGGCAACCGGACCCCCGGTTTCGTCCATCGCACGGACCACGGCACGGGCCAGCACAGCATCGCGCAATCTTTGGATCGCAACCATCTGGGGCAACATTTCAGCCGGAAGCGCATCACAATGCGCCGCCAACTGGTCGGCCTCGCGCGCGGCCTGTTCTTCGGGCGATAGAGGCACCGTCAGGCCATAACGCGCCGCATCTGCACCCAACGCCGTGGCGGCACCGCGTTCCATCGCGGCACGCGCGGCAGCACGCGGAACCATGGCCCCGTAAACCGGCGCGCCTGAAGCCTCGAACACCGGATAATACATGCTGAGCGGAGGCCAGCCACTTTCAGCCCATTCCAGAATACGGCTCAGTTCTTCTGGGTTGGACACAGCTTTCTGAGCGAGCCTCTGCGCGCCCTCTTCCGTGACCATTTCCCAGACGACGGCCGAGGGTGAAACAGCTTCAAGCGCCTCGGCCTGCACCAGATGATGCGTCGGGTTGTCGTGAACTTCCCCCAATATCACGACATCGGCCTCCACCATCGCGGACATGGCATCAGCGGGAACAAGTCTATCTGCCAGCCCCGGTCGCGCTGCCGCAACCGTAAGACCCAGAACGCACACAAGAATCGCAAACTGTTTCATGCGATGAAGTGTTGCACCTCGCGCGACTGGGCTTCAAGGTTCTTGCGCATTTTCGCGAAGGCTGCGGCCTCAAGCTGTCGTACACGTTCCTTGGACAGGCCCAGCTCGGTTCCCAAGCTTTCCAGGGTTCGCGCGGGGTCTCGCAGCTTGCGCTCGCGCACAATGAACCGCTCGCGATCATTCAAGGCATTCATCGCCGTCAACAGCCACTTGCGCAGTTGTTCAGTATCATGGCTGTGTTCAACTGCTTCGGCTGCCTGCTCGCGGTCATCTTCCAGGGCATCGATCCACTCGCGCCCATCCTCATCAGCGGATTGCACCGCATTAAGCGAAAAATCAGAGCCGGACAGACGACCTTCCATCATCTCGACGTCGCGCAGCGGCACACCGATTTCCGTGGCGATCATCTGATGCAACTGATGACGGTCCAGTTCCTGCCCTTCGGTGGCGGCTTCACGTTCCAGCCTGGCCTGAACTCGACGCATGTTGAAGAACAGCGATTTCTGGGATGAGGTAGACCCGGTCCGAACCATGGACCAGTTACGCATCACATAGTCCTGAATGCTTGCCTTGATCCACCATACGGCATAGGTCGAAAACCGCACGCCGCGATCTGGATCGAACTTGTCTGCGGCCTTCATCAGGCCAAGGCCTGCTTCCTGAATGAGATCATTCATCGGCGCGCCATAGCGCTTGAACTTGGCCGCCATCGAAATCGCCAGACGCATATAGGCGGTGATCAGACGGTGCAACGCCTGTTCATCACGCTCATCACGCCAAGCATAAGCCAGTTTCAGTTCGGTTTCCGCATCCAGCAGCTCGGCCTTCATTGCTTGCCGGGACATCGAAAAGTCCGTCGCATTATCCAGTGCCATAAACCTCTCCCCTGTTTGCAGGTACTGGTCAGACTTGCTTTGCCGACCTATGACCATTACGCAAAACAGCACCAAACGGATCAACTATAGGTAAGTACTGTGTCGCCGGATTTAACCTTGGTTCTGGGTGGGGCCGCGTCAGGGAAGTCGGTTTTCGCCGAAGAACTGGTTGTTTCTCAGGGGAAAAGCCGAGTTTACCTTGCGACATCACAAGTGTTTGATGACGAGATGCGCCAGAAGATTGAGCGCCATCTTGAACAACGCGGCGACGGGTGGACCACGGTTGAAGAACCCTTCGATCCGGGGCCGGTTCTGGCCACGTTGTCGCCCGATCAGATTTGCCTGATTGACTGCGCCACCATGTGGCTGAGCAACCACCTGTTGACTGATACCGATCTGGAAGCGGCACAAACCGCCCTGCTTGACGCCCTTCGTGCATGCGCCGCGCAAATCGTGATCGTCTCGAACGAAGTTGGCCACGGTATTGTCCCGGACAACGCCCTGGCCCGCCGGTTTCGCGAAGCCCAGGGGCGGCTGAATATCGCACTTGCAGCGCAGGCCGATCTGGTGGTGCAGATCACCGCCGGATTGCCCTTGGTTCTGAAAGGGCAATTGCCGTGACGCGCCTTCACCTTGTTCGACACGGGCCGACGCACGCGAAAACCATGGTCGGCTGGTCCGACCTGCCCGCCGACCTGAGTGATACAGCCGCACTGAAACGTCTGAACGACCATTTGCCGCCCGAGGCGCTTGTGATCTCGTCCGATCTGTCACGGGCAGTTGAAACCGCCACGGCCATACAAGGTCAACGTCAACGCCTTCCTCATGATCCGGGCTTGCGGGAAATTCATTTTGGTCACTGGGAGTTGCGCGGATTTGCCGAAATCGAAGCCGAAGACCAGGAACTGGCCTTTGCGTATTGGGACAACCCCGGCGATGTCCGCCCGCCGCAGGGTGAAAGCTGGAACGACGTCCGCAATCGGGTCGACGCGGCGATCGACACGCTTGTTTCAGCACATTCAGGCGGCGATCTGGTCATCGTTGCGCATTTCGGCGTTATCCTAACTCAGGTGCAGCGCGCACTTGATCTGGACGGACAACAGACTTTTTCACACCGAATCGACAACTTGTCGGTGACGGATATCCTGATCGACGCAGACAGGTGGTCCGTCGGTACAATCAATCACCTTCCGTGAACAGACCCCGCACAAATCAATGTTTTACCGAACTGCGAACCTGCGGCATCGTCTGCGTATGACATATGATTTGTATATCGGCGACCGCCTCTTCTCCAGCTGGTCAATGCGTGGCTGGTTGATGCTTGAGAAATTCAACCTGCCCTACAGAAGCCACATGATTGGCCTGTATTCGGGCACAATGGCACAGGATATGGAGCCCTTGGCCCCAGCGCGACTTGTGCCTGCCCTGCGCCTGCCGGAAGGAACTGTGGTGGGCGAAAGCCTGGCCATGGCTGAAACCCTGGCCGAGCGCCACCCTGATGCCGGGTTGTGGCCATCAGATCCCGCCGCCCGGGCAACCGCCCGCTGGCTGTGCGCCGAGATGGTGGCAGGGTTTGTTGCCTTGCGAGGTGAATGCGCGATGCAATTGCGCCACGTCTGGCAGGGTTTCGCCCCATCAGATGAAACACTGGCAGATCTGGCACGCATCGAAACACTCTGGGGCCATGCGCGCAAAGTGTCAGGTGCGGAACAAGGCCCGTTGTTTGGCACGTATTCTCTGGCGGACGTGTTTTACACACCTGTCGCAGCGCGGATCATCGGATACGGGCTGCCAGTATCCAAGGCGAACCGGACCTATTGCCTGGACCTGTTGTCAGACCCCGCCGTCAGACAATGGCGCGCAATGGGCCTGACCATCAGATACGACCCTTTTCCCTATCGTCTGGATTTGCCGTCCAAGCCCTGGCCGATCGGAGGGGTTTCAACCGCCAAGCCGGTCTCCGGCCCGTCAATCAACCAAGTTTGCCCGTATTCCGGCAAACCCGTTGCGGAATTTCTTGAGTTGGATGGCAAATGCTGGGGCTTCTGCAATCCATTCTGCCGCGACAAAACCGTTGCCGATCCCGACGCGTGGCCAAAATTCGCTGCATTGCGCGCAACTGTTAACGACTCTTAAACCACAATCATGGCAGCAACACCCTGTTAACCAAGAACAGGACTGCCATGGTCGCCCGCGCCCACACTGTTGCCTTTCACGGCGTCGAAGCCCGCCCGGTCGAGGTGCAATGTGCCGTATCGCCCGGCTTGCCGGCCTTTTCCATCGTTGGCCTTCCCGACAAAGCCGTGTCCGAAGCCCGCGACCGTGTCCGCAGCGCGCTGAGCGCGATGGCCATCGCTCTGCCCTCGAAACGAATTACGATCAACCTGTCTCCTGCGGATCTGCCCAAGGAAGGCAGCCATTTCGACCTGCCCATCGCAGTCGCGCTGTTGTCGGCACTCGAGGTCATCCCAGCCGATGCCGCCGAAGGAACGGTCGCACTGGGAGAGTTGTCGCTTGATGGATCTCTGGTACCTGTCGTCGGCGCCCTGCCCGCGGCCATGACGGCCGCGTCCGAAGATCGCATGTTGCTGTGTCCCAAAGCTTCCAGCGCCGAGGCTGCATGGGTCGACGCCACTCAGGTTATCGGCGCGGGCTCCCTGGGCGATGTTGTCCGCCATTTCTCGGGACAGTCCCCTTTGCCGGCGGCACAACCCGGCGAGGTGAATCTGACGCCCAGCGTGCGGGATCTGCGCGATGTAAAGGGGCAGGAACGCGCCAAGCGCGCCTTGGAAATCGCGGCAGCCGGGCGTCACCATCTGATCATGATCGGCACGCCGGGGTCGGGCAAATCCATGCTGGCTGCACGGCTTCCGGGCATCTTGCCTCCGCTGACCGCAGTCGAAGCGTTGGAAACTTCGATGATCCAGTCCCTGTGCGGGTTGCTGGACGAAGGCGGCATCAACCGCACACGTCCTTTTCGGGAACCGCATCATACGGCCTCGATGGCAGCCATTGTTGGTGGTGGCAAAGGTGCCAAGCCCGGTGAGATCTCATTGGCGCATAACGGCGTGCTGTTCATGGATGAGTTCCCCGAATTTCCCCGTACGGTTCTGGAGACCCTGCGCCAGCCAATTGAGTCCGGAGAAGTCATGGTGGCGCGGGCCAATGCCCATGTGAAATACCCCTGTCGTTTCATGCTGGTGGCCGCCGCGAACCCGTGCAAATGCGGCTACATGACGGATCCATCGCGCGCCTGCTCTCGCGCACCCGGCTGCGGCGAGGATTATCTGAACCGTATCTCGGGACCCCTCATGGACAGGTTCGACCTGCGGATCGAAGTTCCGCCTGTGGGCTTCACCGATCTTGATCTGCCCCCATCCGGCGACAGCTCGGCGACGGTTGCCGGGCGGGTTGAAACCGCCCGCGCCATACAGGCAGAGCGGTTTCGGGGAATGCCAGAGATGCGCCAGAATTCCGACGCCGAAGGCAAGGTTCTGGAACAGATCGCAACACCCGATGCAGAAGGAAAAGCGGTTTTGCTGAAGGCCGCAGATCGGTTCGGCCTATCGGCCCGTGCCTTTCATCGGATCCTGAGAGTGTCGCGAACGATCGCCGATCTGGACGGTTCAACCGACATCCGCAGGCCACATGTCGCAGAGGCGCTGAGCTTTCGCATCAGCGCCCGCGTCATGGCTTAAACCTTGGCTTCAATCGCCTGCCAGATCTTTTCGGCAATGTTCACGCCGTCGAACCGTTCCAGCTCTTGAATACCGGTGGGCGAGGTCACGTTGATCTCGGTGAGATAGTCGCCAATGATGTCGATCCCGACAAAAATCTGACCTTTTTCCTTCAGCAGCGGCCCGATGGCGGCGCAGATCTCCAGATCACGCTCTGACAACCCGATCTTTTCCGGGCGCCCGCCCACATGCATGTTTGACCGCGTTTCGCCCGCGGCCGGCACCCGGTTGATTGCGCCAACCGGTTCACCGTCCACGAGGATCACCCGCTTGTCGCCATTGCTGACATCCGGCAGGAACTTTTGCACGATCAGAGGCTCGCGCGAGAACCCCGTGAACAGCTCGTGCAGAGAGGTCAGATTGCGGTCATTGGCATCCAGTCGGAACACGCCCGCACCGCCATTGCCATAAAGCGGCTTGAGGATGATATCGCCGTGCTTTTCCTTGAACGCCTTGATCGTTTTTATGTCACGGGCAATCGTTGTCGGCGGCGTCAGGTCAGGGAAATCCAAAACCAGCAGTTTTTCAGGATAGTTCCGAACCCAGAACGGGTCGTTGACCACAAGCGTTTGCCCTTTCAGGCGGTCCAGCAGATGGGTGGACGTGATGTAATGCATGTCAAAGGGTGGATCCTGACGCAGCCAGACCACGTCGAAATCGGCCAGGTCAACTTCACGTTCGGGGCTCAGAACCGCTGGATCGCCAGCGACCCGCTGCACAGTCATGTCATGGCCGCGCGCCGTGATACGACCTTCCTGATAGGCCAGCTGATCCGGCCCATAGAAAAACAACGAATGACCGCGCGCCTGCGCCTCTTCCGCCAGACGGAATGAGCTGTCGGCGTTGATGTCCACGGCCCCGATCGGGTCCATTTGAAAGGCGATTTTCATGGCGTGTCCCTCAGTTTCACGCAAGATACATGGCCCAGCAGGCCTGAGGGTTCAATGGGGCTTAGGCGTGACCGAAGGCGTTTTCGATGATTTGAACCGCGCCAGTGCCATCTACCAGTGCCGCGTCAAAGCGGACATTGGTCAATTGCCCACCTGGTTCGTTTTCCAGGTATTGCGCGGCTGAAGCACAGATTCGGTCGATTTGTCTTTGGCTGATCCGGGCTGCAGCTTTTTCGAAACTGGAGCTTTTCTTGACCTCGATGAACACCAGCCCATCGCCGTCCCGCACAATCAGATCGATTTCACCACCGGCACCCCGCCACCGATGATGCGCAATTGCAAACCCCCGGCGCTCGTAGTCCATGGCTACCCGAAGCTCGGCTGACTGTCCCGCCTGATAGGAAACCGAGCCCTGAATTGCACGCCGCCCCATGTCATCCCTTTCCCAGTTTCAGAGCTTTCTGGTAAATTGGACGGCGCGGCAGATCATACATTTCTGACACAAGATCCGCTGCGTCCCTGACCGAATGAGTTTCCAAAGCTCGCTTCAAAGCCTCTTCTACGTCGGATTCGTTAACACTTTGCGAATGGCTACGGTCCACCAGCAGAACGATCTCACCCTTGACCGGTTTTTCCTGAATTTCCGCCGCCAGATCCGCCAGGCTTCCACGACGGATTTCTTCGAACTTTTTCGTCAGTTCACGGCACAAGGCCGCCTGACGGTCTGCCCCCAGGCATTCCGCAAGATCTGCAAGGCTGGCCGAGACGCGTTTTGGGGATTCATAGAACACCAAGGTGCCTGGTATGTTTTTCAAAGCCTCAATCCGGGTCCGGCGTGCGCCCGATGCATTGGGCAAGAAACCTGCGAAAAAGAATGAATCCGTTGGCAGGCCCGCCAGGGTCAGCGCTGTTATGGCAGCGGATGCCCCGGGCGCACAGGTCACCATATGCCCGGCTTCGGCCGCCTGCTTGCCCAGATCATATCCCGGATCAGCGATCAGCGGCATACCCGCCTCGGATGCATAGGCGACCGATTGCCCCTGTGCCAAGGCATCCATAAGCCTGCCACGCGCCCCGGCGCCGCTGTGATCATGGTAGGCTTGGATATGCCGACCCTCCAGGGGGATGCCATGGATTTCCATCAACCGCCGCAGGCTCCGGGTGTCCTCCGCCGCTATCACATCGGCCGAGGCCAGAACATCCAGCGCCCTGAGCGTAATGTCGCGCGCGGTTCCGATCGGAGTGGCAACAAAATACAGGCCCGCAGCCAATCTGATCTTTTGGAAATTCAAAGCTGGACCCTCACAGCGTGACGTTTATTATCGCGGCTCAACAGAACAGAAGCATTCACAGCCGCCGGATCAGGGAGTTTTCATTTAGATGTTTACCGTTTGCAAGCCCGTAAGCAAGCTGGCGAAAGCCGCCATTGCCCTGACGACCGCAGCATTTCTGGCCGCTTGTGAGCCGGGCGGCGTTGGGGGTGGCCCTTCGATTGACACGTCGAATCCTGTTCCGGTTGCTTTGCTGGTTCCCCGCTCGGGCGACGCCGCGCTGGCGCAGAGCCTTGAGAATGCGGCCCGTATGGCAATGTCCGATCTGCCTAACGTCAAAATCGACCTGCGTGTTTACGATACAGCAGGAAACCCGACCACGGCGACAGCGGTGGCCCAGCAGGCCGTTGCCGAAGGCGCCAAGATCATTGTCGGCCCTGTTTACGCCCAGGCGGCAAACGCTGCCGGACTGGCCGTACTGAACAATAACGTGAATGTTCTTTCGTTCTCGAACAACACCAGCATTGCGGGTGGCAATGTATTTGTACTTGGACCGACCTTTGAAAACACCGCCAACCGGCTGGTGAATTATGCGGGCAGGCAAGGCAAAACGAACACGGTTATCGTGCACAGCAATGATGCCGCGGGGCAAGTGGGGCAAGCTGCCATCGCCAATGCTCTGGCAAACAGCCGGGTCAACAATGCGGGAACGGTCGGATACGACCGGTCGCAACAGGGTGTCATCAACTCGGTTCCCACCATCAAGGCCACCGTCGATTCGACAGGGGCGGACTCGATTTTCATGACGGCAACGACAGCGGGTGCCTTGCCACTTTTCTCGCAATTGCTGCCTGAGGCCGGCGTTTCTCCGGCGACGACACAATTCATCGGTCTAACCCGTTGGGATATCCCCCCGCAAACGCTGGAGCTGCCGGGCGTGCAAGGGGGATGGTTCGCCCTGCCCGACCCGTCAAAGGCCCAAGCCTATCGTCAACGCTATAACGCGACATATGGAGAAGCGCCTCATCCGATCAGCGGTCTGGCCTATGACGGAATAGCGGCGATTGGTGCTTTGGTCAGCCAGGGCAAATCCAATGCTCTGACCGGTGCTGCCCTGACCCAAAATGCCGGTTTCCAAGGTGTTGGCGGTATCTTCCGCCTCCGCCCGAACGGCACCAATGAACGCGGCCTTGCCGTAGCGACGATTCAGAATAAACAGGTGGTTGTGATTGACCCTGCCCCGCAAAGCTTCTCTGGTGCCGGTTTCTGAGCGATCGGGCGAGACCATGGCGCCGGATGGCGCGCTAATTTGCCCTGCCGAAAACATCTTTGACAGCGTCAGCGTCAATGATGCGCTGGCTGAGGTGTTCGAGACCAGCTCTGACAACAGCAAAATGCGTTCTGAAACAGTGCGCATCCTGCGTGACGCTCAGAAAGCGGGCCGTAAAGCCATTGCCGATGCCTTCAGCGAGCGTCCGTTCGACGCGCGCGCGCTGACCCGCTCCTATACCTACCTGACGGACCAGCTGGTCGGAACCGCGATGCTGGTCTCCAGCACGCGTTTGCATCCGCTTGCGACGCCAACACAAGGTGAAAAGATCGCCGTACTGGCCGTTGGCGGGTACGGGCGCGGTGAAATGGCACCGTCTTCTGATGTCGATCTGCTGTTTCTGACCCCCTACAAAATCACCGCCTGGGCCGAGAGCGTCATCGAATCGATGCTTTATATCCTTTGGGATCTCAGGCTTAAGGTCGGGCATTCCTCGCGCACGATCAAAGACTGCCTTCGGCTGGGCACCGAGGATTTCACGATCCGCACGGCAATGCTTGAACAACGCTATTTGGCGGGCGACAAGGCACTGGCCGACGAGCTTGAGCGACGCCTGAAAACCGAGCTGTTCAAAGGAACCGAGCGGGAATTCATCGAAGCCAAACTGAACGAACGAGATGAGCGGCACCTGAAACAGGGTGAGCGCTACAAGGTCGAACCCAACGTGAAAGAGGGCAAAGGGGGGTTGCGCGACCTCCAATCCCTCTACTGGATCGCAAAGTATATCTATGGCGTTCAGGACGTGGCCGAGCTGGTGCCTTTGGGCCTTTTCACCCCGGAAGAGTTCAAGACCTTCGTTCAGGCCGAAGAATTTCTTTGGGCCGTTCGTTCGCATTTGCATCTGGTGACGGGTCGCGCCACCGAGCAACTGACCTTTGACATGCAGGTCGAGGTTGCCGCGCGCATGGGCTATGAGGATCACGCCGGTCGCCGGGCGGTCGAGGTGTTCATGCAACGCTATTTCCGCGAAGCCACGCGTGTGGGCGAGTTGACGCGGATTTTTCTGACGAAGCTTGAGGCGCTGCACGTGAAAGGCGCACCTTTGCTGGAGCGTATTTTCCGCAGACGCCGGCGGGTCAAAGCGGGATACCGGGTTGTTCACGGTCGTCTGGACATAGCGGACCCTGACAAATTTCTGTCCGACAAGGTAAACCTTCTGCGCCTGTTCGAAGAAGGCTTGCGAACGGGAATGCTGATCCATCCGGATGCCATGCGTCTGGTGGCGGCAAATCTGCATCTGATCGACGACGAAATGCGAAATGACAAAGAAGCGCGGCGCATCTTTCTGGACCTGATGCTGAAACACGGCAACCCAGAGCGAGCCTTGCGGCGGATGAACGAACTGGGTGTACTGTCCGCCTTCCTGCCCGAGTTCGAGCCCATCGTGGCAATGATGCAGTTTAACATGTACCACAGCTATACGGTGGACGAGCATACCATCCAGTGCATCGTGAACCTGGCCCAGATCGAACGCGGAGAGCTGATCGAATCGCTGCCTCTTGCCTCTTCGATTCTGAAAGGTGGGGTCAATCGCAAGGTGCTGTATGTCGCCCTGTTGCTGCATGATATCGCAAAGGGACGACCCGAAGATCACTCGATTCTTGGAGCACAGATCGCGCGCAAGGTGGCACCACGACTGGGCCTGAACAAAGCAGATTCGGAAACGGTCGAATGGCTGGTGCGTTATCACCTGCTCATGTCCGATATGGCACAGAAACGTGACATTTCAGACCCCCGCACAGTGCGTGATTTCGCCAAGGCAGTTCAAACCGTCAAACGGCTGGACCTGTTGACCGTTCTGACCGTCTGCGACATTCGCGGCGTGGGGCCGAACACATGGAACAACTGGAAAGCCACGCTTTTGCGTGCCCTTCACGCCGAAACCAAGCGCGCGCTGGAAACCGGGATGGAGGACCTCAACCGCGCCAATCGCGGCGCCGAGGCAAAGAAAGCCCTGCGCACCGAACTGGCAGCCTGGTCCAAGGCCGACCTCAAATCCGAGACGGGGCGCCACTATGACCCATATTGGCAGGGTCTCAATCTGGCCACACATGTCGAGTTTGCGAACATGCTGCGTGCGCTGGAACAAAGCGGCGACCCCGGCGCGATGGAGATCCGCCTGCAACCGGACGAGGATCGCGACGCAACCCGAGCCTGTTTTGCGATGGGCGACCACCCCGGTATCTTTGCCCGCATTGCCGGCGCGCTGGCCCTGGTCGGCGCCAATGTCGTTGATGCGCGCAGCTATACGACCAAAGACGGCTACGTCACCGATGCATTCTGGATTCAGGACGCCGAAGGGCACCCGTTTGAAGCCTCGCGCCTGCCACGTCTTACGCAGATGATCCACAAGACATTGCGCGGCGAAGTGGTTGCGAAGGAGGCGTTGAAATCACGCGACAAGATCAAGAAACGCGAGCGTGCCTTCAACGTTCCAACGCATATCACCTTCGACAATGACGGTTCTGAAATATACACGATCATCGAAGTGGACACCCGCGACCGTCCGGGGCTGTTGTTTGACCTGACCCGGACCCTCGCCGCAGCGAATGTCTACATCGCCAATGCCGTGATCGCGACCTATGGCGAACAGGTGGTCGATACGTTTTACGTCAAAGATATGTTCGGCTTGAAATACCATTCGGAAAGCAAGCAACGTGGGCTTGAGGCCAAGCTGCGCAAGGCGATCACCGAAGGTGCTGAGCGTGCGGCCTCATGAAGCAGATCCGTTTGTTTTCAGGCCTGTTCACGGTCGGCTTCTGGACGCTGGCCAGTCGAATACTGGGGTTTCTGCGGGAAATTCTGCTGACCGCCTTCATCGGCCCCGGGCCGGTGATGGATGCTTTCGTCGCGGCCTTTCGCCTGCCGAACATGTTCCGCCGCTTTTTCGCCGAAGGTGCGTTTAACGCTGCTTTTGTGCCCATGTTCTCGAAACGGCTGGAGGCGGACGAGAACCCCCAAGGGTTCGCGCAAGATGCGTTCAACCTGTTGGCCGTGGCCGTTCTGGCGCTGGTCGGGCTGGCCATGGTTTTCATGCCGGGTCTGGTGTGGCTGACGGCCGAAGGGTTCCATGGGGATGAACGTTTCGAGCTGGCCGTGGACTATGGCTATGTCGTGTTCCCGTATATCCTTTTCATGTCCTTGGCGGCGTTGTTTTCGGGGGTATTGAACGCCACCGGCAGGTTCGCAGCGGCCGCAGCGGCACCTGTTTTGCTGAACATCTTTGCCTGCACCGCGCTGATCGCCGGGGCCATCTCTGGCGGTGAGGTGATACGATGGCTGATCTCGGTCATTCCGGTCGCCGGCGTCGCACAACTGGTGCTGGTCTGGGTGGCGACCGAACGTGCAGGTATCCGTATCCGCCCCGGCCTGCCCCACCTGACGCCCGAGATGCGCCGGATGGTCCGCATCGCGGTTCCCGCCGCCTTGGCCATGGGGGTTACGCAGGTCAATCTGGTGGTCGGACAGCTGGTGGCGTCAAAGACCGAAAAGGCCGTGAGTTGGCTGTTCGCCGCGGATCGCCTGTACCAACTGCCTTTGGGCGTCGTCGGAATCGCCATTGGCATTGTCCTGCTGCCCGACCTGTCCCGCCGCCTGCGCGCCGACGACAAGGAAGGGGCCCGCAACGCGTTTTCCCGCGCCGGGGAATTCATGCTGCTGTTGACGCTGCCCTCGACCGTGGCGTTCCTGATCATCCCGAACCCGCTGGTTTCGGTGCTGTTCGAACGGGGACAGTTCAGCCCCGAGGATACCGCTGCGACAGCGCTGGCGGTCGCGATCTATGGCATCGGTCTGCCTGCATTCATGCTGCAAAAACTGCTGCAACCCCTTTTCTTTGCGCGCGAGGATACGCGTTCCCCGTTTCGCTATGCGGTGGTCGCAATGGTCGTGAACGCAGCCTTGGCGTTTGGCCTTTTCCCGCTGGTGGGTTGGATCGCCCCTGCGATTGCCGCGTCAACTGCCGGCTGGGCCATGGTTGTTCTTCTGGCGATCGGGGCACGTCGCATGGGCGAAGAAGCGCGTTTCGATGATCGTTTCAGGGCACGTGCAGGCCGGATCGTTCTGGCCTCGGTCGGTATGGGCGCGGTTTTGTTTGCGTTGATCCACTTCTTAGGTTGGACGCTGGACATTCCCGGCTGGCGCTATCTTGCGCTTTTGGTCCTGATCGTGGTCGCCGCCGTCTCGTATTTTTGTCTTGGTCATGTCCTGGGAGCGTTCAGATTGTCAGAGTTCAAACGCGCCTTGCGCCGGGCCTGATCAATCGCGGCGGATGCGCCCGACGATCCGGGCCCAGGCCCCCGGCGCCACCAGAAAGGACATGCCAAAGCCGGTGGCAAACCCGCCCAGATCGGCGACCCATTCCGCGTTTCCGCCGAAGATCAGACCAAATAGGAACTGAATGCCCATCAGAACGGCGATCAGTTGGAACGCCCTTGCCTGATTTGCCCCCACAAGCGACAGTTTGCGCCACAACAACCACGTGAATGCTCCGATCAGGCCATAAACAGGTGGAAACCCTCCGATCAGGGGATAGCGCGGGTCCAACAAAACGGCATAACTCAACGCGCCGCCAATCCCCGAGACGACGAAGATCAGCAGCATGGGGACACCACCGAAGACCTCACCAACCATTTTTCCCATCGCCAGAACGAAGACACAGACAAAAATCGCCTGCGTAAAGTTGGCGGATACAAAGGGATAGGTCACGAACCGGACCAGATGTTCGAACGGCCAACGCCCGTTCAGCACCATCCAATCGAAAATATCCGCCGAGAAGGCATAGTGCTGTATCGCGTCCAAACGCCAGCCCACTGCCGCCGGCCCTCCGACCAGACCGCGCGATCCCAGCGTGAAGGCCAGTTCGATGCCGATGATGAACAGAACCAGCGCCACCACAACAGGCGGCAACGGGTTTACGGCGGGTGTGTAATGCTCACTGCTCATCGGGCTGGCCTTTCGCGGCTGTTGACGTCCCTTTGCCTCATGGGTAAGCGACGGGGGCTGATTTTTCCAGACAGGAGTTCCCTTTGATGACCGAGACCCAGTTCACGCCGCGCGTGTTTTCCGGCATCCAGCCTTCTGGCGGGCTGACCCTGGGCAACTATCTGGGCGCGATGAAGCGCTTTGTGGATATGCAGGGTGCAGAGTTTCAAACCATCTACTGCATGGTAGACCTGCATGCGATCACCACTTGGCAGGACCCCGCGGCACTGACCCACAATACGCGTGAACTGTGCGCGGGCTTCATTGCAGCTGGTATCGATCCGGAACAATCGATCCTGTTCAACCAAAGCCAGGTGCCGGAACATGCGCAGCTTGGCTGGATCTTCAACTGCGTCGCCCGCATGGGCTGGATGCAGCGGATGACCCAGTGGAAAGACAAGGCGGGCAAAAACCAGCAGAATGCCTCGTTGGGCCTGTTTGCCTACCCATCACTGATGGCTGCGGACATCCTCATCTACCACGCGACCCACGTACCGGTCGGGGAAGACCAGAAACAGCATCTTGAGCTGACTCGCGACATCGCCATCAAGTTCAACAACGATTTCGGCGTCGATTTCTTTCCCGTCACCGAGCCGGTGATCGAAGGTGCGGCCACACGGGTCATGAGCCTGAGGGACGGATCAAAGAAGATGTCGAAATCCGATCCTTCTGACATGAGCCGGATCAACCTGACGGATGACGCCGAAGCGATTGCCAAGAAAATCCGCAAAGCCAAGACCGACCCTGATGCTCTGCCGTCAGAGGCCGAAGGGCTCGAGGACCGCCCCGAGGCGCGTAACCTGGTCAATATCTACGCGGCCCTGAACGATCAAACCATCGAACAGGTTCTGTCCGAAGTAGGCGGCAAGCAGTTCGGTGAGTTCAAACCGATGCTGGCCGATCTGGCAGTGGCGAAACTGGCTCCGATCTCGACCGAAATGTCACGCCTGATGGGGGATCAGGCCGAGATTGACCGGATTCTCGCCCGCGGCGCCGAGCGCGCACGTGAAATCGCTGCTCCGATCCTGCAAAAGACCTACGAAATCGTTGGCATGGTCGGCGCCGCATCACGCTGATTGCACTGGACCTTCGCCTGACGCCCTCCTAGGGTTTGCCTGAATCAAAGGAGGGCGTCATGGCAACCGGCACGAACATCCGGACCTATTTTCAAGGCCAATGGCATGAGGGGGACGCACCCATCATGCGTGCGGCGGATCATGGCGCCTGGCTGGGATCTTCGGTCTTTGACGGCGCGCGATATTTTGACGGCGTGGCCCCGGATCTGGAGGCCCATTGCGCACGGGTGAACCGGTCAGCCGAAGCCTTGATGCTGACGCCGACCATGACGACCGAACAGATGGTCGAGTTGATACGCGAAGGGTTGCAGGCCTACAGCCCGGACACAGCCGTTTACATTCGTCCGATGTACTGGGGGATCGACGGTGACAGCACGGCAATAGTCCCGCAGGAAAACAGCACCGGTTTTGCCATCTGCCTGGAAGAAATCCCGATGGCCCCGGAAACCGCGTCGGCCACTCTGTCGACCACGCGCTTCCGCCGCCCGGTTCTGGAAAGCGCGGTCGTAAACGCCAAGGCGGGGTGCCTTTACCCCAACAACGCCCGCATGCTGCAAGAGGCGCGCTCGAAAGGCTTTTCCAACGCTTTGGTGGCCGATGCGATGGGGCATGTGGCGGAAACGGCGACGGCCAACATCTTCATGGTGAAGGATGGCGAAGTCTTTACACCGATCCCGAATGGAACCTTCCTGGCCGGCATTACCCGAGCACGGCATATCAAAAACCTGCGCGCAGATGGAGTAAAGGTCCACGAAACGGTTCTGAGCTTCGAGGATTTCCACGAGGCCGACGAGGTCTTCATGTCCGGCAACATGAGCAAGGTCACACCGGTAACTGCGCTGGAGGATACGCATTTTCAGGTGGGTCCTGTTGCTCGCCGTGCCCGCGCGCTTTATTGGGATTGGGCTGCAAGCGAACGCTAGCGCAAAGCCTCAGGCTTGCCCGAGTTGCCAGCGTGCGATCGGTCGGGCATGATCCCGGAAACCTAAAGAGGATACCCATGCGTAAGTTCCTAGTCGTTCTGGATGACAGCCGCGAATGCCTGAACGCGATGCGGTTTGCCGCGATGCGGGCTGCCCATACCGGAGGTGGTGTGACGGTCCTGTCTGTCATCCCGCCCGACGAGTTCAATCACTGGATCGGTGTGGCCGAAACCATGCGTGAAGAAGCCCGCGAACGTATCCACGCGCATTTCGAAGTGTTTGCCAAATGGATGCGGGACAAGCAGAACGTGGAACCTGAACTGGCCATTCGCGAAGGTGATCCCGTGGCACAGATCATTGAACATGTTCAGTCCGATCCCGAGATTGGTGTTCTTGTACTTGGGGCGGGGACCGACAAAAAAGGTCCTGGTCCCTTGGTGACTCAACTGACGAAGAATTCGGGGAGCCTGCCGATTCCGATCACGATCGTTCCGGGCAATCTGAGCAAAGAGAAGCTGGAAGAAATAACCTGAGGCGCGGCGATGGCGAAGACGATACAGTTTTGGTTCGAATTCGCCTCGACCTATTCCTACCTCAGCGCGATGCGGATCGAAGCGGCCGCGCAAAACAAAGGCGTTGCCATTGAATGGCACCCGTTCCTGTTGGGTCCGATTTTCGCGGAACAAGGATGGCGCACCTCACCTTTCAACCTGTATCCGGCCAAAGGGCGGTACATGTGGCGCGATATGGAACGTCTGTGCAAGGCGCGCGGGCTTCCTTTTGCAAAGCCTGATCCATTTCCGCAGAATTCGCTCAGGGCAGCACGTCTGGTTCTGGCCATCGAGGATCATCGGGAACGGGCTGCGTTTGTTCGGGCCGTCTTCAGCGCCGAATTCGGCGCCGGGCAGAATATCTCAGAGGACAGCGTACTGGCCTCCTGCCTCGAAGAGGCAGGGCTGCGCAGCAGCCTGATGAACCGCGCAGGGGACCCGGAAATAAAACAGGCCCTGTTCGAACAATCTGCCCGCGCCAAGGCGCTTGGCCTGTTTGGTGCACCAAGTTTTCTGGCCGGGGAAGAGTTGTTCTGGGGCGATGACCGTCTGGATGACGCATTAGAATACTCTTCCACAATTTAGAATCGTTCCAAATCTTGACTTCCCGTGCGCCTGCGCGCATATCAGAAGCACATCAGACGGAGCGCCCTCATGTTCATCCAGACCGAATCCACCCCCAATCCGGCCACGTTGAAATTCCTGCCCGGCCAAACGGTGCTGGAAGCTGGAACAGCGGATTTCCCAACTGCGGAAGCGGGCGAAAAATCGCCTCTGGCCAAACGCATTTTTGCGGTCAACGGTGTGACTGGCGTGTTTTTTGGCAACGATTTTGTCACCGTTACCAAATCGGACGACGTTCAGTGGGACCACATCAAACCGGCCATTCTTGGCGCGGTGATGGAGCATTATCAATCCGGCCAACCTGTTATGGGCGCAGATTCCGCCGGAGCCTCGGGCCATGCCGAGCACTCTGGTGAAGACGCTGATATCGTCAACCAGATCAAGGACTTGCTGGACAGCCGTGTGCGTCCTGCCGTGGCTCAGGATGGGGGTGATATCACGTTCCACGGATTTGATCGCGGCGTGGTCTATCTGCACATGCAGGGGGCCTGCGCGGGTTGCCCGTCTTCGACATTGACCCTGAAGATGGGTATCGAAAACCTTCTGCGCCATTACATTCCAGAAGTGACCGAGGTTCGCCCTGTTGCCGTCTAACCCGACGATTCTGGCGTTTGACACATCGGCCGCGCATTGCGCGGCCGCTTTGTTGCGCGACGGCGAAATCGTGACGTCTCGTGCCGAAGCGATGCCACGCGGTCAGGCCGAACGATTGATTCCGCTGTTGGAAGACGTTCTGGCGGAAACCGGGTGTGATTGGGCCGGTTTGGACGCGCTCGGCGTTGGGATTGGGCCCGGCAACTTCACCGGCATCCGTATTTCGGTCTCGGCCGCGCGGGGTCTTGCACTTGGGCTTGAAATCCCTGCGGTCGGAGTTTCCGGCTTCGATGCCCTGCGTGAGCTGGCGGAAGACGGGCAGATACCGGCGATCCCTGCCCCACGCGACCAAGTTTATGTGAAAATGCCCGGTGCCGATCCGTGTCTCTTGCCTCGGGCCGAAGCGGAACTTGGCGGGCCGTTGTTCTCCTGCTCTGACCCTGCCTTGCTGGCACAATCCATCGCCCTTGTGGCCGCACGGCGCTGGGATCGTACCAGTTTGCCGCCGGCACCTTTGTACGTCAGGCCCGCCGACGCGGCTCCGTCCCGTGATACCCCCCCTGTCCTGCTGAACGAATGACACCGCACGAGATGGCATCGACCCATGCCGCAGCGTTTTCGCACTCGCGCGGCTGGACAGAAGATGAATTCGCCGCCCTTCTTGAAAACCGCTTTACTCATGCCGTCGGAGATTCCCGGTGCTTTGCACTGTTTCAGGTAATTGCGGGCGAAGCCGAGTTGCTGACAATTGCGACCCACCCTTCGTTTCAAAGGCAGGGCCTGGCACTTCGACTCATGCAGGAATGGCATGATCAGGCGATCGATTTGCTGGCAACGCGTGCCTTTCTGGATGTCGCGGCCGACAACATTGCGGCCATTTCCCTGTACAATCGATGCGGATATCGGCAGTGCGGGCTGCGCAAGGCGTATTATGCGCGCGAAACGGGCCAAAAAACTGATGCACTTGTAATGGAATGCCGCCTGCCCCTACGGCAATCGCCCGTTTTTTAGACCATTTGGTCAGAATTCAGTTGACCATGGTGGTTGCAAACCCCCTTAATACCCGCCATCACAACAGTTATGCTCGCTAAAAGTGGGTGAACGGGGCTAATCTGACCCTGTGCCAACAAAATAAAATTGGGAGACTGAAATGACCCTGATGAAATCCTTGATGGGTGCTGCCGCTGCCGTCGCAATGTCAGCCGGAGCGGTTCTGGCCGAACCGGCGGTGATCTTTGACCTGGGCGGCAAGTTCGACAAGTCCTTCAACGAGGCCGCCTATAACGGCGCGCAGCGCTGGGCAAATGAAACCGGCGGCAAGTATCTGGAAATCGAAATTCAGGCAGAACCGCAGCGCGAACAGGCCCTGCGCCGTTTTGCGGAATCCGGTGCAAATCCGATCATCACCATGGGGTTCGGAATCGCTGACGCCCTGGCGGCTGTTGCAAGTGATTACCCCGACACCAAATTCGTCGCTGTTGACGTGACTTGGCTGGACGCTCCAAACATCCGCCAGATTGGCTTTGCCGAGCACGAAGGGTCCTACCTGGTCGGCATGATGGCCGCTATGGCGTCGAAATCCGGCACCGTTGGTTTCATCGGAGGTATGGACATCCCGTTGATTCGCCATTTCGGATGCGGCTATGCCCAGGGTGCGAAGGCCGTGAACCCAGACATCAATGTTGTTGCCAACATGACAGGAACAACACCTGCTGCCTGGAACGATCCGGTAAAGGGTTCGGAGCTTACAAAAGCGCAGATCAGCCAGGGCGCTGATGTGATTTACGCTGCGGCCGGCGGAACCGGCGTTGGCGTTCTGCAAACTGCGGCTGACGAAGGCATCCTGTCGATTGGTGTGGACAGCAACCAGAATCACCTGCACCCAGGCAAAGTGCTGACTTCGATGCTGAAGCGTGTGGACGTCGCTGTTTATGAAGCGATGAAAGCAGGCGAAAACGTTGAAACCGGCGTTTTCATCATGGGTCTGGCCGAAGATGGGGTCGGCGTTGCAATGGATGAAAACAACAAAGAGCTTGTTTCGGTTCGCATGAGCGACGCCGTCGACGAAGCTCGCAAGGCGATCATCAACGGCGACATCGAAGTTGTAAGCTATTACGAGAACGACAGCTGCCCGGCGCTGCAGTTCTGATAACGCGCGGGGCGGGAGAGTGCCTTCCGCCTCGCCACCCACTTCGCCATCCGGGCGGACAGCCGGATGGGTTTCTCGGCAGTTGAGGGCAAGACATGACCGTCCCAGCCATTGAGCTCAA
Source organism: Ruegeria sp. HKCCA4008 (assembly GCF_013033125.1). NCBI lineage: Bacteria > Pseudomonadati > Pseudomonadota > Alphaproteobacteria > Rhodobacterales > Roseobacteraceae > Ruegeria > Ruegeria sp. HKCCA4008. The sequence goes on from NZ_WQDM01000006.1 coordinate 83,192, forward strand.
AGGGATATCAAAAGCCTTTGGGCCAGTTCAGGCCAACAAAGACATCTCGATCAGCGTTGCACCCGGTACGATCCATGGGATCATCGGTGAAAACGGCGCAGGCAAATCCACGTTGATGAGCATTCTTTTCGGCTTTTACAAAGCCGACAAAGGTGAGATCTGGATCAATGGGACCAAGACCGACATCCCGGACAGCCAGGCGGCCATCGCCTCGGGCATCGGGATGGTGTTCCAGCATTTCAAGCTGGTGGAAAATTTCACAGTTCTGGAAAACATCGTACTGGGCGCCGAGGATGGCGGGCTGCTGGCGCCATCACTGGCAAAAGCCCGCAAAGAGCTGAAAGAGCTCGAGGAAGAATACGAACTGTTCGTCGATCCCGACAAGCGCATCGACGAGATCGGCGTGGGGATGCAGCAGCGGGTCGAGATCCTGAAGGCGCTGTACCGCAAGGCCGAAATTCTGATTCTGGACGAACCGACCGGCGTGTTGACCCCAGCCGAAGCCGATCAGCTGTTCCGCATCCTCGACCGGCTGCGGTCCGAGGGCAAAACGGTCATCGTGATCACCCACAAACTGCGCGAGATCATGGAAAACACCGACACGGTATCGGTTATGCGGCGCGGGCAAATGACGGCCACGGTCAAAACATCCGAGACCAGCCCCGAGGAGCTGGCCGAGCTGATGGTCGGCCGCAAGGTTCTGCTGCAAGTCGACAAAGTGCCCGCGACGCCCGGCGAACCCATTCTCGAGATCGAAAATCTCAGCGTTTTTGATTCGGCAGGCGTTGAACGGGTCAAAAATATCGACCTGACCGTACGCGCAGGTGAGATCGTCGGCATCGCCGGCGTGGCCGGCAATGGTCAATCCGAACTGCTGGAAGTTCTTGGTGGAATGCGCCCCGGACAGGGCACGATCAAGCTGAACGGCGAACCGCTGGCACTGAGTGGGGCCGGATCAGATGGTCAGGCCCGCCGCGCGCATCACATCGCCCACGTGCCCGAAGACCGGCAGCGCGAAGGCCTGATCATGGACTTCCACGCCTGGGAAAACGTGGCCTTCGGATATCACCGCGACCCGGCCTATAAACGCGGTATCTTCATGGACAACGCGGCGTTGCGCGCCGATACCGAAGCCAAGATCGAAAAATTCGACGTCCGCCCGCCCAATCCCTGGCTGGCAGCCAAAAGTTTCTCGGGCGGCAATCAGCAGAAAATCGTTGTCGCCCGCGAGATTGAACGCAACCCTGACCTGCTGCTGGTCGGGCAACCCACGCGGGGCGTGGACATCGGCGCCATCGAGTTCATTCACAAACAGATTGTCGCGCTGCGTGATCAGGGCAAGGCAATCCTGCTGGTATCGGTCGAACTGGAAGAAATCTTCTCGCTCTCGGACCGGATCGCGGTGATGTTTGACGGACATATCATGGGAGAACGCCTGCCCCATGAGACAGATGAAAAAGAACTGGGCCTTCTGATGGCCGGTGTTGCGGGAGAGGCCGCGTAACATGGAAAAAATGCCTAAATGGGCCGATGTCATTCTGATCCCCCTGATCAGTCTGATACTGGCCGCAATCCTTTCGGCGCTGGTCATCCTCGCCATCGGCGAAAACCCTGTCGAAGCCGTCAAATTGATGGTCACTGGTGCGCTGGGATCGACCTATGGCTGGGGCTATACGCTCTATTACGCGACCAACTTCATGTTTACCGGTCTTGCGGTGGCCGTCGCCTTCCATGCCCGTATGTTCAACATCGGGGGCGAAGGTCAGGCGATGCTGGGCGGGCTAGGCGTGGCCATGGTCTGTCTTTATGTCGACTGGCCGCATTGGAGCATTGCCTTGCTTGCCGCCTGTGCGGCATCGATGCTGTTCGGCGCGCTCTGGGCAGCCATTCCGGCCTATCTTCAGGCAAAGCGTGGCAGCCATATCGTGATCACCACGATCATGTTCAACTTCATCGCCGCTGCTTTCCTGAATTACATGCTGGTCAATGTCATGCGCCCCCAAGGGTCGCAGGATCCGGCCACCGCGCGGTTCTCTGAAAGCGTGCATCTGCCCTCTTTCCAGGAGATGTTCTCGACCGCAGAGAACGTTGTTTTCCGCGGCGCCCCTGCGAACATCACCTTCTTCATCGCGTTGCTTGCCTGCGTCGTTGTCTGGGCGCTGATCTGGCGCACGCGTCTGGGTTATGAAATCCGGGCTTACGGCCATTCCGAGACCGGCGCTGTCTATGCCGGTATTTCACCTGTGCGCATCACGATTGTCGCGATGCTGATTTCCGGCGGGCTGGCAGGGTTGATGGCCATCAACAATGTCATGGGCGAAGCCGAGCGACTAGTTATGAACTCGACCGAGGGAGCGGGTTTCATAGGCATCGCCGTGGCTCTGATGGGGCGTTCACATCCGTTCGGTGTGTTTCTGGCTGCGCTCTTGTTCGGATTTCTGTATCAGGGCGGCGCCGAGCTGGCGCTGTGGGCTTCGATTCCGCGGGAACTGATCGTGGTCATTCAGGCCCTGGTCATCCTGTTCACCGGCGCATTGGACAACATGGTGCGAATGCCGCTTGAAAAACTTTTCCTGGGTATGCGGAAGAGGGCTGAGTGATGGAATTTTTTGTAACCCTCATTCAGGTTCTGGATTCGACCATTCGCCTGTCCACCCCACTGCTGCTTGCCTGTCTGGCCGGTCTGTTTTCGGAACGGGCCGGGATCTTCGACATCGGCCTCGAAGGCAAAATGTTGATGTCAGCGTTCTTTTCAGCTGCAATCGCAGCTGTCACAGGGTCGGTTTGGCTGGGCCTGCTGGCTGGTATCGCATCCTCTTTGTTGCTGTCGGGCCTGCACGGGCTGGCGTCGATCACCTTCCGGGGCAACCAGTTGATATCGGGCGTGGCGATCAACTTTCTGGCCTCGGGCCTGACCGTCCTGGTCGCGCAAAGCTGGTTTCAGCAAGGTGGTCGTACACCGTCCCTGTTTGGCGGGGGCCGGTTCGAACCGATCAACTTCCCATTCGCCGAGTCCCTCGGCGGTGTGCCAATTGTTGGTCCCATCTATTCCGAATTGCTCTCGGGCCATTCGATCCTGGTTTATGTCGCGTTCCTGATGGTTCCGACCACTTGGTGGATTCTGTATCGCACCCGGTTCGGTCTGCGCCTGCGGGCGGTGGGTGAGAACCCGGCCGCAGTGGACACCGCCGGTGTCTCGGTGGTTGGCCTGCGGTTCGCCGCCGTCGCCATCTGTGGTGTGCTGTGCGGCATCGCAGGCGCCTATCTGGCTACGGCCTTGCAGGCAGGGTTTGTCAAGGAAATGACCGCCGGTCGTGGATTTATCGCCTTGGCCGCCCTGATCTTTGCCAAGTGGCGCCCGTGGCATGCCATGTGGGCCTGCTTGCTGTTTGGTCTGCTGCAAGCGATCGCGCTGCGGTTCCAAAATATCGATCTGGGTGGCGTCGTGATTCCCGTGCAGGTGATGGACGCCCTGCCCTATATTCTGACGGTGGTGATCCTTGCCGGCTTCGTCGGCAAAGCCATTCCACCTCGGGCAGGCGGAGAACCCTACGTCAAAGAGCGCTGATAAGGCCAGTTCTGAACTGAGTTTCAGTCCTGTTCGCTGCGGAGCGGCATGCAGAGTTGATTTTGCATGCCGCAACCGTTCTAAGAGGGTATGAGTGTGTACCTTCCTGCAAACTGGCAGTTGTCCGCAGACCCGATCAGCGCAAACAGGCAGGTCTGGTCGTATGTGCCGATTAGTCACATTCAATTTTTTAAATATTTAGGCGAATGCGACGCTATGGCGTTGCGCCTCTCAACTCAGTGCGACTAGAAGAGCCCATGCAGATATACCTTCCCATCGCCGAAGTCTCAGTAAACGCCTTTCTCTTGTTGGGGTTGGGCGGCATGGTTGGCATACTGTCCGGAATGTTCGGTGTCGGTGGCGGCTTTTTGATGACCCCGCTGCTGTTCTTCATCGGTATTCCACCGGCGGTGGCTGTTGCTACCGAAGCCAATCAGATCGTCGCATCATCTTTTTCCGGAGTTCTGGCACATTTCCGACGAAAGACCGTGGACCTAAAAATGGGAACGGTATTGCTGGTTGGCGGGCTTGTTGGGGCCGCTTTGGGCGTGGTTGTTTTCAACTATCTCAAAAGCCTGGGTCAGGTCGATCTGCTGGTGACACTCTGTTACGTTGTTTTTCTTGGCGTCATTGGCAGCCTGATGTTTGTCGAAAGCCTGAGGGCCCTGCGTAAAGCCAAGAAGGGCGGCGCGGCCCCTGCCAAGCGCCGGCAGCGGGGCTGGGTCCATGCCATGCCCTTCAAAATGCGTTTCCGCACCTCGGGCCTGTATATCTCGGTCATCCCGCCGGCCTTGGTCGGTCTGTGCGTTGGGGTTTTGTCGGCGATCATGGGCGTTGGCGGCGGCTTTATCATGGTCCCTGCCATGATCTATTTGCTGGGTATGCCGACCAAGGTCGTTGTCGGCACGTCGCTGTTTCAGATCATCTTTGTGACAGCCTTCACCACGATGCTGCACGCCACCACCAACTATACGGTTGATGTTGTTCTGGCGGTCTTGCTGCTGGTGGGCGGCGTCATTGGCGCCCAGATCGGAACCGTGATCGGAGCCCGGATGCCGGCGGAACAATTGCGCGTGCTGCTTGCCGCTCTGGTGCTGGCCGTATGTGGCAAGCTTGCACTTGATCTGCTTATCGAACCCGCCGAGCTCTACTCGCTTGGCAGCGGCGGAGGGCACTGAGGATGCTGCGTTCGCTTATCGCCGCCCTGTGCTTGTTCTGCACGCCCGCTTTGGCAGCGGAAGAACAGGTTGTCCTTGGTCTCAGCCAGGACCGGGTTGCCATCACCGCGACATTCGACGGATCGGAGCTGCTGATTTTTGGAGCCATCAAGCGGGAAACCCCAATCCCTTCCGGCCCTCCGGTCGAAGTCATCGTCGCGGTTGCGGGTCCGTCCGAGCCTGTCACCGTGCGACGCAAGGAACGCAAGCTTGGGATCTGGGTGAACACCGACAGTGTTCTTGTCGACCTTGCACCCAGCTTTTACGCCGTCGCAACCAGCGGACCCTTTGACGACATCCTGTCCGACACCGAAGACCTGCGTTACCGGATTTCGATCGAACGCGCGATCCGCTCGGTCGGTGCCGCGATGCATATCCGGGGCGCACAGGATTTTGCAGACGCCGTAATAAGAATTCGAGAACACGAAGAACTGTATTCGATCCGCGAAAACACCGTAGCAGTGGATGAACAGACCCTGTTCCGTACTTCAATCGATATGCCCGCCGACCTGACCGAAGGCGATTATTCCGCCCGGATTTTCCTCACCCGAGGCGGAGAGGTCGTCTCGCAATATGAAGCGATCATTGATGTCCGGAAAGTCGGTCTGGAGCGTTTTTTGTACAATATGTCCCGCCAGCAGCCCGTCTGGTACGGCCTGATGTCGCTGGTCATAGCGATTGCGGCAGGCTGGGGCGCCTCGACAGCCTTCCGGCTGTTGCGGGAAAAGTAACCGTCACCCTCGGCCGATATAGGGCATGGTCGTGGCCATGACGGTCATGAACTGCACATTGGCCTCGGGCGGCAGGCTTGCCATATGCAGGACCGAACGCGCGGCGTCTTCCACGGCCATCGTCGGGTCCGGTGTCTCGCCCGCGGCTTGTGCCGCGTCCACAAGGCCCTGAACCATCTGCGTGCGCGCGTTTCCGATATCGATCTGCCCGCAGGCGATTCCAAAGCGACGCCCATCCAGCGAAAGACTGCGCGTCAGCCCTGTAGTGGCGTGCTTTGTGGCCGAATAGTGTACCGAATTCGGTCGCGGAACATGTGCGGCAATCGAGCCGTTGTTTATGATCCGGCCGCCCTGCGGGTCTTGGTGACGCATGATCCTGAAGGCTTCGCGCGCGCAGAGGAACATGCCGTTCAGGTTCACGTTGACGCTTTGATACCAATCGTCCAGAGCGATCTCATCGATCGTGCCGCCCGGCGCAAAGATCCCGGCGTTGTTGAACAGAACATCCAGCCGCCCGGTGCGGTCTGTAAAAGACCGGAAAGCCCGTTCAACCGCATTCGGGTCGGTCACATCCGCAGGCAGGACAACGGCTGCCTGATGCTCTTTTGCCAGAGCTTCCAGTTTGTCCTTGCTGCGCGCCAACAGCCCGACCGTCCACCCTTGGGACAGAAACAGCAGGGCCGTAGCCCGGCCGATACCTGAACTGGCACCCGTTACGATGATGGATTTCATGTCTCTTCCGCCTCCAATGTCAGCGAAGCCGCCGGAATCGCCCTCAAGTCATCCACTCGCAGGGGGTGCGTGGGTTTCGACAGGCGATTGCGCACCACCCAGATCAGCCGCTCTTGCGCGCGCGTGATCGCGACATATGCCAAACGCTTCCACAATGGCTGTCCGGCCTCGGTCCGGCCCATGCGAGCGGCGGCATAGAGATCCGGAGCGAACACCTGAACCGTATCCCATTGTGACCCCTGCGCCTTGTGGATCGTCACGGCCGCCCCGTGCAAAAAGGTCGCCCCCATGCGGGCGGCATAGGGAATAAACGGCTCTTCCTCGTCCGGTTTTTCGATCTGAACAATGGACGCGGCGCTGACCTGCGGGTCTTCGGCCCCCATCACGTGAAGACGCGAGAACCCCGGCTTTCGTCCCGGCCCCAGATAAACCACCTGAGCTCCTTTGATCAGCCCACGCGCCTCAAGGTCCAGCCGTTTTTTGCGATGTTTCAGGGGCAATTCGATCCCATCACATATAAGCGGTTCCCCTTCCAGCAATTCCGTATCCGGTGCGCCGTGAACTTGCCTGAAGGCCTGTATCAAACGAATGCGCGTGGTGTTGCGCCAGACGAGAACCGGGCTTCGGGCCATCAGATCGACCTCAACCCGCTGGCCCCAGACAACCCGGTCATCCCGACGGGCTGTGTCTTCGATCAGTCGCTCGAAATCCTCGAAGCCCATTGCCGGATCAGCCAGCGCATGCGCAAGATCCAGAATTGGGTTGTCTGCATCCTGGCGGTGCACGCGCTGAAGTGTCAGCTTCCTGGGCTCGGGCAATGCCTCGAACACCATGCTGCCAGACTGATTTACCGGTGCCAGCTGAGCCGGATCGCCGAACAACAGAAGGGTCGGGAAAATCTCTTTGAGATCATCGAACTGGCGGTCATCCAGCATCGACGCCTCATCGACGAACCCGATATCCAGCGGTTCGTCACGGCGCTTCCACCCGGTGATGAAATCCGACCCTCGCAAACCGGCGGCGGCCAGCGCCCCGGGGATAGATTTGTTGTTTTGGTAAAAAGCAGCCGCACGATCCAAGGCTTCATCCGTCAAACCTTCGATATCGGGGCGTTCGTCATTGCCGGCCAGCCATTCCGCAATACGCTCGTATTCCGGATCATAGACCGGCGTGTACAATATGCGGTGAATCGTGGTCGCAGGCACGCCACGCAATCGCAGAACGCTGGCAGCCTTGTTCGTCGGGGCCAGGATGGCAAGGCTGCGCTTGTCTTTCGATTTGCGGCTTTCATAATCGCCGGACACGATCTGAACACCCGTTTCTGCCAGTGCCTTGTACAGCTCGGCCAACAGCAGCGTTTTGCCCGAACCGGCCTTGCCGATTACGGCCATCACGCCGGATTTTCCTGCGCCTGGCAGTTTCAGAAGGGCATCATCTTCGAGATCAACACCTGCTGCCCGCAGCATCTCGGCGATGCTGTCATACGCGGCGGCCTGATCATCTGAGAACGTTACATTCGGCAAGGACATGGCGCGACCCTACAGGGCCGCGCCGACCATCACCAGATGTGGATTGGCGTTTTCCGACACTTAAGCGGACAGGGCGAACCGGTGCTGTTTCTTCGGTCCGAATGCGGCCTGGAACCACATCCGAGACAGATCACGCGGGATGCCCGCACGCTCGGCCACCCGGTTGCAGTCGTCCGCGGAATAGGGCCACAATCCGACGGAAATCTGATCGCGTCCGCTGCCCTGGGTTCCCAGAACCTCGGGCGAGGACCCGATCAGGCGATAGATTCTGATCATCCTTGCATCAAATACGCCGGCGATATGCGTCAGGCCGAAACCTTCCATCATTTCACCGCCGCTCAACATGATGGCGCCGGCAGTATGCGGGCTGGCTGTTCGGGACAGGCAGAACCGGGTGACCTCCCAGATCAGGGGGCTACAAATCGGCTTGCCGCCATTCAGATGACCAAAAACCTCATTGATCATCACCCGACCGGTCGTAGGCAATACACGCATCGACCCTCCGTGGCTGCCATCCGGCTCTTCCCAGATGACATAAAGCGGATTGAGATCATCGTATTCGTCCCGTTCTTCGCCCTTCTCGTTGACGTGGACATCCCACCCCAACCTGGTCTTGAACTGATCCGCACGATCTTTGAACATCCCCTCTGCCAGAGTCGGAAATCTGTGTAACTCATCGGCATATAGATAACGCAACATGACTTGTTCCCCTTGTCGTCCTGTGCAGGAACGAAGGGAGTACAGAGTCGTGGTTAATTTTGCGTGTGGAGGCCGTTCGCCTCTTAAACCACTATTAATCCCCGGCTGAGTGCCGTGGCGATTGCGTGGGTTGTGTTATGTGCGCCCAGCTTTGAGCGCGCGCTTTCAATGTAAACGCGCAACGTATGCTCGGAAATCGTCAGGGAATGGGCCACTTGGGCGCGGCTGTATCCCAACGCCAAAAGTGTGATCGCGTCGATTTCCCTTGGCGACAAGCTGCGCGGGCAGTCCGGCTGCCTGTCTTTTTCAAACTCCAGCGCCTTGCGGTTTATGTAATGCGCAACAAGAATCAAATCACGCCCGTAAGTCGAGATAAAGTTCTTCCAGGTTTGATCATCACAACTGTGGTTGACCGTGAACAAAGCGAACTGACCATTTGGACCCCGAATTGGTATGGAATACCCTTGATTGCCAACGCCATGGTTTTGCGCATCCAGAAGGAAGGCCTTTGCCACCTTGCCGGACCAATCCAGCGACTTCCAGTCAACCGGATGAAACCGCTGGAAACACCCCAAGATCACAGGGTCGATACGGTGATAGTTTTTTTCCCTGTAGCGCTCATCCCAAGCGTCTGAATAGGTGGTGTAGCCGTATTGATCTCCGGCACCGTCAACCCAGTGATACGTCAGGTGCTCGACGTTCAACGCGTCCCGCAAACGCTCAGCTACGGCGCTGAGTTCTTCAAGCGTTTTGGTGTTTTCCAAATCCTGAAGGATTTGACCCAAATCGACCTTCGTTGCCATCCGCGGGCGCCCGTGCCTCGTTCTTCAAGGACGCAATCTCGGCAGCCGCGATCAGTCTTGTGTCATCAAGCTGCTCTGCAAGCGCGCTCAAACCATTCGCAACGGCGAAAGCATTGAGGTCCGACAATACGTCCAATATCCACTCATTTTGCGCCATCAGGGTCTCTCTGAAACAGTTAACGAAGGGTTAACACAACCATAACATGTATGATCTTTTTTGGCCTATTCGCCGGTTTCTACTCCCCCAAAATAGCGATGGGTAAAAATGCAAGCATTTGAAAGATCGTCAGAGGCCTGAAAAACGTAAAACACCCGCGAACCAGCAAGGTGGTTCGCGGGCGTTTTTTGTCTACAACTCTGGCGGGTTGTTAGCCTGCGTCCAGGACTTCCTCGAGGGTACGCAGACCAGTACGTGGCGCCTGAACAAGAACGGACATATTGCCCGGCTTGTGCTCGTTCCGCAGCATTTTCATATGGGCCTCGGGCAGGTCATTCCACGTGAAAACCTCGGACATGCAGGGGTCCAGGCGGCGCTCGACCATCAACTTGTTCGCGGCTGCCGCCTGCTTCAGATGAGCAAAGTGCGAGCCCTGCAAACGCTTCTGGTGCATCCACATGTAGCGCACATCGAATGTGCAGTTGAAACCCGATGTTCCGGCGCAAATCACGACCATACCGCCTTTTTTCACAACGAAGGTCGACACCGGGAAAGTGCTTTCACCCGGGTGTTCGAACACCATGTCAACATTGTTACCTTTGCCGGTTATGTCCCAGATCGCCTTGCCGAATTTGCGGGCCTCTTTGAACCATTCGGCATATTCCGGTGTGTTGACCGTGGGCAATTGTCCCCAGCAGTTGAAATCACGACGGTTCAGAACACCTTTGGCGCCCAGACCCATAACGAAATCACGCTTGCTTTCGTCTGAAATCACACCGATCGCATTTGCGCCTGCGGTGTTGATCAATTGGATCGCGTAGGACCCCAGACCCCCGGATGCACCCCAGACTAGGACGTTCTGACCCGGTTTCAGATCGTGTGGCTCGTGGCCAAACAGCATCCGGTACGCGGTTGCCAGCGTCAGGGTGTAGCACGCCGCTTCTTCCCATGTCAGATGCTTGGGGCGCGGCATAAGCTGCTGTGCCTGCACGCGGGTGAACTGGCTGAACGAGCCATCCGGTGTTTCATAGCCCCAGATCCGCTGGCTGGGCGAATACATCGGATCACCGCCGTTGCATTCCTCGTCATCGCCGTCGTCCTGGTTGCAGTGGATCACAACTTCATCGCCAACTTTCCAGCGCTTCACCTTATCGCCAACGGCCCAAACGATGCCCGACGCATCCGAACCCGCGATGTGGTAGGGTGCTTTGTGCCCATCAAACGGGCTGATCGGCTGCCCCAGAGCGGCCCAGACGCCGTTGTAGTTGACCCCTGCGGCCATAACCAGAACCAGCACTTCGTTGCTGTCCAGGGTCGGAACATCCACAACTTCCTGCTGCATGGCGGTGTTCGGCTCACCATGACGTTCTTTGCGAATGGCCCAAGCGTACATTTGCTTTGGGACATATCCCATGGGTGGGATTTCACCCATTTCATACAGATCTTTTTCAGGTGCCTCGTACGACGCGATACCACTTTCGGTGTCCAAAGCCATGCCGGCCTCCTCTGTTCAGTGTCTTTGCCGCGACGCAGAATCGCGCGCTTCACAGACTGGAATATTGGGCGCTGAGTAATATTGCAACCGTTTTCGGCGTCATATTGTAATTTTATGACCCAGCGGTTGCAGAAAATTATTTTGCGGATGCAGAAACCTGGTTACCTGAATCCGCCGGGACGGATGCGGCGTAATAGTCCAGAAGATCGCCGCGCTGACCTGATACAGACAGCATGTTCCCCTGTCGGTTCAGAATCCGGCGTTCAACCAGTTGATCCAAAGCATTTGATATGGCCTGCGAATTGTCCTTGGTCTGCGGATCATCGCGCTCCATCATCTGTCGGATTTGTGACAGCACGTCTTCTTCGGACATCGGGCCGTTGTCGCGCACCAGCAAACAGGCCGCTGGTGCCGGCACAAGCGGAATAGCATGCTGGATACGTTGCATCAGCGCCCGGGCCAAATCCGTCATCATGTCGTCACTGCCCTCAGCCCGGAATTCCTTGAGAGAGATCGGCCTGCCGTACCGGACGGACGCCAGACCGAACCGCTTGTATCGGCCGATCAAACGACGCCAGATCTGTTTCACTATCCAGCGTGCGATGACGCCGATCCGCGCGCGAAACCGCCGCTCTGTTCCAAGTGCCGCGCGGGTCAGGATGGTGTCTTCCAACACACGGTCGTAATTCAGGGCAACCGGGACAAACACCACATCGCGCCCCTGTGGCGACGTTCCATCCATAATGTATTTGAGCAGTCCAAGCTTGGGGCGCGCAATGGCGCCGGTCAGGCTCAGCCCGCCTTCTGGAAACATGGCTTGAGTTACGCCGGCTTCGGTTGCGTGGCGCACATAGGTGGACAGAACCTGACGATAGAGTTCGCTGCCGGACTTGCGCCGGATAAAATACGCCCCCATCGCCCGGATCAATCGGCTGAGCGGCCAGACCCGGGCCCACTCTCCGACAGCATAAGACAGCGCAGAATGCCGGGCTGCAAGATACGTGACCAAAACGTAATCCATGTTGCTCCGGTGGTTCATGACAAAGACAACCGTAGCTTCGGGATCAATGTTCCTGACGGAGTCTTCGTCCTGATAACTAAGCCGTACCTCGTAGAATGTGTTGCTCAGCAAGCGGGCCAGCCGGATCGCAAAGCTGAAATAGGCGAAGGCCGAAAAGGACGGAACGATCTCTCGGGCATAACGACGTGCCTGCTCCGAGGCGACGGCCTCGGGCATGCCGGTTTCACGCGCATGTTGCTGAACCGCCTGGCCGACCTGCGGATCATAGATCAAGCGCTGGATCATGTCGTGTCGACGCGCCAGCTTGAAAGGCTGGATCGGGCGTTGAAGGCGCTGGTTCAGGCGCGCCACCGCGCGTTCCAACCTGCGACGGAAAAACCAGCGAACGGACGGAAACAGGAAATGCGATGCGAAAGTGACCATGGCAAAGACCACGATCAGCACGAAAAGCCAAAGCGGAAGTTCCACGGTTTGCGTCATGGCGGCAGATTGCCACCAATCACAGCCGCCCACAATCTGAACAATTGCGGCATGCCGCAACGCAGCGAATTGACATGTCCCGAAAATTGCGCTTTAGAACCTCAAGACGAAATTTTATTGCCCACTGAAACGCGAGGCCCCGCTATGACGCAGACGCAGAAAGATCGCCCCTGGCTCATCCGAACCTATGCCGGTCATTCCACGGCCAAAGCCTCGAACGCGCTTTATCGGGGGAATCTTGCGAAAGGCCAAACCGGTCTGTCCGTGGCCTTCGATCTGCCCACGCAAACAGGCTATGACAGCGACCACACCTTGGCCCGCGGTGAAGTCGGCAAGGTCGGTGTGCCGGTCTGTCATCTGGGCGACATGCGGGTTCTGTTCGACCAGATCCCGCTGGAGCAGATGAACACCTCGATGACGATCAACGCCACTGCGCCATGGCTTTTGGCGCTTTACATCGCCGTCGCGGAAGAGCAAGGCGCGGATGCATCCAAACTACAGGGCACGGTTCAAAACGACCTGATCAAGGAATACCTGAGCCGCGGCACTTATGTTTGCCCGCCCAAACCGTCGCTCAAGATGATCGCGGACGTGGCCGAGTATTGCTATACCAATGTTCCGAAATGGAACCCGATGAACGTGTGCTCGTATCACCTGCAAGAGGCGGGTGCGACGCCAGAGCAGGAACTGGCCTATGCCCTGGCCACTGCCATCGCCGTGCTGGACGAATTGCGCCCACGTGTACCTGCCGAGGATTTTCCGGCGCTCTGTGGCCGGATTTCCTTTTTTGTGAATGCTGGCATCCGCTTTGTCACTGAAATGTGCAAAATGCGTGCCTTCGTGGATCTTTGGGATGAGATCCTGCAACAACGCTATGGCGTTGAAAATCCGAAATTCCGTCGATTCCGCTATGGCGTGCAGGTGAACTCTCTGGGCCTGACCGAGCAGCAGCCCGAAAACAACGTCTATCGCATCCTGATCGAGATGCTGGCCGTAACCCTGTCAAAGAATGCCCGTGCCCGAGCGGTGCAGTTGCCCGCCTGGAACGAGGCGCTGGGTCTGCCGCGCCCATGGGACCAGCAGTGGTCGATGCGGATGCAGCAGATTCTGGCCTACGAAACCGATCTGCTGGAATACGACGACCTCTTCGATGGCAACCCCGCTGTCGATGCCAAGGTGAAAGAGTTGAAAGAAGGCGCGCGGGCCGAACTGGCCAACCTGGATTCGATGGGCGGCGCGGTCGCTTCGATCGAATACATGAAGTCCCGACTTGTAGATTCCAACGCAGAACGCCTGAACCGGATCGAGCGCAACGAAACCGTTGTCGTCGGTGTGAACAAATGGATCGAAGGCGAGGCATCACCCCTGCAAACCGAAGACGGTGGCATCATGGTTGTTGATCCTGCCGTGGAACAAGAACAGATCGACCGCCTGAATTCGTGGCGCGCAGAACGGGACGAAGCGGCCGTAGCAGCGGCCCTGGCCGCGCTGCGCGAAGCGGCACAGACCGGGGCAAACATCATGGAACCGTCCATTGCCGCCGCAAAGGCCGGCGCGACGACGGGCGAATGGGCCGAAGAAATGCGCAAAGTCTATGGAACCTATCGCGGCCCAACCGGTGTATCTGGGTCTGTTTCGAACAAGACCGAAGGGCTGGACGACCTGCGTGCCGCTGTTGATGCCGTCAGCGACAAGCTGGGCCGGCGTCTGAAGTTCCTTGTAGGCAAACCCGGGCTGGACGGCCATTCCAACGGTGCCGAACAGATCGCCTTCCGTGCCCGCGATTGCGGTATGGACATCAGCTATGAGGGTATTCGCCTGACACCCGAAGAAATCGTTGCGGCCGCCCGCGAAGATGATGCGCATGTCATTGGATTGTCGATCCTGTCCGGCAGCCACCTGCCACTGGTCAAAGACGTCATGGAACGTCTGCGGCAGGCGGGGTTGTCTCATATCCCAGTCGTGGTGGGTGGCATTATTCCGGACGAAGATGCCGAAAAACTGAAATCCATGGGTGTGGCCAAGGTCTACACCCCGAAAAACTTCGAACTCAATTCGATAATGGGCGATATTGTTACTCTGGCGGATCCGCGGAACCTCGCCGCAGAGTAAATTAGCTGTAAGGCACTTTTTCTCCTGTTTCCGTCTCTGAAAAATTCGGGATGGAATAAGCTGATATTTGGAATTACGGTGCGCGCTCATGTGCACCGTAATTATTATCTGATGGAGAAGAATGATGGGGATCAATCTTGAGAATATGTCACGCAAAGACCTTTTGGCTTTGCGCAATGACATAGAAAAAGCTTTGATCAGGGCAGAAAAACGCGAACGTCAGGAAGCTTTGAAAGCCGCAGAAAAGGCTGCGGCAGAATTCGGCTTCTCTTTGTCTGAACTGTCCGGAGAAACGTCGCGCAGCGTTAAGCCAACAAAAACAAAGGCTAAATACCGCAACCCGGAAAATCCAGATCAAACTTGGACTGGTCGCGGCCGCAAGCCTCAATGGGTGCATGATGCGCTGACCGCAGGCGCGGATATTTCTGATCTGGAAATCTAATCTGAGCGTTTTTGAAAATGACAATTCATATTGGCGCCGAAAAAGGCGAAATAGCTGAAACCGTTCTTTTGCCCGGTGATCCCTACCGGGCGAAATGGGCGGCCGAGACGTTTTTGGACGATGTCAAACAGGTCAATAACGTTCGGGGAATGCTTGGATTTACCGGAAACTGGAAGGGAAATCCCGTAACAATTCAGGGAAGCGGCATGGGAATGCCGTCTCTTTCCATTTATGTAAACGAGTTGATCCGCGATTACGATGCGAAAACCCTGATCCGCATCGGATCCTGCGGGGGGATGCAGGACAGCGTCAAAATTCGTGACGTCATTCTGGCCATGACATCAACCACGCTGAGCACGCCGTCGCGCGGCATCATGAAAGAGCTCAACTTTGCGCCCTGCGCCGATTGGGGGCTGCTGCAAGCTGCCGCCACCGCGGCTGCCGCCAAGGGAACGCCGACCCATGTTGGTGGAATTTACTCGTCAGATGTCTTTTATGACGAGCGCCCTGATCTCAACGAACAGATGGTGCGTCACGGCATTCTGGGCGTCGAAATGGAAGCGGCCGAACTCTATATTTTGGCGGCGCGCCACAAATGCCGCGCCTTGGCCGTTCTGACTGTTTCCGATCACCTGTTGACCGGAGAGGCTCTGCCATCCTCAGAACGTGAAAGCAGCTTTGGCGATATGGTCGAGATCGCGCTTCAGGCCGCATTCCCGAACAGCTGACAAAGCGCAGGTACCGAATATTGGTGCCTGCCGATCCTAACGCCCGTGCGAGCGATCATAACCATTGCTCGCGTGGCTGTCCCACCCCTCCAAATCACCACTGGCAGGCGCGAACACCTCGACCAGCAAGGGGTAACACGCAGCTGTGTCCGAGGAATGCTCGGACGAACAATCCCCGCCCGGGCAGGCGCTGAGATTGCCCAGCAGATCAATCTCGGCAAAGAACTCCAGAAAATCTCCGGGACGTACGGGTGAGGCTTTCATGAAGTATTGACCCGTGTCGCGGGTGAAACCGGTACACATGAAAACGTTCAGCACGTCGTGTACCGCTGGTTCGGCTTCGGCCAGCGGAATATTGAGGTGATCCGCAAGCGCGCGGGTCAGGTTGGAATGGCAACAATGATGGTATTGCGTGCCGGACAAAAGGTTGCCCGTATACGGATCGCATCGCGTGCCGATGACGTCATGAACCGACCCCCCATAGGGATCGATCCCGTACCACTCCAGCGTATCCGCAATAATCGTGGCCATCGGGCGCAGATGCGGGAAACTGGACCACATCCGCTCTCCGGTGGTTAGATGCGTGCCATGCAGCGCCCGTGTTTTTCCGGAATAGAAGCGTTCTGACAGGTCGTTTCGGTTCCAGAGGTTCAGATCGCCAACCTGCGGCCCCTCGACGGAGGTGATGCGAAAGAAATGGCCGGCAGGCACTTCAAAACAACGCGCATCGCGTGGCGGCACCAGCACTTCGCCCGTTTTGCTTGCGCGTGCGCGAAGGGACCTCATCCAAGGTACATCCGGTCGCGGCAATGCCTCGTTCGGGTAACAGATGACAGGGGCAATCGCGCGACGGGCCTCGGCATCTTCGGGCGGTTGTAGAGTGTTTTCTGAAACGGTCATGCCGGGCAGAGTGGCGTATTATTCAGCCCTCGGAAAGCCCTATCTTTCAGGGGTCACGCGCCTTCATACACTGCAATGGTTGGTCCAGTGCAGTTATTTCGGCACCGCAGAAGCTGCACCGCCAGATGCCGTGGCTCTTGTCCCGCCGCCACCTGCAATCACGTGTCAGCCCGGAATGGCGCGAGCGCCAGAGGAAATAGGCAAACACGCCGGCCGCCAGAAGAAGCAGAAGAACAGGCATCCCTCTGCTTTGCCGATAAACCGTCAGTTTGCAAGCCTTGCCGCCTGTATCAGGCTGCGTTTGCGTATTCGAAAAGCTCTGGTTCCTTGTCAGCCTTCGCAGGTTCGGGCGTGTAATAGGCCCATGCCTGTTCAAGCAGTTCCAGCGCGTCTTGGGCGTCGGTTTTCCGTTCGGATGTGTCTTTGCTCATTGGAGTGATCCTGACTAAAGCTCATCACTCCTCCCTGCCTAAAAAATAAGGCAATGCAGCCGGGGCTGCATCGCCTATTTTTGCAAGATGGACATGCGAAAATCGCAAATCGGGCCTGTGTTTAGACCGCGCGCTCGACCATCATCTTCTTGATCTCGGCAATCGCCTTGGCCGGGTTCAGACCTTTCGGGCAGGTCTTGGCACAGTTCATGATGGTGTGACAGCGGTAGAGCTTGAACGGATCTTCCAGCTCATCCAGACGTTCACCGGTGGCTTCATCCCGGCTGTCGATGATCCAGCGATAGGCATGCAGCAAAGCCGCGGGGCCAAGATAGCGGTCGCCATTCCACCAGTAGCTGGGGCATGAGGTCGAGCAGCTGGCGCACATTACGCATTCATAGAGACCGTCCAGCTTCTTGCGATCTTCGATGGACTGTTTCCATTCTTTCGCAGGGCGATTGGTCTTGGTTTCCAGCCACGGCATGATGGACGCATGCTGGGCATAGAAATGAGTCAGATCAGGGATCAGGTCCTTGACCACCGGCATATGCGGCAGCGGATAGATTTTCACATCGCCCTTGATCTCATCCATGCCATAGATACAGGCCAACGTGTTGATCCCGTCGATGTTCATCGCGCAAGATCCGCAGATGCCTTCGCGACAGGACCGTCGGAATGTCAACGTCGGATCGATCTCGTTTTTGATCTTGATCAGCGCGTCCAGCACCATCGGACCGCACGTATCCATATCAACGAAATAGGTGTCGACACGCGGGTTCTGCCCGTCATCGGGGTTCCAACGATAGATCTGGAACTTGCGCACGTTCGTGGCGCCGTCCGGCTTTGGCCAGGTCTTGCCGGTGGTAATCCGGGAATTCTTGGGCAGGGTCAGTTGAACCATGTCAATTCTCCATTCAGCACAAGGCCGCCTTTCAGCCTGTCCGGGCGCATTCAGACGCCCCTCGGTTATAACGCCCCCAATGGGCGATGTTCACGTCGAAATCCGGCGAAAGCCAATCCGCAAGGCTTTGCGGATCGTCCCGGTCGATATCAAAGCGCAGAAAGCGCGGGTTGTCTTCAAAGAAAGCTTCGACCTCGGAATGGTGCACGTCATACATATGCGCCCAGCCCCGTTTTACCTCGTCGGCCGTCTGTCCATTGGCCTTGCAGCATCGCTCTAGGTACCTACCGCCGGAATGGTTGGCACGTGATGCGATCCAGTCATCGCGATTGCGCGTGTTCAGCAAGAAATAGGCGTCGGGGTAAGCCGCGTGCAGCTCTCGAAAGAACCGCGCGCCGTCCAGCATGAAGCGCGAATTGACAAAGGCGATATCGGTGAAGGCCCGGACGGCACCGAACCCATCCAGTGGTCTGCGCCCCATGGCAATATTGGTTACCATGCGGTGTGCAAGGTTTAGACCCTGTTCATCTTCCCAATGCACCGAAGGAATCCCGTTGTTCTGAAACAGCTTGTGAAACGAGGTCGTCGCGCAGCGGTTCAAGCCGATCAGGATGATCTTGGGATCGCTTTGCCCGGATTGGAGTTTCTCGACCGTCATTGCAAGCACCAGCAAGGCATATGCCGCGATGCGCCTGGGATTTCACCATGACTTGCGCTTTTTTGAACGCCCTTCCGGAATGTGACTGGATCAAAAGCGGCTTGTTTGGCTTTCCGGGTCGATATGGTGCTTGCGCCAGTCACACGTTCAACTCCGCTCGAACACTTTGAACGCGGCAAAGCTGTTCTTTGAGGCATGCGCATGCCCTTTGACGGCAAACGGGTTCTCTTCTTCACAATAGAGCTGCCAGCCGGGCATGAATTCTTCAACCCACAGGGAATACGGGCGATGGCGCACATGCTGGTTGGAAGGGTTCTGGTCAAAATCAGACGAATAGATAACGACAAAACGCTTTGCCAGCCCGAACAACCGCCGCATGTAGTTCTCGAAAACGCTGTCTTCGGTCAGATGATAAATGACATCCAGCGAAAGAGAAACGTCATGCGGCTCAACCTCGGAATCGGCGTTTTTGAACACCCAATTGGGGCGGGATCGAAAAACTTCGTTGCAGCGCCGAACGCAGAGGTCCGAGACATCCAGACCGGTATATTTCGGGATATCAAACAATTGCGCCTGATTTCCGTCGCCCGAGCCCAATTCCACAACCGAGTCCACGCCTTCCATCTCGACCATCGTGTTGATGAAATTCGCTTTGTAGACAGCAAGACGCCCGTAAGACCCCGCTCCCGAGGTCTTGCCGCGCTCATATCGGCGTTGCCAATAATCGGTCGAAGAAAACTCTGCCATCTCGCCCCTGTTCCTGACCAGCCCTTAGAACGTCCGCGCTTTGGGCGCGATTTTCTGCAAGCTGATACCGCCTTGGTCCTCGGTCGTCAGCGGATCAACGATGACCGGACGATAGCTGAGCTCAACCTTGTTGCCCTCGACCCGGCCGACCGTGTGAACACGCCAGTTTTCGTCATCTCGCTCGCTGAAGTCCTCATGCGCGTGGGCCCCTCGGGATTCCTTGCGGGCCTCGGCGCCGACGATGGTGGCAAGCGCGTTTGGCATCAGGTTGGTCAGTTCGAGGGTTTCCATCAGATCGCTGTTCCAGACCAACGAACGGTCCGTGACCTTCAGGTCGTCCATCTTTGCGGCAATCGCCGTCATCTTCTCGACGCCTTCGGCCATGGTCTTGGCGGTCCGGAACACGGCCGCATCCGCCTGCATGGTCTTTTGCATCTCAAGCCGAAGATCGGCGGTTGGGATTGAACCGCTGGCGTTGCGCACCGCATCAAAACGGTCAAACGCCTTGTCGACCGACGCCTGGTTCAGAACCGGGTTGGGGGATTCGGCGTCGACAACCTTGCCAGCCCGGATCGCTGCCGCCCGGCCAAAGACCACAAGGTCAATCAGCGAGTTCGACCCCAGTCGGTTCGCACCGTGGACCGAGGCACAACCGGCTTCGCCAACGGCCATCAAACCGGGAACGACAGCCGTCGGATCCTCGGCAGTCGGGTTCAGAACCTCACCCCAATAGTTCGTGGGGATACCGCCCATGTTGTAATGCACGGTGGGCAGAACCGGGATCGGTTCCTTGGTGACATCCACACCCGCAAAAATCTTGGCGCTTTCCGAGATACCGGGCAGGCGCTCCGCCAGAGCCTCGGCAGGCAAGTGGCTGAGGTTCAGGTGAATGTGATCCCCTTCGGCCCCAACGCCACGTCCCTCGCGGATTTCCATGGTCATCGAGCGCGAAACGTAATCGCGTGGTGCGAGGTCCTTGTACTGGGGCGCATAGCGCTCCATGAACCGTTCACCTTCCGAGTTTGTCAGGTACCCGCCCTCGCCACGCGCGCCTTCGGTGATCAGGCAGCCCGAACCGTAGATGCCCGTGGGGTGGAACTGAACGAATTCCATATCCTGCAAAGCCAGCCCAGCACGGGCCACCATGCCGCCGCCATCACCGGTGCAGGTATGGGCCGAGGTGGCGCTGAAATAGGCACGGCCGTAGCCACCCGTAGCCAGCACCACCATCTTGGCGTTGAAGACATGCATGGTGCCATCGTCCAGCTTCCAGCAGACGACACCCTGACACTGGCCGTCTTCGGACATGATCAGATCGATGGCGAAATATTCGACATAGAACTCGGCGTTGTTCTTCAGCGACTGCCCGTACAGAGTATGCAGGATCGCGTGGCCGGTCCGGTCGGCGGCTGCACAGGTGCGCTGTACCGCAGGACCTTCTCCGAATTCAGTGGTGTGTCCACCGAAGGGGCGCTGATAGATCTTGCCCTCTTCCGTCCGGCTGAACGGAACGCCATAGTGCTCCAGCTCGTAGACTGCCTTTGGCGCCTCGCGGGCAAGGTACTCCATCGCGTCGGTATCGCCCAACCAGTCCGAGCCCTTGACGGTGTCGTACATGTGCCATTGCCAATGGTCGGGGCCCATATTCGACAGCGACGCGGCAATGCCACCCTGCGCGGCCACGGTATGAGAACGGGTTGGGAAAACCTTGGTCACACAGGCCGTGCGCAGGCCTTGTTCCGCCATACCCAATGTCGCCCGCAGACCGGCCCCACCGGCGCCGACAACGACCACGTCATATTCATGCGTTTCGTATTCGTATGCAGCCATTTCTTTCAGCTCCGGGAATTAAAGGGCAATGCGCGCGATGGCGAAGATGCCGGCCGCGGCCGCACCGTAGGACAGGCAGGTCACCAGAATGATCAGGACCTTCTCAAGCGTGCCGTGAACATAGTCCTCAAGCATCACCTGCGCACCGTCTGCGAAGTGTTTGAAGCCAACCGCCAGCGTCAGTGCTGCCACGATGGCCGGGAAGGGCCGCGAGTAGTATTCAAGTACCACGTCAAACGGCTGACCCAGAACCGGGCCGAAGGTGAAAACAAACAAAGGCACAAGGATCAGCAGAGCCACCGAGCTGACTTTCATCGCCCAGAAATGGGCTGTGCCGGATTTCGCCGAGCCAAGGCCAGCGGCGCGTTTGCGGTCGGTCAGATAACGCATGTCAGGCCTCCAATCACGCGACGATGACAAGGGTCAGAAGGGTCAGCACGACCGATCCGATGACAACGGCCCAACCCAGCTTTGTCGCTGTGGGAAGGTCCAGCCCAATCGCATTGTCCCAGATCAGGTGCCGTACACCGGCCAGCGTGTGATACCAAAGACCCCAAACGGACAGAGCCATCACCAGATCGCCAAGTACCGAAGTAATCGCTCCGTTCGCAACGGCGAAGGCCTCGGGCGACGTTGCTGCGGCCAGAAACCACCAGACGATCAGCAGCGCCGCCAGCAGTAGCGCGTTTCCGGTGATGCGTGTCAGGATGGATGTGACCGACGTCAGCTGTGGACGATAGATCGACAGGTGCGGCGAAAGTGGGCGGTTGCCCCGATTTACATCGGCCATGGCGGCTCCTTTTCGGTTGGCTACCGAACGTTTTACTGTTTTTTGCGACACTGTCACGTGCTGCGGGTGCAAAAACCACTAAATTCAGCGCAATTTGACGGATTATTCCGGTATGTGATCACACAAAATATTGTCGTGATCACATTTAACATTCCTCTTCATCAATGTTAGCGATTTCAAGACCAAAGGCATGTGATCACGAATCTCCTGACTGTCATTTCAGGCCCGCCGTTTGCTGCGTCACTTCGCGCAGCAGTTTCTTGCGAATTCGTTCGGGGTAGTCCGCGAAACCCGAGGCCGAAACGACAAAAGCGCCTTCGCCCACGATGACATTCTCGAAGAAATAGGCCGTCAGGTCCGGTTCACTTTCTTCGATGGCCAACGCATTGACGACGATGCCGCGGTTGCGCAAAGCCGCGTGAACTTGCGTCGGTTCGACGCCTTCATTGGAAACGCCGTCCCCCGACAGATCGATCAGTCGCCGTTTGCAGTCGGAAACGGGCTCAAATGCGTCCAGCGTCGTGTGCAGCGCCTCGCCAATCGCGGTCGAGAAGTTCCGCCAGATGCGTGGATCTGCGGCAACCTGATCTGCAAAACGATCCAGCGCCGCGAAACTGTCGACACGGGTCCAGGGGATCGTGATCTGCTGGCGCGATGACCCGGTCCATTGCACCAACATCAACTGCGCCTGACCACGAACCAATGCCTCGGACACGATCGGGTCGCGCAGACCAGCGGCCAGCCCGTCCATCTGGATACGAAACTCGCTGGCGTCGACCGAGCCGGACACATCAACCGCCAGGGCCAGCGCCAGATCGCAGGCCCGAGCCGCCGGCGCCAGACAAACGCTGGTCAATATCGCGCGCAGAATATGCATGGTGCAAGCCTAGCACGGCTTGCACGCGAATGGCTCACATTACCGTCAGCAGGCCTATTGCGGCATGAGCGCCCAATAGTCGAGGTCCAGAAGCACATCCGGCAAATACCGGCCCTCGTCATTCTTCAACTCGAACGGATCACCACCCTTTGTCGCCACCAGACGCAGGCGGATCGCACCCACGCCGGGAACACCGGTTTCTGCCTTATCCAGAACTTCGGACCAGGCCTTGATCGTGTCGCCCGCGAAACACGGGTTGGCATGCGCGCCGCCATTCAGGCCGACAATCATCTGCGCGTTCGCAAGCCCATTGAACGACAATGTCCGCGCCATCGAGATCACGTGCCCGCCATAGATCAACCTGCCTTCCGGGCGGAACGTCAGGTCGAAATGCACCTTGGCGGTGTTCTGCCACAATCGCGTGGCCAGCATGTGTTCGGCCTCTTCCACGGTGACGCCGTCCACGTGGTCGATTTTCTCTCCGATTTCATAATCGCCCCAACGATGCGCTTCACCGGCCAAAGCGAAATCGTAATTCGAGAAATCCAGACCTTCGGGCACGATCAGATCCTGGGGCGTCAAGGCCTTCTTCAATTCTGGAACAACCGTTTCGGGCGCTGGCGCATTCACGTCTGCCTTGCGCACCATCACCCAACGGACATATTCGATGACGACTTCGCCCAATTGGTTCAATCCACGGGTGCGGACCCAGACGACACCTGTTTTCCCGTTGGAATTCTGTTTGACGCCAATAACCTCGGATACAGATCGCAGGGTATCACCGGCGTAGACGGGTTTCAGCCAACGGCCTTCGCCATAGCCAAGATTGGCAACCGCGTTCAACGAGACATCCGGAACCGTTTTGCCGAACACCAGATGAAACGCCGCCAGATCATCAAGCGGACTTTCCGGCAAACCGCAATCCCGGGCAAATTCGTCCGAGGAATACAGCGCGTGACGCGCGGGATAAAGCGCGTGATACAAACCGCGTTCGCCCTCGGTCACTGTGCGCGGCACGGCGTGTTGCAACACCTGCCCTACGGAATAATCCTCGAAAAATCGGCCCGGATTTGTTTTTACCATTACTGCTGTCCCAGTTTCATGTCGGGGGAATAGTCGGCTTCGACCTCTTTGGTCACAGCCTGCGCACACCGCATTACATTGTTGGCTGAGTCGAAGGCATAGGACGGGTCGCCGTACAGCTCCCATCCCTTTGCCAGCGCATCTGACACCTTGTGGCAGAAGGCTGACGTGTCTTCTTCGGTCAACAAACGATAGAGTTTCGCCATGGGATCAGGTCCTCATGAGCCAAACGGAGACGGACCGACCAGACCGTGGATATATCCGATAATCCCCAGCAGCACGATCGACGCCACAAAGAACATCGCATCCTTGCCATAGGTTCCCGGTTCACCGGGCGTCCAGTCGGGTTCGGCCTTGTTGATCACAACAACTTCGACCACGGCCCATGCCAGAAGACCGCCGAACAGGATGATCGAGGCCAGATCTCCGTTCACCAGCAAATGCGCAAAGGCCCACAGCTTGAATCCACCCAGCATCGGATGGCGAAGCTTGTTCAGCACCCGGCCTTTGGTGCCCGCGGGGCTCATCATGAAGATCGCGATCAGAACCAACAGATTATTGACGTGAATCAGAAAGGTCGGCGGCGCCCAGACATAGATGAAGTCGGTCATGCGATAGCCGAACACCATCAACAGGATCGACGCGACCAGCGCCAGGGCAACTGCCCCCTTGCCCCCGTCGCCCATCGCGGCGCGGCGTTCAGGCGCCACGCGTTTGAACAGATGCGCGGCCCACCACAGCGCCACGCCCAAGATCAGAAGAACAAAGCCCATGCTGGCTTACCCCGCTTGCAAAGCTGAAATCGCCTCTGCTTTTGCCAGAATTTCACGGGCCGTTGCAACGTGCAGGTTTTCAACGATCTTGCCATCCACGACGGCAACACCCTGCCCTTGCGCTTCGGTCTCTTCGAATGCCGAAATTTGGCGGCGGGCCAGATCGATCTCGTCATCCGATGGTGCGAAGGCCGTGTTGGCCACATCGACCTGGGCCGGATGGATCAGAGTTTTGCCATCAAAGCCCATGTCGCGGCCCTGCGCACACTCGGCTGCCAGACCCTCGGCATCCTTGAATGCGTTGTACACGCCATCGATGATGATCAGCCCTTCGGCCTTGGCGGCCAAAAGGCACAGACCCAGCGAAGTCATCATCGGCAGGCGATCGGGACGAAAGCGGGTTTGAAGCTCTTTGGCCAGATCGTTTGTGCCCATCACGAACCCGGCCATCAGCGGATGCGCGCCGATCTCGGCAGCGTTCAGCATTCCGCGCGGCGTTTCCATCATGGCCCAGATCGGCAATTCTCCGGTGATCGCCGCCAGAGCATCCACGTCAGCCGCCGAATTCACCTTGGGCAACAGGACAATATCGGCATCCATGTCGCGCACCGCCTCGGCATCGGCACGCCCCCATTCGGTGTCCAGCCCATTGATCCGGACGATCTTGACCCGCGCACCATAGCCCCCAGCGGCCAAGGCCCCTTTCAGCGTTTCGCGAGCGTTTTCTTTTTCGTCCGCTGCAACTGCATCTTCCAGATCGAAGATGATCGCATCCACAGGCAAAGAACGGGCCTTGTCCAGGGCCCGGTCCCTCGAGCCAGGAATGTAGAGAACCGAACGATAGGGGCGCAGACGAGGATCCATGGACCACTCCCATTGAAATAAAGTTGCGCGGAATGGGACATTTTTTGCAGGAAAGTTCAAGCACAAAATCGCCGCACCGCAGCAAACCCGACGCAACGTGCGTTCCCTTAACCGGATTTCGTCCCTTGCCACCCACCCTGATCGGCAGTTGGAATCAAAAAGGGGTACGGGATGCGAAAGACGGTGTTCAAGATGACGATGGGGCTTGGGATCATGGTCCTGGCCGCGCAACATGTGCATGCTCAGGGTCAAAACTGTGCGCCCAGAGAAGCTGTACTGGAACGGTTGCACGAGGCCTATGGTGAAACGCGCAGGGGGTTGGGACTGGCCCGGAAAGGCGCCGTCATGGAGCTTTTTGCCTCGGACGAAACCGGCAGCTGGACGATCACGGTGACGTTGCCCAACGGGATCACCTGCCTTGTGGCTTCGGGTCAGGCTTTTGAAGAGGTGGCCGAGGCGCTGCCACCCAATGCCTGATCAAGTAAGCGCGTCCCAGATCAGCTTGCTGCCGGTGAGCGTCAGCAGCACATAGGCAAGCCCGAAGAACAGGCGTTCGGACAACATGAAATGTGCCCGGACGCCCAGCCATGCCCCCAGGATCGCAAAGGGTGTCAGCAGCAAATCCGCCCATAACGTCTGCCATGTGAACATACCCAGATACGCATAAGGTATGAATTTCGCGATATTGATCACCCAGAAAACCAGTACCGTACTGGCTTGAAATTCCGTTTTCGTCAGGCGTTGCGACAATAGATAGACCGCTGCCGGGGGGCCACCGGCATGGCTGACGAAACTTGTGAAACCCGCGACCAGCCCGGCAAACAAACCGGAAGACGGCGGCAGTCGCCTGGCAAACCCGCGCACCCACCCTTTCGACTGCGCGATGTGCCAGATTACGAACCCGACCGAGATGCCACCAATCAGCAGACGCAACAGATCATCATCTGTTGCACGATAAAGCCACGCACCCATCGCCACACCGGGCACGGCGCCAAGGATCAGCAGACGGGAATCCGGCCAGCTCCACCGCCTCCAATAGGGACCCAAAGTGGCCACGTCGATCACCATCAAGATCGGCAGCATCAGGGCCAAAGCCTGCCCGGGCGTCAGGATCAAGGCCAGAATCGACGACGAGGCAAAGGCCACGCCGGAACCGAAACCGCCCTTTGAAATACCGGCAAAGATCACGGCAGGGATCGCCACGGCAAAAAACATCAAGTTCAATTCGAACATGTGACAGTCCCGGTTTTGGCTTGTCTCAAAGGCCGTTTAGCGCAATCAAAGCAGGGCCTGCAAACAGTATGCGGTTGTATGCCACGTCGCAGAACTCTTGCCTATTGACGTTTTAACGACTAGCACGACCGCGATTTCAATACCGACCGGATATGGAGAAATTCCAAATGGCCAGACCCAAGATTGCGCTGATCGGCGCGGGGAACATCGGTGGCACGCTCGCACATCTCGCAGCTGTCAAAGAACTGGGTGACGTTGTCCTGTTTGACATCGCAGACGGGCTGCCTCAGGGCAAGGCGCTCGACATCGCTGAATCCGGCCCTTCGGAAGGGTTCGACGCCTCGATGAAAGGCACCAGCGACTATGCCGATATCGCTGGCGCGGATGTTTGCATCGTGACCGCAGGCGTGGCCCGCAAACCGGGCATGAGCCGCGATGATCTGCTGGGCATCAACCTGAAAGTCATGAAGTCGGTCGGTGAAGGCATCGCAGCCCACGCACCCGATGCGTTCGTGATCTGCATCACCAACCCGCTGGACGCGATGGTCTGGGCCTTGCGCGAATTCTCGGGCCTGCCGCACAACAAGGTCTGCGGCATGGCAGGGGTGCTTGACTCGGCGCGCTTTGCACACTTCCTGTCGGAAGAGTTCAACGTCTCGATGCGCGACGTCACCGCCTTCGTTCTGGGCGGCCACGGCGACACCATGGTGCCGTCGGTCCGTTACTCGACCGTTGCCGGTATTCCGCTGCCTGATCTGGTCGAGATGGGCTGGACCACGCAAGAGAAACTGGACGCCATCGTGCAGCGCACCCGTGACGGCGGCGCCGAAATCGTTGGCCTGCTGAAAACCGGTTCGGCCTATTACGCGCCTGCAACATCGGCGATCGAAATGGCCGAAGCCTATCTGAAAGACCAGAAACGCGTTCTGCCCTGCGCGGCATACTGCAACGGCGAACTGGGTGTAGACGGGCTCTATGTCGGTGTTCCGACCGTCATCGGCGCTGGCGGCGTCGAGCGTATCGTTGACATCAAGCTGAACGAAGACGAGCAGGCAGGGTTCGACAACTCGGTGAACGCCGTGAAGGGTTTGATCGACGCGTGCAAGGGCATCGACAGCTCGCTGGCATAAAACAACCCTGAACTTCGAATAACAGACCGGCCCGTTTCAGGGCCGGTTTTCTTTTGGTCCGCGCATGTCCCGGTCGCAAATGTTGGCGCAAACGCCGCAAATCCCTTTTTTCGAATGTGATTTTCTGACGCTGCGCAGTTTTTTCGAATCGTTTTGCCACATCAGAAATTTTGTGATCACACCCTAAAATCCCGTGATCACAAATGTTGAAAATCTTCGCTAAAAACCCATCGAGCATCAAAAAACCCTTTAAACTTGCCCGCTAGACACCCCTATAACGATTAAACGCAGTCAGACGGGACAGTTTCGATGAACATTCACGAATATCAGGCCAAAGCCCTCCTTCGCAGCTATGGCGCACCGGTGTCCGATGGTCGCGCCGTGTTGCGCGCCGAAGAAGCCAAAACCGCAGCAGGTGAGCTGGACGGCCCGCTTTGGGTTGTCAAAGCACAGATCCACGCAGGTGGTCGCGGCAAGGGTTCGTTCAAAGAGGCCGACGCCGGTGAAAAAGGCGGTGTTCGTCTGACCAAATCGGTTGAAGAAGCCGCCGAAGAAGCCAAAAAGATGCTGGGCCGTACTCTGGTCACGCATCAGACCGGTCCGGCAGGCAAGCAGGTCAACCGCATCTATATCGAAGCAGGCTCGGGCATCGAGCGCGAACTGTACCTGGCCCTGCTGGTAGATCGTCAAACCAGCCGCATTTCTTTCGTCTGTTCGACCGAGGGCGGCATGGACATCGAAGAGGTGGCCGCCGCAACGCCCGAGAAAATCCTGTCCTTCTCGGTCGATCCGGCCACCGGTTACATGCCGTATCACGGTCGCCGCATCGCCTTCTCGCTGGGTCTGGAAGGCCCGCAAGTCAAGCAATGCGTCAAACTGATGGGTCAGCTCTATCAAGCCTTCGTCGAGAAGGACATGGAGATGCTGGAGATCAACCCGCTGATCGTTTCCGACAGCGGCGATCTCAAGGTGCTGGACGCCAAGGTCGGCTTTGACGGCAACGCGGTCTACCGCCACCCGGATATTGCCGAACTGCGCGACACGACCGAGGAAGACCCCAAGGAACTGGAAGCGTCGAAATACGACCTGAACTACATCGCGCTGGATGGTGAGATTGGCTGTATGGTCAACGGTGCCGGTCTGGCGATGGCGACGATGGATATCATCAAGCTTTATGGTGCCGAGCCTGCCAACTTCCTCGACGTGGGTGGCGGCGCCACCAAAGAGAAGGTGACCGAAGCGTTCAAGATCATCACCAGCGATCCACAGGTCAAAGGCATTCTGGTCAACATCTTCGGCGGCATCATGCGCTGTGACGTCATCGCCGAGGGCGTTGTCGCCGCGGTGAAAGAGGTCGGCCTGAAAGTGCCGCTGGTCGTGCGTCTGGAAGGCACGAATGTCGAGAAAGGCAAAGAGATCATCAACACCTCTGGCCTGGACGTGATCGCGGCGGACAACCTGAAAGACGGTGCTGAGAAGATCGTGAAAGCGGTCAAGGGTTAATCTTGTTCAAATGGGGCTGGCCTCGGGCCCGCCCCATCGCGGCTAAAACCAAGCTGAAAAGCATTGCCGCGCAAGGCCGAAAGAAGCAATCGATCTGATGACCATCCCAATCTTCCTCATAGGTCTTGAACGCGCCACAGGGCGGGCGCGTTTGATGGAGCAGGAGCTGCAAAAGGCAGGCCTGTCGGCGACGCGCGTTAATGCCGTTGATTGCGACGCCGCCACCCGTGAGGATTTCCTGCGCGACTGTCGGGCCGAGGGGCCGTGGGGCTATTTCCACACCAAGGACATGGCCTGCACCCTCAGCCATGCCAAAGCATGGGAGGTGCTGATCGCCTCGGGCGCGGAACAGGCGTTGATCCTTGAGGATGATGTGTTTCTTACACCGGAATTGGCCGACTGGTTGAATGATGCATCATGGTGGCCCGCAGATGCCGATATCGTCCGGTTCGAACGCTGGCGCAGCACGAAGCTTTACGTGGCACTTGGACGCAAGCGGTTGTCCCATTTGGGGCGGGAACTGCGCCTGATGCGCTCGCGCCATCCCGGTGGTGCAGCTTATGCGCTGACACGCGAAGCGGCCCGGCACTTCCTGGCCCAGAAACCCTTTGACATTACGCTGGATGGTTTGTTGTTCAACCCTTCCGCCTCGCCGGCGGCGCGCCAGATCAACATCTATCAGGTGATCCCGGCCATGGTCGAACAGGGCAACGAAGCGCCCGGCGAATACAATATGGGTGCGCCGCGCGCGCGGCCAACAGGCTGGCCCCTGATCCGGCAAAAAGTAAGGCGTGGCATCGCTGAAATCAGCAGCGGCCTGCGCACGACGGCCAACCTGGCCCTGGGACGTGCCACGCTCGAGAAAATTACCTATGCGCCGCAGGTTCTGCCGGCGACTGAACCCAATCAATCCAACACCGCCTAGAGAAAGGGACAAAATGGCAGTCCTCATCGACGAAAACACCAAAGTGATCTGTCAGGGCTTTACCGGCTCGCAGGGTACATTCCACAGCGAACAGGCCATTGCCTATGGCACCAAGATGGTCGGCGGCGTCACCCCCGGCAAAGGCGGGATGGAGCATCTGGGCCTGCCCGTGTTCAACTCGGTCCACGAGGCCAAGCACGTGACCGAAGCCAATGCCAGCGTGATCTATGTGCCGCCGCCGTTTGCTGCGGATTCGATCCTCGAAGCGATTGATGCCGAGATGGAAGTGATCGTCTGCATCACCGAAGGCATCCCGGTGCTGGACATGATGAAGGTGAAGCGCGCGCTGGAAGGCAGCAAATCCCGCCTGATCGGCCCGAACTGCCCCGGTGTGATTACACCCGACGCCTGCAAGATCGGCATCATGCCCGGCCATATCCACAAGCGCGGCTCGGTCGGCGTTGTGTCCCGCTCGGGCACTCTGACTTATGAGGCCGTCAAGCAAACCACCGATGTGGGTCTGGGCCAGTCCACCTGCGTGGGTATCGGCGGCGACCCGATCAAAGGCACCGAGCATATCGACGTGCTGGAATGGTTCCTGGCCGATGACGAGACCGAGTCGATCATCATGATCGGTGAGATCGGTGGCTCGGCCGAGGAAGAAGCCGCGCAGTTCCTGGCGGATGAGGCCAAGAAGGGCCGCAAGAAGCCGACCGCCGGTTTCATCGCAGGCCGCACAGCCCCTCCGGGCCGCCGTATGGGCCACGCAGGCGCGATTGTCGCCGGTGGCAAAGGCGGCGCCGAAGACAAGATCGAAGCCATGCGCTCGGCCGGTATCGTCGTGGCCGAAAGCCCCGCCCAGCTGGGTGAGGCTGTGCTGGAAGCGATTGGGTAAGCTGTGATTGCCCATAGCGCATATGTGCTGAGGGCAGCGCCCGACCGCGGGTGGGTGCAAAGCGCCCGCCCATGGGGGCGGTCGGGCGCTGCCCGGCGGTGTCGCCGGGCGTGTGGGTATTGATGGGACCAATGCAGGCCATATCGACCGGATTTCGGAAAACCTTTGTTTGTTCCGGCAGAGCCACACGCTCAGAATTCTGGTGGTTTGCACCGGTCGCGCTTGTCTTGCCGATCGTAACAGCAACACAGCTTAAATGGCAGAAAGCCGAGATTCGGGGCACCTGGCAACTGTTTGTCGTTATGGTAGCCTGTGTCCCTCTGCTATCGGCCATGAGCCGCCGGTTGCAAGATACTGGTGAGGAGGGTCGTCAGGCATTCTATCCATTCATGCCTTTAATTATTCTCTGGTTAGGTTATCAGGTGACATACTGGCTTGGGTTAGTCCTGCTAGCCAGTAGCGGTTTCGGCATCCTCTTTCTCGGGTTGTTCGTCATCGTGCTTATCGCCGCAGCGCTCCTTATTGGATTTATCACAAGCGCACTGGTTGCATCCAACGTTCTTGGCATGATTCTTGTAGCATCAGATCCGCAAAGCAATCGCTTCGGAGCGCCCGAGGGAGGAGTGACACCATGACCTTCTCTGACGCGATCCGCACCTGTTTCTCCAAGTTTTTCACCTTTTCGGGTCGTGCCTCGCGGCCCGAGTACTGGTTCTTTTTCCTGTTCATCGTGATCTGGAACATCATCGCCGGCATCATCGACTGGCAGTTCTTCACTCAGGTCGCGATCACCGAAAGCGATGAGGTGAAATCTGTCACCGCAACGTCCTCGGCTCCGGTGCAGAGCATCGTCGGCCTGATCGTCTTCTTCCCGCATCTGGCCGTTGCGTGGCGGCGGATGCACGATACCGGGCGCAGTGGGCTGTACGCCCTGCTGCCGATCCTGCTGGTCCTTGGGGCCTTTGCCGTCCTGATCTTTGGTATCGGGATCGCCTCGAGTTTTCAGCATGGCGGAACGCTCGACATTTTGTTTACCCGCGCAACATTGCTGATCGTCATCCCGACACTTATCGTTCTGGTGGTGTCGCCCCTCCTGGTGCTGTGGTGGCTGACCCGCCCCAGTCAACCAGGCACCAATCAATACGGTCCCAACCCACATGAGGTAGCCCAATGACCGAACACTCGCCCAATACTGCCTTTCACGCCTCGAGCTTCATGCAGGGGCACAACGCCGAATATCTGGAACAGCTTTATGCGCAGTACACCAAGAACCCCGGTGCGGTAGACGCGGCCTGGGTCGAGTTTTTCAAGGCCATGGGTGACGCCGCGCCTGATGTGCAGCGCGAGGCCGAAGGGCCTTCGTGGGCGCGAACCGACTGGCCGCCCATGCCAGCGGATGATCTGACCGGTGCGTTGACCGGCGAGTGGGCCGAGATTGACGCCAAGGCCGCAGGCAAGAAGATCAAGGAAAAGGCTGCCGACAAAGGTGTCGAAGTCAGCGATGACCAGATCAAACGCGCGGTGCTGGACAGTCTGCGGGCGCTGATGCTGATCCGGGCCTATCGGATCCGGGGCCATCTGGCCGCCAACCTTGACCCCCTTGGCATGCGCGCGGCCAGCAATCATCCGGAACTGGATCCCAAAACCTACGGCTTCACCGATGCCGACATGGATCGCCCGATCTTTATCGACAACGTTCTGGGACTTCAGGTCGCCTCGATGCGGCAGATCGTCGAGATCGTGAAGCGAACCTATTGCGGTACTTTTGCGCTGCAATACATGCATATCTCGAACCCGGAAGAGGCTGCATGGTTGAAAGAGCGGATTGAGGGCTATGGCAAGGAAATCCAGTTCACCAAGGAAGGCCGCAAAGCCATCCTGAACAAGATGGTCGAGGCCGAAGGTTTTGAGAAATTCCTGCACGTCAAGTACATGGGCACCAAGCGCTTTGGTCTCGATGGCGGTGAGGCGCTCATTCCGGCGATGGAGCAGATCATCAAACGTGGTGGCGCGCTCGGGCTCAGCGATATCGTGATCGGGATGCCGCACCGGGGCCGTTTGAACATTCTGGCCAATGTGATGGGCAAACCGTACCGCGCCATTTTCAACGAATTTCAGGGCGGCAGTTTCAAACCCGAAGACGTGGATGGCTCGGGCGACGTGAAATACCATCTGGGTGCTTCCAGCGACCGCGAGTTTGATGGCAACAGCGTGCACCTGTCGCTGACTGCGAACCCGTCGCATCTTGAGGCGGTGAACCCTGTGGTTCTGGGCAAGGTCCGCGCCAAGCAGGATCAGTTGGGCGACACGGACCGCACCAAGGTCATGGCCATTCTGCTGCACGGCGATGCGGCCTTTGCCGGACAGGGCGTCGTGGCCGAAGGCTTTGGCCTGAGCGGTCTGCGCGGGCATCGCACCGGCGGGACAATGCATATCGTGGTGAACAACCAGATCGGCTTTACCACCGCGCCGCATTTCTCACGCTCCAGCCCGTATCCAACGGATATCGCGCTGATGGTCGAGGCGCCGATCTTCCACGTGAACGGGGATGACCCCGAGGCCGTTGTTCATGCAGCCAAGGTGGCCACCGAGTTCCGCCAGAAATTCCACAAGGACGTGGTTCTGGATATCTTCTGCTATCGCCGGTTTGGTCACAACGAGGGCGACGAGCCCATGTTCACCAACCCGATCATGTACAAGAAGATCAAGACGCATAAGACCACGCTTTCTCTGTACACGGAACGCCTGGTCAAGGATGGCCTGATCCCCGAAGGTGAGATCGAGGATATGAAAGCGGCCTTCCAGGCCCATCTGAACGACGAATTCGAGGCCGGTAAGGACTATAAACCCAACAAGGCCGATTGGCTGGATGGGCGCTGGTCGCATCTTGACAAGAACAAAGACGAATACATGCGCGGCGAGACGGCGATTACGCCGGAAACCATGGCCGAAATCGGCGATGCCCTTACCCGCGCACCAAGCGGATTTGCCATGCACAAGACGGTTGGTCGTCTGCTTGAGCACAAGAAACAGATGTTTGAATCCGGTAAAGGCTTTGACTGGGCCACTGGTGAGGCGCTGGCCTTCGGATCCCTGCTGACCGAGGGCTACCCGGTACGCCTTGCAGGTCAGGACGCCACGCGCGGCACCTTCAGCCAACGCCATTCCGGATTCGTTCATCAGGAAACCGAAGAACGGTATTACCCGCTGAACAACATTCGCGCTGGTCAGTCGCATTACGAAGTGATCGACTCGATGCTGTCCGAGTATGCAGTGCTCGGGTTCGAATACGGATACTCGCTGGCCGAACCAAATGCGCTGGTTCTGTGGGAAGCCCAATTCGGGGACTTCGCCAACGGCGCGCAGATCATGTTCGACCAATTCATCAGTTCGGGTGAATCGAAATGGCTGCGGATGTCCGGCCTGGTCTGTCTGCTGCCGCACGGGTTCGAGGGGCAAGGCCCCGAACATTCGTCGGCAAGGCTGGAGCGGTTCCTGCAAATGTGCGGTCAGGACAACTGGATCGTGGCGAACTGCACGACACCTGCGAACTATTTCCACATCCTGCGCCGCCAACTGCACCGGACATTCCGCAAGCCGCTGATCCTGGTGACGCCGAAATCACTGCTGCGCCACAAGCTGGCAGTCAGCACCGCCGAGGATTTCACCACCGGATCCAGCTTCCACCGGGTACTGTGGGATGATGCCCAGAAGGGCAATTCCGACACCAAGCTGGTGGCGGATGACAAGATCAAACGCGTGGTGATGTGTTCCGGTAAAGTCTATTTCGACCTGCTGGAGGAACGCGATGCTCGCGGCATCGACGACATTTATCTGATGCGGATCGAACAGTTCTATCCTTTCCCGGCGCATTCTCTGATCAACGAGCTTGAACGGTTCAAGAATGCCGAAATGGTCTGGTGTCAGGAAGAGCCCAAAAACCAAGGTGCGTGGACCTTTATTGAACCCAATATCGAATGGGTTCTGTCCCGGATCGGCGCGAAACATACCCGTCCGGCTTATGTCGGTCGCGCAACCTCGGCCTCGCCCGCGACGGGCCTGGCCAGCCAACACAAAGCCCAACAAGAAGCGCTGGTTAACGAAGCGCTGAGCCTCGAAGGAAAATAAGCGATGACGATTGAAGTTCGTGTTCCCACGCTTGGCGAATCGGTCACCGAAGCCACTGTTGCAACATGGTTCAAAAAGCCCGGTGATGCAGTCGCCGTGGATGAGATGCTGTGTGAGCTGGAGACTGACAAGGTGACGGTCGAAGTGCCCTCTCCCTCTGCCGGCGTGATGGGTGAGATTGTGGCCGCCGAAGGCGACACGGTTGGTGTCGATGCTCTGCTGGCGACGATTGCTGCCGGTGAAGGTGCGGCCGCGCCTGCCCCGGCAACAGCCGCAGCACCCCCCGAGGCCGCGCCCTCTGCATCGGGCGGGTCGGTTGACGTGATGGTGCCCACGCTTGGCGAATCCGTGACAGAGGCAACTGTTTCGACCTGGTTCAAGCAAGTCGGCGACAGCGTCGCGCAGGACGAGATGCTGTGTGAGTTGGAAACCGACAAAGTCTCGGTCGAGGTACCCGCGCCGGCTGCGGGTGTTCTGGCGGAAATCGTCGCGCCGGAAGGTGCAACTGTTGATGCAACCGCAAAGCTGGCCGTCATCTCGGGCGCGGCCGCAGGCGCAGCCCCTGCACCGGCTGCTGCTGTGTCGGCTCCTGCTGCGGCAAGCACCGGCAAGGATGTTGCAAATGCGCCGTCTGCCGAAAAGGCGATGGCCGAAGCCGGGTTGTCAGCCGATCAGGTTACCGGCACCGGTCGCGATGGTCGCATCATGAAGGAAGATGTCGCCAAGGCGGTTGCGGCTGCTTCGGCCCCCGCACCTGCGGCGGCTGCGCCGGCGCCCGTTGCTCAGGTTCCGCGCGCACCGGTTGCTGCCGAAGATGAAGCCCGCGAAGAGCGTGTACGGATGACCCGTCTGCGTCAGACCATCGCCAAGCGCCTGAAGGATGCGCAGAACACCGCCGCGATCCTGACCACCTATAACGAGGTGGACATGACCGAGGTCATGGCCCTGCGCAATCAGTACAAGGACCAGTTCGAGAAGAAGCACGGTGTGCGCCTGGGCTTCATGTCCTTCTTCACCAAGGCCTGCTGCCATGCCCTGAAAGAAGTGCCCGAGGTCAATGCCGAAATCGATGGCACCGACATCGTCTACAAGAACTTCGTTCACATGGGCGTTGCTGCCGGCACGCCGCAGGGTCTGGTGGTTCCGGTCATTCGCGACGCGGACAGCATGTCCTTTGCAGCCATTGAAAAAGCCATCGCCGAAAAGGGCAAGCGCGCCCGCGATGGCAAGCTTTCGATGGCCGAGATGCAGGGCGGCACCTTCACAATCTCGAACGGTGGCGTCTACGGCTCGCTGATGTCCTCGCCGATCCTGAACCCCCCGCAGTCGGGCATTCTGGGCATGCACAAGATCCAGGAACGGCCGATGGTCATCAATGGCGAGATCAAGATCCGCCCGATGATGTATCTGGCCCTGTCCTATGACCACCGCATTGTTGACGGCAAGGGCGCCGTAACCTTCCTGGTTCGCGTGAAAGAGGCGCTTGAAGATCCGCGCCGCCTGCTGATGGATCTGTAACCATGGCGACACATGTACTCTGGCAGGCCGATGTGGCCGATTTCGACGCCTGGCTGAAAGTGTTCCGCGAGGACAAGCCGATGCGCAAGGCCGCGGGTATCCGCGACCTGCATGTCTGGCGCGATCCCGATCAGAAGGACCATGCAATCGCGATGTTCGAGGTGATCAACCTGGACAAGGCGAAGGCATTTTTCGGATCCGAGGAATTGGCAATGCACCACGAACGAGGCGGCATTGCGCATATCTCGATCAAGCTGCTGGAACCTGTTTGACAATAGATATTCCCGACCCGCCAGATCGGGTCGGGAAAGCGCCGGATCGTCCGGTCGGTTTAGGAGAATGTAATGGCAAACTATGACGTCATCGTAATCGGCGCCGGACCCGGCGGCTATGTCTGCGCGATCCGCTGCGCTCAACTGGGCTTGAAAACCGCTGTGGTTGAGGGGCGCGAAACGCTGGGTGGCACTTGCCTGAACGTGGGCTGCATCCCGTCAAAGGCTCTGCTGCATGCCAGCCATCAGCTTCATGAAGCCGAACACAACTTTGCCAAGATGGGCCTGAAGGGCAAATCGCCTTCGGTCGATTGGAAACAGATGCAGGCCTATAAAGATGAGGTGATCGAGGGCAACACCAAGGGCATCGAGTTTCTGTTCAAGAAGAACAAGATCGACTGGCTGAAAGGCTGGGGCTCGATCCCTGCGGCCGGCAAGGTTCAGGTTGGCGATGAAATCCATGAAACCAAGAACATCATCATTGCGTCAGGCTCCGAACCGTCCTCGCTGCCCGGTGTCGAAGTGGATGAGAAAGTCGTTGTGACCTCAACCGGTGTGCTGTCACTGGGCAAGATCCCGAAGAAAATGGTGGTGATCGGCGCGGGTGTGATTGGTCTGGAACTGGGTTCGGTGTACAGCCGCCTGGGCGCCGAAGTGACGGTGATCGAGTTCCTCAAGGAAATCACGCCGGGCATGGACCCGGAAGTACAGAAGACATTCCAGCGTATCCTCAAGAAACAGGGGCTGAATTTCATCATGGGTGCAGCGGTGCAGAAAACCGAAGCAACCAAGACCAAGGCCAAAGTGACATACAAGCTGCTCAAGGACGACAGCGAGCATGTGATCGACGCCGATACCGTGCTGGTGGCCACCGGGCGCAAACCTTATTCCGATGGTCTGGGGCTGGACGCTCTGGGCGTCGAGATGACCCCGCGCGGCCAGATCAAGGTGGGTGCGGACTGGCAAACCAACGTAGCGGGCATCTACGCCATCGGCGACGTGATCGAAGGCCCGATGCTGGCGCACAAGGCCGAAGATGAAGGCATGGCCGCCGCGGAACAGGTTGCGGGCAAGCATGGCCATGTAAACTATGGTGTCATTCCGGGTGTGATCTATACGTGGCCCGAGGTCGCCAATGTCGGTGAAACCGAGGCGACGCTCAAAGAACAAGGTCGTGCCTACAAGGTCGGCAAGTTCATGTTCATGGGCAACGGCCGCGCCAAAGCCAACTTTGCCTCTGACGGGTTCGTCAAGATCCTGGCCGACAAGGAAACCGACCGTATCCTGGGCTGCCACATCATCGGCCCCGCAGCAGGCGATCTGATCCATGAGGTCTGCGTGGCGATGGAATTCGGCGCATCCGCCGAAGATCTGGCCCTGACCTGCCACGCGCACCCGACCTATTCCGAGGCCGTGCGTGAGGCCGCACTGGCTTGCGGCGACGGCCCGATCCACAGCTAGGCAGGTCGGGCTCCGCCCGTTTGACGCGTGAAAGGTCCACCGGACCTTTCATCGGCTGCGCCGAACCACGTCAAACCCTGCCACGCGCATCCGACCTATTCCGAGGCCGTGCGCGAGGCCGCACTGGCTTGCGGCGATGGTCCGATCCACAGCTAGGCAGGTCGGGCTCCGCCCGTTTGACGCGTGAAAGGTCCACCGGACCTTTCATCGGCTGCGCCGAACCACGGCAAACCCTGCCACGCGCATCCGACCTATTCCGAGGCTGTACGCGAGGCCGCACTGGCTTGCGGCGACGGCCCGATCCACAGCTGACAACCTTGATCCCGACAGCGATCAGCCTGTCGGGGTCAACCAGGCATCCAGATAGGTCTCCAACCTGTCGGTGAATGTAGTCGAGGAGTGCAACGCGCAGAATCTTAGTGACATGGCCTGAATGGCAAAGGCCTGCACACCTTCGGCCAATAACTCGGGTGGCACGTCCTTGCGCACCTCTGCATGTTCGAGCCACAGCATCACGACACGGAAATATCGCTCAAAACAATAGGCCACCGGTCCTATTTCGGCGACAGCCGTCGCACCGGAATACCTGATCAACAGATCGAATACATATCGCTCGGAGGTCATGAAACTGTGAACCGGTTCCAGCGCAGTGACGATTTCTGCAACAGTTTTGGGTGGCGTTCCGGCCTCGGCCAGATCCAGACAGGCGTTCAGCTTGTCTGCGATCAGAATTTCCATCAGCGCATCCTTGTCGTGAAAATGCGTGAAAAAAGTGCCCTTCGCGACCCCTGCGGCCTTTACGACTTCTTCCACCCGTAACGCTTCATATCCGCCATTGCGGATGACCTCTTCAGCGGCCGCAAGAAGGTTGGCGCGGGTCTTGATCGTACGTTTCTGAATTGTCTTTTGCATATGGCTCAATCGCATAATTTCTGACCGTGGTCAAATTTTTATTGACCGTGGTCACTTTTTGATTCTATAAACTGACCGCGGTCATTTTTTAGGAGATACCCGATGCAACCGAAAAAGATTCTCATCCTTGACGGACACCCCGCAGAAAGCAGCCTGTCACGCACATTTGCCGAAACGTACAGGGACGCTGCCCGCAAAAACGGGCACGATGTACGGTTGGTTCATCTGAGCGATCTGCAATTCGATTTTGATTTCGGTCAGGGCAATTATCACGACTTCAAACCACTTGAGCCGGTTCTGGAACAAGTGCTGCAAGACTTTGAGTGGAGCGACCATCTGGTCCTGACCACCCCGATGTGGTGGGGCGGCCTTCCAGCCAAACTCAAAGGACTGATCGATCGAATGTTCATTCCGGGGCGAACCTTTGACACACGGAACACTACCAAGATCGGGTTTCCGGCCCCGATGCTGACAGGGCGCACCGCGCGTGTCATCCTGACGTCAGACACGCCGGGATGGTTCATGCGCCTGATATACCGGCAGGCGCTTATCCGTCAGGTACGGGACCAGATTCTTGGGTTCGTCGGCTTCAAACCAACGCGTTTCACCTATTTTTCCGGTGCAAGCTATCCCAAGCCCGGCAGCGTAGATCGCTGGGTGGAAAAAGTATCAAGGATCGGGGCCGCTGCGGTTTGAACCACAGCCGACACCCACATCTACCACATCGTTTTTGCGGCGCGTGCAGGCCATTCCTCGTCATACTGCGCGCCGCCTTCCACGCCGTCTGATGCCTCGGACAGAAGCTGGCCTATCGTGGGAAGATCGCCGCTATCATCACCGCTTGACCAGATACGCGCCCGGATCAGAGCACGGGCACATTGGCTGTATATCTCGGCGATTTCAACGACGACCACGGTCGCTGGGCGTTTGCCGGCCTTCTCGAATTGATGCCGCAGGGTCTCATCCGCCGTTACCCGCGCCAACCCGTTCACCCGAACGACGTTGTTGGACCCCGGAACAAGAAACATCAGCGAAACACGTGGATCGCGCACGATATTGCGCAAACTGTCCAGACGGTTGTTGCCGCGCCAATCCGGCAGAGCCAGCGTATTCGCATCCAGCTCTTTCACCACCGGGCCATCATCGCCCCGAGGGCTGCCATCCACACCTTCAGGGCCAACCGTGCTGAGCACACAGAGGCGCGATGCAAAGATCCACTTGCGATAGAGAGGCGTCAGTTGATGAACGACCTTTCGCAAGGACGCAGCACCGGGCCGACCATACAAAGATTCAAGCGTTTCAATGTCACGAATGTGCTCCATCCGGATCAAACCCCACTTCCAGCATCAACTCGTTGGAACGTGTTTCTATCACGTCTTCCAGCCGGGCAAGGAAGTCGTCCCGGCCAACACCCGGCTCGATTGGGTCGAGGAAATCGACGATCGCAAGGCCCGGTTTGCGCATGACACCCGTTCGGGGCCAGAAGACGCCGGCATTCGTCGCGACCGGAACGCAGGGAAAGCCGAGCCCTTCGTATAGAACGGCTGTTCCAACCTTGTAAGGTTTCTTCGCACCGGGCGCCACACGTGTCCCTTGCGGGTAGATCACAAGCTGTCCGGGTTCCGAAAACTCTTTCGACACATCCTTGACCATCTTGGTCACGGCGGCACCGCGCTTGCCGCGATTGACCGGAATACAGCCAAGTCGCCGCGCATACATTCCAATGACGGGCGTAAACAAAAGCTCGCGCTTCATGATGAACTTGCCGTGTGGAATGGCATCAAAAATTATGATGATATCAAGAAAAGACTGGTGTTTTGCGGCTATGACCACTTCGTTCGTTGGGACCGTACCCCGCACTTCACACCGAATGCCAACCATCCAACGAGCCAGCCACATCGTGCTGCGCGCGTAGGTCTTGCACGCCTTCAGGGCGCCAGCCTTGGAAAACAGTGCATAGGGCAGAAAGACAATGCCAAGGATCAGCATCCAGGCGTAGATCACGATCATGAAGATCAATGACCGAACCCATTGAACAGCCATCAACATCAGGAAAGCTCCTTCAATTTGCGTCGGGCCGCAGCCCAGATGGCAAAAAACGCGACCATGGCACCAAGGATCGGAATAAGAACCGGCAACGCCCAGTCTTTGCCCTGAAAGCCGACGCCAGCCAGAAAACCACCCGATTCCGATGCTTCGGGCAGCATCAGAACACCGGTCATGCCCAGCAATGTACCGACCGATGCCCCAAAGAATGCGCGATATGTAAACCGCCTTACGAATGCGCCCGCTATGAACCCATCGCGTGCACCGACCAGGCGCAGCACTTCGATGATCTGGGCATTTGCAGCAAGCGACGCGTTGGCGGCAAGAGTAATCATGGCCGCGGTCGCACCGCCGATCAGCAGGATCGAAATCCACCCCAGACGACGCAGGGACATCGCCGCATCAACCAAAGGCTCCCGCCACCGCGTGTGATCATCCAGTACGGCGCCCGGCACCTCGGCCCCCAGTCGCAATCGCAACCCAGCCACGTCGATGCCCGGTTCGGTTTCAATGATCTCGATAAGCTGCGGCACGGGCAACGTATCCAGCGGCAGATCCGGCCCGAACCAAGGGGCAAGCAACGCCGCCTGCTCTTCCTGCGTCAAAGCACGGGCCGAGGCCACGCCAGGCGTCTGGCCCAGAACGGTAAGCGCCGCCTCGGTCTGGGCTGCACGCTGTTCCGCTGGCGCGTTGATGCGCAGGGTTGCAGCTCCGGCCAGTTCCGAGGCCCAGCGATCCGCAATGCGCCCCGACGCCAGAGACAGGGCCAGGGCGAATACCGCAAGAAACGCCATCGCACCCGCGACGAACAGAGTCAGGTGTGCCGTGTATCCCGTTGGGGGAACAACCCGGTCTGCCCGTTTGTCACCGCGCAACAGATTTCTGAGGTCAGGACTGATCATAGATCCGCCCCCGCCAGTTGCAGCTTGCGCTGCGAAATACGCAAGACACGGGCCTGTACCTGGCTTTTGGCCGCGCGGATCAGGCTCAGATCATGGGTGGCGATCAGGACGGTTTTGCCCATCCTGTTCAGTTCGATCAGAAGACGCAGCAGCCGTTGCGACATTTCCCAGTCAACATTGCCTGTCGGCTCATCCGCCAAAACCACGTCAGGCGACAATATGACGGCACGCGCCAGAGCGGCCCTTTGCCGCTCGCCGCCGGACAGTTCAGGCGGGAGCGCTTCGAGCCTGGCGCCAAGACCCACCCAGCTGAGCAGCTCGGTCAGGTTTTCCTGCTCGGATGTTTCCGAACGCCCGGACACCATCAGCGGCAACGCGACGTTTTCGGCAAGCGTCATGTGGTCAAGGAACTGACAATCCTGATGCACGACACCAACGCGGCGACGCAATACGGCCAGCTGGTCGCGATCAAGCGTTGAAATATCCTGATCAAACACGCTCAACCGCCCCGAGCTCGGCAGCAGGGCACCATAGCACAGCTTGAGCAACGTGGTCTTGCCCGCCCCGGAAGGCCCGGTCAGAAAGTGAAACGAACCCGGCTGCAATTGTACCGAGACATCAC
Source organism: Ruegeria sp. HKCCA4008 (assembly GCF_013033125.1). Lineage (NCBI taxonomy): Bacteria > Pseudomonadati > Pseudomonadota > Alphaproteobacteria > Rhodobacterales > Roseobacteraceae > Ruegeria > Ruegeria sp. HKCCA4008. The sequence continues at coordinate 126,307 of NZ_WQDM01000006.1, forward strand.
TCAGCAATTCGCCGCCACCATAGGTGTAGCTGACATTTTCCAGCTCGATCACACGTGCCCCCGTTATTTTGCCGCTCTTCTTGCCCGAGCATGGTGATGGTTTCAATGGCTCTACCGAGTCCAATTGGTGACACTTGACCCGCGAAACCGAAAACGCTCTTTGCTGTTGGGTCTTAACCGAATATCATTCCTGAAAAAACTATTATCGGCCCTTCGCCCGGCCGAGGAGGCAGCATGCGTCTTACATGTCCGAATTGCAGCGCGCAGTACGAGGTTCCTGACGAGGTCATCCCCGAGGAAGGCCGCGACGTACAGTGTTCCAATTGCGATCAGACCTGGTTCCAAGCGAAGCACCCTGCCGAAGCCGCAGAGGCACCGGACGAAAAAGCGGAAACCCCTGAACAGGATGACGCATCGCCCGACGTGGTCGACGCTCAGCAGGACGTTGAACCGGAACCTGTTGAAGAAGCGGTATCCGAAGACAAGCCAGAAGTTGATGAACCCGCCGCGCCCACCGGGAATGTCGATCCGTCCGTCGCCAGCATTCTGAGAGAGGAAGCTGCCCGCGAAGCGGAATTGCGGGCGCAGGAAGGCAGCAGCCTCGAAAGTCAACCCGATCTGGGGCTGGATACGCCGCCAGAACCCAAGGTGCGCCCCAAGCGGCCTTCGGCTTCGGAAACCGCTGTCGATGCCGGGCAGAAAGACGCGCTGCCGGATGTCGAAGCCATCAATTCGACCCTGCGATCAGATGAGCCGGAAGAGGTCCCGCAGCCACCCCGCAAATCGGGCGGATTCCTACGCGGTTTCGCGTTGATGCTGATCATCGGCGTGGTTCTGTATCTGATCTATGGAAATGCCCAACAGATCAGCGAAGCAGTCCCTCAGGCCGACCCGTTGCTCAGCTCATACGTGTCGCTTGTAGATCAGGCGCGCATCTGGCTTGAAGCACAGGCTGGATCCGGTGCCCAGAACTGAGGTCTAGAACCGCTCCAACAAACGTTTCAGGTATTCCAGCTCGATCTGGGGGCGGTCCGATTCCCCGGTTCTGCGTCGAATTTCATCCAGCAGTTCCCGCGCCCGGCGATACACGTCTTCGCCTTGCAGCAAATTCTCATCTGTTGAAATCGAACCGGCGGCACCCGGGTTTCGGCCCAGCGGATCGCGGTTGTTGGCTTGCATGTCGCCATCCTGCGTTCCCTGACCCGGCTGATTCTGCTGGTTCTGCGCCATCGCCTCACCCAGCGAACGCATCCCTTCGCGCAGGGCTTCCATGGCCTCGGATTGCCGGTCGATGGCTTCGGCCAGATCATCCCCACGCAGGGCCTGTTCCGCCTCGTCCATGGCGCGCCCGGCCCGATCCAGCGCCTCGCGCGCGGCGTCGCCTTCGGGCGTACCGGCACCGGGCAACCCCTGCTGCTGGCGGCTCAGCTCATCTCTCAGCGCTTGCTGCCGATCCGCAAGTGAGCCTTGACCCTGCTGGCCTTCGCCGGCCTGATCCGAGCCTTCCCCCTGACCGCCCTGACCTTCGTGGCTTTGCCCCCGGCCTTGCCCGCCATTGCGCCCCTCATTGCCCTGGCTTTCACCGGATTGAGCGCCCGGATTGAACTGTTCCTGCAAATCACGGAAAGCCTGATCGCTCAGCCCTTGTTGTTCACGCAGGGTTTCCGCAAGACCTTCCATGGCCTGCTGACCTTCGGACTGCTGCCCTCCGCCCTGGCCCTGAGTCACACGCATGTTTTCCATCATCTGCTGGAACTCTTCCAGCGCCTGCTGGGCTTCGGCCATCCGGCCCTGTTCCATGAGTTCCTGAATGCGGTCCATCATGCGTTGCAGATCATCCTGCGTCATTTGCAGGGACTCGCCGTTCTGGCCCTGCTGACGCTCGCCATCTTCGCCGTTTGGCTGAGCCAACCGTTGCAGCTGTTGGAGGTAATCCTGCGTCGCTTCGCGCAATTCCTGCATCAGTTCCGCGATTTCCTCGTCGCTGGCGCCGTTCTTCATTGCTTCGGTCAAGCGTTCCTGCGCACGCCGCATCCGTTCCAGCGCATCCGCAAGCGTGCCGTCCTCGATCAACACGGCAAGATCCCAGAGGGCCTGGGCGATCTCTGCCTGCTGTTCGGGTTTCAGCCCGTATTGATCAAAGGTCTCAAGCCGCCGCAGCACGACCCTCAGACGCAAATAGGCAGTTTCCGAACGAAACAGGTCCTCTGGCAGATGCGATACAGCCCGCAGCAGTTGCGCGATCCGAGACGCATTGGACCGCGACCACAGCAGATCGCGCCGTTGTTCAATCACCGCAGCGGCCAGCGGATCAAAGAACCGACGGGCCGGAAGGTCGGTCACATAAGGTTCGGAAGACGATTGCTGATCCGCCGCGTCCGTGGCCATCAAGGTGATCCGGACCGGCAAATGCGCCCATGGGTGTTGCGAGAAATCCTCGATCAGATCTTCTGCAAAATCCGCCCGATCGCCGGTGATCGGCATAGGCAGTTCAACCGCGATCGCTTCGCGTGGCTCGGGCTCTGCCGCCAGACCATAGCGGCGGTCAACGGCAGCCAGATCCAGTTCGATCAGGGCAGAGCCTGAAACCACACCATAGTCATCTCCTGCGACGAATGGCAGCTTCATCTGCCCGCCCGCTTCGGCCTCAGCCGATCCGGCCACGGCGATCTGCGGTGCCGTGTCGTCAATGATCTCAAGGGCCCATTCCCGCCCCGCTGGCCCGTCGATGCGCAACTGGCCAGAGCGTTCTGCCACGAACTCCTGCTCGGGGTCGGTCGCCGCCTCGGCCCCCAGGGCCGAGCTGTTTTCCGTCAGGCTATGTGCGCCAACCTCACCATAAAGCCGCAAGGTAACGCGACTGCCTTTGGGAACGGCAAGCTCTGCATCCGTTTGGTCCGCAAGATACAGCGTTGGAAGGCCCGTATAGCGCGGGGGTTCGACCCATCCTTCCCAAGTCGGCCCCTGCCCGGCGGCGGCAGTGCCCGGGGCCATGTCCGCCACCGACCCCACGCGCCACAACGAGCCGAAAACCAGCGCCACGACAAAAGCCAGCAACGCCGCGTAGCGCAGTGCATAAGGATCTCGCGAGGCCAGCCGAAGATCTGGCTTCACGGCCCCGGCCGTCGCGACCCGTTGCGCCATCCGGGCTTTGTGGGCTTGCCACAGCGCCACGGAATCCCGATCGGCCGCACCGATGGCCTGATCATCCATCAAGGCCTGAATTGGGCGTCCCGGCAAGGTCTCATCCAGCCGCACCAAAACGTCGGCGCGCGAGGGCAACTTGAGCCCCCTCAGGCCCAGCACCGCGGCCGTCAAAAACAATCCCAGGGACAGCGCGCCAACTGCCCAGACGATTTCCACGGAAACAACGTCTTGAAGCCCCAGCATCAAAGCCGCAAGCAGAACAAGTACGATCGAGAAAGCCGGCCAGAACGCGCGCAACACCTGTTCTGCCACCATGCCGACATGAGTCAGCCACACGGACAGGCGCGGAATGGGCAGGTTTGAACGGTCGGACAAGACGGGCCTCCGGGGTTAGGCCCGCGCGGTCATCGCGTCAAAGCCATGAAGGTATGGTATCGCGGTTTATGATTTCGTCAAAGCTTGGTCGTTCACGAATGACTGCAAATTGATCACCATTGACCAGAACCTCGGGGATCAGCGGGCGGGTATTGTACTCGCTGGCCATCACCGCACCGTAGGCACCCGCGCTGCGGAAGGCGATCAGGTCACCCGATTTCAGCGGCGGCATGTTGCGTTGTTTGGCAAAAGTGTCACCGGATTCGCAAACCGGGCCCACGATGTCATAGGCTTGCTGTTCCACGCCTGCCGCCGGTTCCTGCACCGCGACGATATCATGATGCGCTTCGTACATCGCCGGGCGGATCAGATCATTCATGGCGCCGTCGACAATCAGGAAATCACGGCCTTCGCCCGACTTCACATAGATCACCTTGCTGACCATCAGCCCCGCATTGCCTGCGATCAGGCGGCCCGGCTCGATCTCGATCTCACAGCCCAGATGGCCCAGTGTTTTCTTGATCAAAGCGCCATATTCCACCGGCAGCGGCGGCGCGTCATTCGAGCGGGTATAGGGGATGCCCAATCCACCGCCCAGGTCAAGACGGCGGATGTTGTGGCCTTCAGCCCGCAACTGCTCGGTCAGTTCGGCCACTTTCGTATAGGCCAGCTCGAATGGTTCGAGTTCCGTCAGCTGCGAGCCGATATGGACGTCGATGCCGATCACCTCCAGTCCCGGCAGGCTGGCCGCATGCGCATAGACGTCCGAGGCGCGGGATATTGGAATTCCAAATTTGTTCTCGGACTTGCCGGTCGCGATCTTGGCGTGGGTCTTGGCATCAACATCCGGATTCACCCGGACCGTGATCGGAGCAACCACACCCAATTCCAGTGCAACGGCGTTGATCACTTCCATCTCGGGCTCGGATTCGACGTTGAACTGACGGATGCCGCCGGTCAGCGCGGTACGAATCTCATCCGCCGTTTTGCCCACGCCGGAGAACACGATCTTGTCGCCGAGAACGCCCGCCGCCTTGGCGCGCAGGTATTCCCCGCCCGAGACCACGTCCATCCCCGCGCCCGCCTGTGCCAGAGTTTTCAGGATCGCCTGATTGCTGGCCGCTTTCATCGCATAGCAGACAAGGTGGTCCGTGCCGTCAAGCGCATCGTCGAACAGTTGAAAATGCCGCAGCAAGGTTGCGGTGGAATAGACATAGAACGGCGTTCCGACCGCGGCAGCGATTTCGGAGACAGGGACATCCTCGGCGAAAAGCGCGCCGTCGCGGTAGAGAAAATGATCCATGTCTGCGCGCTTAGACCAGAAGATGGCTTCGAATCAATGGATTCCGAACCCATCGACCAAGTTTAATTTCGGGTCGAAACTCCAACCCGGCCATAGCCCGAGATCGAAACTCCGGTGCCCGATTGCTTGGGCTCTGCCGCAGGTTCCGGGCGTCTTGCCGATGTAGGTTCGCAAGCCGTCAAAGCCGCAAATACCAGAAACAGTCCTAGTGTTCTCATTTCAGTATCTTTTCTTTGGATGGCATTCGCACCGACATGCCACCTCACGTTGGTGGATATAAAACCGATGCGCAATATCAAAGTGGCTTAGAATCCCAGGTAAATCCCCAGCGGGCCACGGCTCAGACCTACGCCACCGCCTACATACGCTCCACCAGAGCCGACGCCGACGGTTGCACTGACAGTTGGCTGAGCGGGCGCAGGCTGAACGGGTTCACCGTCGGCTCCGCATCCGGCCAGTATTAGGCCGGAGCCTGCAATCAGGATCGCGCGCAGCACGGTCATCACACCATTGCCTTCCATCGTTCAACCTGAGCACGCACCTGATCCGGGGCCGTGCCACCATAGGACTGACGTGAGTTTACAGAATTTTCGACACCAAGGACAGAGTAGACGTCATTTGTGATCTCGGCATGGACCGATTGCATGTCGTCCAGCGTCAGATCGGGCAGGTCGCAGCCCTTCTTCTCGGCCATGGCCACCAGCGATCCGGTAACATGATGCGCGTCGCGGAAGGGCAGGCCCAGCACCCGCACCAGCCAGTCGGCCAGATCGGTCGCGGTGGAGAAGCCCGAACCGGCGGCGGCGGCCAGGCTGTCGCGGTTGGCGGTCATGTCCTTGACCATGCCTTCCATCGCCGCCAGCGCCAGCATCCAGTTGTCGGCGGCGTCAAAAACCTGTTCCTTGTCTTCCTGCATGTCCTTGGAATAGGCCAGCGGCAGGCCCTTCATCACCATCATCAGCGCCGTGTTGGCGCCAAAGATCCGGCCCACCTTGGCGCGGATCAGCTCTGCCGCATCGGGGTTTTTCTTCTGCGGCATGATCGACGATCCGGTCGAGAACCGATCCGACAGGGTGACAAAGCGGAACTGCGCCGAAGACCAGATCACCAGTTCCTCGGCAAAGCGCGACAGGTGCACCGCGCAGATCGAGGCCACGGACAGGAACTCCAGCGCGAAGTCACGGTCGCTGACGGCGTCCAGCGAGTTGGCGGCAGGCCGGTCAAAGCCCAGCGCCTCGGCCGTCATATGGCGGTCGATGGGAAAGGACGTTCCGGCCAGCGCCGCAGCACCCAGTGGCGATTCGTTCATCCGGGCGCGGGCGTCACGAACGCGGGACAGATCACGGCCGAACATCTCGACATAGGCCATCATGTGATGGCCCCATGTCACCGGCTGCGCCGTTTGCAGGTGGGTAAAGCCCGGCATGACCCAATCGGCCCCGGCCTCGGCCTGCGCCAAAAGCGCGCGGATCAGGGCCAGCAGACCGGATTCCGCCGCGTCCAGCTGATCACGAACCCAGAGTTTGAAATCGGTTGCGACCTGGTCATTGCGTGACCGGCCTGTGTGCAAACGGCCTGCGGGCTCTCCGATGATCTTTTTCAGACGGGCCTCGACATTCATGTGGATGTCTTCCAGCGCGGTCGAGAACTGGAACTCTCCGTTCTGGATTTCTGACAAAACGGTGAGCAGCCCTTCCCGAATGGCTTCGGCATCACTATCACTTATGACGCCTGTGGCTGCCAGCATGGCCGCATGGGCGCGCGAGCCTGCGATGTCCTGGGCTGCCATCCGCTGATCGAACCCGATCGAGGCGTTGATTGCCTCCATGATCGCGTCTGGACCGGCGGCAAAGCGGCCGCCCCACATCTGGTTCGAGGATTGATCGGTCATGTAAGAAAACCCGGAGTTGATATGCGCCTATTTCGTTTGATCCCCCTTTATATGGCCCTTGCGCTGGGTGCAAATGCCGCCTTGGCGACCGATGCCGAGACGCTGGCCCCTCTGCGGGAAGACAGCCTGAAACGTCTGATCCTGCACAAGGAACCGAAACCCGCCAAATCAATCGAATTCCAGCTGGAAGATGACGGCGGCGTCGGCACGCTTGCCGATTATGAGGGCAAGTATGTGCTGCTGAATTTCTGGGCCACCTGGTGTGCGCCTTGCCGCAAAGAGATGCCTCAGATCGCTGAACTTCAGGAAGAGTTCGGCGGCGACAAGTTTCAGGTTCTGACACTGGCCACGGGCCGCAACTCGCCAGCCGGCATCAAAAAGTTCTTTGCAGAGAACGGCATCGCCAACCTGCCCCGTCACCAGGACCCCAGTTCGGCTGCTGCCCGTGAGTTCGGCGTCATCGCCTTGCCGATCACGGTCATCCTGAACCCCGAAGGGCAGGAAATCGCCCGGCTGATCGGCGACGCCGAATGGAACTCGGACAGTGCGAAGGCGATCATTTCGACGCTTGTTGGCGCCGAAAGTTAACGCATTTAGAAAAATTTGCGGAATTATGGTACCCTCCCACGCATTAAGAGTGGGAGGTTTTTTATGAAACATACGATTTTATTCCTTGCTGTTGCAGGCACATTGGCAATCGCTGGCGCCGCACACGCGGACTACAAACGGATCAAGACCGCAAAGCAGTTCAATTCCGATATTGTTGGGAAAAAGCTGACCGACGAACAAGGCAATGTTTTTGTCGCGAATGCTGATGGCACGATTTCAGCCAAACTCAAAAGTGGGAAAAAGTTCAGCGGAACCTGGGTCTGGAACAAAAAATTCTGGTGCCGAAACGGAGTATTGGACGGCAAGGCACTGGGCACGGATTGTCAGCTTTGGGAAATTGACGGGGCCACTGCCCGAATGACCCGCGAAAAAGGCAAGGGCAAAACAACCATTTATTCGATCAACAACTAAAGGCGTCAGCCCCTTTCAATCTCGTGATATACTGTTCCTGCCCTGCCGGACAGGGCAGGCATATTGTTGGAAATGGAGGCAATGATGAAACCCGTCGTACTGCTGATCGGACGGTTGCCAAATGTGATCGGTGACGTTGCACGGCAACTGGATCATCTGCCGATTCAGTGGCTGGGCGCACATGACACGGACGAGGTTCGGAAACAGCTGGATGCCGAGCCCCGGATTGCCTGCGCCATCCTGGGCGCGGGGCTTGACGACACGATCCGTGGTGAAATGGTGGGCATTATTGCCGCCCGCCGCCCGGATATCTGCATCCACCTGAAGGATCGTACATCCGGCCCCGAGGGGCTGGTGCCCTTCGTCGAACGTGTGGTGCAACACGAGATACTGGAACGGCTGGAAAACAGCTGACGCAACGCCACCTTTGACAGAGTTTCAACTCCTTTGCACTCTGCGCTCAGGAGGATGGAATGCCACTTGAAATTCTACTGGCGCTGGTCGTCGGCGGCATAGCTGGTGTCACCCTGTTATTGCATCTCACCGGCAGGTCGCAGCAGGTGATGCTGACGCCCGACATTGCACGATCACAATGGGCACGTCACTTTCCGGACGATGATGTGGTCGACGTCACGGTTTCCCATGATGGCCACGCCGCGGTGGTGCGCACCAGTTCGGGCAATGGGTTGCTTTGGTCCTTCGGGGCCGACACCGTGGCCCGGCATCTGATGGACTATGATCTTCTGGATCATCCGGAAGGCTTTGAGATCCTGTTTCACGAATTCTCGGTGCCCAAGACACTCATCCGACTGGACGATTTCGAACGCCATCACTGGCGTGACCTGATGGAGCCCGCATGACAGACCAAATGAGTTTTCCCGATGCGGTACAATGGGCCGTTCCCTTTTTCATCGCAGCAATTCTGGCCGAGTTTCTGTGGATCGCAGTCAAAGGCAAAGGCGGGCGTTATGAAACACGCGATGCGGTGACCTCTTTGATCATGGGGGCCGGAAACATCGCATCGGGCTTTTTGCTGGGCTTTATCGCCTATGCGTTTTTCATGTGGCTGTGGCAGATCACACCGATGAACCTGGGTACGTCAATTCCGGTTATCATCCTGTGCTTTGTCCTGGACGATCTGCGTTACTACTGGGTCCACCGCTTTGGCCATCGCATCCGCTGGGTCTGGGCCAGCCACGTAAACCATCACAGCTCGCAGCACTACAACCTGACGACCGCGCTGCGGCAGACCTGGACTTATACGTTCACTTTCATGATGGTCGTACGCGCCCCGCTGATCCTGCTCGGGTTCCATCCTGCGATGGTTTTGTTCGTCGGTGGCCTCAATCTTATCTATCAGTTCTGGATTCACACCGAGGCCATCGGCAAGATGCCCCGCTGGTTCGAGGCGGTAATGAACACGCCCAGTCACCACCGCGCCCATCACGGCCGCAACGCGCGCTATCTCGATTGCAACTATGCCGGGGTGTTCATCATATGGGACAAGCTGTTCGGCACCTTCGTCCCCGAGCAGGAGGACGACCGGGTGGACTATGGCCTGGTGCACAATATCGGCACTTTCAATCCCCTGCGGGTGGCCTTTCACGAATGGGTGGCCATCTGGCGCGACGCGACCCAGCCGGGTCTGACCCTGAAACAGCGGCTGGCCTACTGCTTTGCCCCGCCTGGGTACAGCCATGACGGCAGCCGGGACAGTTCGGAACAGATCAAGGCCAAGCATCTGGCACGCCACCCGGAAGACCGCGGAACGCCCGGTTTTGAGCATCTGGACAAAAAACTGCCCCGCGGACAAGCAGAACAGGCCTGAAACGGCCGGCTGAACCCTTCTTGTGCCTTGAATCTCGGTCATTCAGCGCCATATCGGTCGACAGGCGCCGTGTATTGAGTGAGCGAGGGTCGGTATGAATCGTTTGGCAACCATTTCAACCTTTTTCGGCCTGTTCGGCCTTTTGATGGCCATGCTTGCAGCCCTTGGGGGCGCCGTTGCAGCCCTGATCGCGTTGGGTTTTGCAATGATGGCCCTAGGTGCGATGGGCGCGATACTTGGCGCGGCAGCTTCTTTAGCGCGCGCGTGGCAATCCACCCGCTGAGCCCGCGAGACGGAAATTTTTCCGAACCCTTAACCGCAGATTCATCTCTTTGCCCCGAGACTGTGACCGGACACCTGTCCTGGACACATGGGAATCCGAACTTATGGGAAACAGAAAACTGGCAAATCTGCCTGAGGGGTCGGACAGCCCGTTGAATGCGGCCGTTTCGACGCGGGATCGTTCGGTTTTGCAGATGGCAGCCGATGCCGTGAAGCATAAGCAATGCAAACTGGCTTTTCAGCCGGTGATTCAGGCGCACGCCCCGTACCGAGTCGCGTTTTACGAAGGGTTCATTCGGGTTCTGGACGAGACCGGCCGCGTCATCCCGGCGCGCGAATTCATGCCTCAGGTCGAAAATACTCCTATCGGCCGCGATCTGGACTGCGTCGCGCTGGAGCTTGGGTTGCGCACATTGGCGAGGAACCCGGAAATACGCCTGTCGATCAACATGTCTGCGCGCTCGATCGGTTATTCCAACTGGTCCAGAATACTGGACAGATTCCTGAAACGAGATGCCGGATTGGGCGAACGCTTGATCCTCGAAATCTCCGAAAGCTCGGCCATGCAGGTGCCCGAGCTGGTTGTCGACTTCATGGACCGCTTGCAGGATCGCGGCATCGCTTTTGCGCTGGATGACTTTGGCGCCAGCAATTTCAGCTTTCGGCATTTTCGCGAGTTTCTGTTCGACGCAGCCAAAATCGATGGACAGTTCGTTCGGGGCATCAGCAACGATACCGACAACCAGACTTTGGTGCGGGCCCTGATTGCAGTGGCCCGTGAATTTGAAATTCTGGTTACGGCCGAATCGGTTGAAACGCAGGAGGATGCCGCTTTCTTGGTGGCAAGTGGCGTGGATTGCCTGCAAGGATTCTTGTATGGCGCACCCAGTGTCGTGGAACCCTGGAAGCAGGAAAACAGATCAAAAACAGGAAGTTGATTGCCTGTTCATCGACATTTTCCTACCATTTCCGACACTGAGACAAGCTGCCCGTTGCTGCATGTGCAGCGTTACGCTATTGCAAGAGTACTTGAGCGGGGGATCACGGGGCGCTCTTGTTTCGAAAGGACACCTTTCGACCTGCGCCGTCAGAAATTCCGCTGGCCCATGACGGTAAAGGACTGATCATATGACCAACGTAGTAATCGCATCCGCCGCACGCACAGGTGTTGGCAGCTTCAGTGGTTCGTTTGCGAACACACCTGCCCATGATCTGGGCGCTGCCGTTCTGGAAGCAGTTGTCGAGCGCGCCGGAGTGGAAAAAGGCGAAGTCAGCGAAACCATTATGGGTCAGGTTCTGACTGCCGCCCAAGGCCAGAATCCCGCGCGACAGGCGCATATCAATGCCGGCCTGCCACAGGAAAGCGCCGCATGGGGCATCAATCAGGTTTGTGGCTCGGGCCTGCGCGCCGTTGCTTTGGGCGCCCAGCATATTCAGCTGGGAGACGCGGAAATCGTCGCTGCTGGTGGTCAGGAAAACATGACGCTGTCACCCCACGCCGCCGCGCTGCGCGCCGGTCACAAGATGGGCGACATGAAGTATATCGACACGATGATCCGCGATGGCTTGTGGGATGCTTTCAACGGCTATCACATGGGTCAGACTGCCGAGAATGTTGCAGAGAAATGGCAGATTAGCCGCGAGATGCAGGATGAATTCGCCGTTGCTTCGCAGAACAAGGCCGAAGCAGCCCAAAAGGCCGGCAAGTTCGCAGACGAAATCGTGCCCTTCACCATCAAGACCCGCAAGGGCGACATCGTGATGGACAAGGACGAATACATTCGTCATGGCGCAACCATGGAGGCCATGGCCAAACTGCGTCCGGCCTTCACCAAGGACGGTTCGGTCACAGCTGCCAATGCCTCGGGATTGAACGACGGCGCGGCCGCGACGCTGCTGATGTCAGCCGAAAACGCTGAAAAGCGGGGAATCGAACCTCTGGCGCGCATCGCGTCCTATGCGACCGCCGGTCTGGACCCTTCGATCATGGGCGTCGGCCCGATCTACGCATCGCGCAAGGCACTGGAAAAAGCAGGCTGGTCGGTAGACGATCTGGACCTGGTCGAGGCCAACGAAGCCTTTGCCGCGCAGGCTTGCGCGGTGAACAAGGATATGGGCTGGGATCCGTCGATCGTGAACGTAAACGGCGGCGCCATTGCCATCGGCCATCCGATCGGTGCTTCGGGGTGCCGTGTTTTGAACACCCTGTTGTTCGAAATGAAGCGACGCGATGCGAAAAAGGGTCTGGCAACCTTGTGCATCGGCGGTGGCATGGGCGTTGCCCTTTGTGTGGAGCGCGACTAAGCGCTTTGACAATCAAATAGAATTAGGCGCCCAGTGGGCGCCTTTTTTTGTTACATTGAGGTTCTAACCCTTGGATGCGACGATATTGCCGCCCGGAAACCGAGATTCAAAACGAAACAATATTGCGCACAACCATCTCTCAGAGTAACAGCATTACTAAGACGACTAAAATTGAAGGAGTCATAAATGGCACGAACAGCACTCGTAACCGGCGGTTCCCGCGGCATTGGCGCAGCAATTTCCAAGGCGCTAAAAGCCGAAGGATATAACGTTGCGGCCACCTATGCAGGAAACGACGAAGCAGCCGCAAAATTCACCGAAGAAACCGGGATCAAGACCTACAAGTGGAACGTCGCGGATTATAACGAATCCAAAGCGGGCATCGAAAAGGTTGAAGCTGAGGTTGGCCCCATCGATGTGGTCGTCGCCAATGCAGGCATCACCCGCGATGCACCGTTCCACAAAATGACGCCGGATCAGTGGAAAGACGTGATCGACACCAACCTGACTGGCGTGTTCAACACCGTGCACCCAATCTGGCCCGGCATGCGCGAGCGCAAGTTCGGCCGTGTCATCGTCATCAGCTCGATCAACGGTCAGAAAGGCCAGTTCGCTCAGGTGAACTATGCAGCGACCAAGGCAGGCGACCTGGGCATCGTGAAATCCCTGGCGCAGGAAGGCGCGCGGGCGGGGATCACTGCCAACGCGATCTGCCCCGGCTATATCGCAACCGAAATGGTCATGGCAGTGCCTGAGAAGGTGCGCGAGTCCATCATTGGCCAGATCCCGGCCGGCCGTTTGGGTGAGCCGGAGGAAATCGCCCGCTGCGTGGTCTTCCTGGCATCGGACGATTCGCAGTTCATCAACGGTTCGACGATCTCGGCCAACGGTGCGCAATTCTTCGTCTGATCCAGACTTGTGAACAAAAAACGGGCCGGTCCTTTTGGGCCGGCCCTTTCTGATCCCGTAAGAACGCGCGCGCTGCGATCAGCGGGAACCGAATATCCATCCCCAAAACTGCCAGACCACCCTGCTGCGCTCTTGGTGGGCACGCAGGATCGCCATCTGGGCGGCGGGATTCGTCGTCATCTCGATCATGGCAGTCTCCTTTTCAAATCAGTTTTATTTGACCTGATGTGAATATGGCTGCTAAAAACAAACACGACAAACGAGCTTTCTTGAGACTTCAGTTAAGTTTTTCTTCACTATGAGTGACTATCTGCCTCCGCTGACCGCGTTGCGTGCTTTTGACGCCGCAGCCCGGCACATGTCTTTTTCGAAGGCGGCGGAAGAGCTGCATGTGACGCCAGCCGCCCTGTCCTTTCAGATCAAGTCGCTTGAAGAACACCTTGGCCGGCCGCTGTTTCGTCGTCTGAACCGCGCCGTAGAACTGACCGAGGCGGGCCGTGCCCTGGCGCCCGGTGCGGCAGAAGGGTTTGCCACCTTGCAAGCCGCATGGCGCGCGGTGCGCAGACAGGAAGATGACACAAGCCTGACCGTCACCGCGGGCCCAGCTTTGACCGCCAAGTGGCTGGCGCCGCGGCTTTACGAATTTGCTCGGGCGCATCCCGAGATCGATCTGAAATTCTCGGCCACGCTGCGCAACATGGATCTGGAGCGGGACGACGTAGACGTCGCCATCCGCTTCGGGAATTCGGCCGATGACGGGCTGTATTCCGTTCCCGTCAGAAAGGAATGGCTGACCCCTGTCATGACCCCCGAACTTGCGGAACAATTCACCACGCCGGAAAGCCTTGAAGAGGCCCCGCTGATCCATGACGATTCGATCAGCTTTCTGACCCCGCCTTGCGATTGGCCCGCTTGGTTCCGTGCTGTCGGAATGGATTTCATTCCGACCCACGGTGCGCATTTTTCCAATGCTGATCACGCGATTGATGCCGCTGTTGCCGGCGTCGGCGTGGCACTGGGGCGACGCGCCATGATTCTCAAGGACCTGACCGAAGGCCGCCTGGTTGCACCGTTCAAGGTGGCCCTGGAAACACAAGGCCGGTTCCGGTTTCTGTGCCTGCCGGGGGCTGAAAAGAAACCTCAGATCGCGGCGTTTCGCGATTGGTTCCTGACCGAGATTGAAAAAACCGCGCATATATCGGATGAGTTCAAAATCATACCGATTGAAGAGGTTTCCCGCCCATGACCAAAATGCGCGCAACGGCCATCGGCTTCGTGGCTGTCTTGCTATGGGCCTTGCTGGCGTTGTTCACTGTCGGGTCGGCGCCCACGCCGCCCCTGCTGCTGAACACGATCTGCTTTTCGATTGGTGGAGCGCTTGGGCTTGTCTGGGCGACGGCGACAGGTGGTCTGAGCGATCTAAAGCAAGTTCCTTGGACAACCTACCTGTTTGGCGCATTGGGCCTGTTTGGCTATCACGCGCTGTATTTTTCTGCCTTGCGCATGGCGCCGGCTGCCGAGGCCGGGCTGATCGCCTATCTCTGGCCTCTGCTCATTGTGCTTCTGTCGGGCCTGCTTCCGGGTGAACATCTGCGTATCGGCCACCTGATCGGGGCCTGCCTTGGATTCGCAGGGGCCGCTGTCATCATTGCCGGGGGTGGCGGCGCGGGCTTTCAGGCCCAATACCTGCCTGGATACGCATTGGCATTGCTGTGCGCACTGACATGGTCGGGCTATTCCGTTCTATCACGCAGATTAGAGGGCACGCCGACCAGTTCCGTCGCAATTTTCTGCCTTGCGGCTGCATCGGCTTCGGGTCTGCTGCATCTGGCGGTGGAAGACACTGTACTGCCCGATACGGCACTGGGCTGGGCGTCGGTGCTGGCACTCGGCCTTGGGCCCGTCGGGCTGGCGTTCTACGTCTGGGACATTGGCGTCAAGCAAGGCGACATTCAAATCCTCGGAACCTCATCCTATGCGGCCCCGTTACTGTCGACACTTGCTTTGGTGGTGGCCGGGATCGCGACCCCGTCCTGGGGGCTTGCGATCGCGGCCTTGCTGATCACTGGCGGGGCCTTGATAGCGGCCCGCGCCAGCCTGAAAACTTAAGCGGACAGGCGTTCGATCTCTTCTTTCAGCTTGAGCTTCTGTTTTTTCA
The DNA here is from genome assembly GCF_013033125.1 of Ruegeria sp. HKCCA4008. NCBI lineage: Bacteria > Pseudomonadati > Pseudomonadota > Alphaproteobacteria > Rhodobacterales > Roseobacteraceae > Ruegeria > Ruegeria sp. HKCCA4008. Next base: position 141,524 of record NZ_WQDM01000006.1, read on the forward strand.
ACTGAGCAATATGGAGATCATCGATACCTGGCGAGCGTTGGGCTTCTTCCACTTCCAGACCGAGAGATTCGTGCTTTTTCTTCAGTTCCGTCAGATGTGCGCTCACGCTCATTGCGATCCTCCTTGTTCATGTGTCTGTATGTCACGTAAGAATTTGACCACATCGTTTCCACCCTGTCACGCTGCAGACGCACAGAATCTGTAACAAATCCGACAAATTCGGCTGGTCATTGCCGATGGCACAAGTTCCGAGGCAACGGAGCGGCGTGTCGAAGCACGGCTGAGACCGCCTCGGTATAGCTTTCACCGTCTTTTTCGTGGCGCTCACCAGCGTGCAGAATCAAAGGCGCATGGAGGCGAAATGCCGCGCGTCCCCCTTTGCGGGCGCTCAGGATGACCAGTTCGGCCTCGCGGCCCACCCGCGCGCTGAGCGGCAGCACCTCGATTGAACCCAGTTTCCCTTCACAAGCCGTCAGCATATCGGGAAGACGGTCGGCTTTCTGGATCATGTGCAGGAACCCCCGAGGGGCAAGGCGTTTGGCCGCCACGGTGATCCAGTCAATTAGAGGCGTATTTTCACCCAGGGCAATGCTCCGCCCTGTGTCGCTGGCGGGGCTATGCGCCCCAGAACGGTAATAGGGCGGGTTCGCGATTACGTGATCAAAGTGCCGCTGTCGGAGGTCATCAGGCAAAACGTTCAGGTCAGCCTCGATCACGTCCAGATCACAGCCGTTGATTTCAGAATTGCGGCGGGCCAGCTCCGCGTAGGCCGGTTGCAATTCGATCCCAACCATTTGCAGCCCCGGTACCCGCGCGGACAGGCACAGAATGGCAGCCCCCGCGCCACATCCCAGTTCCAGCACGGATTGCCCGGCCTTTGCAGGGACGGATGCGGCAAGCAGAACAGGGTCTACTCCGGCGCGGTAACCTGACGCAGGTTGCAGCAATCGCACCCGGCCACCAAGGAAATCGTTGCACGTCAATTCATTGTCGTCAAAGCGCATCATCGGCCCAGCGGGATTTCGTTGTCGCGCATCACACGCTCGGCACGGGTCAGGTCTTCGGACCGAACCATCAGTCGACGGGGAAAGATCCCGATACCACCTTCGAGGATGCTCATATTTACGTCCATCTGAAAGCAGTCTATATCCTCGCCCTCAAGGAGAGCGGATGCAAAGGCCAGGATTGTCGGATCGGTACTGCGCAACAGTTCTTTCATGGGGATGGATGTAAGGGCAAGGCGAGGCGAAAGTCGAGCCTTGTATCAGGAGTGTGATGACCGTCGACATGATCTCAAAACCGCATGAGCGTCTGGCTGAAATTCTGGCGGGCGAGATGGAAGCCGTGAACGGGCTGATCCGCACGCGGATGGCATCGGACCATGCGCCACGCATCCCGGAAGTGACGCGGCATCTGGTCGAAGCAGGTGGAAAACGCCTGCGCCCGATGCTGACACTGGCCGCAGCACGCCTGTTTGGCTATTCCGGCGACCACCATGTGCGCCTTGCTGCGACGGTCGAGTTCATTCACACCGCCACCCTGCTGCATGACGACGTCGTGGATGAAAGCGCACAGCGACGGGGCCGCCCGACCGCCAATCTGCTTTGGGACAACAAATCCAGCGTTCTGGTTGGCGATTACCTGTTTTCACGCAGTTTCCAGCTGATGGTGGAAACGGGCTCGCTGCGTGTTCTGGATATCCTGGCCAATGCCTCTGCAACCATTGCCGAAGGCGAAGTGCTGCAAATGACGGCCGCAACCGATCTGCGCACGGATGAAAACGTTTATCTTCAGGTCGTACGCGGCAAGACGGCTGCATTGTTTTCAGCCGCGACCGAAGTGGGCGGCGTGATCGCAGGTGCCTCGGAAGAGCAGGTCAAAGCGCTTTTCGACTATGGCGATTCACTGGGCATCGCGTTCCAGATTGCCGATGACCTGCTGGATTATCAGGGCGACAGCAAAGCGACCGGAAAAAATGTTGGCGATGACTTCCGTGAACGGAAACTGACCCTGCCCGTCATCAAAGCCGTGGCGCAATCCACGCCGGAAGAACGCGCCTTCTGGGAGCGCACGATCGAAAAGGGCCGCCAACAAGATGGGGATCTGGATCAGGCGCTGGGTCTGATGAACAAATACGCCACGCTGGAAGAAACCCGGCAAGACGCTTTGGGCTGGGCCAACAAAGCCAAGGCGTCGCTGGAGGTACTGCCGGATCATGAGATTCGCAGCCTGTTGCGCGAATTGGCCGATTACGTGGTTTCACGTCTCAATTGAGCTGCGTGGCGCGGCACCACCAATCAGGATGGGCTGCGCCGATCTCATAGGCCGCGAAATGCGCGTCTTTCATCGTCGGATAGAGCGCAAAACAGGTTGATCCTGACCCTGACATGCGCACCACGAGCGCGCGATTGGTCATCGTCAACTCGTCCAACACCTGATCGATCTCAGCTGCGACGTTCATGGCGGGCACTTGCAGATCGTTGCGTTGATTGCGCAGCCACTGGGCGCACTCATCGGCACTTTCAAACTCAGGTGTGCTTTCAGGCATTGGCGGGTTGTCTCTGGACGCCAGCGCGTTGAAAACGGCACCGGTGGGCACCTGTACATTCGGGTTGACCAAAAGGGCGGGCAGGTGCGGAAGGTTCACCGCCGTCAAACGATCGCCAATGCCCTGCATTCTGATCGCCCGACCTTCCAGGCAGACGGGGACATCCGCCCCCAATGACAACGGCAGGCCCTGCGGGAGGTCGTGGCCCTGATCTGCCAGGGCCCCAAGCGTGGCCGCAGCATCAGACGACCCTCCGCCAATGCCCGCCCCATGGGGCAGAGACTTGGTCAGTTGGATATGACCGGTCCAACCGACAGCTTCTGCCGCCCTCCAGACCAGGTTTCGGCTGTCCGTGGGGACTCCGCCGGCAAACTCGCCGCGAACGTCCATGGACAATTCGGGGCCGGGGGTGAATGTCAGCCGATCACCCAGATCGGCGAATACAACCAACGAATCCAAAAGGTGATAGCCGTCGTCTCGACGGCCAGTCACATGAAGGGTCAGGTTGATCTTGGCGGGCGCAAACGCCTTAATTTCCATTGGCGACTTTCAGTGGCTCCGAACCTTCTTCGGCCAGAACGGCATCCAGCCCGACTTCGATCTTGCGCCGGATTCGATCCGGATCGGCTTCGCCGTCCGTGTCTTCCGGGTCGATGAAGGACAAGGCGCGGCTCCACTGAAACTCGGCCTCGCGCGCGCGGCCGACAGCCCAGTAGACGTCACCCAGATGATCGTTGACCACCGGATCCACCGGCATCAGCTCAACCGCACGTTCCATGTGTTCGACGGCCTCATCGTAACGCCCCAAACGGAAAAGTACCCAGCCCAGACTGTCCACGATATAGCCACTGTCCGGACGCGCAGCTACTGCGCGCTCGATCATATCCAGTGCTTCATCCAGCTTTTCTTTGCGCTCAACCAGCGAATACCCCAGGTAATTCAGAACCTGAGGCTGATCCGGGTTCAGTTCCAGCGCCCGACGGAAATCAGCTTCGGCCTGGTCCCATTGCTTCAGCCTTTCATGACTGATTCCACGAGCATAATGCAGGAACCAATTCCCACCCGCCGCGCTATCCGTCAGCGCGATCGCAGTGTCATAAGAGGCCACGGCAGCGGCATAGTTTTCCTGTCGGCGCTGCAAGTCTGCCAAAGCGACATGCACACCCGGAAAATCAGGATCTTGCGCAGCCAGGTTCTGCAACACCTCGACGGCCGCATCGGTTTTTCCCGAACGGTCCAGAACTTCGGCCCGGCCCAATTCGGCCGCATGGTGATCGTTGCTGTCCGCCGGGACCAGGCGGTATGCCTCAACCGCCAGATCATATTGCTGCAAGTTGTCCAGCAGATCCGCGCTCAGCAAAATGGCATCCACATGATCGGGGCGCAGGAAACTGGCCAAGCGTGCGTACAGCAGAACGTAATCGGCCGAAGCTTCGCTGTTCAATGCGGCACCGACGGTGAAAAAAATCTCGGCCATACCGTCCTGAGCGGATCTGACATGGGTGAACGGCAGTGTTTCACCCGCCGTCAACTGGCTCAAATACGCCTCGATGGTCGGGTCACTGCCCGCTACAAACACATCGTCCAAAAACTGAATGGCGTCTTCGTTGCGATCCAGCTGCGACAGAATCTCGGTGCGGGCCAAGGCGGCACGACGAGAGAACCGGGCAACCGTTCCATCATTGTCGGCAAGTATCGCCTCGGCGCCTTCGAAATCACCGATAGACGCCAATGCCATCGCCTTGTGGTAAAGCGCAAATTCCCTGAGGCCATCCTGTGTGGCGACAGAATCGAACTGTTCCATCGCCTTGGTCATCTCACCCTGCCCCAGATGGGCCCAGGCGATCATCAGGCCGTCAACAAGGGGGCCAACTCCCTGTGTTTCAGGGTCCCGGGCCAGCAGGTCGTCAAATTTCCCATCGGCGATCAGATTGGCCGAAATCACCATACGCGCAGCCTGGCTGGGCAGGTTGGCTTCTTCGATCTGCTGGGCGATCGGCAGCGCGCGCGCCACTTCCCCCAAAGCGATGCGTGCAACGACAACGCTTTCCTGCAACAGCGCATTTTGGGGATCAAACCTGAGGGCCTGAGCGTAATATCTTTCAGCGGCAGAATAGTCGTTTTCGTAAATCGCCTGCCGCCCGGCCAGATAAGACCCGGCACCCGTTTCCGAAAAGGCCGGAAATGCGACCGACGACATGAACAGCACGGACAAAGCCGCGCGACGAACCAGGGAAAACACCGAAATCCTGCCTTGCTATCGTTGACTGAGGGGTAAGCTAGGGCTTCGGCAGGGAAGAGGCAATGGCAGAGCCTTCACAGCGCCGCCATTGCCCGTTTTTTGCTTACATGTTCGGATAGTTCGGACCGTCGCCGCCCTGCGGTGTGGTCCAGGTGATGTTCTGGCTGGGATCCTTGATGTCGCAGGTTTTGCAGTGAACGCAGTTCTGGAAGTTGATGACGAATCGCGGGCCGCCCTCATCCTCGACCACTTCATACACACCCGCAGGGCAATACCGCTGCGCCGGCTCGTCGTATTTGGGCAGGTTGACCTTCACGGGGATCTCGGGATCGGCCAGACGCAGGTGGCAGGGCTGGCTTTCCTCGTGGTTTGTCGCTGCGAACGAGACATTCGTCAGACGATCGAAAGACAGCGTTCCATCCGGCTTTGGGTAATCGATTGGCTGGTGCTTGCTGGCATCCTCGGTCGATTCCGCGTCGTTCTTGCCATGGCCCAACGTGCCGAACAGCGAAAAGCCAAACGTGTTGGTCCACATGTCCAGACCGCCTAACATCAGACTGGCGGTCAGCCCCCATTTCGACCACATCGGCTTGACATTGCGAACCTTCTTCAGGTCAGAACCAATCGCGCCATTACGAACTTCGGTCTCGTAAGCCGTCAGCTCATCGCCCGAACGCTCTGCCTTGATCGCTTCGAAAGCAGCCTCGGCCGCAGCTTTGCCCGACAGCATCGCGTTGTGGTTGCCTTTGATGCGCGGCACGTTGACCATGCCCGCCGAACAGCCCAACAGCGCCACGCCCGGCGCGACCAGTTTCGGCATCGACTGATAGCCGCCTTCCGTAATCGCACGAGCGCCGTAAGCGACGCGCTTGCCGCCTTTCAGCAGATCAGCCACCATCGGATGGTGCTTGAAACGCTGGAACTCCATGTAGGGGTACAGATGCGGGTTCTTGTAATTCAGGTGCACCACGAAACCGACGTAAACCTGATTGTTCTCAAGGTGATAGATGAAGGATCCACCGCCCGCGTTGCTGCCCAAAGGCCAGCCCATCGTGTGCGTCACGCTGCCTTCCTTGTGCTTGGCAGGGTCGATCTCCCAGATCTCTTTCATGCCGACACCGTATTTCTGCGGCTCTTTGCCGGCAGACAGGTCGTATTTGGCGATCACTTCCTTGGACAGCGACCCGCGCACACCTTCTGACAGGAAGACATATTTGCCGTGCAGCTCCATCCCCGGTTCGGTGTTGGGGCCATAGGAACCGTCTGCCTCAAGGCCAAAAACGCCTGCTACCACGCCTTTGACTTCGCCATTGTCGCCATAGACCATTTCCGAGCACGCCATGCCCGGAAAGATCTCGACACCCAGTTCTTCGGCCTGTTCCGCCATCCAGCGGCACACATTGCCCATCGAAACGATGTAGTTGCCGTGATTGTGCATCAGCGGCGGCATCGGGAAGTTCGGGATACGGACCTGGCCCGCTTCACCCAGCATGTAGAACTTGTCGTCCTTCACGGGCACATTCAGCGGCGCGCCTTTTTCTTTCCAATCCGGGATCAGCGCGTCCAGACCACAGGGATCAAGAACCGCGCCCGACAGGATATGCGCGCCAACCTCGGAGCCTTTTTCCAGAACGACAACGTTCAGGTCGGCATCCAGCTGTTTCAGACGGATGGCCGCCGACAGGCCCGCAGGACCTGCACCCACGATCACCACATCGTATTCCATCGCTTCGCGTTCAATCTCGGCCATCGCGGGCTCCTTAGCTAACTTTCCGATTTGGCGCTGTCACCGCATGATCTGCGCAATTTTGTTTCACGGCTGATTACATGGTCGGAAAGACATTGGTCAATCGAAACACGGCGTAACAAGGGCGCTATTCGACACATCATCCCTCTGGTGCATCCCCCATCAGGTACCTGGGACCGCTACCATGCGATTTTGCCCGGTCATCGGGGTTGTAGAGCGCGCATTTCGGCAGGCTCAGACACCCGCATCCGATGCAGCCATCCAGATTGTCGCGCAATCGAGTCAGGGTGTCGATTCGCTGATCCAGATGGGCCCTCAGCCGTACGCTGATCGCCTTCCAGTCCTGAGGCGTCGGCGTGCGGTTTCCGGGCAGGCCCGACAGCACCTGCCGGATTTCAGGCAGGGTCAGGCCGAACTGCTGCGCAATCATGACAAAGCTCAGCCGCCGAATATCGGCCCGCTGATAGCGCCGCTGTCCGCCCGCGTTGCGCCAGGGCGAAATCAGACCCTGCGCTTCGTAATACCGGATGGCCGACACGGCCAGACCTGTGCGCCGGGCCAATGCGCCAATCGCCAGCCCCTCTGATGCCGCCATCAAACCCTCATGAAAAATTCCTTGACCTAAAGTTAGGTTTAGAAATTACGCTGAGTCGGGACAAGCCAAAAAACACAGGAGATCCCATGATGGCGACGCTTGAACACACCAACTTCACTGTCCGCGACCCGAAGGCCTCGGCCGATTGGATGCAAAAGGTATTTGGCTGGAAAACCCGTTGGGAAGGCCCCGCAATTGCCGGCGGGTACACCGTGCATGTCGGCTCGGCCCATACGTATCTGGCACTGTACAAACCTGACGACCCGAAGCAGTCGGATGAAAGCAGCTATGATGTGATCGGCGGGCTGAACCACGTGGGTGTTCTGGTCGAAGACATCGATGCCACCGAAGACAAGGTTCGCAAGGCAGGATTCGAGCCCCACAACCATGCCGATTACGAACCAGGGCGCCGGTTCTATTTTCGCGATGACAACGGGATCGAGTTCGAAGTGGTGCAATATGATTGAGATGATTTGGCTTTGCACCCCATCGCAGCGTTGGCGCAGGTCGCGGCATCCCGATCATCGGCACAGGCCCCACCCCAAATCAAAACGGCGCGAAGTCGCGAATTGATCGCTGCTGACGCTGTCACCTCTTGCAATTCACGTGGCATTTGGGTCAGGTAACTGCCAATCTAACATTCGCCCCGACGCTCCTGTGCGGCGGGGCGACTCAATTTATGCGTGGACGTAGAGAGTATGGAAAAGATCCCGATGACGCCTGCGGGCAATGCCGCGCTCGAGGCTGAGCTGAAGAACCTCAAATCCGTTGAACGCCCGGCGATCATCGAAGCCATCGCCTCGGCGCGCGAGCTGGGCGACCTGAAGGAAAACGCCGAATATCATTCTGCCCGTGAAAAACAGGGCTTCATCGAAGGTCGCATCAAAGAACTGGAAGGTATTCTGTCGCTGGCCGATGTCATCGATCCGGCAAAATTGTCGGGTGCGGTCAAGTTTGGCGCAAAAGTCACATTGGTCGACGAAGATACCGAGGAAGAAAAGACCTGGCAGATCGTCGGTGAATACGAGGCCAATATCGAAAACGGCCTGCTGAACATCAAATCCCCCATCGCCCGCGCCCTGATCGGCAAAGATGAAGGGGACAGTGTCGAAGTGCGCACACCCGGCGGCGTGCGCTCTTACGAAATTCTGAGTATCGAGTACGCCTGACCGGAGCGCATGTAATGTCGGGGCCAAAACCTGACCCGGAAACCGAAAAGCCGACGTCGCTGGGCATCTATGATCGCCCGAAGACTCCGGCTGTCACCGAAATCGAGATTGCCGCACTGGTGCTCAGCCTAATCTGGCTGGTGGTGTCGGTCGTCTTTCTCGTGCTGCCCGGTCAGGGGCAGAACGGCGGCTTTGTCGTCGCCTTTCTGGCCGTGTTCATGCCCGTGGCGATGATCTGGGTTGCGGCCACCGCGATGCGCGCCAGCCGAGTGATGCGAGAGGAAAGTGCGCGGTTGCAAACGGCAATCGACGCGATCCGGCAGACCTATGTGGCGCAGCAGCAGCGCGCCTCCAGCACCTATGAACCTGCGGTGACCAAAAAGCTGGATGAAATCGCTGCGGCCACACGGAAAACCGAAGACGCCTTGGCGACGTTCTCGACCAAACGCACGGCGCGCTCTGCTACGGCCACGCAGAGTTCCTCTCAGGGCGACCAGACCTCGTTGGAACTGGGCACACCTGCGGAAGAGATCACACCGCCGCTGAGTACCGAGGTATTCATCCGCGCCCTGAACTTCCCCGAAACGCAGGATGACACTGAGGGGTTCAATGCGCTGCGTGTTGCATTGAAGGACCGCAAGACGGCACAGCTTGTGCAAGCTTCGCAGGATGTTCTGACGCTGCTCAGCCAGGAAGGCATCTACATGGATGACCTGCGGCCCGACAAGGCCCGGCCAGAAATCTGGCGCCAGTTCGCCCAAGGTACACGCGGGCGCGCCGTGGCGGCGCTGGGCGGCGTACGCGACAGATCCTCACTTGCGCTGACGGCAGCCCGGATGAAACAGGATCCGATTTTCCGCGACGCCGCGCACCATTTCCTGCGCCGGTTTGACAAGATGATGGCCGAGTTCGAACCCACGGCAAGCGATGCGGAACTGAGTGAACTGGGTGAAACCCGAACGGCCCGCGCATTCATGTTGCTGGGTCGCGTGGCGGGCACGTTTGATTAATCCGGCCCGACTATCCACGACATTTTGGTCGCGCTGCTGAAATTGAACAGATACTTCAGCGGCCCGGTTTTTTCTTGACCCACAGGCTGGAATCCCTCGCGCTCGTAAAGGCTGCGGGCGCGGGGGTTTGTGTCGATGACATCAAGCTGAACCTCTGACATGTTGCGGTTGCGGGCCTCGGACTTGATGGCATTCAGCAATGCCGTGCCCACTCCTTTGCCGCGCGCCTCGGCAGCGACAAAAATGCCATCCATCTGGAACACGCCCGGTTTCAGTTCGCGCTCCAGCACGCTCAGAACCAAGGCGCGCCAGGTCGCCCCGAACCAACCATAGACCTGCGCCAGATCAGACATATTGCCCCCCGCAAAAGAGCCGTCACGTGTCTTGAAACCTGCTAGACCCAGCATCCGGCCCGTTTCATCCCGTGCAACCAGCGCGAAATCCGGGTTCAATGCGAGTTCAAAGAAAGCCAATCCTTTTTCGTCCGGCCCCATGACTTTGCCCAGCTTGGCCGCAAATGCCTGCCAGAACAGTGCCGCCGCTTGCGCGCGTTCCTGATCGGCGAACCCTCTTGAAATCGTGACCGTCACAACCCGAAACTTCCATACGGAAGGAACCGGACCATATCGCCCGGTTTGACATGACGCGCACCGTCCTCGATTTCGACCAACCCTTCAGCCCAGCTGAGGCCACTGATCCGGCCTGATCCTTCCGAGTGGAAGACCTCGGCCCGCCCATCCCGCATTCGGGCGCGCAGATATTCCCGGCGACCGGGCTTCTTGCGCTTTTCAAAGGCGGCAGGCACTTCGAAACCTTGCGGTTCAGTCCAGCCTTCACCGGACATCAGCCCCAAGGCCGGACGCGCGAAGATCAACGTACAGACCATGGCGGCAACCGGATTTCCCGGCAGGCCAAACACCGGCACGCCAGACCACAAACCCAAAGCCAGCGGCCGCCCGGGTTTCAACGCAATGCGCCAGTGCTGCATCGCTCCGGCCTGACGCAACAGGGCCGAAACATGGTCTTCGTCACCCGCTGACGCGCCGCCACTGGTCAAAATCACATCCGCCTGTTCCGCGGCCTGATCCAATTTATTCCGCAAGGCGTCCTGATCATCCGAAACACGCCCCATATCCACGGGCACGAACCCCATACGTTCGATCAAGGACAGCAGCATCGGGCGATTGGCGTCGAAAATCTGACCCGGACCAGCGCTCTCTCCGGCTTCGACCAATTCATCACCCGTAGAGACCACGGCCACGCGAAGCGGTTTGCGCACGTTGACTTCGGCAATCCCCACGGCAGACAGCAGCGCAAGATCGGCAGGGGTCAGCCTGCGCCCGGCAGGAAGGGCGATATCGCCTGCGGTCACATCTTCTCCCGCGTGCCGTGTGTTGGCGCCTTTCTTCAACGGGCCGTGGAAGGCTATGTGGCCGTCCTTGACCGTGACATCCTCTTCCAGAATGACCGTGTCGACACCGGCGGGCAGCGCCGCCCCCGTCAGCACGCGCAAGGCCCGACCTTCAGGCACGACACCGTCGAACGGGATCCCTGCCGCCGCGCGCCCGTCAATCAACGGCATGATCTGCGGGCCATCAGGGGCGGGACCGGCAAAACCGTACCCATCCACGGCCGTATTCGGTTGCGGCGGGTTCGAACGTCGGGCGACCACATCCCCGGCCAGAACGCGCCCGCATGCCTTGGTCAGCGCCATCGTCTCAGATGCGGTAATCGGGTGCAGCCTGTCACGCAAACAGGCCAGCGCCTCATCCACCGGTGTCCAGTTGACCCCGGCGGGCAACGCGAAGCAATCGTTCCGCAACGGGGGCGGGGCTATGTTCGGCTTGTCCTGAGGCACACCCAATATCCAACCTTCCTCTGCCGCTGAGACGTTCAATTGCGCACCCAACTCCTGCTCTGTCAAACGCGACAGAGTCAAGGCGACCTGTTCAACCTGCCAGGCATCCTTGATCCGCCCATCCGGTGCCGCGCCAAGGGTTAAAGACGGCCAGATTTCCACGAAGGCAACAGGTTTATCCAGCGGCTCGAACGGCCAGACCGAGATTTGCCCGGCAAACCGGTGGCGAAGCCGGTTCAGAATCGGCAGCCCCATCATGACTTGGCCACCAACCGCGCCTGCCCCTGCCATCTGCCAGCAGGTGAAGCTTCCTTTTGCCAGGGTTTCAACGACACGACGGTTCGGGAACGGGTTGGAATAGTCCGATTTGGTACGCGGCAGGCCGTCAATATCTCGGCGCAATCCGTTCATCCAGAACGGACCACGGCCGTCAAACTGAAGGTTGATGCGACCCGCCAGATCAAAGCGGTTGTTGGCCTTCGGAGAATCCTCGATTTGTTGGTCGAACCAATCCCACAACGCCAGCGGATCGTCCGTTCCGGTCATCGCCCGTGCGAAGCCGCAAGGATATCCAAAAGGAAAATCGAACCCAAGAAGCAGACGGCGACCGGCCTTAAGTTCGGCGCGGATCAGAGCATCCAACCTCTGCTCGGCTATCCGCCTGTTGCGCAGATATTCGGGGGCAAGCGCTTTTCCGTTTCGTACAATGCAGGCCCAGATCGCATCCTTGCGCGGGGTCGGCCCGGTGTCGTTTCCGCCAGACCAATCCACCATTGCAAAGGTCTGGAACAGGCTCACAAACCGGCCTCTTTCAGGATGAATTCAGCAATCCCGGCAGTATCATCCAGATCATAGACCGGGCGGTCCAGATCCAGCGGAGTGTCGCTGGCCACCGCGCGGATGGTGCCATTTTCAGGTGCCATCAGCGCATGGCCCGCCTCAACGCGATACGCTTCGATCTTGGGGTGGTCCTCGCGCTTGAACCCTTCGACCAACACCAGATCGACCGGCGAGAGCCGCGCCAGCAGCTCGGCCAGCGGCGGTTCAGGCGCGCCCCGCAATTCCTGCATCAAAGCAATACGTTGCCCCGAGGCAAGCAGCACCTCGCTGGCGCCCGCAACGCGGTGCCGGTGACTGTCGGTGCCCGGCTGATCCACATCGACGCTGTGGTGCGCGTGCTTGACCGTAGAGACCGTAAAGCCCCGGCTGGTGATCTCGGCCACCAGCCGTTCCATCAGCCCGGTTTTGCCGGCATTCTTCCAGCCCGTGACGCCATAGACCCTCATGCCTGCTCCAGCAATTTTCGGGCACGGTCCAGATCTTCAGGCGTGTTGACGTTGAAAAACGGATCAAACGGGTCGGCGCTGAACAATGCCTCGCGCCCGTCATGTTTGTCAGTCCACAACACCACCTTGCGCAACCCGTCCATCAGCGCCGCCCGCAGATCATCGCGCAGGGCCACGGGCCAAAGCCCGAATGTCGGGTGTCGGTTGACCCGCTTGCCGCCACCGGATTTCAGCGCCTCGTCGCCCGAACGCGGCGTGGTGGCCAAGACCAACGGGTGTACCTGCCCTTCCGCAGCTTGCGTCAGTCGCGCCACCAGATCGCGCGGGAAAAATGGCGTATCCGCGGCAGCTGTCACGATGCAGCCCGCCCCCTGCTCTGCCGCCCAGTCGAGCCCGGCCAGCACACCGGCCAGAGGCCCGGCAAACCCTTCGATCGTGTCAGGCAGGACGGGCAGGCCCAGATCAGCGAAGCGCTCAGGGTCGCCATTCGCGTTCAACGCCAACCCACTTACCTGTGGGGACAAACGGTCAATCACATGGGATAGCAGGCTCTGCCCCCCGATCTGCAGCAAACCCTTGTCGCCGCCGCCCATACGTGTAGCCTGCCCGCCTGCAAGAATGATGCCGAGCGGTTTCGTCATGATGGATCCTCGATGTCCGGCCATTTTCGGAATTTCTCCAGCGGTGTAAAAATCCAAACCCCACTACCCGCACCCAGCAAAATGAAACACAGGCTCACAGGAAGTCCGGAAAAGTCGGCCAAAACATGGCTCAAGCGAATGAAAGCGAAAAAGAGCACCAAAACCGCCACTGGCGCGAAAAACGACCAGAAACAACACCGATACCTGCGGAGTGATCGTCGAATCTCGTCGGGTAATACAACTGAGTCCGGCAAACCTTGAAGAAGGGTACGTTGCAACACGGCGCTTTGTTTTTGCACCGCCAATCCCCAAGCTGCCCATCCCATCCGGAATGGGGCAAACAGGTCAAATGTGCCGATATAGTCTCTTGCTTCCCATCCCAATCGATCCAGAGTTTCTTCGTCCAACCGTGCCATGCCCTCTACGATTGCCCGTTTGCTGCGTGCGTAGTTTCGCGCAGCAAGAATGCTCAGCGGCAAGATACTGACTGCAACGACAAACAGGAAAAAAAGTCTAAGGGTTTCCAAAATCATCCTGCACTTTTCCGGCGGTGTTTCCTGTCTTCGACAGCAACGGTTGACGGGTCCACGTCGCGCAGCAGACGATCCTCACCCGACAGGCAGACAAAGCGCTGGCCGCGCATCCGCCCGATCAGCGTCAGCCCGACCTCGCGCGCGATCTCGACGCCCCAGGCGGTGAAGCCCGAGCGGGAAGCCAGTACCGGAATCCCCATCATCGCCGTTTTGATCACCATTTCGGATGTCAGACGACCAGTAGTATAGAGGATCTTGTCCGCCGCACACTCATCTTTTGACAGCATCCAGCCAGCGATCTTGTCGACGGCGTTGTGGCGGCCCACGTCCTCCATATAGACCAGCGGGCGGTTTTCACGGCACAGGACCGTGCCGTGAATCGCTCCGGCTTCGAGGTACAGCGACGGAGTGCGGTTGATCTTCGAGGCCAGATCATACAGCCAGGAGGTGCGCACCTGAACCTGCGGCAGCTGCACGTCTTCCAGGCCCTCCATCATGTCGCCAAACACAGTACCCACGGCACACCCGCTGGTGCGGGTCTTCTTCTTCAGCTTGTCCTCATACGATGTTTCGCGCGCGGTTCGGACGATCACGGTTTCAAGATCGTCGTCATATTCCACGCGCGTGATTTCGTCATCCGACAGCAGCATCCCCTGATTGCGCAGAAAGCCCAGCGCAAGATATTCGGGATAGTCGCCAATCGTCATCGCCGTCACGATTTCCTGCGAATTGAGGAAGATCGTCAGCGGGCGTTCCTCGACCACGGATATCTGGCTGATTTCACCGTTCTGATCCACACCCTCGACCGCTCGGGTCAGGCGCATCGCACCCGGATCAGGGGCGATAAGATAGTCCGACAGATCGAATTCCGTGGCCAATTGCAACCCCTTCCCAAGACAGTTACTGCTGCATGAATCACCATAGGATTTAGCCATGGCCTCTGCCACATCCAAGTCATACTTCTGGAAAGGTTTTCGGGACGGGACGCCGTTTATCTTCGTCGCCGTGCCCTTTGGCCTTCTGTTTGGTGTTTTTGCGACCGAAGCCGGGTTGACCCTTGTCCAGACGATAGCCTTTACATCGACCGTTTTTGCAGGTGCCGCGCAATTCACGGCGTTGCAATTGTTGCAAGACAACACCCCGACCGTGATCATCATAATCTCGGCGCTGGCCGTGAATCTGCGTATGGCGATGTATTCCGCATCACTGACACCTTACCTGGGTTCCGCGCCCATGTGGCAGCGTGCCTTTGCGGCATATCTGACCGTGGATCAATCTTATGCCTGCTCGATCGTGCGGTTCGAGAAAGAGCCCGACCTGTCAGTGCCACTACGCATGTCCTATTTCGTGGGCTCTGTCACGCCGATCACACCGCTTTGGATTCTGAGCACTTATCTAGGCGCGGTGCTGGGTGCGCAAATACCGGAAAGCTGGGCGCTGGATTTTGCCCTGCCTATCACCTTTCTGGCCATGATAGGGCCGATGATGCGGACCTTTGCACATGTGGTCGCGGCCCTTGTGGCCATCACGGTATCGTTGTTGACCGTCGTAATCCCGTTCAATCTGGGTCTGTTGATCGCCGGGTGCGCTGGAATGGTTGCCGGAGCACAGGCGGAACTGATCCTCGAACGCAGAAAGACGCGACAATGACACAGCCCGATTCCGTCACCATCTGGACCATTATCATCGGGCTTGCCATCGGCAGCTATGCGCTGCGCTTTGTGTTTATCGGTTTTGTGGGTGATCGCCCGATGCCGCCTTGGCTGCTGCGTCACCTGCGATATACAGCGGTGGCCATCCTTCCCGCATTGATCGCACCGCTGGTCGTTTGGCCCTCTGCCACCGAAGGGCAGCCTGATCTGCCACGTATGTCGGCGGCAGCCATTGCCCTGGCGGTCGGAGTGATCAGCAAAAACGTGATAGCGGCCATCTTTTCCGGGGCCGCCACACTCTATGGTCTGCTTTATCTACTGAGTTGAGACAGCGTCGAGCTGGTTGAGACGCGCATTGTTTGCCGCCAGCCCCTTTTGCAGATCCGCATCGTCATTTTCCCGATATTCTTCGGTCACGACGCCCGGAATCTGCGCGAACTGTTCCGAGAGGTTAACCGGATAGAACGTCACATCAATCTGCTCGAACCCCGGCACCTGCTTCAACAGTTGAGAAGTCGAGTTGGTACAGAATGCGCCAGCGACCGGACCGGATTGCTTTGCCAGTTGCAAGGCGATTTCAGCCTGTTGCGGGCTCACCTGAATGGTCTGTATGCGGGCATAATGCGTCTCGCGCGCGTGCGAGCTGCGATAAGCTCGTTCGACCGCCGGGGTAATGCCGTAAAGCACATCATCCTTCACCGGAACCACATCCGCCCGGAACGAACCGGCAGGGTCAAAGATCACCCGCTCGCTGCCCGAGATCATCAACGACGTATGCGCTCCCGATCCGGTGCGTGTGTTGATCATCGTGTATAGCGTCAGGGTCGCTGGCCCCGGATCACGGTAGGACCGGGACACGATTTCGTTCCGATCCGCCTGTGGACGGTTCGAATTGGCGCAGCCCGCCACTGTCGCTGCCAGCAAGCAGGCAATCAATATCCTGAGCAAGTCAGCCCCCGAAACGATTAGGAGGCGAAAACCGCCAGGAACAGGCACAGGAAGGCAATGGCAACCACACACCACGTGGTGGCTTTGATGAAACCGTTGAATGTCTTGGTTTGGACCGTGATGTCCATTTCGCCGTGCTTGTGTTCAGCCATGAGTCTCAGATTCCCAATTCGCGTGTTTGATCTGTTGGATAATGGAAAACAGAACGCCTGTCACCACGTCATTCGCGCGCAGGACGCCGTTACTTGAGAACCGAACAACCGGGATACCCGAACCCCCATCGCCAGGGCAAGCCGCTGCATGGCCCGCCACCGAATCGCACCGCCCCGTACATTGCATCCGCAGTAATCGCGTGCACGCTGCGAATCTGTTCAGGCGACATGTCGTACTGGTCGGCATAGTCTTCGGCATGGCTGTCTCCGTGCTGTACCACGCAGGCGTGCAAGGCGTCATCCGCTGCCAGACGTGCCTCATAGCTTTCGTTGGCTGTCTCTGCACCGCCCGCATTGTGATATGCCCGGTCGTGGATGACGCAGCAATACTCCCACGGCGGGTGCTCTTGATATAGCGCGCCAACCTGTGGGAATTGCTTTGCCACCCAGCGCCAACTGGCTGACAACCCGCCTGAACAGCCATCGGTTTCAAACGGCGTCAGTTCGGCGCCCTCGCTTTGCTTGATCAGGGCGCGGTGGCCCGGCATTTCAAATCCGCGCATCAGATCCTGTGCCCATGCCGACAGTGGCAGCAGAGACAGAAACAGGGCCAAATTAAGGACTTTCATCGCGCATCGCCTCTGTATCGACCTGCAATCCAAAGGTGGTTGCCAGCCACAGCAACAGCCTCTCGCCCGGCCCCATTTCAGCGCGTATGCGCAAAACCTCATTGGCCATGGCCGGGCGGTCGGTAATCAAACCATCCACCCCCATCGAGGCCATTCTGGACATCTGCAACGGATCATTCACCGTCCAGACATAGATATCCTTGCCGGCGTCCTGCACTTTGCGGATCAGCCCGGGTGTCACCATGCCTGCATTGACGGCGACAAATTCACCTTCCAACCCCGACAGATCCCCAATGGCCGTGGCCGCCAGCACACCAGAGCGCCAGTCGGGCCGCAACTTTTCCATCTTTTGCACGGCCGGGTATTTCAGCGACATGGTGGCAACGTCGTTCTGCATCCCAAGCTCTTCGACAAGGCCGATCACCCGATTTTCCAGATCGACGTCGTGACCATAATATTTCAGCTCGATAAGAACCTTCGACTTGCCCTTGGCCGCTTCCAGAACCTCTCGCAGGGTCGGGGTCCGCTCTGCGGCGTATTCCGGTCCGAACCAGCTTCCGATGTCGATATCAGCAACATCCTGCATCGTCGCATCCCAGACCTTCAGGTTGACGCCGGCCAATTTCATGAAATCGCTGTCATGGGCCACGACAACCACATCATCCGCCGTTTCCTGAACATCTATCTCAACCCAGTCCGCACCATCCTCGATCGCTTTCAGGACCGAGGCCATCGTGTTTTCAGGTCGCAAAGCCGCAGCGCCCCGATGGCCGATAACCTCGGCTTGATCCGGCGCCTGCACGCGTTCCAGCAAGCTTTGCCCAAGCCAGAAGCCCACGCCCAACGCGGCCAAGGCCGCCACGACAGTCACAAGAACCGGTACGCGGATCCTTCGGGGTTCTGGATGGGGAACGTCCTTGGTCTCAGCTTCAAAGAAACCGTCCAGCAACACCGCCAATGCGCCCAGCGCCGTGGCCGCCAGAACCAACCCCGCCAGGGACCAAAGCCCCGCAATGACCAGGCTGAGGATCAATGCCAGTCTGAGGCTGCCGCCTTCCTGCAAGGGCACAACCGCAAACAACAGACTGGCCACCGCCGCAATCAAAGCCGCAATCACAAGCCGCAGTCCCAGCCAAAGGGCCAGCTCGATCTTCAAACTCCCGCGCTTGCCTTCCATCTTTTGTTCGCTTTTCGCGAATGCTCCGCGTGGTGAGGCCCCCTCGAACAGAACCAGATGCAACGCCAACGCCCATCCCGACAGTCGGCGGATCAACACCCATGCCAACGCAAGAACGACAAGCCCGATCAGAACCACGGCCACCTGAAATGCCGGAGGGTGGAATGTCAGGTAATAATTGATGTCATATTCCGTCAGCGTCCACCATGCGATCACCCCCGCGACGGCCACAAACGGCAAGGCAAGCAGCAGAACGCGCAGGATGAACCGAACGGCAAATCCGAACAGCGCCGGAAAGCGGGACAGGTTCAGTGCCAGTGCCGCACTGCCTGCACGCCAGGGGTCGTTTTCTCCCATGCGCAAGGATCCGGCCATGACCGCGAACACAATAACCTCAGCCAGCAAAAACAGACTGAGCACAGCAACACCCGCGATGAACCCTGCCGGAGACAGCAGGAACATCGCAATGTCCTGATCGGTCAGAGCGGTCTGATTTGACAGAGAGACCGCCAGATTGACAGCCACAGCCACACCCGGCGCGATCAGCGCCACCAGCAGCAAGCGCACAGCGACATAAATTGGCACAAAGACCCGGCGCCGTTCCCAGGCACCTGCATAGGCATGTGTTACTGCTTGAAAAAACCTTGTCACGTGGGCGCCTCCGGACTGATGCAGTCATTCAAAGGCGCGCAAGCGTGAATTGCAAGTCAGCTGTCTTCCAGATCCGCCGCCAGACGGAAACCGATGCGGTTGGCGGGTTTGTCCTCGACCGATTTGGGCAGGGCGCGCAGCATCACGTTCAACTGGCTGACATGCTGCACCAATTGCGTGCGGGCCCCGGTTCCGTCAGATCCGTAAAAAGTGATCATGTCGGGGTCGAAATACCCCATCCCTTCGATCCGCATGACGCCGGCATCGCCGCCGGTAAAGCCCATGGCGACTTCGTGATCGCCGTCCAGAGTCTTTTCAAAGTTCTGGATATACAGGATCAGACGCTCGTATGCCCATTGCGCCGGGCTTTTGTTGGCAACAGGCTTCTTCAACCCCTCGGGCAGGTCCTTGGTTCCGGATTCGGCATTGGGATCCGCGTGCACCTCGTGACACCGCGGCAAAGCGGCGGCTTCGGCGGCCTCGGCCGAGGTTTCGATCTGGTCCTGCATTCTTCTACCCTTTGCGCTGATACAGCGATGCCCCGTCAGCGCGTTGCGTCCGGGTTACCGCACCAATGTGGTAGAGATGATTCACATGCGCAACCGCCTCAACCAGCGCAAGCCCATATTCGCCTTCGCGGATCGTGCGTTTGAACAGTGGCAGAAAACAATCCGCGGCCGCTCTGGGTTGATCCAGATGCTTCAACAGGCGGTCCAACGCGCCGTGGTGGTTGTCGATCAGCTGTTTCATCCTCAGCGGCAGGCCCGAAAACGGCAGCTTGTGCCCGCCCAGAACCAGATGATCGGGCCGGGCAAGCGTCTGCAACCGCTCGCAGGCTTCCAGCCACGCTGAAACCGGATCGGCCATCGGTTCCGTGGCATAGACGCCCAGATTGGGACTGATCGAGCTGAGAATCTGATCGCCGCTCAACACCAGATTGTCGTCACGGCTCCAGAAGGTGGCGTGTTCCGGCGCGTGGCCATTGCCCATATGCACATCCCAGTCGCGCCCTCCCATTCGGATCACGTCGCCCTGCTTGATCCGCGCAAAGCCCAGCGGCATGGGGTAAACCGTGTCGGCAAAGTTGAACGGACGATCCTTCATCCGCGCATTCAGAACCTCGGGCGCCATGCCGGCGCTGCGATAGAAATCAAGCGTTTCCTGCGGCCATGTCTCTTGCACATCCAGCGTCAGCATCCGCGCGAACAGCCATGAGGTGCGGCTTGTGACCAGCTCGGCCCCGTGTTCCGACTGAAACCACCCGGCATTGCCGACATGGTCAGGATGATGATGCGTCACCACCACACGGGTGATCGGTTTACCTTTCAAAGGCCCGCCCATCAGGGTTTCCCAGATACGCCGCGTCTTGTTCGACGACAGCCCGGTGTCAATCACCGTCCAACCTTCACCATCGTCCAGCGCGTAGATATTGACGTGATCCAGCGCCATCGGAAGAGGCAGGCGCATCCACAGTACACCCTCGGCAACCTCGACGGCTTCACCCGGCGCGGGCGGTTCCGCCCACGGATATCTGATCCCCGATACGCGATCCCCGTCCATCACGCCGCCAACTCATCGGGGCTGAGCGAGAAGAGGTCATCCGCGCCGCTTTGCACCCGCGCCAGAAGCCCGGAATGCTCGGGCAACAAGGCGTTGATGTAGTAGCGCGCCAATTTGGCCCGTGGTCCTTCCGGATCAGCCAGAGCCGCGGACAGGTGATAATGCCCGCCAAGAACCCGGGCAAACGCCTGAAGATAGGCCGTTGCGCCTGCAAATCGGTCGTTCATGTCGTCTTGCGCCACCAACCATTCGGTTGCCTCGCGCAGGGTTTCTGTTGCCTCCCACACTGGACCGGCCAGATCGGGCATCGTCGTACGCGCGTGTTCGGCCTGTTCTTCGATCTCGTCCAGAAGGTTCGAAGCCGCCTC
Source organism: Ruegeria sp. HKCCA4008 (assembly GCF_013033125.1). Taxonomy (NCBI): domain Bacteria; kingdom Pseudomonadati; phylum Pseudomonadota; class Alphaproteobacteria; order Rhodobacterales; family Roseobacteraceae; genus Ruegeria; species Ruegeria sp. HKCCA4008. The sequence goes on from NZ_WQDM01000006.1 coordinate 162,290, forward strand.
GCCCCCGTCCATCATTTTGCGCGCAACAAGGTCCATGGCCTGAATGCCGTCGGTTCCCTCGTAAATCGCGGTCACGCGAACATCGCGGGAATATTGCGCCGCACCTGTTTCTTCGACAAAGCCCATGCCGCCATGCACCTGTACGCCGGTTTCGGCCACGCGTATCCCGGTCCGGGCCCCAAAGTTCTTGCCGATTGGCGTCAACAACGCGGCCCGCGCGGCCCAATCGGCGTCGCCGGTGGCTTTCGCCATGTCAATCGCGGTCGCGTTGGCCAGAAGAATCGCCCGAGCTGCAAAGATATCGGCGCGCATATCCATGATCATGCGACGCACATCCGCATGATCGATGATCTTACCTGAAGGCGTCCTGCCCTGCTTGCGTTCCAGCGCATAGGCCAAAGCATGCTGATAGGCGCCTTCCGCAACGCCCACACCTTGGCCACCCACGCCCAGGCGGGCGTTGTTCATCATGGTGAACATGGCCGCCATACCGCCATGTTCCTTACCGACAAGCCATCCTTTGGCGCCGTCATATTGCATCACGCAGGTGGGAGAGCCATGCAGGCCCATCTTGTGTTCGACGGAAACAACCTTCAGGTCGTTGGCCACGCCGGGATTGCCATCCGCATCGGGGATGTATTTCGGCACCAGAAACAAGGAAATGCCCTTGGTGCCGGGCACACCGTCCGGCAGGCGGGCCAGAACCAGATGGCAGACATTTTCAGCAAAGTCGTTGTCGCCCCAGGAGATGAAGATCTTCTGCCCGGTCACCGAGTATGTGCCATCACCATTTGGCTCAGCCTTCGAGGTCAGCGCGCCCACATCCGATCCGGCCTGAGCTTCGGTCAGGTTCATGGTAGCAGACCATTCACCCGAAATCATTTTGGGCAGATACAGCGACTTCAATTCGTCGCTGGCGTGATGTTCCAACGCCTCGATCTGGCCCTGCGCCATCAGCGGAGCAAGTTGCAGCGACAGGCAAGCGGCGCTCATCATCTCGTTCACGGCAGTGGTGACAGCCATCGGCAGGCCCATTCCGCCAAATTGGGGATCAGCGCTGATCCCGATCCACCCGCCTTCGGCAATCGCCTTCCAGCCATCGGCATAACCCGGAGAGCTGCGGAGCACGCCATTCTCAAGCCGCGCCGGTTCCAGATCACCGGCACGCTGCAACGGGGCCAGAACCTCTTCGCTCATCTTGGCCGCTTCGGTCAGGATGGCCGTGACGACATCGGCGCTGGCATCTGCAAAAGTCTCGGTGGCGGCGACCTGGTCGAACCCGACGACATGGTCCAGCAGAAATTGATAATCTGAGATTGGGGCGCGATATGGCATGATTTCTCTCGGGGTCTAACGGATCGGAATGCATCGGCGGGCTTGGAATCAAATGCAAGCGCCGGTAAGCGTGTGGGCCTGAACCGATTACGTACCTTACCTCAAGTTCCAGGCAACCAAAACGCGGCGTCATCAGATATGATCTCATCCGGCACACAGGAATTGACGGCAGATCCCGGCGGCATCGCGCAGGCTGCCGATTTTTTGCGCCAGGGTCTTCTGGTCGCTTTTCCGACCGAAACGGTCTATGGCCTTGGCGGCGACGCCCGCAACGGACAGGCCGTCGCATCGATTTACGAGGCCAAGGGACGGCCCAGCTTCAACCCGCTGATCGCCCATGTCGCCTCGGTCGAAGCGGCCCAGCGCTTTGTGCAATGGTCGGATCTGGCCGAGCAGCTGGCACAGGCCTTCTGGCCCGGTCCTCTGACCCTGGTTTTGCCGTTGCGCGAAGGGCACGGGGTTTCTTCGCTGGTGACCGCCGGGCTGGACACTCTGGCCGTGCGGGTACCTGCGCATCCGACGGCGCGTGCGCTGCTGGCCGACTTTGACGGACCGGTCGCGGCCCCTTCGGCTAATCCCTCGGGTCAGATCAGCCCCACGACGGCGGCTCATGTGTGGTCCGGTCTTGGCGGAAGGATCGCGGCTGTTCTGGACGACGGTCCCTGTGCGGTGGGGCTGGAATCCACCATTGTCGGTCTGGCCGGAGAGCCCACATTGCTGCGTCCGGGCGGCGTTGCGTTGGACCGGATCGAAAGCGTACTGAACATGCACCTGCACCTGCATCAATCCGGCGACCTGCTGACCGCTCCGGGGCAGTTGCAGTCGCATTATGCGCCCGACGCCCCGGTCCGCCTGAACGCCACTGCGCGTCACGGGGATGAGGTTCTGCTGGGCTTTGGGCCAGTGGACTGCGATCTGAACCTGTCTGTCCAAGGACGTCTGACCGAGGCGGCCGCGAACCTTTTTGCAGCCCTTCACAGATTGAACGAGACCGGCCGACCCATTGCCGTATCTCCGATCCCGAACACCGGATTGGGAGCTGCAATCAATGACAGGTTGCGCCGCGCCGCTGCGCCGCGCGACAGCTGATCAGGCCCGGCCTGCGCTGGCGGACAACGTCAGAGGGTCCACCCCGAGCGTCGCCAAGGCAGCTTCCCATTTTTCGTCATCAGGCACGTCGAAGACAAGTTTCGTCGTCGCTTCGGTGGTCAGCCAGCCGTTCATCGCAATTTCGTCCTCAAGCTGACCCGGCCCCCAGCCGGAATAGCCCAGCGTCAGCATCGAATTCAGTGGTCCGCTGCCAGAGGCCAGATCTTCAAGCACATCCAGTGTCGCCGTCATGCTGAAATCCGCGGAAATATGCATCGAGTGCAGATTGGCCTCATAATCGGCGCTGTGCAGGACAAATCCGCGCGACATCTCGACCGGGCCACCGAAATGCACAAGGCGCTCTCCGATCACCGGGATACGGCAGGCGATGTTCAGTTGCCCCAGCAACGTCTTGATTCGCAGATCCGAAGGCTTGTTCACGATCAATCCCATGGCGCCATCGTCGCCATGGCTGCACATATACACCACCGAATGGTCGAATCGCGGATCGCCCATTCCGGGCATCGCAATCAACAGTTTTCCGGTCAGGTCCATGGGCCGTCATCTCTTTGTCAGTTCACGTCAACAATGGCCCTGCCGCACCCCAGTTTGCAAGAGACCAACCCGTATTTCGACAGATTTCAGCGCGGTGACCGGATCGTGACTTGGAATCCGCGCCATCGACGCGCATTTATGGGGTATGAAGATGCCGATCAAACCCACCGCCGTCGCCGCGCTCGCGTGTCTGAGCCTGTCCGTCCCAGTTGCCGCGCAAGACTTGGACAACGTGGTTCGGCTGGATGTTCTGGATGGCGGTCGGGCGACCAACGGCACCTATATGTCCGCGTTGAAACTGACGCTCAAGGATGGCTGGAAGACCTACTGGCGCGCGCCAGGAGATTCCGGCATCCCGCCCGAGTTCGACTGGAAGCGATCCAGCAATGTCGGCCAGGTGGAAATCATCTGGCCCTCGCCCGAAGTCTTTGACCAGAATGGCCTGCAATCGATTGGCTATGAAAACCAGTTGGTCCTGCCCATCAAGGTCACTCCGCGCAACCCGGCAAAACCGGTCCGTCTGAAAGGCAGGATGGATCTTGGGGTTTGCAAAGACGTTTGCATCCCGGAACGCCTGGATTTCGACCACACGCTGGACGCCGAAGCTGATCGCAACCCGGCGATCGCCGCAGCGATGGCGCAAAGGCCCTATTCCGCGCGCGAAGCCCGCGTCACCAAGACCACCTGCAACCTGACGCCCACGAAAGATGGGATGCGGATCGAGGCGCGGATGACGATGCCGTCCGCGGGAGGTCGAGAAGTCGCCGTGATCGAGCCCGGCAATCCTTCGCTTTGGGCCTCGCAACCCGTATCTCAGAGGCAGGGGGATACATTGGTGGCCGAAGCGGAAATCATTCACGCATCAGGTGCACCTTTTGCGCTGGACCGGTCCGAGATCCGGATCACCGTTCTGGGGTCCGATCACGCGGTGGATATTCTGGGCTGTAGCGCGGGCTGAATGCATGAGCCAATCCCCCAAGATCGGTGCGTTGGCGGTAGTTCTGCATCAGGACAAGGTTCTTCTGGTTCAGCGCAGCAAACAGCCGGACAAGGGCCTGTGGGGGTTCCCCGGCGGCCACGTAGAGTGGGGTGAAACCGTTCTGCAAGCGGCGCAGCGCGAGTTGCGGGAAGAAACCTCGGTGATTGCGGAACCGTCTCATTACCTGAGAAATCTGGATCTGCTGCGTCATGACAAGGCGGGGCAGGTTTTGTCCCATTACCTGTTGGTCGGCGTTGCCTGCCGCTATCGCTCCGGCACACCACAAGCTGGCGACGACGCGCTGGATGCCCGCTGGTTTGCGATCGAGCAGATACGCCGGGGCGACCTGCCGATGAGCGCGCGGGTCATCGACCTTTTGGAACACGCGATCCGCGCGGATCAGGCATCGGCCGATCTTGTCAGCCGCCCATAAAGCAAACCTGACAGGACCACGCTCAGGACCACGATCAGAATTGCCCCGGCCAGGAATGCACCCAAACCCATTCGCAGCACCGCAATGCCATCTCCGCCCGCATAGAGGCCTTGCAGCACGCCAAGCGGCGCGCCTGTAACCGCAGGCCAAATCATCGTCAGGCCGAACCAAACAGCCAAAGCGGCCCCGGTTGCCGCCAGCGCCCCGCGAACCACCCGGTCGGGTGCCCGCGCGGCACGGCGCATGGCTGTCATCGGACGCGCCACGTCATTGAGAATCGCCAGCAGAGCAGGCACCAGGATCAAAACCAGCAACATCCCGAACCCAAGCCCGTAAACCAGCGTGATCACGGTCGGCTTGAGGAATTGCGCCTGTTGCGAGCCTTCGTAAAGCAACGGCGCAAGTCCAAGAACCGTGGTCAAAGTGGTCAGCATCACGGGACGCAACCTGTCTGCGGTCCCTTCGACAATGGACGGAACCAGACCACGGTCTTTTTGATACGCATCTATCGTCGTCACCAGAACGATCGAGTCGTTGATGATGATCCCCGTCATGCCCAGCAACCCGACCACCGTGAACATGCTGAGCGGCACATCCCAGATGTAGTGGCCCCAGATCGCACCAACGAGGCCAAAGGGTATGATTGCCATGACAACCACTGGCCGTGTCCAGCTGGCGAACACCCAGGCCAGAACAAGGTAGATACCTGTCAGGCACAGGATCAAACCGGTGCGGGCTTCGGCAAGGAATTCATTTTCCTGTTCGCTCAGGCCCGACATGCGCCACTCGACTTGCCGTTCGGCCGCGATATTCGGCAGGATTTCTTCCTGCATCGCCCGTTCGATTTCAGCCGCGCGTGTCGGATCATCTTCCGAGATGTCGCCATAGACCGAAACAACCCTCAGGCCGTTTTCGCGCCGAACCGTCGAGAAACCGGATTCACGCTCGACCGAAACGATGTCGGCCAGCGGTACGTAGACCCCGTCAGGAGACCGCATGAGCGTACGCTCGAGGAAATCAGCCGTCAGTTCGCCTTCAGGCAGTTCCACACGGATCTCGGCACTGCGTGGCCCGTCCGGGAAAGTTGCCGCTTCGATACCGTTCAGGCGATTGCGCAAGGCGCGACCAAGCGTTTCTATCCGGAAACCCAGCGCCTCTCCCTGTGCAGTCAGGTCCAGGATGAACTCTTCCTTGTCATAAGCCAGGTTGTCTTCCAGCGCCGAGACTTCGGGAAATTTCGACAGCTCGGCCTGCAAGTCTTCGGACGCGGCCTTGAGAACGCTCACGTCAGAGCCGAAAAACTGCACGTCGATGGCGTCGCCACCCGGGCCGGACCGCCACCCCCGGAAGCTGATCACTTCGAGCTTGGGATGGCGCGGCGCGAATTCCTGCAACTCTCCGACGAATTCGAAACTCGAATAAGGGCGCAGATCGGCATCGATGAGTTCGATCGAGATACCCCCCAACAAACTGCCATCCTTGCCATCCGCAGCAGCCAGCTGTCGGCCTGCATTGCCGCCAACCTCGGCCAGGACATAGTCGATCGGATTGCGCCCATGACGCTCTTCGTAGATCTGGCCCAGGTCATTGACCGCCTGTTGCAGAAGGCGCATCATTTCCAGCGTATCCGATCGCGTCGAACCTTCGCGCATGATAAAGCCGCCGGTCACGGAACTTCGCTCTGGTGCATTGAAAAAACGCCAATTCACGTCGCCGCGAATGAACAGTGCCACCTGGCTGGCCAGTACTGCGATCATCAGCGCCACGACGACGTAGCGCGCCCATATCACCCAGGCGATCAAGGGGCGGAACAGGTGATCCCGAACCCAACGGAAACCACGATTGACGACCCGATTTGGCAGGTCATACCAGTGTTCCTTGGCCGAATGCGCGATGGCGTGCGCCATGTGATTGGGAAGGATCAAAAAGCATTCGACCAGCGAAGCGATCAAAACGGCGATCACCGTAAAGGGAATGTCGCGGATCAATTCTCCGAAACGTCCGCCCACCAGGGTCAGACCGAAAAACGCGATTACCGTCGTGACAGTCGCAGCCAGCACCGGCATGGCCATCCGCCGCGCCGCACGTTCCGCAGCCACAACAGGCGGCTCACCCAAACGCCGGGCGCGGAAATCCGCGTGTTCCCCCACCACGATGGCGTCATCAACCACGATGCCCAGCGTGATGATCAGGCCGAACAGCGAGACCATGTTCAGCGACAAGCCCCCCAGATACATCAATGCGATTGCGGCCGACATCGCCACGGGGATACCCGCCGCAACCCAGAAGGCGATGCGCGCATTGAGGAACAAGAACAGCAGGCAGACGACAAGGCCAAGACCCATCAACCCGTTGTTGACCAGAATGTTCAATCGGTCGGTTATGGCCTGGGCGCGGGTGCGGATCAGCTCAATCTTCACACCTTCGGGCAAGCTGGCCTGCATTTCACGGGCAACATCTTCGACCGTGTGCTGGATGTCTATCGCATCGCCCAGATTTGACCGGTCGACCCGGATGGACATGGCCGGATCGTCACCGACGAAATAACTGCGATGCCGTGTGACACCTTCGACCCGAATCCTGGCGATATCACCGACCTTCAGCTTCGACCCGTTGGCAAAGGTCCGCAGCGCGATGTCTTCGATCTGCTCCGGGGTCCGCTTTTCGGTTCCGGCCCGGATACGCGCACCTGCGCCCTCAACCTCACCAGCGGGATCGGTGCTGACCTCGGCCGCAATCGCCGACGCGATCTCTTCCATAGTGATGTCATTGGCGATCAATTGCGCCGTGGTGATCTCGACAATGATCTGGGGCGCGGCAATGCCCCTGATTTCGGTTCGCGTAACCCCTGCCGAAAACAAACGGTTGATGAACTCATCCGTCAGCTTCGCTAGTTGATTGGTGTCGGTGGGACCGCTGATAACGACATCCGTCACCCGATCCCGCCAAGCGCCGCGCCGAATTTCAGGTTCTTCCGAGCCTTCGGGCAGATCCGTCACACCGTCAATCGCGGTCCGGACGTCTTCGACCGCGCGGGACATATCCCAGTTCGGCTCGAACTCCAGTCTGACGCGGGTCCAACTTGGGTGTGAGCTGGCCTCGGTGCTGGTTACCCCTTCAACGGCCAGCAGCGCAGGTTCCAGCAACTGCACGATACCGGCATCCATGTCCTCGGGGCCTGCACCTTCCCACGAGACGGTGACATCAACCCGTTCCAGAATGACATCCGGAAAGAACTGCGCCCGCATGTTCGGGATAGCCGCTGCACCCAGAACCAGCATCACCAGCAGCAGCAAATTGGCGACCGTCCGGTGCCGTGTGAAATAACTGAGAAGGCCACCCGCTACGCCAGGTATCTCGCGCATCATGACGCTCAGCCCCCGGCCTTGGTTTCAATGCGCCGCACCAGAGATGAAGGGACGCGCGCTTCGCGCAACTGACCGAGAACCTGAGTTTTCTCATCCTGAGGCATGGATTCGTTGGCCTCGACCCGGGCCACGAGTTCAGCGCGTTTCGCATCTGAAAGTTCGACCATGCCCGGGTCTGCCCCGGCCTCAAGCCGCAAGGGCCGCACCCGCACGCCAGATCCAAGCAACGGCGTGCGTCCGATCACAACCTCGCGCCCTTCCAACCCGTCGCCCCGCAGCAAAACCTCGTCACCCTGTCTGCGGACAAGCTGCACCGGCAAGCTTTCCAGGCGGTCATCCGCACCCAGCACCAGAACCGTTCCCGATGCGTCCAATGCCGAAGACGGCAAGCGGAACACATTGGCAAGCGGTTGTTCCTGAACCGAGACGGTGACGAAATCTTCGGGCTTGAAACCGGATGCCTCTTGCAGACGCGCATAGATCAGTCGTCCGGTCTGACCCTCGCCCGCAGAGCCGCTGTCGCGGCTGATATGACCAGTCGCGGTCAGATCGGTGCCCGTCACCTCAAGCGAAACCGTGACCGGTGCGTTGATCAGCCTGTCATTCTCGTCCAACAGACGTACATATTGTGCCGTCGACACCCGGAACGCCACTTCAAGAGCGTTTGGATCAACCAGTTCAGCCAGTTTTTCATTCGCCGACACCAACCGCCCTTCCACAAGCGTCACATCGGTCAGCGTACCGCTGAATCCGGCCCGAATGGTCATATCGTCAAGATCGCGTTCGGCTGCCTCCAAGGCGATCACCGCCCGCGCCAACAACGTCGTTGCCTGATCGACGCGGGATTCAGCCTGTGCAAGCGCGATACGGCGCGCCAGAACGGCCTGTTGTGCCGAAGCAGCCGCCAGTTCCGCCTCTTCCACGCTGGCGGCGGCGCCTACCCCTCGGGACTCCAGATCGCGTTGCCGTTGCAGCGCCCGTTCCCGCAGTTCGGCTTGCGCCTCGGCCGATTTCAATTCGTCCTGCGCCAGCAGCAAAGACCGTTCGGCATCACGTTCTTCGAATTGTGCGTCCAAAAGATCTGACTTGGCCCGATCCAGCGCGGATTGGGCATCCGCCGGATCCAGTTCAACCAGAACTTCCCCGGCAGTCACCGTTCCGCCATCCACGAAATCCTCTGCCAGGGCGACAACGCGGCCACCCAGTGCCGCGCGCAATTCCAGCCTACGCCGGCTCTGGACCTCTCCGAATGCTTCGAGATATGGGATTACGGTTTCCGCTTCGGCCTGACGTACGGCAACCGCAAAGACCCGTTCGCGGGCGGCGGGCGCCTGGTTCTCACGCGTCAGGACGTCCTGAACGGCACCCATGATGATCTGCGCGGCAACAAACAGCAGAGCAAGCGTCAGGAACGCCAGAAAGATACCGACAAGACTCTGCCGTAGAAATCGCATCAAACAGTTACCCCGGTTGCACCAAGCTGCCGTCCACAACATGTAGCCGGATCACGAATTATGCCAAGCCACAAAGCGGTTATACGGAATTGAACGTACGACCAGTCTACTTCCGTCGCAGATGTTCGTCCAATCTGGGCATTATTTCCACAAAATTGCAGGGGCGATGCCGGTAATCGAACTGTTTTTCCAAAATCCCATCCCACGCATCCTTGCAGGCCCCTGGGCTGCCGGGCAATGCAAAAAGGTATGTTCCCCCCGAAACCCCCCCGGTTGCACGGGACTGCACCGCCGAAGTGCCGATTTTTTCCATCGAAATGATGGTGAAGACAGTGCCGAATGCGTCGATCTCTTTTTCGTACACGTCCCGATGCGCCTCGACCGTCACGTCCCGCCCGGTCAGACCCGTTCCACCGGTCGAGATCACGACATCGATCCGCTCATCCGCCACCCATGCCCGCAACTGGTCGGCGATCTGGTCGCGCTCATCCCGGATGATCTGGCGATCCGCGACCACATGGCCCGCTTTTTCGATCCGGTCCACCAATGTCTGCCCCGAGCGATCTTCGTCCAACGATCGGGTGTCCGACACGGTCAGAACGGCAATTCTGACGGGGATGAACTCCTTGGTTTCGTCAATGCGCGACATCTTGCGTCAGGCCCTTTCCATCATGACAAGCCGGATCGCGAGGGCGGAAAAAATACCCCCCGTGATCCAACCAATAATACGCGAGGCGCGCGGGTTGCCGATCAGCACCTTGCCTGCCCCGCCGGCAAAAATTCCGACCAGCCCGTTCACCAAGAACCCGCCAAACGCGATGATCAGCCCGAAGATCAGGAACTGCGCCAGAACCGATCCCGCGGTCGGGTCGACGAATTGCGGTATGAACGCCAGCACGAACAGAATGACCTTGGGATTGGTCAGGTTGACCAACATTCCATCCCGAAAGGCCATGCGCGTCGACCGCACAGGCGCATCCCCCGTCGAAGCTCCATGCCGGACCGCACCCCAAGCCAGATACATCAGATAAGCGGCACCCATCCAGCGGATCACTTCGAAAAGCCAGGGCAGCGCCGACACCGCAGCGCCCAGCCCAAGCCCTGCCAGCAGCACGTGAATCATCGAACCCACGGACACGCCGGCGCTTGCCGATACCGAAGGCCACGCCCCGGATCGCAGCCCTTGGCCAAAGCAGAACATCATATCAGCACCGGGCGTCAGGTTCAGTGCCAGTGCCGCTGGAACAAAGACCAGCAAAGTCTGGAATTCGATCACGCATCCACCTCAAACCAACTTGGCATCGGGCCCAGATTGGCCAAATGCGTTCGCCCCAAGGACCCGCGATAGCCCCAGCTTTCATGCACATGACCGAAGAACGCAAATCCCGGCTGAAGGCGTTCCACCGCATCCCGTATGGCAGTCGATCCGACCGAAAGGCCTTGCGATGTCTGATCCCCATACCCTTTGGGCGGAGAATGAACGATCAGGACATCAGCCGTTTCACACCGGTCGAGCATCTCGGTCGCCTCACCTTCCGTTAGGTCACAGGACCAGTCTCCGAACGGAGTAGGTGGTACGCCATAGCCAAGACCAAACAAGCGCAAGCCGTCTATGGTCATGCCAGACCCATGCAGGACATGGACACCGTCCGGGGCCGCATTGCCCAGCTCTTCTGCACTTTCCGCGTTTCCCGGGATCAGGACCAGCGGGGCCGAAATGCCGGACAGCATCTGCATCGCCTCGTCCAGCCCCCGACGCGAATTGCAATAATCACCGGCACCGATGACAAGATCAGCCTCGGCGCTGGCGGCAACAAGATCGGCTGCCCGGTTGCGCGCCATGTGCAGATCTGAGAATGCCAGAACCTTCATGTTGCACCTCGCAGCCGCGCTTTCAGTTCCAGCAGATCCGCCCAGGCCTGCCGTTTCATCTGCGGTTGTCGCAGCAGGTAAGCCGGGTGGAACATCGGAATCACCGGCAGATCCATTGCCTGATCCCATTTGCCGCGCAGGCGGGTGATGCCGCGTTTGCCCAGCACCGCCTGACAGCTGATATTCCCCATCACAACCAGAACCTCGGGTCTGGCCAGGGCCACGTGGCGTTCCAGAAACGGCTTCATCATCCCGATCTCTTCGGGCTTGGGGTCGCGGTTCTGCGGGGGCCGCCATGGCAGCACATTGGTGATATAGACATTCTCGCGACGATCCAGATCAATTGCCGCCAGCATCCGGTCCAGCAACTGACCCGCACGGCCGACAAAGGGTTTGCCCTCGCGATCCTCATCGCGACCCGGCGCCTCGCCGATGATCATCACGCGCGCGCCGGGGGTCCCGTCGGCAAAGACCAACTGCCGCGCACCGCGCTTGAGCTCGCAATGCTCGAACGCGTCCATCGCTGCGCGCAGCTGATCCAGCGATCCCGCGCCCCGTGCTGCGGATCCCGCGATTGCTACCGGGTCCAAATCGCTGGGCTTAGCCGGGGCGGCGGGGGGCGTTTCCGGTTTCCTGGGTTTGGCCGTGGTGTCGGGCAACGCGTACCGGTCAACCGGCACATCACCGATTGCCTCGGTCACACCCAGTTCGATCTGCCATTCCAGCAGCGCCCGCGCAGAATAATAGTCCAAGCCCGATTCCATAGGGATAACTTACCCGCCTGAGGGCTGAGGGAAAGCGAATAGGGCTTGATCGGTCGCTCTGTCGCGCCGACCATCGGCATGCGATGCTCAGATTTCTGCGATTCCTCATCATTGGATTAGTGCTGGTTGTCACCGATGATCCGGCATGGGCCACATTTCATGACAAACACGGGCAGTGCCGTGCGGGTCAGTTCAAATGTGGCAGCACATGTTGTTCAGGCGGGCAAAGATGCAGTTTTGATGGCCATTGCATTCCACTGGGCGGCACCTATTGCGGCGGCGGGCGCAGTTGCGGTCCGTTCGAACGCTGCGTTGCCGGTGGACTCAGATGCGCGCCCGCAGGCCTGAACAAATGCGCATCACGGTTGGATTGTCCGGGCGACAGTTTCTGCAATGGCCGTGGCGAGTGTGAACGAAGCGCACCCGAACTGGATACGACACCACCGGCCACATGTGCTGATGGCAGAACCTGCGCGCGCGGTTCGGCCTGCCTGCCCGGCGGGGGCTGCTCTCGTCCGGGGTGGTTCCTGTGCGAGGAAACCGGATCACAATGCCGCCCCGGTTTCAAATGCTCGGCGCATCAAGGCTGCGTACCGATCAAGGCCATCGACTGTGGTTATGGCAAGTGGTGCAAGCCGGGCGAGCAATGCCTGCCCGAAGGCGGCTGCGAAAAACTGCCTGAGGGTACGGAACCTTAGGTTGCCTTGCGCCGCCCGGCTTCCTATAAGCGGCGCGATTGTCAGACAGGAGCCCGCCCATGCGTTTCGCCCATCGTCACCTTCTTGGCATCGAGCATCTGTCGCAATCCGATATCACCGACATTCTGGATCTGGCCGAGACCTATGTCGACATGAACCGCCAGTCAACCAAGCATTCGGACGTTCTGTCGGGGCTGACCCAGATCAACATGTTCTTCGAAAACTCGACCCGCACGCAGGCCAGTTTCGAACTGGCGGGCAAGCGTCTGGGTGCGGATGTGATGAACATGGCGATGCAGGCCAGCTCGATCAAAAAGGGCGAGACCCTGATCGACACCGCGATGACGCTGAACGCGATGCACCCGGATCTTCTGGTGGTGCGGCACCCGCATTCCGGCGCAGTCGATCTGCTGGCGCAAAAGGTCAATTGCGCCGTTCTGAACGCCGGTGACGGCAAGCATGAACACCCCACGCAAGCCCTGCTGGACGCCCTGACCATCCGTCGCGCCAAGGGCCGCCTGCACCGGCTGAACATTGCCATTTGCGGCGATGTCGCCCATTCCCGCGTCGCCCGATCGAACCTGATCCTGCTGGGCAAGATGGAAAACCGCATCCGCCTGATTGGCCCGCCGACGCTGGTGCCCAGCCAGTTCGCCGAGTTCGGGGCCGAGATCTATGACGACATGAACGAGGGCCTCAAGGACGTCGACGTCGTCATGATGCTGCGCCTTCAGAGAGAGCGGATGGATGGCGGGTTCATCCCCTCGGAACGCGAATATTACCACCGCTACGGGCTGGACGCCGCAAAGCTGGCGCAGGCCAAGTCGGACGCGATCGTGATGCATCCCGGCCCGATGAACCGCGGGGTCGAGATCGACGGCACGTTGGCGGACGACATCAACCGATCCGTCATTCAGGAACAGGTGGAAATGGGCGTCGCCGTCCGCATGGCCGCGATGGATCTGCTGGCCCGCAACCTGCGCGAGGCCGTATGAGCGATCTGACCGTCGCCCCCCACGAACGCGGTGTTCTGCGCCTGTTCACGCTGGACATGCGCCCGGAAGAGGCGAAGTTCCTGCGCGAACCGGGTGCCGCCGATCAGGTGCTTGGGGTCGACGGGCTGGACCCCAGCCATATCGATATTTTCCCGGTCTCCGACCTCGAAGAGCTCGGCCTGTACGGCTACCTGACCGAGGGCTGCGGCGTGTCTGCGGACCAGCTGGACCGGAACGCTCTGGCCTCTGTCGACGGTTGGGTCATGGTCCTTCGCAGCGCGGCTTTCAACGGACACCCGGCGACGCTGAACCCCGATCCGCGCCTGCGCCTGATCGGCCTGTTCACGGAAGAGGCCACGAACTGGACCGGGGGGATCATCGAAACCGAAAGCGCCAAACCCTTTTCCGCCCCGCAAACCGTCACAGCGGGTGACACCCCCCGCCGCGTCGGATCTGCCATTCTGGCACTGGTCGCGCTTGTGGTCATCGGAGGCATCTTATGGCTGATCCTGTGATCTTCGCCCCGGACAAAGGGGCCTATATCCGCACAAATGCATGGCTGGCTGCCGTTGCCATGGCCGGCGGGATGGCCGTGCTGTGGCTGATCGGCAATCCTTACGTCTGGACCGGAGCCCCAGCTGGCCTTGCCGCCATCGGCTTTCGCGCGTGGTATCTGGCCTCGGAAGAACTGGTCTCGAATTGGCAATTGTCAGACACCGCGCTGACCGGTCCCGGTGGACGCAGCGTGCCGCTGAACCAGATCACCGCCGTGAATATCATGGGCAGCTTCGTCCAGGTTGTCACCAAAACCGGCGACAAGCATCTGATCAAGTACCAGTCAGACCCGGCCGCCACCAAAGCCGCGATTGAAAGGGCGATGGGATGAGCGACGAATGGTGGCGTGAGAAGATACCAGAGGGCGAACAGGTTCTATGGTTCGGGCGGCCGCATAACGGGTTTTTTCCGCCTCATCTTGGTTGGTCCTACAGGATTCTGATCGGCGCTGTCGGTCTGGCGTGGTTCGCCAGCCCGTGGATTGTCGACTCGGTGCGGGATTTCTGGAAGCTGATCAGTTGCACGGGCGTGCTGGCATTCGTGATGTGGGCGGACCGCTTTGTTCGCTCGCAACGCGTTTATGTTGTGACGCCGCAGAACGCGTGGCAAGTCAACAAAGAACTGAAAACCAAGAAACTGGAAATCAACCGGTTCCTGGATTTCCGCACTGTGCCCTCAGCGGTGGTTTTTAACCGCCACCCCTTTTTCAGATTCGACCATCTGCCCGACCCGGATGCCGCGTTGGCAGCGCTGACCCAAGCCCGAGAGACCCATACATGACCGCCCTGATCTTCACCAATGCCCGCCTGATCGACCCTGAAACCGGCGCGGACAGTCCCGGCTGGTTGCACATTGCCGACGGCCTCATTCACGGCAAGGGCAGCGGGGACGCGCCCGTTGCTGACGCCCAGGTCATCGACTGCGGGGGCAAGTGCCTCGCCCCCGGCATCGTCGATATCGGCGTCAAGGTGTGTGAGCCGGGCGAACGGCACAAGGAAAGCTACAAATCCGCAGGCCTCGCTGCCGCAGCCGGTGGTGTCACCACCATTGTCACCCGCCCGGATACACTGCCCGCGGTCGATACGCCGGAAACGCTGGAATTCGCGACCCGGCGCGCGCAGGCGGATGCGCCGGTCAACGTGCTGCCGATGGCCGCGCTGACCAAGGGGCGCGAAGGGCGTGAGATGACGGAAATCGGATTCTTGCAGGACGCAGGCGCCGTGGCCTTTACCGATTGCGATCACGTCATCACCAATACCAAGGTGTTTTCCCGCGCACTGACCTATGCGAAATCCTGCGGCGCGCTGGTGATTGCCCACCCGCAAGATCCGGGCCTGAGCCATGGCGCCGCGGCCACCAGCGGCAAATTCGCCGCCCTGCGCGGATTGCCTGCGGTCTCGCCCATGGCCGAGCGCATGGGGCTGGACCGTGACATCGCGCTGTTGGAAATGACGGGCGCGGCCTATCACGCCGACCAGATCACCACCGCCCGCGCCCTGCCCGCGCTGGAACGGGCCAAGCGCAACGGGCTGGACATCACTGCCGGCACCTCGATCCATCACCTGACGCTGAACGAACTGGACGTGGCCGACTATCGTACCTTCTTCAAGGTCAAGCCTCCGCTGCGGTCCGAGGATGACCGGCAGGCGGTGATCGAGGCGGTGCGCACCGGCCTGATCGACACGATCAGTTCGATGCACACGCCGCAGGACGAAGAAAGCAAACGCCTGCCGTTTGAAGAGGCCGCCTCGGGCGCGGTGGCGCTGGAAACGCTCTTGCCGGCGGCATTGCGCCTGTATCATGCCGACCAGTTGGACCTTCCGACCCTGTTCCGGGCGATGGCATTGAACCCGGCCAAACGGCTTGGTCTGGAAAGCGGCCGATTGTCGGAAGGCGCGCCGGCGGATCTGCTTCTGTTCGACCCGGATGTGCCTTTTGTGCTTGATCGCTTTGCCTTAAAATCCAAATCTCAGAACACGCCATTTGACGGCCAGCGGATGCAAGGTAAGGTCATTTCGACCTATGTTGCAGGTAAAGAAGTGTTCCGGAGTTCCTGATGCCCCCGATCGACAACTCGACCAGCGAACTGCTCCAGTGGGCGGTGGTTGGATATCTCTTGGGCTCCATTCCCTTCGGCCTGCTGCTTGCAAAGGTCATGGGGCTGGGAAATCTGCGCGAAATCGGATCCGGAAATATCGGCGCAACCAATGTCCTGCGCACCGGCAACAAAGCCGCCGCGGCGCTGACCTTGCTGTTCGACGCAGCCAAGGGCGCGGCGGCGGTTCTGATTGCCCGTGCTTATGCCGGAGAAGACGCCGCGCAGATCGCAGCCCTTTTTGCCTTTCTGGGTCATTGCTTTCCCATCTGGCTGGGTTTCAAGGGCGGAAAAGGCGTGGCCACCTTTCTGGGCCTCTGGCTGGCGCTGGACTGGCGCGTCGGAGTTGCGTGCTGTCTCAGCTGGCTGGTGGCGGCGGCGATCTGGCGGATATCCTCGGTCGGCGCACTGGCCGCGGCCGCGCTTTCAACGACCTGGGTGCTGGTTCTGACAAACGGACAATCCTTTATCCTTGGGATTATCCTGACCCTTCTGATCTATTGGCGTCACAGCACCAACGTCGCACGGATCAAGGCCGGGACTGAACCGAAAATCGGAAAGTCGTGACACCGCCGGACGCTTTCGTTTCCGCGTTTTTCGCACTGCCCGAGGGTAGTTTTACCGGTACATCGGGGGATCGGCGCTATGTCGTCGTGCGCCAACAGATGGCAAAGGGAAAATCCCACAAGCTGGTTGCGCGCGAGCTGGGCGGCACCGACTATATCAGCATGAACCTGTATCAGACACGCATCAGCGGCGCGCTGCTGAGGCCTTGTGAAATGGCGGCCAGCAAAGTCATCGCGTTTGTTCTGGATTTTGAACCGGACGCGTAATGTCAGGCCTGCATTTTTGAACAGACGTTCCTCTTTGACGCACAATCACGATTCATTGTTTTGAACGTGATCCGCCTGCTTCCCAGATCGCTGTCGTGACGGTCAATTACGGGCCACACAGGACAACAATCCGGGGCCTTCGATCCGCACACAGACGAGGCTCCTTTCACGAAAGGTGGAACAATGAACAAGTTTAAATCTCTGATCGGTGGCGTCGCTCTGTCCGTTGCGCTGGCAACATCCGCTCTGGCCGCTGGAGTGGACATCAACGCAAGCTCGACCGGTCTGGCCATGCAGGGTTATGACCCCGTTGCCTATTTCACCGTCGGTGAAGCGACCAAGGGCGACTATCGCATCACCGCGCTGCACGACGATGCGCTGTACCGTTTCTCGTCCGAGGAAAACAAAGCCGCCTTCGAAGCCAACCCGGAAGCTTACCTGCCTGCATACGGCGGCTATTGCGCCTTTGGTACAGCCATGGGCTTCAAGTTCGACGGTGACCCGAACCACTGGAAAATCGTCGACAACAAACTGTACCTGAACTTGTCGGAAGACATCCAGGAACGTTGGGAAGGCGACATCCCGGGCTTTATCGAAAGCGCAAGTGCAAACTGGGAAAACATCGCGGACAAGACCCCTGCTGAATTGCAAAAGCAATAATCCGCCTAAATCTTCAGATGTGTCGGCGGCGGAATGTTCCGCCGCCGCATATCGTTTGAAGACCTCTCATCTCTACCTATCTCATCAGTATCAGAAGTGCCCGATTTCAAAGGCCCCCCGGCGTGTCTTTTCACGTTTCAGAGCCAGAATTCGGGCAGGGGTTCGTAGGTATCACTGATCCGATGACGTTCGCGGATCGTAACTGTCTGCATAAGTGAACCAAATTTCACTGGAGCAGAGTGACAATCGAAAGGAAATGAGATGACTTTGAAATTGGCTCTCATCACTACTGTCGCAACCGTGGTCGCGGGATCGGCAATGGCACAATCCTCGGGCAACTGGACCGGGTTTTATGGCGGTCTGCAACTGGGTTATGCCGATGTAGACACCAACCTGTCCGGTGTCGATGGCGATGGCGCGATCGGTGGTATCATCCTGGGCTACGACTATGATCTGGGCGACTGGGTCGTTGGCGGCGGATTTGACTATGACTGGACTGACGTGGGCCTGTCCGGCGCCGCAACTGTCGAAGATGTCTGGCGGTTGAAGGCGCGCGCCGGCTACAAGGTAAACCCGCAAGGTTTGCTGTACGGCACGGCAGGCTACGCCGAAGCGGGCACCGACACCCTGGGCAGTGATGACGGGTGGTTCATCGGCGCAGGCTATGAACAGATCGTGGCCCCAAATGTGAGTATTGGCGGAGAACTTCTGTATCACGAATTCGATAACTTCAACGGAAACAATGTGGATGTCGACGCAACCACATTGCAGGTTCGTGTCTCTTACCGGTTCTGAACGGCACTCCGGATAAAGTTGAACCCGGCCTGACAGGCCGGGTTTCGCGTCAAAGGTCCAGAATCGTACTGCCGGTCGTCTGCCGCGCTTCCAACGCGCGATGTGCATCGGCCACCTGATCCAGCGCAAAGCGCTGATCGATGTGGATCTTGACCTCTCTGCCCTCGACCTTGCCGAACAAGCGGCGCGCCATTGCCTGACAGATGGAGTGGTCCGCAATATGGGTGAACAAAGTGGGGCGGGTAATCTTGAGCGATCCTTTCTTGCCCAGAACACCGATATCGAATGGCGGCACCGGCCCTGAGGCGTTGCCGAAGGAAATCATCATTCCCAAGGGTTTTAGGCAGTTCAACGATCCGTCGAACGTGTCCGCCCCCACGGAATCCATGACCACATCCACACCCTTGCCTTTGGTGATCTCGGCCACCCGTTCGGCGAAATTCTCAGAGCGGTAGTTGATGCAATGCGCGGCCCCGTTGAACCGGGCAAGGCTGCACTTCTCGTCGGTTCCCGCCGTGCCAATCAGAGTGATCCCTTCTGACTTCGCCCATTGACAGGCGATCAGTCCGACCCCACCCGCCGCTGCGTGGAACAGCACCGTATCCCCGCGTTTCAGCGGAGTGGTTCGGTGAAACAGGTATTCAACCGTCAAACCCTTCAACATCATTGCCGCAGCAGCGTCGAAAGAGATGCCATCCGGCAAAGGGCACACCTGTGCCGCAGGCATTACGCGGGCCTCGCAATACGCGCCGGGTGGGGCTGCGGCATACGCGGCCCGTTGACCGGGTTTCAGGTGCGTTACCCCTTCCCCGACGGCTTCGACGACACCCGCCGCCTCCATCCCCAAAGCATGGGGGACCTCCAGGGGATACAATCCAGTGCGTTGATAAACATCAATAAAGTTTAGACCGCAGGCATGATGACGGATACGTATTTCACCCGGTCCGGGGTCGCCCAATGGCCTGTCTTCGATCCGCAGAACCTCGGGCCCGCCGAATTCGTGCAATACCACCGTTTTCGCTATTGTCTGCATCCTGACCTCCTCTTGCCTGACATCAAGCTAACATGACTGCGATGCGGAGCAATCGTCAGATATCAGAGTGTTGATCAGGATTCCGCCAAACTGTGCTATACTGCGATCAGGCGTTGTCGGCTGGTCCGGCCACGGACAACTTAATGCCGGATCCATTCCGCGGCGCGCACCTCGCCAGGAAAGGGGATGAAAATGGCTAAAACAATCGGAAATCCGATCAGTTGGGCAGCCCAGAATCTTGGGGCGGCCAGTGATCATGTCTCGGACAGCGTTTCAAAACTCGGAAGCGCGGATACCACGCATTTGCCGATGGTGCAGACATTGACGATGCAAGATCTGCGCGCCTGCCTGAAGGCGGGGTATCACGACTTTGTCGAAACACGGGCGGATGCCATATTCATTGTGCTGATCTACCCGATCGCGGGGCTTTTGATGTTCGGCTTTGCCCTGAACGTCAACATGGTGCCACTTCTGGCGCCTCTGGTCGCCGGTTTTGCCTTGATCGGTCCAGTCGCAGCTGTGGGGCTGTATGAGATCAGCCGCAAACGAGAACAAGGCAGCACGGTGCATTGGTTGGATGCGTTCGGTGTATTCCGCTCTCCGGCTTTCGGCGCAATTCTGGTTTTGGGCTTCTATCTGGTGATGCTTCTGCTGATCTGGCTGATGGTGGCGCAGAGCATCTATACGCACACAATGGGGCCAGAAGCCCCCGCGTCACTTGGCACTTTTGCCAAGCAGGCCGTCACTACGGTTGCCGGCTGGACCATGATGGTTGTCGGACTCGCCGTTGGGTTCGTGTTCGCTCTTTGCGCTCTGGCGATCAGCGTCGTCAGCTTTCCGTTGCTTCTGGACCGGCAAGTCGGATTGCCGGTGGCGGTCGTGACGTCGTTTCGCGTGTTGCGTCACAACCCCGGCGTCATCTTGACCTGGGGTTTCATCGTGGCGGCCCTTCTGTTTCTGGGTGCCGTGCCGATGCTATTGGGCCTGATCATAGTGATGCCGGTTCTGGGCCATGCCACATGGCACCTGTACCGCCGCGCGGTTGCGTGAACGCGCGGGTCTGCCCCGCGCGCGCAGAGTTCAGCCCGCGACGTGCAGGACGATCTTGCCAATATGGCCCGAGCTTTCCATGCGTGCATGGGCGGCCGCAGCCTCGGCCAGATCAAATTCGCTGTCCATGACAGGCGCAACCTTGCCTGCCTCAAGCAGAGGCCAGACAGCTTCGCGCAGGTCCTGCGCAATCCGGGCCTTGGCCAGATCGCTTTGCGGGCGCAGGGTGCTGCCGGTCAGGGTCAGGCGTTTGACCATCATGAGGGCAAAGTTCAGCTCGACCACCGGGCCTTGCAGGAAGGCGATCTGGACCAGCCGCCCATCCTCGGCCAAAGCTTTGACGTTGCGCGGGATATAGTCGCCTCCGACCATGTCGAGGATCAGGTTTGCCCCGCCTTCGGCCCGTATGACGGCCACAAAATCCTCATCGCGGTAGTTGATCGCCCTTTCCGCACCCAGCTTGACGCAAGCCTGACATTTTTCATCCGACCCTGCGGTGGCAAAAACGCGGGCGCCAAAGGCATTGGCCAACTGGATGGCCGTCGTGCCAATCCCGCTCGAGCCGCCATGGACCAGAAATCGTTCACCGGCCTTCAGCCCGCCCCGCGTAAACACGTTGGACCACACGGTGAAAAAGGTCTCGGGCAGGCAGGCCGCCTCTTTCATTCCCATGCCGGCAGGAACCGGCAGGCAATGGGCCGCAGGAGTGGCGACATATTCGGCATAGCCGCCGCCCGGCAGCAACGCGCAGACCTGATCCCCGACGGACAGTCCTTCGACCCCGGCCCCGACCGAGACCACTTCGCCCGAAGCCTCAAGCCCCGGCAGGTCGCTGGCACCGGGCGGCGGATCGTAAGCGCCCGCGCGCTGCAACGCATCCGGGCGGTTCACCCCGGCATAGGCCACTTTCAGAACGACCTGCCCCGCACCCGGTTCGGGAATCGGACGCTCGGTCAGTTGCAAAACATCGGGACCACCCGGTTCGGTGATCTCAACAGCGCGCATCATCTGGGTCATAGGCACCTCCTTTGCCCAATGCCTAGCAGGCATCAGGGCCAAGGCCCAGCACCAAGACGCACTACTTTCGGGGGTTCAGCATTCCCGGAAGATCGGCCCGCATTTTGACCGGAGCCTTCACCTGACCCGCCAGCCAGTTCGGAACCGCCAGAAACGGTTTCAACACCGGGTTGTCGCGCAACTGCGCCTTGAGCTTTTCAAACTCCATGACATTAGCGATCCGGCGATCCAGAAACTCCCACGTGTTCTGATGATCCGGGCTGTCATCGCCCAGCCAGAACAGCAGGGTCGAGGAATAGACACCCGACAAAGTGGCCCGCTTCGTGTACCAGTTCACATCATCCGAGCTGTCGCCCAGCGCGTCCCAGATCAGATCGCAGGTCTGCCAAACCGCCTTGGCACCGTCGGCCGCATGTGTCGGCAAGGAAAACAGCGTCATGCCCCGGCGCACCAGTTCTTTGTCCTCGACGGCCTGCAACCGGAACCGAACCGCAGCTGCAATCCTGTCGCGGAATTTCAGTTCGCTCAGGTCCTCGGACTTGATGCGGTCCAGCATCGCCTGATCCCCGCGCGCGTGGTAGGCCAGCGCCAGATCCACCGCGCCGCGCGGACAAATCGCGCGTGCCAGACCGTCATCCAGACCACAGTCGGAAATGGAGGCGCGGAAACTGGATTCCGACCACCCGTCGAAGGGAACATGGATCAGCATCGCATCCAAAAGCTGCTGTTTTGCATCTTCATATGTGGTCGTCATGGCGGTTCTCCGGTTGTCGGGCCCAGTACTAGACAAGTTAGGGCGGCTTTGCTATACGGCCAACTCCTGCAATTTCCTTGCAACTCTATCTAGAAAGGTGGTGACAACCACATGCAGGTTAGTGTTCGCGACAATAACGTCGATCAGGCGCTTCGTGCCCTGAAGAAAAAGCTGCAGCGCGAAGGCGTGTTCCGTGAAATGAAGCTTAAGCAACATTTCGAGAAACCGTCCGAGAAAAAAGCGCGCGAGAAGGCTGAAGCGATCCGTCGTGCCCGTAAACTGGCACGTAAGAAAGCACAGCGCGAAGGTTTGCTCTAAGACCTTTGGTCTCGTCCAGCTTTGGATGACACTATTTGACGACCCCCGAGGCATCGCCCGGGGGTTTGTCGTTTCGGCGATCGGTTTCAATCCGCCGACTCGTGGTACCGGCTGTGCGACAAGCCGCCATTTCCTCGCCAGCAACATTTTGCCCGGCATTTTGCAGCGCAGCGAATCCCGCATCGGTAGCATCGCGTTGCCAAAACTCGCCTGAGGTGAAACACCCTCTACCACCGTCGATATCCCGACCTCTAAGTGAGCCCGTCCGGAAGGGCACAAACACAAACGGAGGCAAAAATGTCGACTGCAAGTACATTCGAACGCGAGATGCTGGAGCTGATAAACCAGGAACGCACATCCCGCGGGCTCAACCCGCTTCAGCTTGAGACACAGCTGAACGATTCATCCGAAGATCACAGCACCTGGATGCTGGACACAGACACGTTCAGCCACACCGGCTCGGGCGGTTCCAGTGCGACTCAGCGGATGCAAAACGCCGGGTTCGATCTTGAGGGCAACTGGCGGACCGGCGAAAACATCGCATGGCAGTCCGAACGCGGACAGCCCGGCATCAGCGATGACGTGGCTCAGTTGCACCAGAACCTGATGAACAGCCCGGGCCACCGCGCCAATATTCTGAACCCGGATTTCAAATATATCGGAATCGGTATCGAAACCGGCGATATGCAGGGTTTTGATGCGGTGATGGTCACCCAGAACTTTGCCGCAACCGACGCGGCAGTCATGCTGGACAACGGCAATACGAACACACCGCCCGTTCCGCCAACCACACCGGACGAAGTTGCCGTTCCGGAAGAGCCGGAACCTGAAACACCCGACACCGACGTCACCGAAACCGAGGAACCAGAACCCGAAGCACCCGATACCGACGTCACCGAAACCGAAGAACCAGAACCCGAAACACCTGACACCGACGTCACCGAAACCGAAGAGCCGGCACCCGAAACACCCGACACCGACGTCACCGAAACCGAAGAGCCGGAACCCGAAACGCCCGATACCGACGTCACCGAGACCGAGGAACCGGAGCCCGAAACACCCGACACCGACGTCACCGAGACCGAAGAGCCGGAACTCGAAACGCCGGACGTGGACGTGGTTGACGGGGGTGAGGCCGAGACGTTCTGCTTTGACGTTCAGGCCTTCCTGGATGAAATTGCCAGTTTCCTCGAAAACCTGCAAGCGCAGTTTGACGAGTTCAACTGGGGTGACGATATGAACGGCGACACGGACGTGGCAGACACCGATGATATCGACATGATGCCGACCGCCGACGTCACGCCGGAAACGGAATCCGAGCCTGCGGGCACCGAAACAGCCGACGTCGATGACTGTGACATCACAATGGTCAACTTCTTCCACTTTGACTGCATGATGGATGCAGCCTGATCATTTGACCCTGTGCGAGGCCGGCCGTGTCGGCCTCGCATAATCCGGCTCAGAGCCTGGTTTTGCTTCAATAGATCTTTGGTACGTAAAGCTCATCCGGCAAAACGCGGCGTTCATATTCCGGGTTGTACTTGCGGTCGGGCAGATTGACCTTTTCCTGAGGCACGTCCTCGTATGGGATTTTTGTCAAAAGATGCTCGATACAGTTTAGCCTTTCGCGTTTTTTGTCATTGCCTTCGACGATGTACCACGGGGCCTCGGGGATATTCGTTCGGAAAAGCATATCCTCTTTGGCCTTTGTGTAGGATTCCCAGCGGATGCGGGATTCAAGATCCATCGGTGACAGCTTCCATTGCTTCATCGGGTCGTGAATACGCATGAGGAATCGCAACTGCTGTTCCTCGTCCGTGATCGAGAACCAGTATTTCAGCAGAATGATCCCTGACCGCACCAGCATCCGTTCGAATTCCGGAACGTCCTGAAAGAATTGTTCAACCTGGTCCTCGGACGCAAAACCCATCACCCGCTCGACTCCGGCCCGGTTGTACCAGGAGCGGTCGAACAGAACGATTTCACCCGCCGCCGGCAGATGCGGTACGTAGCGCTGGAAATACCACTGGCTTTGCTCTCGGCGGCTGGGCGCCGGCAACGCCACCACGCGCGCGACGCGCGGGTTCAGACGCTGGGTGATCCGCTTGATCACGCCCCCTTTACCGGCACTGTCACGGCCTTCAAACAGGATACAGACCTTGGCTCCGGTATGCTGTACCCAGTCCTGAACCTTGATCAGTTCGGCTTGCAGCCGCAGCAGGTTGCGGAAGTAAACCTTGCGATCCAACATGTCCGGATGCTGTTCCCGATAGATTTTCCGGACTTCCATCGACAGCATCGGCTCACTGAATTCTATCTCGAAATCTTCGTCCAGCGTGTCCTCCAGCTCGGCTTCCAGCCAGTCTTTGGGGGCGCCAGTGTTTTCGTTGTCCAAGGTCAGCTCCTTCTCGGTCTTCGGGTTCGGACCATATCGGGCCCGTGTAACAACCTGATGCCACCAGATAAATTGACGCTAGGGTCACGAGTCCTGCGGCTGTTGTCGTGCCTGCAAATCAGGTCCAGCGCGGGTATACGGTCTTTCCCCTGAATTTGTACATCTGGCCCGCGGGATACAAGCGTCTGAATTGACGCAATGCATTGCGCTTGGCCACGGATGCTTGCATTGCCTCGTTTTGGTGCGGCATCACGGTGCGCATGACAAAGACGAGGCGATTGTGACATTCCTTCTTTCCGTGATGCCCGCGATCTGGCCCTGGCTTGTTCTGATATCAGCGCAATTGATGGTGCTGACCCGGCGGACAGGCATCGGCTTGTCGTTACTGGCGTTGTTCATCAGCATTGCCTCGGCGACAGGATTGATGTCACCCATGGCGATCGCTGCGGCGGCCTTTGGTCTGGTCGGAGCTTCATTGCTGCCCCATCTGAAAGGATGGCCTGCTGTCGCCGGGCACCTGTTGTTGATCCTGTGGTGTCTGGTGATGGGTGCACATCTGCTGCCGGGGTTCGAAAATTTGAAAATTCTGGATCAGGTACAGGCAGGCGCGGGAAGCGCCAGTTTCACCCTGCATCTGAACCTGGACAAACCGATGGTCTTCTTTGCCGTACTTCTGGCCTGGCCCGGGATGCTGCGCGGCAAAACGCAGATCAATCGCACGGCCTTGCTGGCAGGGTTGCTGCTCCTGCCGGGGCTGTTTCTGTTGGGGCTTTCCTTCGGCGCGGTGCGCCCGGAATTTGCGATCCCGCCCTGGTGGCTGGTATTTGCCCTGTCCAACCTGTTTCTGACCTGCCTGACGGAAGAAGCCTTCTTTCGTGGCTATCTGCAATCGGCCATCGCCCCGCGCCTGGGGGACGTTGGCAGTGTAATAGCAGCCAGTCTGCTGTTCGGGCTGGCCCATGTCGCCGGGGGTCCGGCGCTGGTGGTTTTTGCTTCCATTCTCGGGCTGGCCTGCGGATTGGGATACTATGCAACCAGACGCCTGTGGGTGCCTGTGATGATGCATTTCGGGTTCAACCTGACCCACCTTTTTCTGTTCACCTATCCCGGGCCTTTATGACAATTAGACGGGCAAGGCTGTGGTCTTGAACACGGTACGCAAGGCAAACGAGCTTTGCATTTGCGCCACCCCGGGCAGGCGCGACAGGTATTGCCGATGGATGCGGGCGAAATCTTCGGTGTTTTCCGCCACAACTTTCAGAATGTAATCCGCCGTACCGGCCATCAGATGGCATTCCAGCACATCCGGTATCCGGGCCACCGCCTTTTCAAACGCATCCAGAACCTCTTCGGCCTGACCCTGTAGCGTGATTTCGACAAAGACCGTTGTCGGCACGTTCATCTTCCGCGCATCCAGCAGCGCCACGTAGTTGCGAATGTAGCCTTCAACCTCCAGCCGCTGAACACGCCGGTGGCAAGCCGACGGAGACAAGTTGACCTGTTCAGACAATTCCGAATTCGACATCCTACCGTTTTTTTGCAATGCCGCCAGAATCTTGCGATCGGTCGTATCCAAGCTCATTCATGCAATTCCTTTGCAAGGTTTTTGTATATTACGCGATATTCTTCCAAAGAAAAATGTACTGACACGTTTTCTTTCACAGAAATTGCACTGCAAACTGCACATAATTTAAGCAGCTTATGTACGGAGAACCCCATGAAAATCGGTTGCCCCAAGGAAATCAAACCCCAGGAATTCCGCGTCGGGATGACGCCCAATGCTGCTCAGGAAGCAGTTGCACGTGGTCACGAAGTTCTGATCGAATCCGGCGCAGGCATCGGCGCGGGATTTGACAACGACGCATATGTCGCGGCTGGCGCACGTATCATCGACACTGCGGAAGAGGTGTTTGCCACCGCCGACATGATCGTCAAGGTCAAGGAACCCCAGGCCGTGGAACGCAAGATGCTGCGTGAAGGGCAGTTGCTGTTCACCTATCTGCACCTGGCTCCGGACCCGGACCAGACGCATGACCTGCTGGAATCGGGTTGTACTGCCATCGCCTATGAGACTGTGACCGATGCAAACGGCGGCCTGCCTCTGCTGGCACCGATGTCCGAAGTCGCCGGTCGTCTGGCCCCTCAGGTCGGGTCGTGGACACTGCAAAAGGCCAATGGCGGGCGCGGCGTTCTGATGGGTGGCGTACCCGGTGTCGGCCCTGCCAAAGTGGTCGTAATCGGCGGCGGCGTCGTCGGGACCCATGCGGCGAAGATCGCTGCTGGAATGGGCGCGGATGTCATCGTTCTGGATCGCTCCTTGCCGCGGCTGCGCTATCTGGACGACGTCTTTGGCGGAACCTTTAAGAACCAGTATTCGACCGCTGGTGCCACGGCCGAGCTTATCCAGGATGCCGATATGGTCATCGGTGCCGTTCTGATCCCCGGCGCTGCGGCCCCAAAACTTGTCTCGCGCGCCCAGTTGTCGACGATGAAACCCGGTGCCGTACTTGTCGATGTTGCCATCGATCAGGGCGGGTGCTTCGAGACGTCGAAAGCCACCACCCATGCTGACCCGATCTACGATGTCGACGGCATCATGCATTACTGCGTTGCCAACATGCCGGGCGCGGTGGCGCGCACCTCGACCATCGCCCTGGGCAACGCCACGATGCCGTTCATGCTGTCTCTGGCGGACAAAGGCTGGAAACAGGCGTGTCAGGACGATCCGCATCTGCTGGAAGGTCTGAACGTCCACGCTGGCAAGCTGACCTACTATGCGGTCGGCAAGGCCCTTGGTATCGACGTCGTCTCGCCCAACGTGATCGTCAAGTCGTAAACACTCCCGCCCCTGAAATCGCTTTTGAAAAGCGATTTCCAGCGTTGGGCATAGCGCCACGCCACAGGCGTGGCGCGGTCGGACTCAAAGCGATGGTTTGAACAAAGAAAAGGGCACCGCGCCCTTGCGCGGTGCCCGGCCCAACGGGAGGAGGGCATTTTCGAATGCCCGATCGACGGGCGGGAGCCGTCACCCCTGTTTCTGGATTTCCACCGAATGCGGATAAGGGATCGAAATACCCTTGTCGTCAAAGGCTTCCTTGATCGTCTTCGTCAACTCGAATTTGACATCCCAATAGTCTGGCGCCGAGCACCACAGCCGTGCCGTCAGATCCACCGAACTGTCACCCAGGTTCGTAACCCGAACCCAGGGCTCCGGGTCACTGTGAATGCGACTGTCCGCTTTGGCCACATCCAGAATGACCTGCATGGCTTTGTCCGCGCTGTCACCATAATCAATCCCGAACACCAGATCGACACGACGCGTGTCATGGGCAGAGTAGTTCGTGATGATTGAGCCCCAAGCCTGACCGTTCGGTACGATGATCTGCACGTTGTCCGGCGTCACCAGTTCGGTGGTGAACAGGTTCAGGTCCTTTACGGTGCCTGATGTGCCGCCGATATCAACGAATTGACCCAGCTTGTAGGGCCGGAAGACAACCAGCATCACACCGGCCGCCAGATCACTGAGCGTGCCTTGAAGCGCCAGGCCGATAGCCAAGGACGCGGCACCCAGAATGGCGACGATGCTGGTGGCTTCAATTCCGAAGATGCCCAGAACGGCAACCAGAACCATGGCGAGAATGGCCCATTTGACCAGGCTTGCCATAAAGTTCCCAAGCGTCGGATCAATATGCGGCGTCGAATTGATCCTGCGGCGAACCATGCCCCCGATTGCACCAGCCACGATCCAGCCCAGGATCAGAACGACAAGCGCCTTGACG
Source organism: Ruegeria sp. HKCCA4008 (assembly GCF_013033125.1). Lineage (NCBI taxonomy): Bacteria > Pseudomonadati > Pseudomonadota > Alphaproteobacteria > Rhodobacterales > Roseobacteraceae > Ruegeria > Ruegeria sp. HKCCA4008. The sequence goes on from NZ_WQDM01000006.1 coordinate 191,116, forward strand.
GCACTCATGATCAGCGGGGCAAATGCGCCCACCTGTGTTACGACCTCATCCACGCCCATCTCCTTTCAACAGCAAGAAACCCGCGAGGTTTTCGCGGGGGTCACCAGATTGTGAGCCAAGTTTGGCTTCCGGTCTAGGTGCGAGTTGCGTTGGATTTCCCCTTTGTTCGCCAGAAAACATGGCCTGACCGGAAATGCACATCGCCAAGGGCTTATATAAATCAGGCGTGGCCCCTAGCTTTTACAGGGACAGCCAAACAGGAGCCCCCAATGCTGGACAACAACTTTCATCCGATCATGGCGCGCTGGCCTGCGCAATCCCCGGACAAGATTCAACTGTATTCCTATCCGACTCCAAACGGCGTCAAGGCATCGATCATGCTGGAGGAAACCGGCCTGCCCTACGAGCCCCATCTGGTGACGCTATCGGATGCGGATGTCAAAAGCCCCGAGTTTCTGTCGCTGAACCCAAACAACAAAATCCCAGCCATCATCGATCCCAACGGGCCGGACGGTAAGCCGCTGACCCTGTTCGAAAGCGGGGCAATCCTGCTGTATCTGGCCGAGAAATCGGGCAAGTTGCTGGGACAAAGCGCAGCAGACAAGCATCGCATTACACAATGGCTGATGTTCCAAATGGGGGGCGTAGGGCCGATGTTTGGCCAGCTTGGCTTCTTCTACAAATTCGCGGGCAGCGAAATCGAAGACCCCCGACCGCGCGAACGCTATATCAACGAGGCCAAACGCCTTTTGAACGTGGTCAACACGCAACTGGAAGGGAACGACTGGATCGCCGGCGATTACTCCATCGCCGATATCGCTCTTGCCCCCTGGTTGAATGCTCTGGACTTCTACGGCGCGAAAGAGGTTGTTGGCTGGGACGACTACGCCAATGTCGTCGCCTATGTCGACCGGTTCATGCAACGCCCGGCGGTGCAGCGCGGCAAAACCATACCCGCACGCGCTTGATCTGTTTCGCGATCGACAGGGTGCCGAAACCGGCACCCGCATTGAAAAACTCAGCCCGGCAGTGCACCCGTCAGCACATACCGCAGGATTTCGACAACCTGCGCGGGCTTTTCCGCCACGGCCAGCGCGGCTGCATCCACTTCTTTCAACGCGTGCTGATGCTCGGGGCCGTGCAGCACGATGATGGATTTACCCAGCGCTGCGGCATAGCCCGCATCAAAAGCCGCGTTCCACTGTTTGTACTTGTCGCCAAACCGGACAACCACCACGTCAGCATCCGAAATGCCCTTGCGGGTCCGGATCGCGTTGACCATCGCACCCTTGTGGTCATGCCAGTATTTGTTCGGCTCTTCCCCCAGAATGGCAACGCCGCAATCGTCGCTTGCCGCGTGGTCCGTCACCGGGCTGTTGAATGTGATGTCCAACCCCTGCGCGCCGTCGATGATCTGTTCGCGCCAATCGGTGTGGATTTCGCCAGATAGGTACACGTTCAGCATCTTTCGTCCTCCGTAAACACGCAAAAGGGCGCCACCGCCCCTTCATCTTTTCTGAAATACTCCCGCCGGAGGCGGCCCTGCATCAGCCCCGCAGAACACCGCCGGTCGCCTTGGAGACTTTGGCGATGATCTTTTCGGCCACCGCTTCGATGTCCTTTTCCTTCAGCGTCTGCTCTGTCGGCTGCAAACGTACCGTTATGGCCAGCGATTTTTTACCTTCACCCAGGCTGCCGCCGATGAATTCGTCAAAGACACGCACATCTTCGATCAGCGCCTTGTCGGCACCTGCCGCAGCGTTCACCAACGTCAGCGCCTCGACGTTTTCATCAACGACAAAGGCAAAGTCACGTTCGACCGCTTGCAGGTCACGCAATTCCAATGCGGCACGTGTGGCACCGGACTTGCGGGGCAAGGGAACCTCGTCGGGCCAAATCGTAAAGGCCATTGCCGGACCCTTGATATCCATCGCCTGCAACACGCGCGGGTGCAGCTCACCAAAAACACCCAGCACCTTTTTGGGTCCCAGACAGATCTTGCCGTGACGACCCGGATGCCACCAGGCATCGCCGTCGCGCAGAATCTGTACCTTGGCGGGTGCTCCGATCGCCGCAAGAACGGCCTCGGCATCCGCCTTGGCATCAAAGACATCCACCGGGCGCGAGGCCCCGTGCACATCCTTGGGGCCATTGCGGCCAACCAGCAGGCCGGCGATCTGGGTTTTCTGGTCGCCGGGTTCGCCGTCGTGGAAAACAGGGCCAACTTCGAACAGGGCGACGTCGGCATATCCGCGTGCCTGATTGCGCGCCGCGGCCTGCAACAATCCGGGCAGCAGATCCGGGCGCATGTGGCTCATCTCGGACGAGATAGGATTTTCAAGCATGGTCGCGTCATCCCCGCCACCGAACAAAGCAGCCGAAGCCTGATCGATGAACGTATAGGTGACGCATTCGTTGTAACCCAGCGCGGCGCAGGTGCGGCGCGCCATGGACTGGCGGCGCTGAGTCGGTGTCATCACCGGCTTGGGAATACCATCGGTGACACGTGGCAAGGGCTTGCCCTGCAACTTGGTCAACGAGGCGATCCGTGCGACCTCTTCCACCAGATCGGCCTCACCCATGATATCGGGGCGCCAGCTTGGCACGTGGGCCATCTCGCCCTCCAGACGGAAACCCAGGCGGGTCAGCGTCTGACGCTGCTCGCTTTCGGGAATGTCCATCCCGACCAGAGACTGCACCCGTTCGGCATCCAGCTTGTACGCACGCGCGTGGTTCGGCGCTTTGCCCGCCTCGACCACTTTGGACGCTTCGCCGCCGCAGATGTCCAGAATCAACTGGGTTGCGTGCTCGAGCCCTTCCAGCGTGTATTCAGGGTCCACGCCGCGTTCGAACCGGTACCGCGCGTCTGAATTGATTTTCAGCGCCCGACCCGTCAGCGCGATCTGCACATGATCCCAGAACGCGCTTTCCAGGAACACATTCACAGTATCTTCGGTGCAGCCGGTTTCCTGACCGCCCATGATGCCTGCGATGGATTCCGGGCCTTTGTCATCTGAAATGACCATCATGCCGGGCTGAAGAGTGTATTCCTTCTCGTCCAGCGCCACCAGGGTTTCACCGCCTTTGGCGCGATGAACGCGAAGATTGCCCTGCACCTTGTCCGCGTCAAACACATGCAGCGGGCGGTTATGGTCAAAGGTCATATAGTTGGTGATATCCACCAGCGCCGAAATCGGACGCAGCCCGATCGCCTTCAACTGATCCTGCAACCACTGCGGGCTGGGGCCGTTCTTGACGCCCTTGATAAGGCGGCCCGTGAAATGCGGGCAGCCATCCAGCGTATCCTCGTCAATCGATACTTTGATCGGGCTTTCGAAATCACCGGGCACCGGCACGTAGTCGCGCTGTTTCAGAGTGCCGATCCCACGCGCCGCCAGATCACGCGCGATGCCTTCCACGCCCAGCGCATCGGGCCGGTTCGGAGTGATCGCGATCTCGATCACGGGATCGACTTTCGATGGGTCATTCTCGGCAAGCCAATCAACGAACCTGTCACCGACCTCGCCCGAGGGCAATTCGATGATGCCGTCATGTTCGTCCGACAATTCCAGCTCGCGCTCGGACGCCATCATGCCAAAGCTTTCGACGCCGCGGATCTTGCCGACGCTGATCGTCAGGTCCAGACCGGGGATATACATGCCCGGCTTGCAGACGACGACAGTGATCCCTTCGCGGGCGTTGGGCGCGCCGCAGATGATCTGCAACTCGCCTTCATCCGTGTCCACCTTGCAGACACGCAGCTTGTCGGCGTCAGGGTGTTTTTCCGCGTGTTTCACATAGCCCAGCGTAAAGTCCTTGAGCTTGTCAGCCGGGTTGATGACCTCCTCGACCTCAAGGCCAAGGTCGGTCAGCGCCTCAGTGATCTCATCAACCGACGCATCGGTGTCGAGGTGGTCTTTCAGCCAGGACAGAGTGAATTTCATTGCTCGGGGCCTTTTTTGGCAAACATCCAGTCGGCACAGGCAATGACAAAGAATGCGCCAAGGTGCAAGCGCTGCAGGTCACGGATAAGTGGGGGTGCGGCCCAAAAGCTCGTCCAATTGCCACCCGATCCAGCCATGCGGGATGAAATGCCCGCCCGGATGGGTGTCCAGCACCACCTGCCCCTGCGCACAATCGGCCCATTCCACCCGGCTGAGCGTCAGGAACGGTCTCACGCTCCAATCCCCGCGCGGGGTGGCACCGTTGCAGTTGTATTTCTTTCGCCACAGCGCCACCGGGTAGGTGGTATCGCCGCCCGGTCCAAAGGGAAAATCCATCACCGTGTCGTCCAGCCCATGCACATGGCGCACCTCGCGCGGGGCTTCGGGGCAGGCTTCAGTCTGGCGGATGCTGCCTGCAACGGCCAGCAGGGCGGCAATGTCATTGCCTGACTGACAGACATAGCGCCACGCCATCGCGCCTCCGAAGGAATATCCCGAGACATAGATGCGTTCCGGATCAATCGGATAGCGCTTGGCCACATCCTCCAGCACCGCACCGGCAAAGGGCACATCGCCCGTGTCCGGGGTCCAAAAATCCCAGCTTTTGCCCAGACCGTTCGGGGCCACCAGCAACACGCCCCGCAGCTTCGTCGCGCCGGCAATGCGTTCGTGGTTCACGACAACATTACCCTGCCGCGCCCAGCCGTGGAAATGCAGCAACACAGGCAGAGGGGTTTCCCCGTCCCAACCCTCAGGTTCCAGCACATGGTACGATCGGTCGCCGACCTCACAGGCCGTATCGCCATGGCAATCCGACTTCCATGGTCCCATGGAGAAAGCGGGAGTTGCGGTCAGCAGAAGAAAAAGCAGTCGGTAAATCATGAGGCCGAAGCCTAACTAGCCTCATCGCCTTGTCACCTAACATATTGGTGTAGGCCGGGCTTCAGCCCGGCAACCGGCGCATGGCGGGCTGAAGCCCGCGGTCTGGCGATGGCGTGGCGACCTATCTGCCTTTGCTCAGCACTTACCCATGAACTTACGGGGTTAGCCCCAGTTTAGAGAGAATCAACCCAGCAGCCACAATCACCGCCACCGGCAGCAGAAAGTACTTTGAAAGCGCTGCCAAAACTCCCGATGCAGCTTTCGTAACCTGCCTCTTCTCGGCATTTTCTACTTTTTCGATCTCAATTAGATTCGCTAGGTATTCTTTCCCGGATAGCGTGAGTTTTAAGTTTAGTACGCCATTCTTTGTAAAACTGCCGGACACAAAATTCCTCGCCTTTAGAAGCGAGAGGTAATGATCTCTCTCCGCTATCGACATGCCAATTTTGTTCTGAGTGGTCTCCAGGGATTGCGGGGAATTAGGATACATGGAATTCAAACGCTCAATTGAGTCATCAAAAGAGGCTCCGGAAACACCCGAAGCCTCAATAAACTCCATCAACTTGAGGAGTCTTTTGTTTTCGTCAATCACCGCGACAAACCACCATGCAGGTTCGGCATATCCAGCGCCGCGAAGCCGTAGTGGCGCAGCCAGCGCAGGTCGCTGTCAAAGAACGCCCGAAGATCCGGGATGCCGTATTTCAGCATCGCCAGACGGTCGATCCCAATCCCGAAGGCAAAGCCCTGATAGACCTCGGGGTCGATCCCACCGGCGGCGATCACCTTGGGGTGGACCATGCCGGAGCCCAGAATCTCCATCCAGTCGTCGCCCTCGCCGATCTTCAGCTGGCCGTTATCCCAGGAACAGCGGATATCGACCTCGGCCGACGGCTCGGTGAAGGGGAAGTGCGAGGCGCGGAAACGCAGTTCGACATCGTCAACTTCGAAGAATGCCTTCACGAACTCTTCCAGAACCCATTTCAGGTTCGCCATCGAGATGTCCTTGTCGATGGCCAGCCCTTCGACCTGATGGAACATCGGGGTGTGGGTCTGGTCATAGTCGGCGCGGTAGACGCCGCCCGGACAGATGACGCGGATCGGCGCGCCCTGTTTCTCCATCGACCGGATCTGCACCGGCGACGTATGGGTGCGCAGCACATGCGGCGGGCGGTTGTCGCCCTCGGCGCGGTGCATATAGAACGTGTCCATCTCGGCCCGCGCAGGGTGGTGGCCGGGGATGTTCAGCGCGTCGAAATTGTGCCAGTCGGTCTCGATTCGCGGCCCTTCGGCCACCGAAAAGCCCAGTTCGGCAAAGATCGCGGTCAGTTCCTCGGTCGCCTGGCTGACCGGGTGGATCGAGCCCTGACGGCGCGGGCGGGTCGGCAGGGTGACGTCCAGCCATTCGGTGCGCAGACGCTCATCCAGCGCAGCATCGGCCAAAGCGGCCTTTTTGGCGGACAGGGCCGAGTTGATCTCATCCTTCAGGGCATTCAGCGCTGGGCCTGCCACCTGGCGTTCCTCGGGCGTCATTTTACCCAATTCGCGCATCTTCAGCGCGACCTCGCCTTTTTTGCCCACGGCGGCGACACGGATCGCCTCAAGCGCGTTCTCGTCGCCTGCCTCGGCGATTTGGCCCAGATATTTTGCCTTAAGATCGTCCATGACGCCCTCTGAATTTGGTCGCCAACCTGCTATCGGGCCAGCCCCGCGAATGCAAGCGGGACCGGGCGGATCAATAGCTGTATTCTGGGAAAATCCGGGTCAGATCACCGTTCCAGTCGCCGTTGTAGTGTTCCAGCAACTCATCCGCAGGCACTTTCCCGCTTTGGATGCTGTCCTTGAGCGCGTTGAGGAAATGGGTCTCGTCCGGCACCAGGCCACCGGCACCGGGATAGGCGCGGGCTTTCAGGCCGGCCTCGGAGATCGCCACAACCTCACGCGCCAGATCGTGCATGTTGATGGTGCCGACCTTCGCTTGCAGACCGTCTTTGGCAGCCGCGACACGCAGCGCCTCGCGGGTTTCGGTGTCCCAGCCTTTGACCAGATCCCAGGCCGCGTCCAGGGCCGTTTGATCGTAAGTCAGGCCAACCCAGAAGGCGGGCAAGGCACACAGGCGCCGCCATGGTCCACCATCGGCCCCGCGCATTTCCATGAATTTCTTGATCCGCGCCTCTGGAAAGGCGGTGGTCAGGTGATCGGCCCAATCGCTGAGCGTGGGCGTTTCCCCCGGCAGGGCGGGCAGTTCGCCTTTCAGGAAGTCGCGGAACGACATGCCCAGCGCATTGATATACTGGCCGTCGCGATAGACGAAATACATCGGAACATCGAGCGCGTATTGCACGTAACGCTCGAACCCAAAGCCGTCTTCGAACACGAAAGGCAGCATACCCGTACGCGCATCGTCCAGATGCCGCCAGATATAGCTGCGCCAGCTTTTCTGGCCATTTACCTTGCCTTCGAAAAAGGGCGAGTTCGCAAACAACGCCGTTGCCACCGGCTGCAAGGCCAGCGCCACGCGCAGTTTCTGCACCATGTCGGCCTCGGACCCGAAATCGATGTTGACCTGAACCGTGCAGGTCCGCCGCATCATGGCGCGGCCCATGGTGCCGACCTTTTCCATATAGTCATTCATCAGCCGATACCGCCCCTTGGGCATCAACGGCATTTCCTCATGTGTCCAGGTCGGTGCCGCGCCCAGACCGATGAAACCCACGCCGATCTCATCTGCGATGTCCTTTACCTCGCGCAGGTGGGTGTTCACCTCATCACAGGTTTCGTGGATGGTCTCGAGCGGAGCTCCCGACAGCTCCAGCGCGCCGCCCGGCTCCAGGCTGACATTGGCGCCGTCCTTTTCCAAACCGATCAGATGACCCGCTTCACGGACTTCGGCCCAACCGTGCCGGTCACGCAGGCCCTCCAACACCGCCACGATGGATCGCGCACCCTCGAACGGCAACGGCTTCAGCGTGTCCTTGCAGTAGCCGAATTTCTCATGCTCGGTGCCGATGCGCCAGTCTGGCTTGGGCTTGCAGCCCGACTCCAGATATTCGGCCAATTGCTCATGGCGTTCGATTGGTCCGCCGCCGGACTGGGGGATGGACATGAGACCCGCGCTCCGATCCTGATGTGTCTGTCTTTTGGCCAGTCGTGGGGGCAAACCGCGCCGGTGTCAATGCAGCCGAAGGTGTGGAGGGCGCGAGGGCGTACGCTCCCAAATCACGACCGGATGGGCCGATCCACCGTTCAGTTCGGCCAGCATATGCTCGGTTTTCAGGCCCGGAAGTGCCGAAAAGACATCGAACAGCGCCTCGGCCCCTTCCGCATTCACAGGAATGTGAAGCACCGCCTGACCCGGTTGTTCCAACACCCAATGCGCCGGCGTCGAGGTCGGATCGAGCGCCAGCCGCTCAATCTCGCGCGTGGCGATGATGCCGCCATCCAGTGGGCCGAAATAGGTGATCTGACCTTCATCGACGGTCACGACACCCTGTCCGCCAGTGCCGGTTCTGAACCGCGCGCGCTGCACCCCGATCACCGCTAGGGCGATTGCGACAGCGACAAGCAGCCAGCCGATCCACCCCAGCAGACCACCGGGCCCGTTGATCCAGCTGAGACCGAGGATCAGGACAAACCCGGCAACCAGCACTTCGCGCCAGCGCCACAGGGCCAGTTTTGCCTCGGGTCGGATGAAACTCATGACAGCACCTTTTGTGGTGTTTGCAACAGGGCGATCCGATACCAGCCGACCTGCTGAAACCCCATCGCTTCATAGGCTCGCGCGGCAGGTGGATTGTTGGCGAACAGGATGGCCGCGTTCGCGCCCTCGGTCCTCGCCTTTTGCAGCACAGCCGTTGTGACCTTGCGCCCGAGTCCACAATTTCTGTTCTCGCGCGGCACAAATACACCGCCGACCTGAACCTGATCCCGGACTGATGCATTGATGGCGGCCATGGCTACGGGGGCGTCGTCTTCCAGCATGACAATCGCCCTGCCTGATTGAATATCGGTGGTGATCCGATCGGAGGCCATTTCACGCGCCTCTTGCCCTTTGGCCTGGTCGGTATCCTCGAAGTAATCCGCAAACCAACGCGTCAGTAACGGCCGGTATGCCTCGGACAGGGCACGAAATGGAATCGGTGCCTCTGGGATTTCGCCCAGATCCAGGCGGTACAGGGGTTCATCATGATGCAGGCGATAACAGGCCTGTCCAAGCCCTAGCGCGTCCAATATCATCTCAACCTGTTGTGCAGCCCCTGTCATGCCCAGAACGATCTGACCTGCGATCCGACCCGCAAATGCCTGAGCGGCCTCTGGCGAACAATCGGGCAGTTGCGCCATCAGGTAGCCCTTTTTGGTCAGGCCAAATACGCCTTGGATGCGATCCTGCCCCCAAATGAAGAACCGGGTGGAGTGGTCATCGTCTCCAAATCCAATCCCGTGCGCCAACAGGTTGCTGCGCAGAAACATGGAAGTATCGGGATGTTTGGCCAAAAACGCCTCAATGGCCGGGGCATTAGACGGCGAGGCTTCTTGGATCACGCCCAATCCCCCAGCGCCTGCTGCCACATGGTCAATGCAGCCACCGCTGCCGTGTCGGCCCGCAGGATACGAGGGCCAAGGCTGACCACATGCGCGAATGGCAACCCTGTCAAACGCGCGCGTTCCTGGTCCGAAAACCCGCCTTCCGGGCCGATGAGAATTGCCCAGGGCCGTCCTTTTTCATTGGCGGCCAGTCGCAGGGCCGATCCAACCTCGGCTTCGTTGCAGAACATCAGTTGCCGATCTTCGGGCCATGCATCCAGCAGCCGATCCAACCGCTGCAAATCGGCAACCTCGGGCACGAAGGTTCCGCCGCACTGCTCGGCCGCCTCGACCGCATGGGCCTGTAGGCGGTCCTGACGAATGCGTTCGGAATTGGTGAACTCGGTCTGAACAGGAAGGATACGCGCCGCACCCATTTCGGCGGCTTTTTCCACGATGAAATCGGTGCGGGCCTTTTTTATGGGCGCGAACAGGAACCACAGATCCGGTGGCAACTGCAACGGTTTCGTCTGTTCAATACAGGTCAGCGTCCCGCCGCGTTTTCCCGCCTCGGAGACTTCGGCCAACCACTCTCCGTCCCGCCCGTTGAACAGGGCGACCTGCCCTTTGACCGCAAGGCGCATGACACCAAAGAGGTAGTGCGCCTGGTCGCGCGTCAAAGGAACCGATTGCCCCTGACCCAAGGGCTGCTCTACATACAGTCTGATCTTCGCACTCATGAGACCCTACATATGCAAGGCAATGCCCCAACACCAGATGGCCAAGTCGCCGATGCCGTCAGCGGCAACTGGGTCGACACCCGTGCCCCGGCCTTTGCCCGCCCCTATCTGCGCCTCAGCCGCGCGGACCGACCCATCGGGACATGGCTGCTGCTGATTCCCTGTTGGTGGGGGCTGGCTCTGGCGATCCTGCATGATGGGCAGCCGCGTTGGGAAGATCTGTGGATCGCCATGGGATGCGCATTTGGGGCCTTCCTGATGCGGGGCGCCGGTTGCACGTGGAATGACATTACGGATCGGGAATTCGACGGGCAGGTCGAACGCACACGCTCGCGCCCGATTCCTTCGGGTCAGGTCAGTGTCCGGCAGGCCGCGGTCTGGATGGTCCTGCAATGCATTCTGGCGCTTGGCATCCTTCTCAGCTTCAATCAGGCGGCGATCGCAATGGGTGTTCTGTCCCTGCTGCCCGTGACGATCTATCCGTTTGCCAAACGGTTTACCTGGTGGCCTCAGGTGTTTCTGGGGCTGGCCTTCAACTGGGGCGCCCTACTGGCCTGGGCGGCGCATAGCGGTTCCGTGGGATGGCCAGCGGTGACGCTTTACCTGTCTGGAATCGCGTGGACCCTGTTCTACGATACCATCTATGCGCATCAGGATGCCGAGGATGACGAACTGATCGGCATCAAGTCAACCGCCCGTCTGTTCGGAGCTGATACAGCGCGGTGGCTGAAGTACTTTTTGGTGGCGACCGTGTCGCTGATGGGGCTGGCCATCGTCGATGCAGGGGTGCCGGATGCCTCGATGCTGGCATTGGGTGTTGCGCTCTGTGGGCCTTGGGCAATGGGCTGGCACATGATGTGGCAACTCCGCGCGCTGGACATCGAAGACAATGCCAGACTGTTGCAATTGTTCAGGGTCAACCGCGACACTGGCTTGATTCCGCTGATCTTCCTCTGCGTCGCCCTGTTGCTCTGATTGCACCTGCTGAACGCGGCCTGTAAAGATCGGCCCAACCGCCTGAGGAGTGTCAAACCCAAATATGCGTCTGCCGTATTTTATCGTTGTTTCCCTGATCTTTCTTGTATCAGCCGGGCTGTCGCTTTTGGCAGCCAGCTATGCCGTCACAAAGATCGAAGAGACATCGGAGTTCGCCGTGCGCCGGGCGCTTGACCTCAAAGGGCACGACTGGGCCGAGGTCGAGTCAGACGGCTTGCGCGTGGTTCTGACCGGGATTGCACCGGACGAGGCGACACGTTTCAACGCACTGACCGCAGCCGGAACCGAGGTCGATGCGTCCCGCGTAATCGATGAAATGGAGGTCGAAGCAACCTCTGCCCTGGCGCCGCCGCGCTTTTCAGCGGAAATTCTGCGCAATGATCACGGCATCTCGATCATCGGCTTGATCCCCGCCAGCGAAGACAGAGATGACCTGATCAGAAGGCTGAGCAACCTCGACCCCAACATCGCAGTTTCGGACCTGATGGAAACGGCGAATTACCCCAAGCCCGACGGTTGGGATGCCGCGATATCATATGCCATCGAGGCGTTGGCCAGCCTGCCGCGTGCCAAAATTTCCGCGAATGCCGATTTGGTCAAAATCACCGCCATTGCGGACAGCCAACAGGAAAAACAACGTCTCGAACGCGATCTGACCCGCGCCGCGCCGCCCAGCCTGCGGATCGGGCTGGCGATCTCGGCGCCTCGTCCCGTCATAACGCCCTTTACGCTGCGTTTTCTGATCAACGAAGACGGTGGGCAATTTGACGCCTGTTCGGCACAGGATGCAAAGGCACGCGACCGGATCGTGACCGCTGCGCGCGATGCCGGGTTGTCCGGGCCATACTCCTGCACCATCGGCCTGGGCGAGCCCTCACCACGCTGGCCCGAAGCCGCCGAGAAGAGCATTCAGGCACTGGCCAGAATCGGCAAAGGCTCGGTCACGATGTCGGATGCGGACATCACCCTGGTTGCGGCGCAAGGCACGGATCCAGCCTTGTTCGACCGGGTTGTAGGTGAACTTGAAACAGCGTTGCCTCAGGTCTTTGCCCTGCATGCCGTGCTGCCGGAACCTGAAACCAGCGAACAGACCGGACCCGTCGAGTTCTCGGCGACCCGCAGCCCCGAAGGGCTTGTGCAACTGCGAGGGCGTCTGGGGGATGAAACGTTGCGGGACATGGTCGACAGCTATGCCCGCGCGGCCTTCGGCTCGGATCAGGTCTATACTGCGACCCGCATCGCGCCGGGGCTTCCGGCAGATTGGCCGGTGCGTGTTCTAGCCGGCCTCGAGGCGTTGGCCCAGCTTCACAACGGGGCCTTGACCGTAACACCAGGCTCGGTCGAACTGACCGGCCTCAGCCATGAAGAGGATGCCAAAGCCCGTATCGCAGGTCAGTTGTCGGACAAGTTGGGCGAAGGGCAGGAATTCACTCTGACGATCACCTATCAGCCTCCACCGGAGCCCGAAGACGCGCTGCCCGATCCTGAAGTCTGTGAAGCGCAGATCGCCGAAATCCAGACCGTCAGCAAAATCGCGTTCGAACCCGGATCGGCAACGATCGCATCCGACTCGCGCGATACGGTGAACCAGATCGCCGACATCCTGCGTGACTGCGGGCCGATCCGGCTGGAGATCCAGGGCCATACGGACAGCCAGGGCCGCGAAGAGATGAACCAGCAGCTCAGCCAGGCACGGGCGCAATCGATTCTGAACGAGCTGCGCGGGCGGCGCATTCCCACCAGCAGCTACACTGCCGTTGGATACGGTGAAACACAGCCCATCGCGGACAACGACACCGAAGAAGGCCGCGAAGCCAACCGGCGGATCGAATTCCGGCTGATTCGTCCCGAGCCTGTCGAAGCCTCCGAAACAGGCCTCGAAGCGCTCGAGGCTGAGGCCGAGGTTGGGGCTGAGGCTGACGCGCCTGAAACGGATCAGACCGAATCGACCGCACCAGACACGGACGCAGAGGACCAGTAAGTTGAACAGAACCGAATTCATCATCGCCACAGCCGTCATTCTGTTTGCGGCCTTCTGCATGGGCTGGTTTGCCAACTGGCTGGCACACCGCCTGTCCCGCGTCCGCCAAAGCGACGTTGCCGATCTGGATCGCATGAGCCAGGAACTGCACGAAGCGGAAGAAACCCGCGATCAGGCCATAACCTATCTTCAGCAACGTGAAGCCGAGTTGACCAATCAGCTGACCCAGACAGAGGCAGAGCTGGCCGCAGCCATGGACGGTCTGCGCGCCGCGCGGCAAGAGGCCGAGGAAATGCGCGGTCGGATCAACAACGCCGACTGAGAAACCGCCTTCCCGGACGGCTCACAGGACCTGCGCCAAATCTGCGATCAGGTCTTCGGGGTCTTCCAGACCAACCGACAGCCTGAACACGCCGTCGCCTGCGTAATCCCGGTAACTTGCCAATTGCGCCCGTTCCAATCGGAAGGACGATTGCATCAAAGCTTCGGTTCCCATCCAGAATATCAGACTGCGATGGTGGCCAAGCGACACGGCATAGTGAACGATCCGGAGTTTATCGATCATCTGCTGGGCCAGTGCCTCGCCTGTTGCGTGATCACCCACCTGAAAAGCGATCATTCCGGATGTGTTGCGCATCTGTTGTTGGGCCAGCTCGTATTGGGGATGCGACTTCAGCCCCGGATAGATCACTCTGGTCACGCGCGCGCGTGTCTCAAGCCAATCGGCAACGACAGTGGCTCCTGCCTGATGCGCTGTCATCCGCAGCGGCAGAGTGGCCATGCCCCGCGCGATCATCCACGCGTTGAAGGGGGACATGATGCTGCCGTGGTGGATCGCGGATTCGGTGCGGATTTTCGCGATCAGGTCCTTTCGCCCGGCCACCGCACCACCGATGGCATCACCGTGCCCGCCGATATACTTGGTCACCGAATGCATGATCAGATCAACGCCCAGCTCTTTGCTTGGCTGACCAAGCGGAGACGCAAAAGTCGCATCGCAGGACAGCAACGCCCCCGCGCTTTTGGCAATTGCTGAAATCGATGCCAGATCGGTCAGACGACCGATCGGGTTCACGGGTGTTTCCGTGTGGATGAGACGCGTGTTCGGCCTGATGGCTGCTGATACCGCCGAAAGATCGGACATGTTGACCGTGCTGACATGGATCCCCAGACGCGGCAGCGTGTCCCGCGCCAGCTCTGCCACGCCCGCGTAAGAGACGTCGGAAACGATCAAATGATCCCCGGCAGACAGGAACGTCAGGAAGATGGCGGTGGCCGCCGCCATACCGGACGCCAGACACAGGCAATCTTCGGTGCCTTCCAACATGCTGATCTTGGCTTCCAGCGTCCTGACGTTGGGATTGGCCCAGCGCCCATAAAGATAAGGGGCTTCTTCCTCCAGATCGTGGGCCGAAAACCCCGCCACCTGATCCGTGACGAATGTCGAAGACATATGCAGGGCCGGCGCAGACGCACCGCTGGTCGGGTCCGGGGCTTCGCCCGCATGGATTGCCCGTGTCGCTAGGCCCTTGTTTCTCAGCCCGTCATGCATTCCGCCATCCTCCTGATCCACTTGCGCAGATTTAGCGCAGGCTCGTGATCCGGCGTCCAGAGAAGAATTGAAACCGCTCGGTTTCCAGAACCACCGCGGTGGGCGCGCGACGCTACCAGCGGGTCAGAGCGTCTTCGTCCTGATCTTTGGCCGCAACCCATTCGGCGCCGGAACGGGTAATTTCCTTTTTCCAGAACGGTGCGCGGGATTTCAGGTAATCCATCAGATATTCGGCCGCCTCGAACGCGTCCTTGCGATGCGGGGCCGCCGTGGCCACCATCATGATGCGATCCCCCGGAACCAAGCGTCCAAAACGGTGTATGACCAGCACGTCACCCAATGCCCAACGCGCCTGCGCCTCTTCGGCGATCTTGGTCAGGGCGCGTTCGGTCATACCGGGATAGTGCTCGATCTCCATCACATCCAGATCACCGCTCGCCAGGTCACGCACAACGCCGGTGAAAGTGACGATGGCGCCGTTGGAATCATCCCCGGCGGCAAAGGCATTGGCCTCGGCCCCCAGATCAAATGCCTCTTCCTGAACCGCGATCCGCATCGGTCAACCGCCCGTCATCGGTGGGAAAAACGCAACTTCCCGAACACCTGCCAGCGACGCATCGAAATCCGACAACTCCTGATCCAACGCAACGCGTAGCGCGGACAGATCGGCAAATGCCGCGGCATAGCGCTCTTCCCGAGCGCTCAGTTCAGTCACCAATTCGCTGACCGTGGCTGCTTGCGTTTCGACCTTTTCCTTTGGCAAGCCGATGCGTTCGCGCACCCAGGCGAAATACAGAACATCCATCGGTTAGCTCTCCTTCAGATGAGGCATGGCCTTACGTAGATAGTCATAGCCGGTGATCAATGTAAGCGTTGCCGCAATCCACAACAGCCACAGCCCGACCTGACCCGCCCAATACATGCCATCGACATTCAGGCGCAGGTGGTTCACGTCGTCGACCTGACCCGCAATGATCTGCTCGACCAGCTCGGCATCCATGCCAAAACTCGCCATCACGGCATAGTGCTCGAAGATACCCTGCGAAAACAGAACCGCGATGGCGACCATCTGGGCCGTGGTCTTCCATTTGGCCAGTTTGGTGACTTTGAGCGTCCCGGCCACATCGCCCAGATATTCCCGCAGGCCCGAGACAAAAACTTCGCGAAACAGGATCACGGTTGCAGGAAGGACTAGCCACGGCGTCCAGTGCTCGGTCGAATAGCCCACAAGGATCATAAGCGCGATCACCACCATGGCCTTGTCGGCGATCGGATCCAGCATCGCTCCGATTTTGGTCTCCTGCTTCCATGCGCGGGCCAGATACCCATCGAACCAATCGGTAATCGCCGCCGACAGGAACAGGATCAGTGCAAACCAGTCCGCATAGGGACGGGTGAAATACAGAAACATGACTGCCAGCCCGGGCGCGGCCAGCAGGCGCAGAACGGTCAGGAGATTAGGCAAATTCCACTTCATGGCTTGGACCCTATATCGCCGGTCCGGGACAGAAAAGCCAATCAGACAAAAAACTGCATCACTCACAAACGCTTGGTCAAAGCGCCGCAGGCCCGACGTCTCAGAACAGTACCTCTTGGCCTTTCCCAGCTTTGCGGTCAGATTGCCGCGCAAGCCCAGCCGGAAAGTACCAGATGACAGCGCATATTCAAACCGACACACGGTCGAACATGATCGGCAGCCTCTGGATGGTCGCCGCGATGGCCGGTTTTGCGCTGGAGGATGCGTTACTGAAGGCAGCTTCAGCCGCGCTGCCGATCTGGCAGGTCCTGGTTCTTTTCGGCGCGGGCGGGTCGGTGATTTTCGCTGCGGTGGCCCGGGCCCGTGGGCAGCGGCTGCTGCAACCTGACGTTCTGTCCCGCCCGATGAAAATTCGGGTGCTGTTCGAGGTCTTTGGTCGGTTGTTCTATGTTCTGGCCATCGCACTGACGCCGTTGTCCTCGGCCACGGTGATCCTGCAAGCCACGCCTCTGGTCGTTGTTGCAGGCGCCGCGTTGTTCTTTGGCGAGACAGTCGGTTGGCGGCGTTGGAGCGCTATCTTTGTCGGCATGATCGGCGTTGTCGTCATCCTGCAACCCACCGGAGACAGCTTTTCGCTGCTGTCGATACTGGCGGTGCTGGGAATGCTGGGATTTGCCGGACGTGATCTGGCCAGCCGCGCAGCACCTGCCACGCTTGGAACCGAAGTCCTGGGGTTCTACGGCTTCCTCAGCATCATCGTGGCCGGCGTGGCCTATCGGTTTTGGGAGGGCGCGCCGATTGCACCGGTTGGCCTTCACACCAGCCTGCATCTGATCGGAGCGGTGCTGATGGGCGTAATGGCCTATGCGTCGCTGATGAAGGCGATGCGCACCGGCGAAGTGTCCGCCGTGACCCCGTTCAGATACACCCGGCTGTTGTTCGGCATCGGGCTTGGCGTAGCCATGTTTGGCGAGAGGCTGGATCCCAACATGTGGATCGGCAGCGCGCTGATCGTCGCGTCGGGCCTATATATCCTGTGGCGGGGCCGGCAAGCCTAGCCCTTGTCGTGGAAGAAATCGTAAACCTTCTGCGCCAACCCGGCCGAAATCCCTTCGACCGCTTTCAGATCGGCCAGATTGGCCCGGCTGACGGCTTTGGCGCTGCCGAAATGGGTCAACAGAGCACGTTTGCGCGCAGCCCCTACCCCTGGGATTTCATCCAACGGCGTTGCACCCACGGCCTTGGCGCGTTTCGCACGATGGGTGCCGATGGCGAACCGGTGCGCTTCGTCTCTGAGGCGTTGAATGAAATACAACACAGGGTCGTTGCGTTTCAGCGCAAAGGGGCGCTGGCCGATCCGGTGAAACTCTTCCTTGCCGTGGTCGCGGTCGACCCCCTTGGCGACGCCGACCATGGGAATGTCTTCGACCCCATGTTCGACCATGATCTGATGCACCGCGCTTACCTGCCCTGCGCCGCCATCAATCAGCAACAGATCGGGCCACAGCCCTTTGTCACGGTCCGGGTCTTCCTTTTGCAGTCTGGTGAAGCGGCGGTTCAGTACCTCTTTCATCATGCCGAAGTCGTCACCCGGTGTCAGGTCATCACCGCGAATGTTGAACTTGCGGTAAGCGTTCTTCATGAACCCCTCGGGGCCGGCCACGATCATGCCGCCGACAGCATTGGTGCCTTGAATATGAGAGTTGTCATAGACTTCGATCCGTCCCGGCGGACCATCCAGATCGAACGCCTCGGCCAGCCCGCGCAGCAACTTGGCCTGCGTGGCACTTTCCGACATGCGGCGGGCCAAAGCCTCGCGCGCGTTGCGCAAGGCACCGGCAACAAGTTCCTGTTTTTCGCCACGCTGCGGCACAAGGATTTCGACCTTGCGCCCGGCTTTCTCAGACAGCGCGTCCTGCATCAGATCCACGTTTTCGATTCCGTCCGACAGGATCAGCTGACGCGGCGGCTCCTTGTTGTCATAGAACTGGCCCAGAAAGGCCTCCATCACCTCGGCTGGTGAAACATCCGGGCCGACGCGGGGATAGAAATCCTTGTTGCCCCAGTTCTGGTTCGCACGGATGAAAAACACCTGCACGCAGGCCTGACCGCTGTCCATATACAGGCCGATCACGTCCGCCTCGGCCACACCGCGCGGATTGATGCCCTGAGAGGTCTGCACCTGCGTCAGAGCCCGGATGCGGTCACGCAGACCGGCGGCGCGTTCGAACTCCATCGCCTCGGATGCGGCCATCATCTGCTCGGCCAGTTCCTCCTGCACCTTGGTCGAGCGGCCCGACAGAAAGCGTTCAGCGTCCTTCACGCTTTCACGGTAATCCTGCTCCGAGATCAGGCCGACACACGGCCCGGAACACCGTTTGATCTGATACAGAAGGCAAGGCCGCGTTCGGCTGTCGAACATCGAATCCGAGCAGTTGCGCAGCAGGAACGCTTTTTGCAACTGGTTCAGCGTCCGGTTTACCGCACCGGCACTGGCGAAGGGGCCGAAATAGGCGCCTTTTTCCTTCTTCGCCCCGCGGTGTTTCTTGATCTGCGGAAAGTCATGATCCTTGGCGACCAGGATGTTCGGAAAGCTTTTGTCATCCCGCAACAATACATTGTACTTGGGTTTCAGCTGCTTGATCAGGTTCTGCTCCAGCAGCAGGGCCTCGGTCTCGGTTCGCGTCGTCAGGAACATCATCGAGGCCGTCGCGGCGATCATCTTTTCGATCCGCCCCGAATGACCCGGCCGTGTGTAATTCGACACCCGTGCCCTGAGATTTCGGGCTTTGCCGACATACAGAACCCGGCTGTCTGCATCGAGCATGCGGTAAACGCCCGGAGAACTGTCCAGCGTTTTTACATAGCGCTGAATGCAGGCATAGCCGGTAGGGGATGATTCGCCGTCGGTGGTCATGACCCTGAGATATGATTCTCTGGCAATGGCTGCAATCTCACGCCTTTCAGATCAAGAGAAAACAAATCCACGGTTTCTGTGGATAAGTGTGAAGATAAAATTCCGGAAGATCGGAAATCCCCTTGTTTCCTTGCCTTTTCCTTTACTTGCACAAAAAATAGGCAACTTATCAAGTTGTTGTTTTTAAACATTATTTTTTTGCATACTTAGCAAGTGTATGAAAAAAAAGACATTTTTGTAACGCGCGTGTAACACAATTGAGAGCGGTGCAAAACTTGCAGCAGAATTACCTATTCTACACCCAGAACATCCGGAGTTTTCCAACCCAGATGCTGACCACCGTCCACGCATAAAAGCTGTCCGGTGACCGCGTGTGCGTCCAGAAAATACCCAAGTGCTGCGGTTATGTCAGACGGGTTGGATCCCCGCTCCAGAACGGTATTTGAACGCTGTGCCTGGAAATGCTCTTGGCTTTGGCGGTGGCCTTGCATCGTCGGGCCCGGCCCGATCGCGTTGACACGGATCGTCGGAGACAATGCCTGCGCCGCCGTTCGGGTCAGTGCCCACAAGCCCATTTTTGCAATGGTGTATGACATGAACTCGGGCGTCAGTTTACGCACGCGCATGTCCACCATGTTGACGATAAGGCCGGTTGCAAGCGGTTCGCCATTTTCATCTGTTCCGGCGCTCAGCCCCTGACCTGCCATGGCCTGCGTCAGCACAAAGGGCGCGCGCAGGTTGCTGTCGAGATGTCGATCCCAGCTTTGCCGGGTTGCCGTGCGGATGTTGTCGTATTCAAAGATCGATGCGTTGTTCACCAGACACGTGATCGGCCCGCCCAGCGCCTCGGCCGCTTTGGGCAGCAGCGCCTGAACCTGAGCTTCGTCCAGCAGATCGGCCTTCAGGGTCACGGATTTCCGGCCCAGGGCCTGTGCCTCTGCCGCCGTCTCCTGCGCCGGACCTTCGGATGAGGCGTAATGCACGGCCACATCGAAACCTCTATCTGCCAGATACAGTGCCATGGCCCGGCCCAGACGAATACCGGCGCCGGTGACTAGGGCTCGGGTCATGCTTCACCTCGTTTGGTCAGATCACACCAGCAGTACGATGACATAAAGCACATAAAGGAAAGTCAACACCAACCCCCAGACGCGCGAGATGTCGCGTTTGAGGAATACAAACGGAACCAGCAGCAGCGATGCGCCCAGCATGACCCACAGATCGAACCTAAGGAATTCCGGATCGACCGGAATGCGGCCGAACCAGGTTGCGATCCCGATGATGGCCAGAAGGTTGAACATGTTCGAACCGATCACGTTGCCCAGCGCGACATCGGCCTGTCTGCGCAATGCCGCCATAAGCGTCGTCGCCAGTTCGGGCAAAGAGGTTCCAACCGCGATCAGGGTCAGGCCGATGACCGTTTCGCTGACCCCATAGGTTCTGGCGATGACGGTCGCGTTGTCGACCAGCAAATGAGCGCCCATCGGAAGCCCCACCAACCCCAGGATCAGGTAAATCGATACCTTCCAGTAGGGCATGTCAGGGTCGGCTTCCTCCAAGCCTTCAAGCTCGTCGTCATCCGCGCAAGCCTCACCACAGGCCTTGCGATGTGCTTTCGCCTCACGAAAGGCAGTCATCAGGACAAGACTCAACGCCGCCAGCAGGATCAGACCGCTGAAGAATGTGAATGTTCCGCAAAAAGCCAGCCCGATGAACAGAACCGTCGCCATCAGCATGAAGACGTAATTCCTGCGGCTGTCACATTCACTTGTGTGAAGCGTTGCCAGCAATGCGGGCAGTCCAAGAACCAACAGGATGTTGGCCGTGTTCGATCCGACAACGTTGCCCAGCGCAATACCGGGCGCGTTCTCTTTCACTGCGCTGATGGCGATCAGCAACTCGGGCGCAGACGTGCCGAAGGCCACAATCGTCAGGCTGACGATCAACGCCGGCACACCCAGGCGCAGGCTCAGGTTCACAGCACCGCGCACAAGCGCATCGCCTGCAAGCAGCAGGATCAACAGCCCAAGACCAGACAGCAGCCAAGTGGTGATCAAGTCCGACCTCCTTTTTCGCAGGCACAAGGGCCTTTGCCTATGCGAAACCGTCCGCAGCGCGGACACTTGGCGGAACTCAGTTTCTTCTGCCCCGGAAAGCGCAGTTTACCGAACATCGCCAGGACACCCATGCCGATCAGAAAAAGTGTGACAGCCTTGATGATCACGTCACAAACCAAAACGCGCGTAGGCCGCACGCTCCTCTAATCCGGCAATGGCATCCTGTGCAAGGTTGGCCCCGAACCGCGACCAGATCGGTTTTCGAACGCCATAACGGCGGAACTTGACCTTGTCGCCAAAGCGTTCCTGCATTTTGGGTTTTAGATGGGCGATACCGTCGATCAATCCCAGTTCATGCGCGCGACGCGCCAGCCAGACTTCACCCGTGAACAGATCGGCACTGTGATCCAGCTTGTCACCCCGGCGGGCTTTGACATGCGCGATGAAGTTTTCGTGGATGTCGCCCAGCAGCTTTTGCAAGCGCGCCACATCCTCTTTCTTTTCCGGCGAAAAGGGATCCAGCATCGATTTCGATTTGCCCGCTGTATGGACGCGCCGCTCGAACCCCTGCCGCGCCAGGAAGACATGCGCGCCAAAACCTGCCGAAATGACTCCGATCGAGCCAAGAACCGAACTGTCGTCGGCCCAGATCTCATCCGCGGCGGCCGCCAGCCAATACCCTCCGGATGCCGCAACATCTTCGACAAACCCGATCACGGGCACGTCCAGCTCTTCCGACAAGCGCCGAATTCGGGCGCCAATCAAAGAGCTTTGTACAGGCGACCCGCCCGGAGAGTTGATCTCGAGCGCGACAGCCGCAGGTTTACCCTTTCGAAACGCCTTGTCGAGAACCGGGGCCAGGGTGGTATCGTTCAAGGACCCGCGACCGGCCATTCCAATGGAACCGGACAAACGGACAACGGCCACGCAAGGGTGCTTTTTTACGAACGGCAGGCTGAGCTTCATGGGTGCCGATGTAGAGTGCCCCCAACCCGTAAACAAGGGACTCTGCCGGCGTTAAACGCGACGTGAACCAAATTCACACACCCGATGGGCAAAAATGCAACGCCTTGGCGAGGGTCAGCTGCGAATGCGCCAGCCGGTTTTGAATATCCAGCCGATAACCGCCAGGCACAGAGCCGTAAAAGCGACAATGGCAAGAAGGCTGAAAACGATCGGCACATCTGCCAGCCCGTAAAAGGACCAGCGGAAACCCGAAATCAGATAGACCACGGGATTGAACAGCGTGATGGTCTGCCACAATGGGGGCAGCATCGAGATCGAATAAAACGTGCCCCCCAGAAAGATCAGTGGCGTCACCACCAACTGCGGCACCAGCGACATCTGCTCGAAGTTGCTGGCCCAGATGCCGATGATAAATCCCAGCAACGAAAAGCTGAGACAGGATAGGATCAGAAACGCGGCCATGGCGAATGGATGCTCGATCCGAATATCGACGAAAAACGTCGCGGTGACCAAAATCACCAACCCCACGAACAACGCCTTGGTTGCGGCGGCACCGACATATCCGATCACGATCTCGATGAAATTGACCGGAGCGGACAACAGCTCGTAGATGGTGCCCAGAAACTTGGGGAAGTAAATTCCGAACGACGCGTTCGAAATCGACAGCATCACCACCGACAACATGATCAGCCCCGGCACGATGAATGCACCGTATGAAACGCCCTCGACCTCTTGAATACGGCTGCCGATGGCGGTGCCAAACACCACGAAATAAAGCGACGTCGACAGAACCGGCGACAGAAAACTCTGTGCCAGAGTTCGAAAGAAACGGGTCATTTCGAACCGGTAGATGGCAGCGATCGCGGTCCAGTTCATGCGGCCTCTCCCGATACCAGATTGACAAAAATCTCTTCCAGGCTTGATTGCCTGGTCTGTACGTCGCGCAACACCAACCCGGCCTCGGACACGTCATTCAGCAAGGTCGTTATGCCGGTACGATCCGCATTGGTATCGTAGGTATAGATCAGACAATCACCTGCGCCGTTGAGGGCCAGATTGTGGCTGACCAGACTATCGGGAATTCGGTCGATGCGTTCGGTCAGCATGACTTCGATCTGCTTTTTTCCCATCTGCGACATGAGTGTGTCTTTGTCCTGCACCAGCAAAAGCTCACCCTTGTCGATGACGCCGACACGATCCGCAATCGCTTCTGCTTCTTCAATGTAATGGGTGGTCAGAATGATGGTGACACCGTCCCGTTTCAGTTCCGCCACAAGCTCCCACATGTCCTTGCGCAACTCGACATCCACTCCGGCAGTCGGCTCGTCCAGAAAAAGCACACGGGGTTCATGGGCCAGGGCCTTGGCGATCAGCACCCTCCGCTTCATGCCGCCGGACAATTCCTTGATCGCGTTGTTGCGCTTGTCCCACAGGGACAGCTTGCGCAAAATCTCTTCGATCCGCGCGCTGTCTTTGCCAAGCCCGAACAGCCCACGCGACAACCGGACCGTGTTCCAGACCTTTTCAAACGGTTCCAACGCGATCTCTTGCGGCACAAGCCCTATCATCCTGCGCGCTGCGCGATAATCGGACTGTGTGTCATGCCCGCCAACCGTGACCACCCCCGAGGTCGGAGTCGTTATTCCACAAATCGTCGAAATCAGGGTTGTCTTTCCGGCGCCATTTGGTCCCAGAAGCGCAAGTATCTCACCCTCTTCAATATCCAGAGACACACCTTTCAGCGCCTCGAACCCATCCGCGTAAGACTTGCGAAGATTATTGATGGACAAAATGGTCGTCATATCCGTTCCCCGTTCCGACCGAGACCCTATCGCGCGGAACCAGCCTGTAACAGGTCAATTTCGCACAACGTGCTGCGCATTCTGTAATGGTTGTCAGAACCATGCTCAATTCCAACTTGCAATCCGTCAACCCACCCGCAAACTCTGCCACAACGGAGGGCGCCGATGCTTAATGGAATACGCATAGTCGAAATCGAAGGGCTGGGCCCCGGCCCGTTTGCCGCCATGCAGCTAGCTGATCTGGGCGCCGACGTCATCACGATCCACCGCAAAGGCCAGGCAGTAACACCGGGCATGCCGGACCGCTCGCTTCTGGACCGCGGCAAACGATCGATTGCGCTGGATCTGAAGGATCCCAAAGATCTGGCGACCGCCCGCCGCCTGATTGACACGGCGGACGCACTGATCGAAGGCTTTCGCCCCGGCGTGATGGAGAAGCTGGGACTTGGCCCGGATATTTGCCTGACCCGCAACCCAAAACTGATATATGGCCGCATGACAGGCTGGGGGCAGGATGGTCCGCTGGCCGAAATGGCTGGGCATGACCTGAACTACATCGCCTTGTCCGGTGCGCTCTGGTACGCCTCTCTCCCGGATCAGCCGCCTCAAACCCCTGCAACCCTGGTCGGCGATATCGGCGGAGGCGCCATGTACCTTGTCGCGGGCATCCTGGCAGGTTTGATCAACGCACAAAGAACCGGGAAAGGCACCGTGGTCGACGCCGCCATCTACGACGGCTCGGCCCATATGATGAACCTTCTGATGACCATGCGCCAAACCGGAAACCTGTCTGAAACCCGCGGCCAAAGCCTGCTGGACGGCCCGCATTGGAGCCGAACCTACACCTGCGCGGACGGCGGATTTGTTTCGGTCCAATGCCTCGAACCAAAATTCTACGCCCGATTTCTCGAAATCCTGGGCCTGTCCCAGGACCCGGTGTTCCAACAACAGTACACCCGCAAGCTCTGGCCCGACCTGACCCGGCGCCTCGTCGAAATCTTCGCGTCCAGACCGCGCGACGACTGGGCCAAACTGTTCGACGGGTCAGACGCCTGCGTCGCACCGGTACTCAACCCCGACGAGGCCACAGCCCACCCGATGAATGCGGCCCGTCAATCCTGGCGCCAGACCGACGGCACCCTACAGGCCGCCGCCGCCCCACGCTTTTCCACACACCAGTGGCAACCAAAGCCCAGCCCGGCGCGCGGACAACACACCGCCGAGATCCTGAACGAACTCCAAGCCCCGGAAAGCACCTGACGCACTCTTCATCTGGCCAAAAATATCCCGGGGGTGAATTGGCCAGCGGCCAAGAGGGGGCTGGCCCCCTCCCACGCGCTCTATCCGCCGCGCACCGTGTCGATCATCAGCTGAACGTTGTCCGGGTCGGCATCCGGAGTGATCCCGTGGCCGAGGTTGAAAATATGCGGCCCCTTGGAAAACGCCTCGACGATGCGCCGGGTCTCATCCACCAGCGCCTGCCCGCCGGTAACCATGTGAGACGACGCCAGATTGCCTTGTACACAGCCATCAATCTGCACGTTCTCAGCCGCCCATTCGGGCGACACGGAATTGTCCAGCGCCACGCAATCCACGCCGGTCGACCTTGCAAACCCGACATACCCGTCGCCTGCTTCCCGCGGAAATCCAATCACGGGGATACCGGGGTGACGTTCCTTGATGGCCTGCGTGATCACCCGGCACGGCTCGACCGCGTATTTGCGGAAAGCTTCGCCATTCAAAGACCCCGCCCAACTGTCAAATATCTTGACCACCTCGGCACCGGCGTCGATCTGAGCGGACAGATATTCAATCGTTGCCGCGGTGATGCGGTCCAACAGCGCCTCGAACAAAGCGGTATCACCTTCGCGCAGCGCATGCGCGGGACCCTGATCCGGCGTGCCGCGCCCTGCAATCATGTACGTGGCAACAGTCCACGGCGCGCCTGCGAATCCGATCAAGGTGGTTTCCGACGGCAATTCCCGCGAAAGAATGCGCACCGTCTCGTAAACCGGTGACAATGTCTCGTGAATCGCGTCAACAGGCTTCAACGCATCAAACTCGGCCTGCTGCGTGATGGTGGACAAACGCGGGCCTTCACCTGTCACGAACCAAAGATCAGCCCCCAGCGCCTGTGGCACCAGAAGGATGTCGGCAAACAGGATCGCCGCATCGAACCCATATCGCCGAATTGGCTGCAAGGTAACTTCTGCTGCCAGTTCAGGATTGTAGCACAGTGACAGGAAATCCCCGGCCTGAGCACGTGTGGCCCGGTATTCCGGCAAATACCGACCCGCCTGACGCATCATCCAGATCGGCGGCACATCCTGTACTTCGCCCGCCAGCGCCCGCAGCAGCTTTTTTGTCTCGGCCATTTTTGTCCCCAGCATTCAGGTTTTGGCAACGGGTCGTCCTTCGGCGGCAATTTGTCAAGCTCAGCCCCCATTGTCAGGGCAATGTGACGCGACTAAAGCTGTGCACATGACTTTGACCCTGCCCACCCCCGCATCGCCCCTCAGAATCGGCACTCGTGGCTCGCCGCTGGCTCTGGCTCAGGCCTATGAAACGCGCCAACGTCTGAGCGATGCCTTCGATCTGCCACAGGATGCGTTCGAAATCGTGGTGATCAAGACGACCGGTGACAATCGCGCCATGATCGAGGCGGATCGACCACTGAAGGAAATCGGCAACAAGGGCCTGTTCACCAAGGAAATCGAAGAGGCGATGCTGCGCGCCGAGATCGACATTGCCGTGCATTCAACAAAGGACATGCCCGTTGAACAACCCGAAGGGCTGGTCCTGGATACGTTCCTGCCGCGCGAGGATGTGCGCGACGCCTTCATATCTCCGCGACTGGGCTCGATTCACGATCTGCCCGAAGGCGCCGTTGTGGGCACCTCGTCCTTGCGGCGGCGGGCGCAGCTGCTGAACCGGAGGCCGGATCTGAAAGTGGTCGAGTTTCGCGGAAACGTGCAGACACGGCTGAAAAAGCTTGAAGACGGGGTTGCCGATTGCACGTTTCTGGCAATGGCAGGCATTCGCCGTTTGGGAATGGATGAGGTTCCGGCCAGCGCCATTTCCCCTGACGACATGCTGCCGGCGATCGCGCAGGGCACCATCGGCATCGAACGGCGCAGCGATGACATGCGCGCGGCCGAAATGCTGGACGCGATTCATCACACGGAAACGGGATGGCGTCTGGCGGCTGAACGCACATTGCTGGCCGCGCTGGACGGGTCCTGCGAAACCCCGATCGCCGGCCTTGCCGAACTTGACGGCGACACCCTAAGGTTGCGGGGCGAAGTGCTGCGCCCGGACGGAACGGAAACCGCCAGCAGGGATATGACCGGCCCCGTCGAGGATGGGCCTGAGATAGCCCGCGCGATGGCGGCTGAACTGCTTGAACAGGCGGGACCTGATCTATTCGATTGGAAAAATTCAAAATAAATTTGTTTAGTGTGAACTTGATCACTGTAGCAAGCGGCGCGATCAGGCATTACTGTGACATACCGAAGAGGAAGTCGGGTCAGTCTCGAAAGTATCGAAAAGTTTTCAGATTGCCGGTGTTTTAATCAGTATTCGAGGGGGCGAGGCTGACCCCCGGCTTCCAAAGGTAGCGGGTCGCTGTTGAGTTCAACAGCGACCCGTTTACGTTGTGCCAGATTGCGTTGTGCCAGACCCGCGTTCAGGAAATCGCTTCGACGGCGTGACGAACGGCCTCTCTGGTCTGATCCAGATCCGCTTCGGTAACCGCCAGCGACGGGTACAGTTTGCCCGGAGCCTTGAAGACCCCATGCGCCCGCAAGGTTGCATTGTAAGTGGCATTGCGCTGCGGATCATCATGGTTTGCGCTGCGAAAATCGCGACATTCGGCCTTGGTGAAATAAATGTCGAACAAGGTCTCGTCACCGCAGATTCGATGGGCGATGCCCGCCTCATTCAAAGCGTCCGATTGCATCTGCTGCAACTGCCTCCCAATCGCGCGCAGGTGTTCATAGGTGCCGTCGCGCCGCAAAACCTCCATCGTCTTCAGCCCCGCCGCTGAGGCTATGGGGTTGCCGGACAAAGTGCCCAACTGCATCAGCCAGCCCTGTTCTCCGACTTTCGATTTGTCGAAATGCTTCATGATCTCGGTGCTGGCACCCAGTGCAGCCAGAGGGAAGCCACCACCGGTGATCTTGCCAAGCGTACAGATATCCGGGGTCACGCCATATCGCTCTTGTGCGCCGCCGTAAGCCAGACGGAACCCGGTGACGATCTCATCAAAAATCAGCAGCACACCAAATTTGTCGCACAAGGTTCGCAAGCCCTGCAAAAACCCCGGCTCGGGCGGGATGATCCGCTGCAAGGGTTCGACCATGATCGCAGCGACGTCATCATGTTCGTCCAGCAGCGCCGCCACCGCGTCAAGATCATTGAAAGGCGCGATCAGCATCTGCTCGGCCACGCTTTGGGGGATACCGGCACTGTCGGGAACGGCCTGCGGGAAATTGACCCGGCGGCTGGGGGCCAGGCTCATCTGCGCCTCGGCGCTCATTCCGTGATATCCCCCTTCGAACTTGAGGATCTTGTCGCGCCCGGTATAGGCGCGCGCCAGCCTCATGGCGTACATGTCTGCCTCGCCCCCAGAGGCCACGAAACGCACCTGCTCGCAACAGGGGACGGCTTCGATGATGGCCTCGGCCAGTTCGATGCCCTTGCTGTTGTTGGCGAAGAAGGTCATGCCTTTGGGCAGTTGCTCCAGCACCGCTTCCATCACTTCGGGGTGGCCATGGCCCAGCAGCATCGGGCCGGACCCGATCAGATAGTCGATATATTCCTTCCCGTCCTCGTCCCAGACATGGCTGCCCTCGCCACGGGCGATTATGATGCCCGGATCGAAGTTGCCGAAACCGCCAGCTGGCAGAACCTCTTTTGCGCGTGCTATCCACTCGGACTGTGTCTGGATCTTCAGCATCTCAATCAATCTCCAAAATCGGGGCGCCAAGAATTTCGAGGTCAGGTGTCACACCTAAACCCGGACCTTCGGGCGGTGCAATCCGGCCGTTTTCACGGTTTGGTGCGTCAGGACACAGGCGCGGAGCAACGTAAGAGGACAAGTCGCAAGTGTTCATCAGCGATCCATGCGGGGTCGAAGCCGCAAAATGCAGCGAGGCCGCCGTTACGATATCCGATCCCCAGGTGCATTCCGCGCAAATCTCGGCACCCAGCTGCACGGTCAGATCGCGTGCACGGCGCATAGCCGAAAGACCGCCGAATTTCGACAGTTTCAGCGCCACCGCGTCCATGCATCCCAACTCATGCGCCCGCATCAGCGATGCAAGATCAAAGGCGTTTTCGTCGATCTTCATGGGCAGACCCGTCGACTGACGAACAGCGGCGCAGTCTTCCAGCGTCTTGCAGGGCTGTTCCAGCATCACATCCAGATGTGCCACCGCGCGCCCGGTTCGCGTTGCCTGAAGGCGCGATGCGCCGCAGTTCCAGTCGCCATACACAAGTGGTCCGGTTCCCACGGCTTCGCGCACTTTGATCAGCCGCTCGGCATCGGCTTGCCAATCACCCTCGACACCCAGCTTCACCTGGAATTGCCGAATGCCCGTCTGGAAGGCTGCCTTGGCCATGCGCGCCATTTCGTCCGGCGCGATACATGTGATCGAATGATAAAGCGGCATCTCCGCCCGTGTCCGCCCGCCCAGCAACGCGTAAACCGGCACCCGCGCCGCGCGGCCGAACAGATCCCACAGTGCAATGTCGACGATCGATTTCACATAGCTGTGGCCTTGCAGAAACCCGTCCAGCTTTCGCATCGGTGCGTCGACCCCAATTGGCGAAATCCCGAGAATCTCGGGACCCATTTCAGCGATGGCCCCCGGTACTCCATTTGCATAGGCGGGCAGATAATGCGGGATCGGGCAGACCTCGCCCCAACCTGTCAGACCTGTATCCGTCTCAAGGCGCAGGATATGAGACGTCACGGTCGCGCAGGTCTTGCCGTCGGCCATGTGATAGGTTTCATGGCTGGTTAGATCGACGGACCAGAGTGTTATCTTGTCAATTCTCAAGCATATTCTCCTACTGGATCACCCAATGCGGCTTCGTCCGGATGCACGCCCAGCCCCGGCGCTTCGGGCAGATGCAGATGGCCATCGACGTTGCGGGGCCCTCGACCACCTGCAACATCAACCGTGATCATGTCCTGACAGGCCCAAACCGCGTGGCAACGGTCATCCGGGATCGTGGCGGCCAGATGCAGCGCTTCGGTATCGGCCAGAACCGTTCCGCCGGTGGCCATCACGAACATGTCTATCCCATGGGCCAGCGCGATATCGCGCATCCGCGCGGCCTTGGTCAGGCCACCCACGCGATTCAGCTTGATCCCGAATATCTGGGCCAGACCATCGCGGGCAATCCGGACGGCATCCTGCAAGGTCACAAGGGACTCGTCCACAGACACAGGGGACGCATGAAGCCCCGAGATCGCCGCGATATCATCCAGTGTTTCGCAGGGTTGCTCGAACATCACGTTCAGGTCTTCGCAGGTGCTCATCACCCGCAAGGCCTGCTGGCGCGTCCAGCCACGGTTGACATCATAAAGAACAATCTCTCCGGGCTGCCGGATGCTTTCCACATCCCGCACTCGGGCAATGTCCCGCTCGACATCACCGCCGATCTTCACCGAATGCGCGACATAGCCGCGCTTGCGATACCGCTCCATGACCTCGCGTGTTTCTTCGACGGTTTTTGCCCCGACCGAGGACGCGATCGGGCGCGGTGTCCGCGATCCGCCGCCCATCAGATCGGCAATAGGCAAGCCCGCCGCCTGACCGGCAATATCCCAGCAGGCCATATCTATGGGGCTTTTGGCATAGAGATGCCCGGGCAAGGCAAGATCCATGGCCCGCTCCACGTCCAGCACGCGACGCGGATCAAGGCCCAGGATGAAAGGGGCCATCGTTTCGATCCCGGCCCGGATGCCCGGCCCGTGCGCGGGTACATAGGTGTGCCCCCAGGGCGTGCCCTCGCCCCAGCCAACCAGACCGGTATCGGTTTCGAGCCTGACCAGCGTCGCATCAAGCGTTTCAAACTTCAGCCGCCCCCCGGAAAGCCAATAGGGATGCTCGAGCGGCAAATCGACCTGAAAAACGGTAATGGTTTCAATCTTCATAGAGCATACTCCGCCACGGGTGCGCCGAGGCTTTCAAAATCGGGGGTTACACCCAATCCCGGCATATTGGTTGCATATAGCTTTCCGTCTTTCACGACAGGACCGCCGACGCCCGTAGATCGCGTGTTGTAGTTCATCAGGTCCGTGGTGTTTTGCAGGTATTCAGGCGGGGTCGACGCCGCGAAATGGGCGACAACCGAAGACGTGATCTCTCCTCCCCAGGTGTCTTCGCTGACCACAGGGATGCGGTTGTCGATCAGGTAATCCCGTACCCGCCGGGCTTTGCTGATGCCGCCAAGGTTCGAGATCTTGAGACAACAAATCTCTGCCCCCCGGTCTGCGACGATACGCTGGGCCATATGGATCCCGGTCACGCATTCATCCAACTTCAATGGCTGCTCGGCAATCCGGCGCACTTGCTGGCATTCCTCATACGTGCGGCAAGGTTGTTCGAGAATGAAATCCAGATCCCGGGTCTCGCGTGCAACGCGGATCGCATCGTCCACGCGCCAGCCCTGGTTGGCATCGGCCATGGCTTTCTCGCCGGGTTTCAGCAACGGCACAGTGGTGCGGATCCGGTCAATTTCACTGGCCCAGTCGCTGCCCACTTTGATCTGAAACTGCCGATAACCCTGTTCCCGGTACCGGTCCATCTCGGCCACGGTTTCCTCGACCGCTTTCTGCGGAGCGACCCGGTACATTGGCGCGCCATCCGTCAGCTTGCCGCCCAACAGCATCCAGACCGGCTGATCACACGCCTGACCCAGGATATCCCAGCATGCCGCATCGAACGGAGCCTTGGCATAGCCATGCCCCTGTACCAGATGGTCCATCAAGTGCTCGATCCGCCCCACCTGACGCGGATCCTCGCCCAGCAGCTTGCCGGCGACAAGACGCGCCAGCGCAGCCACACCTTCGGAATGGGCCACCATGTAGTTTTCGCCACAGGGCGTGAACTCACCGCAGCCCCGCAAACCCGCGTCAGTGTCGATTACCACCACCGATGCGATGGCCGTTTCAATCGCGTTTCCCGCACCCCAGGCATAGGTTCCGCCGACATAGGGAAGCCCGGTCTGGTAAATTCGGATGCGGGTGATTTTCATGCGGCGTCCATTCTGGGCAGGTCGCCCATCCCTTCGCCTCGCCACAGGACAAAGGTCAGGATCGATTGGTCCGTCGTTATCATGGCGTGGCTTTGCCAGCTTTTGTGCTGTCGTGTCTGGTTCGGGCCGACGAAGGTTTCGCCCTCGTCGCTGCGAAAAACCGCTCCGCCGGCAAGGGTCAGATACAGCTCTTCCGCCTGATGGCTGTGCCAGTCATAATCCAGACCCGCGCCCCAATATCCCACGTAGCCGCGCAATTGGGTCGAGTGGAAATGCCCGGTCGGTCCGAACAGTTCGTAATACCCGTACCGATTCAGGAAATCCGCACCGACTTCCTCTTCGGTATATGTGTGTTTCCATTGCGCCAGATGCGCGCTGGCCTTGATCGCCGCGACCAGATCACGGGTTGGCGCCACGCCATCAAGGCCAAAATCGCCCACCAGATCGGTCGCCGGAATGTGAGCAGGCTGCAAACCCGTCGGTGTCAGATCGTCCGGCCATGATGCAAACGCGGCAAGGTCAGGATGCGCCTGATGCAATTGGCGGGCCGCCTCGAGAACATCATCCAGCGTCATGGCACCACCACGATATTGCCGGTATGCTGTTTGGCGATGAACGCCGCTTGCGCTTCCCGCAACTCCTCCAAAGGATAGGTTGCGGCCAGAGCCGGCTTGATTTCGCCGGCTTCGATATATGCCACGAGGTTCTTCATGACCTCGGGTCCGATCACGGTCGAACCGGTGAAGGTCAGATCGCGCAGATAGAACGTCCGCAGGTCAAGTTCGACCATCGGACCTGCAATGGCCCCCGAACAGGTGTAGCGCCCGCCGCGCTCCAGTACGTCGATCAGGTTCGGCCAGTAAGGGCCACCTACCACATCGGCGACCACGGTGATCTTCTCGTCGCCCAGCGCCGACCGCAGATCTTCAGGTGTGCGGGGCAATATCACATCAGGGCCAAGATCGGCGACGTCGGCGTGTTTGGATTCGGATGCCATTGCAATCACACGCGCGCCACGGCGTTTGGCCAATTGAACCAAAGCACCACCCACCCCGCCAGAGGCACCGGGCACAAGAACGGTGTCTTTTTCCGTCACGTTGGCACGGGACAACATCCCTTCGGCGGTGGAGTAAGAACAGGAAAACGTGGCCAGTTCGGCATCCGACAGGTCCGAAGTGATCGGCACCGCATTGACCGCCAGAGTCGTGGTGTATTCGGCGAACCCGCCATCGCGTTCCGAACCGAAATACCCTGTCTTGTTCATGTTGCCGGGATCAGCCGGATCTCGCAGCCAGCCATCCGTGATGACACGCTCGCCTATACGAGCGCTGTCCACGCCCTCGCCAACGGCCACGATACGGCCGCAGACATCTGCGCCCTGAATGCGCGGGAAGGTGATCGGGTTACCCCCCCATGTCGGGTCTTCTTCACCGACTTCCTCGAATGCGCCACCGGTGGTCGCATCCGTGACGGTCTTGGAATACCAGCCGGACCGCGTATTGACGTCGGTATTGTTCAGGCCGCAGGCTGCGACCCTGATCAGAACTTCACCGGCCGCGGGTTCGGGGCGCGGCCAGCCTTCCTGCATCACCATCTGTTCCAGACCACCATGGCCCATCGTGACCATGGCTCTCATCGTATCGGGCAGGTTCATCAAGCGGTCTCCAGTATGGCGTCACTGCGAGGCAGCAAACTGTCGGGGTCGTAGGCAGGTTTGTCCAGAACACGGGCGGCACGGGGTTGGCCATGGATCACGACCTCCAGCTGTGTCCCGGCCTTGGCCGCTTCGGGTTTGAGGTATGCAAAGGCCAAAATCTTGCCGACGGTGTGGCCATAAGCGACCGACGCCGTGGACCCGACGACGCGCCCGTCCAGCAGCACCGCCTCTCCGCCATGCCCATCAATCTCTCCATCCGGTTCAATTGAAAGATAGGCACAGATCCAGGGCAGATCGGTGTTGAGCGCCTTGTCCTTGCCCAGATAATCCTTGTCGGTGCGCGCAAAACGCAGCACGTCGGCCTCGGCCAGAGTGACCTCGTTGGTCAACTCGCCCGCGCCTTTGAAGCCCTTCTCCATTCGCATCACGTTCATGGCAAAGCTGCCGTAGTCGGTGATGCCATGCGCCTCACCTGCCGCCCAAAGCGCGTTGTAGACGTCGAGGCATGCAGCGTTCGGCATGTGCAGTTCCCAGCCCAGCTCTCCGGCATAGGACATGCGGAAGGCCCAGACTTTATGGCCCGCGATGGTGACTTCCTGCGCGGAAAGCCAGCGGAACCCGGCATTGGTCAGATCGGCATCGGTGCAGCGCGCCAGCACGTCGCGCGAGCGGGGGCCGTTCAGGGCCAGGGCAGACCAGTCAGAGGACAGAGCGGTGATCTGCACATCCTCATCCGCGCGCTGCTGCGCCAGATGATCCAGCAAGCGCTGTTCGAAGAATGCGGCGCAGACCAGATAAAAGCGGTCCTCGGCCATACGCACGATAGTCGTCTCCAACTCGATCCGGCCACGCCTGTTCAGCATGTGGGTCAGCGTGATCGAGCCTACCTTTTGCGGCATCCGGTTGGCGGTCAACCGGTCAAGCAGGGCATAGGCCCCCGGCCCCGAAACCTCGACCTTGGTGAAGGCGGTGACGTCCATGATGCCGACGCTTTCGCGCACCGCCTTGACCTCAGCCGCGACCATGTCGTCAGCGGGGGTGCGGCGGAAGGAATAGTGGTCGCGCTGCTCCACACCGTCCCGCGCGAACCAGCGGGGGCGCTCAAAACCATAGACCTCTTCATGCACCGCACCCTTGGATTTCAGCAGTTCATACAGCGGCGACGGCTTGATGGGTCGCCCCTCCAAACGGTTGAAATGCGGAAAGGGGATTTCATGGCGCAAGCAGTAATCTTCCTCGGCCTTGATCACCTGCCAATCCTTGGTCGCATAGCTGCCGAACCGGCGCGGATCGAATTCGCGCATCGAGATATCAGCCGCGCCATGCACCATCCACCGCGCCAGTTCGCGGGTCAGACCCGGCCCCCAGCCGATGCCGATCTGCGTCCCGCAGCAGCACCAATAATTCCGAACCCCCGGCGCTGGTCCGATCAGAGGGTTGCCATCCGGCGGGTGCGAGATCGCCCCGTGCACGTCGCGCTGAATGCCCAGTTCGGCAAAGATCGGCATCCGGTTCAGGCTTTCCTCAAGCCACGGCATCACCCGGTCGTAATCCGCGTCGAACAACCAGTTTTCGTATTCCCATGGGCAGTGATCATGCCAGACCGAGTTCGGGTTCTCTTTTTCGTAAATCCCGATCAGACCGCGCTGCTGCTCCATCCGGATATAGCCCGAGACCTTGCGGTCATCACGGATCACCGGCAGTTCGGTGTCCAGGTTCTGGAATTCAGGCACCGGTTCGGTCACGAAGTAATGGTGCGTCATCGAGGTCATCGGCAGTTGCAGCCCCGACCACTCGCCCATTTGCCTTGCATAGGTGCCGCCTGCATTCACCACATGCTCGCAGGTGATTGTGCCTTGTTCGGTCTCAACCACCCATTCGCCATTCTCAGCCTGCGTGATATTGGTGGCGCGGCAGCTGCGAAAGATGCGAACGCCTTTTTGCCGTGCTCCAGCGGCCATGGCCATGGTCACATTGGTCGGGTCCACATGCCCGTCATCCGGCGTATGCAGCGCGCCCAGAACGCCTTCGAGATTGTAGAACGGATGCAGTTCAGCCACCTTTTCGGGGCCGACAAGCTCGATATTGAAGCCCAGAGACCGACCAACCGACAAGGTGTGGCGCAGCCAGTCCATCTCATCCTCGGTATAGGCCAGACGGAACGAACCGCAGCCATGCCATGTGACGGGCTGGCCGGTTTCGGCCTCCAACTGACCAGAGTACAGGCCAATGTTGTAATCCACGCATTTTCCCAACCCAAAGCTGGACGTCGAATGCGTGATCTGCCCTGCTGCATGCCAGGTGCTGCCGCTGGTCAGCTCGGCCTTTTCCAGCAGGACGGTGTCAGCGCCCCACCCTTCATGCGCCAGATGATAGGCCAGACCGACCCCCATGACACCTCCGCCCACGATGACCACGCGGGCGTGTGACGGCAGATTCTTCTCGGACATGATTTTTCCTCTTCCCGAGTCGCGTTTCTGCTCGACAGGCTAATTCCACAAATGTACCATCGTCAATCATGAATGACACAAATGTATCATCAATCGTTCTGGACCGCCTGAGCCAGGAGTGGGACGCCCTTACCCCCGAGGCGCAGAAAGCCGCTCGGTACGTGCTGGAAAACCCAACGGATGTTGGGGTTTCAACCGTGCGCGAGATTGCCGAGGCGGCCAAGGTCAAACCCAATACCTTCGTGCGCATGGCCCGGCAGGTGGGCTTCGAAGGGTATGAAGATTTCCGGGCCCCCTTCCGCGAAGCGATTCGACGGGGCAACGTGTCGTTTCCAGACCGCGCGCGCTGGTTGCAGGACATTGGCAAGTCAGGGGAACTGGGTGGGCTTTATGCCGATATGGTGGGTGCGGCGATCCGCAATATCGAAGAAACCTTTGCCGGGATCGATGCCGCAACTCTGAAAGCCGCTGCCGAGGATATCTGGAATTGCCGCCAGATCTTCACGCTGGGCGTCGGCGTCAACAACTCGAACGCGCGCAATTTCACCTATCTTGCGTCAACCGGGATGAAGCAGTTCCACGCGATTCCCCGCCCCGGCTCGACCCCGGTGGATGACCTGGCCTGGGCCGATGAACAGGACGTGCTGATCGCGATCACCTGCCACCCCTATCGCACCGAGGTTATCGAGGCGATCAAGCTGGCACGGCAACAGGGTCTGACCGTCATCGGTATTTCCGACAGCCCGGCCAGCCCGGTGATCCTGAACGCCCATCACGGTTTTGTCGTCGCCGCCGACACGCCGCAATTCTTTCCGTCATCCGTTTCGACGATTGCCTTGCTGGAAACGCTGCTGTCCTTCGTGATCACCGTGTCCAGCGATGAGATCGTCGAGCGGGTGGAACGGTTTCACCAACGCAGACACCAACTTGGCCTCTACGCGGAGGAGCCCGAATGAACGCACCCCTGACCCACTCACTGGACGCGCGATACTATATCGATCCTGCTATTTTCGAGCAGGAAATGCAGGGGCTTCTGGCCCGAACGTGGCAGTTTGCGGGCCATGTCGCGCAGGTCCGGGAAACGGGGGATTACTTTGCGTTTGAGATCGCCGGCCAGAATCTGTTCTGCATTCGCGGCCGCGACGGCGAAATCCGCACCTTCTATAACGTCTGCCAGCACCGCGCCCATGAAATGGTCACCGGCGCAGGCAACACGCGTGTCGTCGTCTGCCCCTACCACGCCTGGACTTATGAGCTGTCCGGCCAATTGCGCGCCGGACCGAACATCAAATCCGTCCCCGGGTTCGACCGCAGCGCGATCTGCCTGACCTCGGTGCGCACCGAAGTGTTCAACGGTTTCATTTTCGTCAACCTCGATGACGACGCCGCGCCGATGGATGAATGGTACCCCGGCGTGCGCGAGGAAATCCGCGCATTCGTTCCGCATATCGACGATCTGGAACCGCTGGAATGGGTCGAGATCCCCGAAAACTGCAACTGGAAGGTCAGTATCGAGAACTACTCGGAATGCTACCATTGCCCGACCAACCACCCGACCTTTGCCGAAGGTGTGGTCAAGCCCGAGACCTATGACATTCAGCCGGACGCGGGCGGCGGCTACGTCCTGCGTCACACGACGGAGTGCCAGAGCCTCGACAAGATGACCTACCCCATCGACCTGTCGGTACCGCACGCGGGCGATTACCAATCGTGGTTCCTGTGGCCGATGTTCTCGTTCCAGTGTTACCCCGGCAATGTGCTGAACACCTATCACTGGCGCGCGGTTGATGCCGATCACTGCACCGTCTGGCGCGGCTGGTACACCGAGGGAGGCTCGGACAGTGCGGTCATCCGGCGACTGGCGGTCCAGGACCGCGAAACGACGGTCGAGGAAGACATCCGCCTCGTGGAATCCGTTCATCGCGGGCTCAAGTCGCGGGGCTATCGCCCGGGACCGCTTGTTCTGGATCCGGGTTGCGGGGTGATGTCGGAACATTCCATCGCGCAGCTTCAGCAATGGATGCGCGAGGCTGTGGATTAGTGGCCGAGGTAGCACGCTGATGCTGATGCCTGAAGTCTGGCGCCCGGAACACAAACTGTTCCCTCATCAGGTCGGGTTCACCTGCCCGCCGTTCGATTTTGACGCCGCGCCCTCGGATTTCCTGCGCATGTGCCCCGAAACGGTGGGCGTTCACGGGTGGATGCTGCATGTGCCAGATTATGTGCACGGGTTGGATCAGCGGAAACAGAACTTTGGCATGCTCGAAGACTTCGTGCACTGCATGTCCCGCAACGGTGTGGATGTCTGCGGTCAGGTCGGTTCGAACTGGGTCCATGCCAGCGGGCTGGGCGTGGAAGGCGTTCGGCAACACTGCGAAGACCTGTCAGACAAATATGAAACCCGCTTTCACATGGCAGGATATGCCATGGTCGAGGCATTGCGTGACCTGAATGTCGAAAAGGTTGCCCTGAACGCCGCCTATCATTGGCCGGAATGGTGGCAGGGCACGGTCAGTTTCTTGACAGAAGCCGGGTTTGATGTGGTCTGGGCCGGGAATTTCCACGATCAGGGCTGGTTCGACAGTCAGGAAGACGTCAATTCCTGTCGCTGGGTCTTTGACGGCGATCTGGCGCTGAAAAGCTTTGAATATGTGGCCGACAAGGCACCTCGGGCCGAAGCGATCCTGATCAATGGCATGTGCAATTTCCGCACCGGACCCGGTGGCTTGCCCCAGCGCCCGCTGCATCTGGCCGATACGCTAGAAAACGCGCTGGGCAAACCGGTGATCGGCCACGACATCGCGCTTTACTGGCGCATCTTCAAATCCCTCGGTATCGCACCCGACAAACCGCACGGGCAATTGCTGAAACGTCTTGAGTTGTTCGAGAGGCCATGACCATGCACAAAATCCTCGCGCTCTGGGCCGTGCCCAGATCCACGTCAACCGCGTTCGAGTGGATGATGCGGCAACGCGGTGATCTCGACTGCCTGCACGAGCCCTTTGGCGAGGCGTGGTATCAGGGTGAAGACCCGCTTTGGCATCGGTTCCAACCGGGTGATGTGACAACGCCGGGCCTGACACTGGACAGCGTGTGGCTGGACATTCAGCAGCGGGCGAAACAGGGGCCGGTCTTCCTCAAGGATTTTCCGCATTACATCAACCACATGTGGGATGCCGAGTTTCTGTCGCATTTCACCCACGCCTTCCTGATCCGGGACCCGGCCAAGACCATCACTTCGATGTACAAGCAATGGCCGGACTTTGCCGAAGGCGAGGTTGGCTTTCCCGAACAGCGCGCGCTGTTCGATCTGTTGACGGCGTTGAACGGAACTCCGCCGCCGGTCATTGACAGCGATGACCTGCTGGAAGACCCACACGGCATGACCCGGGCCTTCTGTGACGCGGTGGGAATCCCATTCATCCAAGAGGCGCTGACATGGGAACCGGGCGGTGATCCGTCCGCCCTCAGTTGGTGGGACGGCGGGTCGTTCCATGGCAACCTGGCGAAATCGACCGGGCTTGCCCCGCAGCCCCGCACGCATATCGACATCGCGGACGCGCCAGACCGGGTGAAACAGGTGCACCGCAGGATGAAACCGCATTACGATCACCTTTACAGACACCGCCTGACACACTGACACACCGGAGACCCGCAATGGCCGACATTTTCGACGAAGACCTGTTTCTGAAAGGACTGGAGCAAAGGAAGAACACGCTGGGCGCAGAGTATGTGGAAAAAAACCTTGCTGCCGCCGACGACTTCACCCGCCCGTTTCAAGAAGCCATGACGGCCTGGTGCTGGGGGTTTGGGTGGGGCGACGACGTGATCGACGCCAAGACCCGGTCGATGATGAACCTGTCGATGATCGGTGCGCTGGGCAAGATGCATGAATGGGAAATCCATTGCCGGGGCGCCATAAACAACGGGGTTTCAAAGGAAGAAATCCGCGCCATCATCCACGTGGTCGGGATTTATTGCGGTGTTCCTCAGGCGCTGGAGTGTTTTCGCGTGGCCCGCAAGGTGCTGGAAGAAACCTGACGACCCGTCACAGACCAGCCGCCGACAACAGCCGCACGCCTTTTTCGTAGTGTTGCCGGTTCTTGAAACAGCCGGGCCAGGCCCAGCGTTCGGCCGTAAAGCCCGGCTGCAACTCCAGAATCTGCCGGGCATGTCGACGCGCCAGGGAATGGTTCCCGGCGGCGGCGGACAGCATGCACAGCACGACGCGGGGACGAACGCGTCCTGGGTCGACCCGCAACACGTTATGGGCATGCTGCCACGCGGCCTTGTCCCCGGTCATCATCATTGCGATTGCCAGATTTGCTTCGATCCAAATGGGCGGATGCGGCGTCAACGCCAACGCTTTCTTGCAGACCGAAACGCCTTCTTCGGCCCGGTCATCATACACCAACAGGATGCCGTAATATCCCAACAATTCCGGACTTCCGCTGAAACGTTCCACGACGGCAAGCATCAAGCTGCAAGCCTCTGACGTGTTGCCTGCAACACTGTGGGTAAAAGCATGGAGGGCGGAGCAATACGGGTCAGTCGGGTTCAGGTTGCGCAACTGTTTGCATTCGGCCTCTACCATTGCCAGCGTCTCGGCCGGGTTTGCATCCATGCCCAGGCGGATCATGTCCAAATGACAGAAACCGATCGCCACACGTGCCGGCAGGTATCCGGGGTCAAACTCGAGACAGGCGCGGTATTGACGGATGGCATCCTGCAACCCGTCTTCCGTTGCCTGACTTTCCAATATGCGCGCTTTCTGGAACGCAGACCAGGCCTCGGTCGAAGTGGCACGACCTGACCAGATTTCCGACCAATACCCGTCGCGCAATCGCAGTTGGAGCGCCTCGACGACCTTCATGGCGATTTCTTCGACCGCGTCGAATGTTTCCTTCGCACGAAAGCGGAACCGCTGTGTCCAAAGGCACACCTGATCCGCGGTTGACGTCAATTGAGCGGCCACCCGCAGACCTTCCGCGCCAACCACGCTGCCGCTGAGAACATAACCTTCAACCGGGCTTTCCTGCCTGCGCGCGTCACGCAGTTCGATCACGTCGGACATTGTGCCCAGAAGAAACATGAGTTCGTCTCGTATGGAGGAGGCAGCGATGCTGATATCCGGCGTTTCCCCAACAACTTCAAACGGCTCAACCACAACCGCTGGACGCAAACGCCCCCAATGCACCGGCAAACCGCGGCCCGCCAGAACCGGCCCGTCTGAGTCTGTATCGATGTCCCAATAGGCCTGCCGTTCAACCGTCAGCCATGCCTCGAACTCGGGGTCGGCAACGTCCAACCCTTCCAGCAATTCAGCCCGATCGGAACTGAGCTGCTCGTCAAACAGATCAACCTCGACTGCTGCCAGATTGACCGACACCGTTTCACGGGTGATTTCAAGAATATCAATTTTGTGCTTGGAAAAGTGCTTGCTGAGAATACTCAGCTCTTTGCGCAGCGACGCCGCGCCTTGTGCGGGCGAACTCTCGCTCCAGAGCTTGTCCTGCAACCAAGCCCTGCTGCGTATTGCGTTTTTCGACAGAAGCACCAAAGCAAGAAGAGCTTTCGCTTTGGTGCCCCGAGGCGTCACATCCTGACCGTCGTCACGGATAATCTGAAACGGTCCGGTCAAAAAAACCTTGGTTTTTGCCTCAGTCACTAACGGCCCTCAAAAACGTTCGGGGGTTGTCGTTAACCGCTGCATCCAAATATGACGATACCGCCCATCGCTTCATAGGCCAGTTTGCAGCACCATGACTCGTGATCGGGGTTCGGATCCGGCTTTTTGTCACTCAGGTCCGGAACAACGATATGAACCAGATCCTTGGTGTCATAGACAAACCTGACCTCTGGATTACCACTGTCCGCAAGGATTTCTTGAATTTTGCGTTCCGCCGCGTCCTGATCATCTTGCGACCCCAGCGCACGGCCGCGCGCGGCATTCAGAACTTCGCACCCCAAGTCTTTCAACGAATAATTCGGGTTGATTGCCAAACGAGCCACGTAAAATCTCCTTCTCAAACAACAATGCCCACTTGTATACCCGGTAATATGCTTATCCGGAAATGAAAATGACCGACACGTTGATAGAACGCGCTGAAACTGCTCGGCTAATTTCCAAACCCTCGTTTGCCGAATTCCCCAAAAATGCGCCGATCCACGCGGCTTTTCGCTTGATCGAGCTGCGCGACGGAGCTCTGCCCCCCAAGGGCGGGATGGGCCATCGCGTGTCTTTCGGCACCGGCCGCACACCAAAAGAGGCGGCGCGGCTGGCCGGCTTCGAAGCGATCGAGCGCTATGCCTTGCAATACAGTGCCGAAGCACCACCAACCCGCGAAAGCCTGATTGCGTCGGATGGCGCATCCCATGTGATGCCAAACGACGCGCTTGCACTGGGTGTTCCGGGCAGTGACGGAAAGGTCAATTCGAAAGGTGCCGCGGCTGGCCCGACGCATGAAGCCGCCGCGCTGTGGGCGGCGCTGGAGTGTTTGGAACACGCTCTTGGATCGCAGGGGTTTGACCACCTGGCGCCGGACACGGTCCTGCCCCATGATTTGACGCAGTGGCTGCACATCCAACTGCGGCAACTGAGCCTTCACGTCCTCGAAGTTCCGGGCATCGGCCTTCTGCTGCGCGCGGTCTGCGCAGATGCGGATGGCGGCAGGCCGACCTATGGGTCGGCGCTTTCCGCAAATCTGGCGCGGGGCGTCTGGCACGCAGCATCCGAGGCGGTGGTGTCCTGGCGCAACATGGTGATGCTTGAACACAACGGTGTAACGGATCACGGCATGGATGCCGAACAGGCCCGTCTGTTCCGGCTTTATCGCGGCGCGCAGAATGACCGGCCTGTTGCTCCGACGCGGTTGTTCGACGTGCAGGCGTGGGACAGCCCGAACCCATCGCTGACGACGGTATTGACAGCGGCAAGTCGCGCCCTCGGTCGTCCGGTTGCGGTTTTTGACATGACCGCACCTGAAATTCCCCTGCCGGTGGTCAAAGCCGTAGCAGTTTGAGCACCGGTCAGGATCCGTGTCTGCGAAAGCCTGTCGTGTCGCCGTTGGTCTCTGCCTTGCAACGGTCCGCGAATTCCAAAAGCTGCCTGCAACGTTCGGTCTCGGGCAGGCTGCGGACAACCCGCCCTGGATCAGCATGCGGAATTTCAACAAATTCGACACGGGTGATCACGCGCGGCCTGGCGGCAACTGTGATCATCGGTCCGACCTCGATCAAGCTGGC
Organism: Ruegeria sp. HKCCA4008; assembly: GCF_013033125.1. NCBI lineage: Bacteria > Pseudomonadati > Pseudomonadota > Alphaproteobacteria > Rhodobacterales > Roseobacteraceae > Ruegeria > Ruegeria sp. HKCCA4008. The sequence continues at coordinate 234,571 of NZ_WQDM01000006.1, forward strand.
CAGAGCATAGCCCGAGACAGGGAGCGCCGAAGGGCCTGTTCCCAGCGTGATATCATCCAGAAACCGGGGATCGTCGTCGGCAGGCCCGAATTCAAGGCGCATGTGCATTCCCGGCGCACCGCGCCTGAACCGGACCCAGCCCCGAGGCACCCTGCCCGCACCCACAATCAGTCGTGATGTATGGAATGCCTGAATATACAGCCCAAGCGGATCAGAGAATGCCATCGCCCGACCCGAAGGTGACTTGCCACAGTTCCCCGCGGCCAGTTCAAGCGTATCGCTCACCTGGCGCATCCCTGCATGCCCGCAGTACAGATCCTGCCGGTTCGCGAAATCAAGAACTTCTTCAAGCCGGGCGCGCCGGTTGCTCTCGCCGTCCTTCACGAGATATGGGAAGGAAGAAAAATGTATGGTCTGGATCAGACCGGTCAATCGGTTCGTGCCCTTGGCCAGAAACAGGGCATGCTGGATATTCAACGGATGTTCCGGCGGATGCGCGTGATCCCTACCCACCAGCCTTTTGTGAAAGCGGGCCGCGCGCTCGGACACATCCATCGACATCCATACCGACCGTGAGACTTCAAACAGATCCTTGCAGGAGTAGAAGCGCCCGGTCACCGATGCGACCACCGACAGGAAGTGATCGAGATCGAACACCGCCATGAACTGCCACCACTCCACAAACTCGGTAGTGGCCACAAATCGCTTCGGGCGCAGCCTGCCACCGGCATCGGGTCGCATTACCAACGTGTATTCAAGATATTCATTGTGCAGCTCAACCCTGCCGGACCAGCCTTGGTCACACACGCGCGCCGCCAGCTCATCGCCCAGACAGTCCCGCGGTTCCCGGGGATCGGCGCGCCATCTGAACCCATTCGAAGGCTGGCCCGCCTCGATGTCACGCGGATCCATGACCAGAAACGGGCTGACGCCCTGCACGTCGAATATGTTCTGAATGCTTGAGTTCCACGCTGACCGGGTGGCTTCGTTCACGCCTTGATCAGCAAGTCCCGGCGATTGGAATACAGACATCAAAGAACACCGTTGGGCTTCAGAGACACTAGAATGGAAAGTCAGAGGTCGATGCCCGTAGGTTTTCAATTCCGACGGGGCGATCGCCACCGGTGACGAACAAGGAAGCATCATGGAAACCGACCTGTCATGGGGCCTGATAGCTTCATCCTGCCCACCCCGCCTGTTCGGGCAAATGACGGGTCCACCACAATTCGGGCGTACTGTTCACAATGTGGATTTCGCTACCGCAAGAACGACCGCCAACGATGTTGAGGCGATCTCCATCAAATGTTTCAAGCGACATTTTCGCGCCCCCCCGGAAATTCGCCATCTGTTCGGCCAGAATGCCCACTGCAACGCGTTCACCCATTCGGATACTGTCGAAATAGTCGCTGTAGAAATGTACCCCTGCAAAATTGCGCCCGATCGCGATATTCGCAGCCAACTTGTTCAGCTCGCCATTCAGCGTAAGTTTCGCTGCGCTGTCCTCTGGCCGTACGGACTCAACCAGTGTCCTGCCACCCGGAGCCGGAACAAAGACGCGCTCCATACCCGCCTCTGCCAAAGATACCCGGGACCCGTCCAGCGCGTGCGTTCTGAAGAACGCCTTGAGCAGCGTCGCGCACGCCCCGGCAACTGCCCCATGCGCCGCCCCGTAGGACGGCTGCATTGGCGAGCCCTCGGGATAAGCAACAGGCAACAGCAGGTTGCGATCGATTTGCGGCAGCCCTTTATGAGAAACCGCGTTGTGCGCGAACCGCTTGGTGGCCGGCGCGGCGGCAATGGCTTCCACAAGACTGAAATCTTCGCAGGCGGCGCTTTCCAATTTCTCAAGATAGGCTGCGGCAAACGGTTCCGCTGCGCCAAGCACCGCGCCATGACCATTCGCCACCAGGGTTACAACGCTGCCCAGCTTTTCAGGGCGGGCGCGGTTGTGCACCTGAAAGGTCTGGCGTCGCACGGCCCGCATTGCCCTTGTCGCAGTTTCTGCCAGCATCGACAGTACATGAGACGCGCCCCAATGGGCCCCGCCATCCTCTGCACGGGAATTCCAGACTTCGGGCAGACCATCATCTGCTTGATACCCTCGGCCCAACATCAGCAGGCAGGCATTGAAAAAAGCCTGATAGATCGAGTCGAAATGCACATAGGTAGCAAGGTCGCGAGGTGTTTCAATAAACTTCGGGCCACAGGCTTCAAAGGCTAGTTCGCCGGTCGCGTCCGCGCCGTTCTGAACGTCCAGCCACTCGGCCCAGTCCCGCAAATAGTCCACGCCAACGGCCTGTGGTGCAACTCTTTGGTCAACCCGAAACGAACCAAACGGCATTGCCCTTGGCGCAGTTGTATTTGCCAACCACCGCCCTTGCACATGCGCCACGTCTGACGTCAGCGGGTCGTAACCCTGCAAAAGGAACTGCGACACGTAAGGCCCGTCCGAACAGCCTTGGCTCGAGCCGCGGAACAAAGTTCGGGAAGACAGACCTTCGCCATCTCGAACCCGGCGCGCCGCCGGTACTTTCCCGATCTCGGCGCCGCTGGCATCCTTTGGCCAACCGTCTTTGCGGAACCACTCCAACCGGCCAAGGGCGCCAAGTACCTTGTCGGTTCCCTCGGCACCATCCCGAATGGTTTCGAAGGGCACATCCCGCAGACAGGCCATCGCATAGAGTTCGGCCATCTCTGCCGCCAATTCATCCGACCCAAGCCTGGGCGCCGGAGCGATACCCAAACCGCCGGCGTCCAAACCATTGAACCCCAACCGATGACCCAGGATTGGCCCTTCCCACGCACGCCACCTAAATTCACCACCCTCTGATGGCGCTGTGCGGAAGGGCCCGGAATAGGCTGGCGTGTCAAACAGCGTCAGCCTGTTTCCATGATTGTCGGTGCAGGTAGGGTCAGCCATTTCTTCCAGAAATTCGGTATAAACCTGCGCGTCGACGATACCGTTTTCGTCATGCCGCAAGCCCTTCGAAAAGCTCGTGGGCCAAGTCCCGGCAAACAGGTCTGCTTCGCCGTTATGTTCATCGGCCGCCCTCTCCCGGACGCCAATCGGCGTGTTCGAATGATACTGATCCCGGTTCAATCCACGATTGGGCTTTTCCAGGTCCTGCCAGGGTTCAGACGGAATGATATGTTGCGGCATGTTGCTCTCCCGATCGACAGAAACAACGATTCGCACGACGCCGTTACCGGATCGTGACCGGTCATTCTGACAGGCTTTTTGCCCTGTTCAGCATCACATTGGAAATGTCCCGTATAGAAAGGGCTTCGATCGCGCTGGACACCAAGCCCCGCCGCCGCTTTCCGATCTTTCGAGAAATCGCAGAATCCAATGCAAAACAGGATATCTGGGGCCCAGCCATCTTCGGGCTGAATCTCCCCGGACAGAAAGCTAAAGAAAGTTGGATGGCGGAGACGAAGGGATTCGAACCCTCGAGACGGTTTCCCGCCTACTCCCTTAGCAGAGGAATTACTGGGTATAAATAATATAAAAAAATCAATAAGTTACACTCAAATCTCGTCTTGTTGTGTCAGTTTTGTGCCAATTTTGCACGAAATAACTCGCGTAAGCTCAGTGTCCCGTGCGCTTGCCTCTCTCGTTTTCATGTTTTTTGTCAGAAACTCATACTGTTACTTGTCCGTTGGGTTCTGCACGTTAAAAAGGTATCTGCCCAAACCGGGGCCTATTTCAAACGTTCACAGACGTAGTGGCTTGAGGCCGGTTGACGGAAAATTAGGCTAAGGGAAGCTCACGTATACGCGGTTAGTTGACCGGGTCGACATGGAACATATCGATGGTAATTGAATCACACTATTGGCGTGAAGATCTGATTGCTTACGCAAAAAGCTTCCAGCCGGTAAGAAAGCCACCACGTTGGAGCGAACGGCTGGTAGTGAACTTCGAAAAGGATGTGACCGTGGCGATGTTCATGGTCCGAAGACTAGCAGAAGCTAACCGTTTTTCGTCCAAGATGAAAAACCACAAGGCCAAGGTATTTCGTTGCGCCTTCGATGGAAAGCCACATAGGCTAATCTACCGCGACATTGAGGAGCTATATAAACTTGATTGCGAGGAACCCGTCACTCGAGGGCCGATGTTTCTATGCAATCAGTTTATCCACGCTGACTTCACATACGCCTATCGTGGTTTAGACCGAAATTGGGAAGGGCTGTATACAAGTTCTGATTACCAGAAAAAAAAGTGGGTATATCGAGTCCCGCTCATAGAGATCGTCAAGATACTCGAGCTTGCCGCACACGATTATCCGAGCAGGGTGTCGTGGCGATATGACCCGGAGAAAGAGGATTTCGTAATAAGTACGGACTGAGTTCTAACCACTCGCACCCCTGGAAGCCCAAAGCGGACTGCCATACAACTCTCTGAGCATTTGATGATCGATACAAATCCCAAAGAAGATACGTGCGTACAATCGGAAGAGGACGCACTTTACGAAGAACTATTTCGTTTACACAGCGAAGTTCACGTTCTTGCTGAGGACCTAGATCGTCTCGATCACCTTCTTGAAATACAGAGGAGTTTAGTAAGCGCAATCCTGAGAACGGAAACTGAAATTAAGTCTGCGAAAGATAGCGGAGATGATCCAAAAGACTGGCAGTACTTGCGGTATAATTTCCTTTGCTTGGGCGACAGCCTAGCCTTCCTTTATCTTGATAGGTTCTCTCTCAAACAAACCTACTTCAATGTTGAAAATTACAGCCCCAAACAAGGTGGAGGGTTTCTATCAGGTCAAACTGGACTTGCCGGAGAAATTGCTGTTTTAGAGCAAGCCATCGAAGCAGGCGTGCCAGCAGTGCTCTGTGATCTAACCAATGTCGTTAGGTACGGGGACGTTTGCCTCTTGGGTGCCGCAGACCCTTTCCCCATTGAAGTCAAGTCGTCCAAGACGAAAGACAAACGTGGGAAACGTCAAAAGCGGAAACTGGCAAAACTATTGGAATTTCTTGAATCGGATCGGGCTCAAGGATTTCGTGGAAACTCAAAAACCACCGTTCGGATTGAAACATCTCTCCCGTTGAATTCATATTCAGAACAGCTCGAAGCCGCAATACAGGATGCGGAATCCGAGGGTATGGTCACATTCGATGTAGATGAGTGCTTGCGAGTCGCTGTTTTCCAGGGCGCTGAAAGAGATATGAGCCGACTGATGGATGGCATCGACGGTGACCGCGCTCTTGGAAATTTCGTCAATGACATAAAATCCAATATGCTATGGGCGTATCATTACCCATATGCGTTGTCCTTCAAGCATACTAAGAACTATGCCAAGTTTGTACACGGAGAGGTAGTGATCGTAACCATCTTGGACATGGGTAAGTTTGAATCGAAGCTGGCTTACGATGGAATTGAACTGAAGGTTGAAGCTGACGAGAATAGCATTCAATGCCGCATTAAACACCCTGAGCTTTCAGACTACACGGAAGAGCCTTGGTTCTATGTGAGCGATGGTATGATGGCTAGAATTTGGACAGACTTCTTAAACCCGAGTTGGATCGTCCAGAACGCCATCGAGATGTTAGATCGGTCTCTAAATTCTCTTGGAGATTTCACCGATGGTGTCGATGACGCTGACGCGCATTAACGTAAATCAGATACACGGTCGGAAATCGCTCTAAGCCAGTGCCGATTTTTCTGCAACTGCACCATAAAGTGAAAACAAATTTACAAGGCGGCGGTTTGAGCGCGAATCTGTGTCAGTTTTGTGCCACTTTTTCATACTGTGTTGGAAAATAGTGTTTCGATTCAATGTTAAAATCGATCAATTTAGGCGCAAAGAATGTCAGGCATTCTGCGGCGCGGCGCAAATTTATTTACGATTATTATCAAAGGTTTATGGCGGAGACGAAGGGATTCGAACCCTCGAAACCATTCCTGGTTTACTCCCTTAGCAGGGGAGCGCCTTCGACCACTCGGCCACGTCTCCGCCGACGGGTATATCCTTGCAAGCGACGGGAATACAAGGCGAAATATCTGATTTGTGCCACTCTCTGGCAAAATTGCTGAACCCGTTGAAATCACGGTAAAAGACGCCAACATAGATGGATCATGGGCCAGATATGGCGAATTTTTCTGAGGCATTTATCAACGCGAGGCCACCGAACCTTCAGGTTCGAAGCGACACAGCACATCGAATCCCCGTTCTGTATAGCTGCTCCGATTATGAGATCTTTTTCCGAAAGCGATGAAGTTCTCTTATTACAGTTGGATCCCATTGCCATGTCCAACCTCGAAAATGCTCACTTGTTCGCCAGGGGACATTACCCAAACGCAAAAAGCCCCGCGAGCTGCGAGGCTAAGTGTTTTATATTCGTCTTTAAAGTTTGGTTGCGGGAGCAGGATTTGGACTTTGGCGAATTCTTGAAGCAACATGAACTGACGGAAGCACTGCGCTCTCTCAAAAGACCTCGCATCCATCAAAGCCCATGCAAATCAGGCATTGATGCCCCTAAAAGTAGAATGCTATCCAAGCTTACACTAAGTATTTGAATTCGCTGAAGAGACACGACATGTCAAACACCCCTGCAATCAACCGAGATACGCTGATTGATTTTATTAAAACCAACAGCAATGAGCTTTGGGACGCATTCGAAGAACCATATCTACTCAGCAAAATCCCTGGTGAGTTCAAGGAAGAGCACGGCACAGACTACAAAGATATTTTAGGTGACGAACGGCTAAAACACTTCGTCAAAGCTACGGAAGCCACTGGCTCATACTTGCTGGTGGAGCACCCAGTGCGAAAAGCACAAGTTGGAGTGATCCCCGCAGGTAACGAATACAAGTTCCCGGATCTTGAGCGTGAGACACAACCAGAAAAGCGTGAACGCCGCCAACCCCCAAACGCAGTTATCGTGACCTCTTTCCTGAAACTTCTTTCTCAATTGAGTGACGAGGAACTAAGCGAAGTTCATATCCCCACGAAAATTTTGGCCAAACTCATCTCGAAATAATGAGACTTTTTGTTTGCGTTGCAACACGCGATGGTAACGTGCGCCAATATTTTGGCGAGAAGGGGCGAGCCATTCCCAAAGATGCTCTAAACAGGGGGCATTTTTCGCGGCAGCGCCCGACCGTTCACATAAACTCGTATTCTCCGAGGGGGGCCGCTTCAGAGGAGGACTTTGAAGCGTTCATTGTTCAACGATCAAATGATGCAGATGCCTGTATACTTCTGGTAGATCACGATTTGTTATTCCTGACACGACGCATCCCGAATGCTGTTTTCGTGGTAGGTTTTAACAGCGCTGAGATATCAGGTAATCACAAGGGGTATTTTGACAAGCTTCTCAGCAGGAGTCTGGCAGCGCTTGGGCAGATACTAATGCGGTTTTCATCAGCAAACGATATCGAGCTGATGTCGCTGCCGATTAGGAATTTCCATGGCGACGAATTGCGTCAATTGTCGGAGATCATTGGAAACGCCTGTGTCTATGGCGACCTTTCAGGAGAAATTGACAAACAGCTAAAATCGCTTCGGCGGCGCGTTCGCCCAAGGAAGAAGTCCGCATACAAAACTAAATACGTCGTGGACGACAAATATCTCTTTTTTTCATATGGAAAGGAGAGGCATGCTCGGCCAGAAACTGGGCACCCACATCCGAAATCCTGTGAATTAAACGCATACTTTCGATTCGGCGCACGAATTGATGACAAACGTCACTACAATGTCTCCGCTACCGAAAAGGATCGAACGAGCATTGAGGGAGTGTTCAGAGGCTGTCACGATGATGAGCACCCAATTTCAACTCGCACCCACCTAAATATGTTCGCAAACGACTACTTCACAAAATAGAATGGGGTCCACGTCAAACGTGGACCCCATCTACTATTACTTTGCCTACCGCGACCCCCGTCTCGCTGCAGTCAGTCCGCCGGATTGACTCTCGGATACAGTTACGTTCCGGTCGCTCCAACATTCCATCTAACACTCGGCGCTGAGATGCTCAGAGTTTTGAGTTTCATCACAGCGCACGAACGGCGCGTAGGCACAACCAAGATGTAGTTTCATTTGAACTGCGCGTCAAGCACAGCCTTCTCAGCTACTACCCTCGGTCACTATATGTAGACATTGACCGAAAAACCTTTCGAAATCATGAGTCAAACAAACAATCAGGCAACATTATCCACGTCCGCATCCAACCGACTCACCTTCAACACCCCTCTTCATGATCAGTGATGCAAGACGCGCATTCGCTACATATGTGCAAGTTCATTGAGGACAATGAAGCGAACAAGATTCGCCACCCTCCTTTCACGTTGCATACGGCTTGCTGACTCCAAAACCACAGTAAAAAACACATAAACTCATATACTTAACAGGTGATCACTGACGCTTTCCTCCCCTCCCCCCCCGATTTTTTTCGAGAAATGTGCTGCCAATTTCTTCGGTTTCGTCAGCTTTGGCCAATTTCCTTTTCAGCCGGAACAAACACCGGTCAAAACATAAACTGAAAAGGAACATCATTCTATGTCACCGCATGTCCGCAACAACTCCCTCAAAGGAGCCAAGAAGGTTGGCACCCCCTCGCCTCGTCTTCTCGACTGTCTTTCCGGGCTAACCCTGGAAGGACAAGAGACCGTCCAAGCCTTCCTGAGTTATCAAGGCTCCCCCGATTGGGATGGTCTGAAGGTGGTTCCTCCGGGTTCATTCCTCGAAGAAATCATTGAACTCTTCCGACGCGAGACGGACATTCCCCTGGAATTGCCACTGGTCGCAGCGCTGTCCATTGTTTCGGGCTATCTAAATGCCCTGGGAGCGAAATACGAGATCAGCGGCTCTCTGTATTCGCCAAAGCTCTGGACCGTAGTTCTCGCGGCTTCGGGATCTGGCAAAACCTTTGCGACTGACAAGGTTGCGAGTTGGCTTACAGGTGCTGACGGCAAGCCAGTGGTTCCAGAACTGAAATCGGCGTCCTCCGCTGCTCAGTTCGTTGCGAATATCCAGCAAGCCCCAAAGGGTTTGATGGTCCGTGACGAATTCGGCCAGTTCCTCAACCAAATTCAGCGCCTCCAGCACATGGAAGAAATCAAAGATATCTTGCTGCAAGCCTATTCTGGCGGAGAGATCACACGCATGACCAAGGAGGCGCAGATTGTAATCCAGGACCACGCCTTCTCGATCCTCGGTATCAATGTTGGCGAAACATTCGGTGACCAAATTGGTGCTGAATCCTTGGTGGATGGTTTCGCGCAGCGTTACAATTTCATTCACGCCGACCGGGACCCCAAGCGGCTTACGCAGGACTTTCCGATCTATTTCGAGGACTGGGATTGTCCCGCCATCCAGAGCCGCTATGCCCACTTGCGGTCTGATTGGTTGAAATTGCTTTCGCGCAGCGAATTTGAAGACGCCACCTTCACCTTTTGCCCGAATGCGATTGATCTGTTCAAAGACAGCTTCCGCACGCTGTTCGTCGAGGCTGAGATTCCGGCCAGCTTCTATCGGCGTGCAATGTTCTCAGCGTTTTCTTACGCTGTTGTGTTCCACGTAATCGCGGGGCACCCAGGAACCCTAATTGAACGCGGCAGTATGTCTCTGGCTGTTCGGATGGTGGCGCTGCACCTCGACCACGCCCGCCGCCTTTTGACCAGCTATGGCCTCTCCGAACTGGAAAAGACGGTCCAAAAGGCTGAGACCATCCGCGACCGGCTCAAAGCACGAGGCAAACCCCTGAAAGCTCGAGATTTGGTTTCTGGCATCCGGGAGATCAAATCCGCAGCCCAAGCCCACTCAGTCATGAGCCTGATGAACTGATCTTTTAGGGGTAGGGGTTTGTTTTTGGCCTTCTCACTCTCGGGAAGGCCAAAAACAAACCCCTACCCCAGATAGACTTCAACCCCTCCGATACAAGAGATCCCTCATGAAAAATATTTCTGTGACAAAAGAACAAGCCCGTGAAGCAGTTGAACGGCTTCTGGATGCTGTGAGAGCTGACAGCGGGGTGAGCCTCCGGCTGGCCCGTTTCATCCTCTCGACCCATGGCGCTCACAGCGATGTCGATTTCGACCTGTTCCCAAGCTTGGACAATGACAATCTCGAAGCAGCCCACATCGCTATGCGATATTCGCTGTTTGAGCGCCGCTATGAGCTTCCGCTTGACTGGGAAGAGGCAATGGAAATCCGCGACTACTGGGAGGAGCGGAGCAAAGCCATCGCCTGATTGACCACGCCTTGGTCTTCGCCTCCGGCGGCGACCAGGGCGCTATCGCTCACACCCTCGAAAAGGCTTCTCGGCCTTTCGCTCGTTTGGCGAAATGTCGGGCTCGTCGTCACTCTCAGCCACGCGCTGGAGGATGAGCAGGGCCAGACCATACCGATGGATGCGATCTTCCAAATACTGCACGCGCCAAAGGTCCGCATCCATCCCGGCGGACGGTCTTCTCTCCTCGTGCAGCTCCTCCGCGCTGACCAGCCCTGATGCGACCGCCTCCTGATAGAATTCGCTCACCATGCGTTCGCGTTGCGGTTCGTTGGCAACGCTTTCGGCAAGGAGGTCTTTGGAAGGCGTATTTGCCTTAATCAGCGCGCCCTTTCGCAGCCTTTCAACCTGTTCTGCTTCGACAGTCGGAAATTCTGCAATATCATCACACAGCTCCCAGAGTGCCATTGTGAATTCGTCATGCTTCATCGGGACCGTCCTCTTGTTCTTGTCTTTGATCGCACCTGTGCCAGGGCCGCACCTGCTACCCCTTGGTCCTTCTGAGGCCTGCGAGACAGGAACGTCTGCCGCAGGCTCTTGAGCTTCTTGCCCAGGTGCATGCGGATCTCGTCATCAAGCAAAGACAATTGAGCTGAAGCCGCTTTGATACGCCCGTTCAGCCATTCCTTCTTTGTCTTGGAGCGGCGTTCTTTCCTGAGTTCGTCCGGGAGCTTGTCGCCCCGACGAATGTCCAGGTGCTGCACCGCCGCAGCATACCTGTCGTGTAGATCCTCATAGCTGTTCAGCGCCGCGAACGCTGGGTGCTTGTGGTGGCTGACCTGTTTGACTGTCCGGCGCTTGGTTTTCTTGTTATAGGTCGGAACAATCACTGCATGGATATGCGGTGTGGTTTCGTCGAGATGCGTAGCAATATGGACCGCATCCTCACCGAATTCCTTCTTGAGCCATTTGACACTTTCACGAACCCAGGGGTTCAATCTCTCTCGGTCATATTCCCCGCCTTGGTCTGGACGACCAGGGCGAAAATACTCCGGCGAGGCTGACAACAAAACGCGTGTGATAGGTTTCTCATTGCGCTTGTCGATCTTGGCCCCAGTCTGATCCAGGTATTTCCTGACAGCCGTCTCAGGGCATTTATCGAGGCCAATAGAGGCGTTGAGGTGTGTCTTTGCCTCGTCCGTGTGGGTTTGGTCCCCAATCTCTCGGCGCTCATGCTGCGCATGCGCCTTGAGAGCATTGAAGCCGATCCGCTCAATATTCAAAACTGCTTTCATGCAAAGGAAATGGTTCCCAGAGAGCGCTCACAAAAACAAAACCGGTTTTTTCATAGCTCACTATGGAAAAATAGGGCCCCGCCTTCGGCACCCCATTTTTCCGCTCGCTCTACGAGGTTTTTGGCTGTCGCAAATATCGCCCGCACCGTCATGAACGGCGCGGGCTTCCGCATGCCTATGCTTCAGGTTTCAAGGCTCTTTCGTGCTGCGTTTTCGAATGTCCCAGCCGAAGGAGAACCGAATGAACCTCTCGAAGATGATAGACCTGATCGCCGAAGTCGCCGCAAAACAAGGGTCCCAGGAGGGAAACTCGAAAGAGGAGGCTCCGGATGCAGTGCTGCCTATCATATTGGAATCGCTCGGCGTTCCAAGGGCACTTTTCTCCTTTGGCGGGATTTTTTCACTTGAAGCCCCGTCGATAAGTTGAGCATCTTTGACGAACATTGAACGGAGATATTCATGCATCAGCCGCGTGTTGCCCTTTACGCCCGCTATTCCACTGACATGCAGAACCCGAAGTCTGTTGATGACCAATTCCGGGAATGCCGACACCACGCGGAGCGCCAGGGATGGGTGATCGCTGAGACCTTTGCAGACCGCGGAATCTCCGGCGCAACCGGCGAGCGGCCAGAATATCAAAGACTGCTGTCATCCGTTCGGGACCAAAAGTTCGACATTGTGCTGATCGAGCACATCGACCGCCTGGGACGTGATAGCGAACTGGTCTGGGCCTTTCATAAGACGGTAACCCACGCTGATGCTGAGCTTCACCAGCTTGGTCGCGGCAAGCTTGGAATGATGGATATCGGCATCCTCAGCACCTTTTCCGCCTTGTTCTTAGAAGAGCTCGGCAAAAAAACACGTCGCGGGCTTGAAGGCAAAGTTGAAAACGGACTGAGCGCTGGAGGCCTGTCGTATGGGTATCGCGTTGCCTCACTTTCCAACGGGGTCTCAGACACGGGCAAACTTGAGATCGTGGATGAACAAGCCATGATTATTCGGCGGATCTTTCAAGAATACGCTGATGGGAAATCCCCCCAAAAGATTGCCGCAGGATTGAACCATGATGGAATACCTTCTCCCCGTGGACGTGGAGCAGGCTCCGGCCACTGGAAGCAAAACACTATCAATGGGAACCGGAAAAGGGGCAATGGGATCCTCAACAACGAACTCTATGTCGGGCGTTATGTGTGGGGAAGGCATCGAACATCCAAGCACCCAGAAACCGGGAGGAAGGTCCAGCGCCCAGTTCCGCGCGAAGACTGGAAAGTCACAGACATGCCTCACCTGCGCATTCTGGACCAAGATCTATGGCTTGCCGTGAAGGAGCGCCAGGACAGCCTCGCACGGCAGCGCTCGAAACGTAAGGCTACTGATGCAAACGGCTTGTCCACGTCTCAGGGGCTTCGTCGGCGGAAATACCTTCTTTCCGGCCTCCTGCAATGCTCTCAGTGCGGCGGCAACCTGACAGTCGCAGGCTCCGCAAAAACACGGCGCTATTACTGCGCCAATGCAAAGGAAAAGGGAGCATCAGTCTGCAAAGGAATGCCAGGCTTGAGGGAAGATCTTGCAGCAGAGACCATCCTCAGCAGCCTTCGTGAGCACTTGATGAGAGATGAAGCATTCCAAGAGTTCAAAACGCGGTATCTCCATCACTTGCAACACAAGGAGAAAGATAACGGGGAGGCCCTTCGCCTGCATGACCAAAGGACTTCGCCTGCATGACCAAAGGACAAGAGAGCTTGAGAAGAAGATCTCGAACCTGATGGATGCAATCGAGAATGGTCAGCATTCAAACGTGGTTGTTGAGCGTCTCAATTCATATGACCAGGAACTCAAAACGTTGCAGGCAACGAGGGATCAGCTGGTGCCAAGGCCCATCACGCTTCCTGATGATATGCCGTCGCTGTATCGCGGATATATCGACAACCTGGTGACAACCCTGACAGACGAAGGTGTGGCTGGCAGAGCGAGCGATGAGCTGCACGAACTGCTGGATCGGGTTGTCGTTTCATACGACCATGGTGCCAAGAACCACATCCTGGACATGCAGGGCAACTTGATCACCATGCTAAAAAAGACAAAACCCGCCGAAGAGGCGGGCTTTGACGATGCGAAAAGTTCGCTAAAGTTGGTTGCGGGGAGAGGATTTGAACCTCTGACCTTCAGGTTATGAGCCTGAC